>JAYULK010000057.1:0-119854 GCA_043763635.1 Chitinophagaceae bacterium
GGGGTATCTATAAACTGTTCCACGCCAGAAAAATCAATAATTTCATCAAATTTTGTTTTGATGTCACCCTTCTTCATTCCCAGCATGTAGCCGCTGAGATATATATTTTCCCGGCCTGTAAGCTCACTATGGAAACCAGTGCCTACTTCAAGCATACTACTAATTTTTCCCCTTCCCCTAATACTGCCCTCGGTAGGTTTAATGATGCGTGAGAGTATTTTCAATAAGGTTGATTTACCAGCACCGTTTCGTCCTATAATCCCCAATACTTCTCCTTCCTCTATATTAAAATTTATATCCTGCAGCGCCCAGAGATAATTCTTTAAATTGCTGTTTTCATTTTCTCTTTCTGAATAAAAAAACCTTTGATCTTTTTTTCTAAGGACACTATTGCTCCACCAATAACTCAAATCTTGGCGCAATGATCCCGAGCCTAGTGTTCCAAGGCGATAAAGCTTTGAAATTTTTTCACATTCTATAATATTCTCCGACATAATACAATTATCAAACTACGTCCATCAACGCATCACCTTTTTTATTGAAGAACAGCAGGCCTGCCGAAAGCAGCACGATCATAAACAAAAAGCTATAAACTATTTGAAAAAATTCAAATTCTCCTTTTCCTAAAAAAGCAAATCGAAACAATTCAAATTGTGAAGTAAGAGGATTGATTTGAACAAGCCATAAAATTTTTTCAGGTACAATAGCAACGGAATAAAAAACAGGACTGACAAACATTAAAAGGTTAATGATCATTCCCAGGAGATTTGATAGATCACGATATTTGGCTGTAATCACTGAAAAAATCAGTCCTGCACCAAGCGCTATCCCTGCAGTTACGATCACCACCGGAACCGCTAATAAAAAATTAGCTGGTGGGATCTGAATTACTCCTTTAAAATAAAAGTAGATTAACAACAAAAAAAGCAAACACAACTGTATACAAAAGCGAATGCAATGAAGCATTAAAACGGAAAGAGGAGTTATAATGCGGGGAAAATAAACTTTACTATATACGGCAATGTTGTGGGTAAATGTTGCAGCCGTTCCGGAGAATATATCAGTAAACAAACTCCATAAAGTAATACCTGCTAAATAAAACAAAATGGGAGGAACTCCGGACGTGGAAATTCCAATTACTTTATTGAAAACGACTACATAAGTGAGAACTGTTAATATGGGCTGAATTAGTATCCAAACCGGACCGATTACTGTTTGCTGGTAACGAACCAAAAACTCTTTGCGCACAAGACGAAAAAGCAAGTCTTTGTAAGCAAATAGCTCCTTAACACTTGCCCCAAGCCACGAACTTTTAGGTGTTATTTCCCAATCCCACTGTGCTCCTTTATCGGCCTTATTTAGAGAGGTCATTTATCTGGTAAATATATATCTAACAAAATACATTTGCTTATTAAAGTAATTCTTCAGGCACTGTCTTTTACTCCAGCCATTAAGCCTCGCATTGCTGCTTTAATGTACTACAAGGTTAATAGCAGCAACAGCATTCTCCAAAGCAGGCTATCTTACCTTATTATCAACATTTTAGCCTCCAACGAACTTTTAAAATAGGAAACCCCGTCATTAATAAATAGTCGGCAAAAATAAGTTCCTGCAGCTAAGTGAGTCCCATCGAAACGAATCTGGTTTACCATATTCGCCTCGACAATTCCCGGGTGCACAGTTTCCATTAAGCTTCCCAGCGCATTGTAAACCTTCAGCTCTACAAAAGCTTTTTTAGAAAGGGAAAATTGGATGGTTGTTACAGACGCATAAGGGTTAGGGTAAATTGACAGCTTTTCATTTTCACCTACCATTGTCATCACTGTATCTGAGAAACCACTTAGCCCGTTATCATCAGTGGCCTTTGCTATTAATGTGTAAGCTCCAACAGGTACATTTGTCCAGTCAAAATTGTAAGGACTAGTGATATCTTCACCTAACTTGATATTCCCACTAAAGAATTCAACTTTCACAATGGTTGCTTCGGTGGCGGATGCACTAGCACTAATATTGATGGTTGCAGTATTACCAAAATGACTTTTGTTTTCCGGCGCTGTTATTTTTACAGTTGGTGGAACATTAGGTTTAAAAACCACCAAATCCATAGGTGCAGAAATAGTATTTAATCCGCTGTTATCTGTGGCCTTAGCAGTTATCCGGTATAGTCCTGGAGCCACATTGTTCCAGGTAAACGTATAAGGAGCACTTGTAGCTTCCCCAATCTTTACACCTTCAGCAAAAAATTCCACTTTATTAATCAAACCATCTGAGTCGTAAGCAACAGCTGTAAAAATAACATTGGCAGGGGCAGTAAAATTTCCCCGCGTAAGTGAAACCAGGCTAACGGTTGGGGCAGCCGGCTGAACTGTAATGGTGGGGCTTGCTGAGGCTGTACTTAATCCACCATTATCGGTAGCTTTTGCAGTAATGCTATAGGTACCTTCTGCAACACCATTCCACACAAAGCTATAAGGGGCTGTAAGGTCTTCTCCAAGCCTGGTTGAACCATTAAAAAACTCTACTTTGCTTATAGTACCATCTGCATCCGATGCATTAGCCGTAAGCGTAATAGTAGCGGGGGCTGTAAAATTACTTCCATTTGAAGGAGAAGTAAGGCTGATTACAGGAGCCATGTTGGCGATGCTTGTAGCCACCGTTACATAGATGGAATATGACGTTGCACTCAACCCGCCATTATCGGTAGCTTTTGCAGTAATGCTATAGGTGCCTTCTGCAACACCATTCCATACAAAGCTATAAGGTGAGGAAAGGTCTTCTCCAAGCTTTGTACTTCCATTAAAAAACTCTACTTTGCTTATAGTGCCATCCCCATCCGAAGCAGTGGCTGTAAGAGTAATAGAAGCAGGTGCTGTAAAATTACTTCCGTTAGAAGGAGAAGTAAGGCTTACCGATGGAGCGAGATTGGCAGTACCGTTCGAGGCCGTTATTTCTATACTTTGTGAAGTCGTGCTCAAGCCACCATTATCGGTAGTTTTTGCTGTAATGCTATAATTTCCTTCCGGAACATTATTCCACACGAAGCTATAAGGAGCCGTTAGATCTTCACCCATTTTGGTACTTCCATTAAAGAACTCAACCTTGCTTATTGTGCCATCAACATCTGATGCACTGGCTGCAAGCGTAATGGCAGCAAGGGCTGTGAAATTACTTCCATTAGAAGGAGAAGTAAGATTCACTGAAGGCGCAAGGTTAATAGGACTTTTCACCGCTACATTTGCTGTTTGTGATGTTGTGTTTAGCCCGCCGTTGTCAGTAGCTTTTGCCGTAATGCTGTAATTTTCTTCTGCAACACCATTCCATACAAAGCTATAAGGTGAGGAAAGGTCTTCTCCAAGCTTTGTACTTCCACTAAAGAACTCCACTTTGCTTATTATTCCGTCTGCATCCGATGCAGTAGCTGTAAGGGTAATAGAAGCAGGTGCTGTAAAATTACTTCCATTCGATGGCGAGGTGAGGTTTACTGTAGGCGCAAGGTTAATAGGGCTATTCACCTCGACAGTGGTTGTTTGTGAAGTAACAGTCAAGCCTCCATTGTCGATGGCTTTTGCCGTAATAAAATAATTGCCAGAAGCTACGCCATTCCACACAAAGCTATAAGGAGCGGTTAGGTCTTCTCCAAGCTTTGTACTTCCATTAAAGAATTCCACTTTACTTATTGTGCCATCAACATCTGAGGCGTCCGCTGTAAGCGTGATGGTAGCAGGTATTGTGAAATTACTTCCATTTGAAGGAGCAGTCAGAACTACAGAAGGAGCAAGGTTCGCGATATCTTTTGTTACAACGATATCTATGAATCGTGACGTCGAACTTAATCCGCTGTTATCAGTGGCCTTAGCTGAAATGCTGTAATTTCCTTCTGCTACGCCATTCCAAACAAAACTATAAGGAGCGGTAAGGTCTTCTCCAAGCTTTGTACTTCCATTAAAGAATTCCACTTTACTTATTGTGCCATCAACATCTGAGGCATCCGCTGTAAGCGTGGTGGTAGCAGGTGCCGTGAAATTACTTCCATTAGAAGGAGAAGTAAGAACTACGGAAGGCGCAAGGTTCGAACTACCTTTAACTTTTAAATGGATATTTTGGGAAGTTGTGCTGAGTCCACCATTATCAGTAGCTTTTGCAGTAATAAAATAATTGCCCGAAGCCACACCATTCCAAACAAAGCTATAAGGTGAGGTAAGGTCTTCTCCAAGCTTGGTTGAACCATTGAAGAACTCTACTTTGCTTATTGATCCATCAACATCTGAGGCATCCGCTGTAAGCGTGATGGTAGCAAGTGCTGTAAAATTACTTCCATTCGATGGTGAAGTAAGGTTAACTACAGGAGCAGTGTTGGTGACTTTGTCATTCACTTCTATGTTAACGGCTTCCGTGGTAATACTTAATCCGCCATTATCGGTAGCTTTTGCAGTAATGCTATAGGTACCCTCTGCCACACCATTCCATACAAAACTATACGGAGCGGTCAGGTCTTCTCCAAGCTTTGTACTGCCATTGAAGAACTCCACCTTGCTGATCGTGCCATCCCCGTCAGAGGCACTGGCTGTAAGAGTAATGGATGCAGGAGCTGTAAAAGTACTTCCATTCGAAGGTGAGGTAAAGTTAATTACAGGAGCACTGTTGGCGATACTTCCTGGTATGCCTGTTATACTTGCACTTGCTGACGTAGTACTTAATCCACCATTATCGGTAGCTTTTGCAGAAATATTATAGGTTCCTTCTGCCACACCATTCCAAACAAAGCTATAAGGTGAGGTAAGGTCTTCTCCAAGCCTGGTTGAACCATTGAAGAACTCTACTTTGCCTATTGTTCCGTCCCCATCTGAAGCATCCGCTGTAAGCGTGATGGTAGCAGGTGCTGTGAAATTACTTCCATTAGATGGAGAGCTAAGGCTTACAGATGGCGCTAAATTGATGTTGCTTTTCACCTCTATATTTGCGCTTGCCGACGTAGCACTTAATCCACCATTATCGGTAGCTTTTGCAGTAATACTATAGGCACCTTCTGCAACACCATTCCATACAAAGCTATAAGGCGAGGTAAGGTCTTCTCCGAGTTTGGTTGAACCATTGAAGAATTCTACTTTGCTTATTGTTCCATCAACATCCGAAGCATTAGCGGTAAGGGTAATAGTAGCAGGTGCTGTAAAATTACTTCCATTCGATGGGGAAGTAAGGCTGACTATAGGAGCTGCCCCTCCGTCTGAGACGCCTACTGTCAATATGATTGTATAAACCTTAGTTTGAGAACCGGCAGTGACGGTAAGGTATCCTTTATGCGTTCCGGCAGTAAGGCCTTGAGGATTGACTATTAGTTCAATCAGCGAGTTTTCTTTTTCAGTAGCAATAGACCCGATTCCTGCAGAAATGCTAATCCAGGAAACAGAGCTTTTAGCAGTCCACTTAAGAGTAGATACGCCCGAGTTCCATAGCTCGAAAGGTACCTTTAAGGATGTGCCATTTACAGGCGCATTTAATTCTATTACGTGAAAAGGTGCTTCTATGACTGCGTCTGGCAGAGTACCAATATACTTAGAAATAAATCCAGAGTAACTGTTTTCCCTAAGTCCCATTTTTGCCGATCCTGTTACTGCTGAAACAGTCCCTTGAAAATTATTCTGATACAGCATCTGGTTTTGCATACCGGTATGAATAGAGTAAAACCCTAAAGGAACCCCTGAAAAAGTATTGCCTTCGTAAATGCCGGCATCAAGGACTGGAAAACTGTTTGATAACATTTGATTATAAACACCTGCTTCCAACGCATTTTGCACAATATTGTTTCTGAATGTTGTGCCGATTATAGATGGTGCATCTAATGTGGTTCCTGCATAATTTGCCATCGGAATGCGGCAGTTGATCATTTTATTGTTCGAATAAAGACTAAAATAAGCAGGATCAAAGCCTACACTGTGTTGGGTTGACCAGTTCATAATTCCCTGCCGCAACTCGTTGAGAATATTTTTATCAGCAATAAAATTGAAAGCACCGCCAAAAGGTTCAATACCTGTAGCTGCAATACCATGCGCAGCTGTTACCCCATATGCTTTCCCATCAAGATAATTATTATAACAAACAATTCTGTCAACAAACTTCCCGACTATTATATAGCTTGTATTATCGGGAATAACATTCCATGGCTCATTTAAGGTAACAGTGCTTCCGCTATTCAATATAATTCTTCGCGACTGTCCCATTCCTTTCCCTTTAACAATAACTGCCACATTAGGGCTTTGATAAGAGTTAAAGTAGCCATTTAAAGTGGCGGTAGAAGCCGTTGCTCCTGAACTATAGCCCGCCCATTCGGCAAAGTTTCCTTCCCACATAAACTGCTCGCCGGAATTTTGGTCGGTTGCCGGACGAGGGGTGAGATCAGTAGTTACGTTATTTCCTAAATAAGTCATTCTGTTGGTGCCCCAGGCTCCCTGGCCTACAAAAAATCTCCCTTTTCCCCATCCCGCACCATTATTTGGATCAGAGTTATTGTAATCCCGACAGGTAGAATTAGTAAGGCTAATGCCTTCCCCGGCCCATGAATGGATCATATGATCCGTATCATTGGTTAAAAGAAAATCATTTTTATTGATAAAAAGCTGCGAACAGTTTCCCAAAAACAGAACCATGCCTATATGTTCTGTGTTTTCAATAAAAATATACCTGGCAAGGTGTAAATCCATGATGCCATAATTCTGAAAAGAAAAGCGAACATTTTTGATCCGAATAAAAGTACTACCCCGGAGCATAATCGGCTTATCATGATATCCTCGAAAACTTTTATTGCCATCAAAACCCATGTCCATCATTTCAAAATTTGTGACACCACCAAACACTAATCCGCTTGCAGTTGAGGAGTAATCAGTCCTGCATTTGATTATACTTTTATCTCTACCATCTCCTTTCCACCGAGTGTTACTAGCCGCCTCAAGATTGCTTGATACCATATAAGTTCCTGTCGGAAAATAAACCATGGCTCCAGGTGAATTTCTGGCAGCAACAAGTGTGTTTTTGATTGCAATAATATCATCGCTTACGCCGTCACCCTTTGCGCCATAATTTTTCACATTAAAAACGGCAGTTGACCATTGCAGTCTTTCGTAAATAGTCAGCTTCAATGGGCTGCTCCAACCATACTCACCACCATGTCCATTATGCGTCCATACCTCATAATCGCCGTTGGCCAAATTAGCTGGAACAATAAAATCAACTTTATAAGGATTGACATTTACAACTTTAACCCATTGACCCGCGCTGGAAACAGGCTTTATATAAACGTACGATGAAATCGTGTCATTATTTTGCGACAGATTGCGCCCAAAAACAGAAATGGTATCTCCTCTACTCGCCTTGTCAGGGCCTAGCCACCAACCGTCTGTTTTATTAACAGCAATCGGTGCTCCATACCCGGCTTCATTCCCCGGCCATATAAGATACATAGACCAACGTGGCAAATTCTTGTTGAGCGTAATTACAGCTTTGTCTTTGTCGATTTTTTGAATCATTGCCTCCCGGTTTATTCCGTCGAAGGCATATATTGTAAAGCGGGTATCCTTGCCCTCTTCTGAACCACTATATCCGGAAAAATTGCTGCCGGTGAGGACTAAAGATTCGTTAGGGCCAGCCGTACGAGTCCACTCAGCAACTTGTGGGGTACCAATTTGTACCTCACCGCTGAACAAAGGGGAAAATGGGTCGCCTGGGGCAGTAATACCAGGGTATGGTTTTGTAAACCTCTGTAGTTTGGGATAATTAACTTGTCCAAAGACAATTATGGAAGAAAATAAAAATAGGCTGGTGATTAACCAATGGTACGACAGTCGTATCTGCATAGGATATTGGAATTGGGTTTTCAGAAATTTAGAATTCTCTAAATCCGGGTTCAAAATAGAAAAAAAGTTTTAAGGTTCTTCATGGGGAGTACCTTTTTTTTAAAATATAGGTACTAACCCATAATGCTTGAGGATTGTTACTAGCATAGCTTACAGAAATATCCTTACCTCTTACCGTTTTACTACCTGCAAAGACTGCACGTAGAGGTAACATATAATTAAAGAGTGCTTAGATTTAGTAGTCCATTTTTAAATTCAAAAACTCGCTTATTATACTTTGGCAGAGGATAATTTTCTTCGCTGATAAATTGTCCAATGAGGCACCTTTCTATTGATATTAATAATTTGAAGTTTAATTCATAAATAAGTCAATCACATTGAGGTGCACTGAAATTAACTAGGTACTATCTTTGCTGGTTCAATCTGTAACATCAATTGATTATTAACTGCGGTTGAGGCATATAATGAAACTATTTACACTAATTCACATATATAAAGGGACTAAGAATCATTCGATAGAAGAGATTGAAGGACTGAAGAAAAAAGTTCGCCCCTATTTATTATGTGCTATTCAGCTTCACCATTCTTTAAGGCTGGCAAACATTCAACTTTCTATCATTACTAATGACAAGGAGTTTTTAAAACAGCTGACAATTATTGACCAATCTCTTGACCTAGTGGAGCTAGAATTTACCTTAGAGGTTCCTGAGGAAATAAAGTTTTATTCTGCGCATTATAAGATAGAGACTTACAAATATTTATCTACTTTAAAAGATCAATATGTTGGCCTCGTAGATAGCGATATTACCTGCATTAATAATAAGAACAGAGCACTTTTAAACATTATTGCTCAAAAGCTGCCTTTATACTATGATATAACTGATCAAATGGTACCTGCATTTGGCATCGATAGAATAATAAACGACAAACAAAAAATTAGCGGAAACCCGTCCATAGGTTTATGGGCCGGAGGTGAATTTCTTTCCGGCACTCCTTCATTTTTCGATGAACTCTATAAAACGATTGATGAAACCAAAAAAAATTATTTTGCACATTATAGATCTTTATTTCATGAAGGAGATGAAATGCTAACATCAATAGCCATAGAAGAAATGTTGAGCAGAGGTTACCCTGTATACGATGCAGGAAACTTGGGAGTAATAACCCGTTACTGGAGCATCAATACACGCCATCCTCAAAAGCCTTTCAATGCATTTAAAAAATGCTTGCTGTTGCATTTACCAGCAGATAAGAAGTTTCTTTCCCTTTTGGCAGAGGATTATGACCATAGGAGCGTTTTGCAGAAATACATAAAGCACTTGTGGAAGAAGAAACCGAGAAGGATTGCCTCTAAACTTTTGGCAATATCAAAATTCATGAGCAATAAACGTTGACAAAATAAGTTAGCAAGGACTTTGTTACCTAGTAGTTTCTTATACTTGCATACTTAAATACTCAAAAGAAAAAAATTCAATACTTATTAATCCTATTAAGTTTTTTTAACCCTAATTACTACCTTAATGTCTAGAGCAAAAGCTGCTTTCCTAGGATCGATCTCATCCCAGGTATTTATGATTGTAAATATGTTGCTAGGGATTGTTCTCACCCCGTTAATACTTAAGTTTTTAAATAAAGAAGAATTTGGGTTATCAACCGTTATCTTCCAGCTAGTAGGATATATTAATATGTTAGACTTTGGATTAGGCAATGCGATGTCCAGGCAGCTTGCTGCGCACAGAGGAGACGATGAGGAATCAAAAATGATGGTAAATCGGATTATGTCCACTTGCTTTTTTACCTATTCTGTAATTGGAGCTTTTGTAATCTTGGCGGGTGTTTCTTTTTCCCTTTTTATGCCTGATTTCTTTCATACTCAAGGCAACCTCAGTGAGGTAGCCATATACATTACGTTAAGTCTCAGCATCTCTGTAGGAATTCAGTTCCCTTTACAAGCATTTTTTGGAATTTATTATGCACACCAACGACAAATGCTATCCAACTCAGTAGGGTTTGTAGTGACCTTTTTAAATACAATATTGCCTGTTGTGTTTTTATATTTTAATCATGGCCTTTGGTCCTTTGTATATACAAATATTTTTTGTTCTTTAGTCGGAATTTCGACGATCATCTTTCTGAACAAAAAGTATTACCCATATATGAAAATTAGATTAGGGTTTTTTGATAAGCCTATGCTCACGAGCATGTTTCATTATGGCTTTTTTTTATTTCTAAATGGCATTGCCTATCAAATTGTCATGTTTACTGATCGGTTTTTCATTGGTTCTCTTGTTTCGCTCTCAGCGGTCACACTTTTTTCTTTAACAGCTAAAGCACCTGAGTTCGGCAGGGAGTTGATCTTTAGAATAACTGGCAATGCATTTCCAGCCTTAGTTGAGATAAACTCACGAGAAGGGGAAAACAAGTTGAAGGACGTACATCAAAAACTATTGTTAGTAACAGCATGCAGTTTCACAATTGCCTTTTGGTTGATTTTGATTTTAAACTTCTGGTTTTTAAAGCTATGGGTGGGAGAAGAGTTTTTTGCTGGTCAATTTGTTGCCTTACTTGCCTTGGCACTGATGATACAGCATACGCTGATAAGAGTGAGTGCCGTTTGTCTAATGGGTGCAGGAATAGTAAAAGGATTTAGCTTGGTTTCATTAATTGAGGCTGGAATTAACATTGCACTTACGCTATGGCTTGGTAAATTAATGGGAATAGCAGGTATCTTGTTGGCTACTATAATAGCGGGGGCTTGTACAGGACTCTGGTATGTTCCCTATACTGCTATGAAATTTATGAATATCAGGCTTGTTGAATATTTAAAGACGATTTTTTTTCCCGCTAGCTGTATAAGTGCTCTAGGAGGTATTCTATATATGGTTGCAACTTATCTTTTTAAGAGTATAGATTTGAATTGGCTCAACTTTTCAATAATTGCCTTCTTAGTAGGGCTACTTTTAGCAGCTTTTACCTGGATTTTTTTTCTGCGAAAGGAGTTTTCTCATTATGTTCCTGTTCAGTTTAAAAAATATCTCCTTGTGTCTTGACCACGAACCATGGCCAATCAATTAATGAACGAATATCCTTTTAAGCCATCAGCATGATCGAATAGACTAATATTTGAGCATTTAGCGAGGGACGATAACGAAAGAATATATTGTCGGGAAGGGCAAACACCTAAATCGACGAAATTAAGAATCTAGTGCCAGTGCTTTCTAATTAAAGCAAGTTTCTTGATTGCGAGATAATGCGAAAATTAAGGGGTGACATATACCTCAAAAGAGCATAAATGAAAAAAGTTATACCGCTTATTTCCAAAAATTCTTCAATCGTATTTAGCCACCAAAAAGCTAAACTATGACCATTTCGTTTTTCTTCATAGCCCTCTAAAAATTCAAATCCCAGTGCTCCTAAGAGATATATAATGCCAGCAATAATAAAAAATGTACGTATTTTTTTGGGAAGTGCCAGCACAAATTTGAGAAAGTACACACTTAAAAATGCTACCAGCGCTGAATAAGGAATAACCCAACCTTCATACAAAAGCCCCCCTAAGTCGTTAGTCAGCCTTTTTCTGATGCTAAAAACCATTTGATCGTGAATGGCAAATGCCTCATCAAATGATAAAAAAACGAAAATCAAACACAATATCAGCCATTTGCTCTTTTCTTTCTTTTGACAAAAAAATACACAAGAAATAATAATATTGAGGCAAAAAACAATAGTGCTGCTGAAAAAATTGTTGGCAAACTGCCTTCCACATTTAAATGAAAAAACCTTACCAAAAGCTCATTAAACCTGGCATTACTTGGGTAAAGTAACGAATGAAGCGGGATCAACAGATGCATGAGTAACAAAAAAATAATAATAGCGGAAATAATTCTTATTACTTGATTCGGATCTATATATACATCCTTGCTAATTTGGGTCGGCTTTTCAGGATTTACATGAGTGCATACGTTAGTTATTATGTCTATTTCTTGATTCATCTTTAATTGAGGCATTACTTTAATAATTAAAAAACAATACTTCTTTGCATTTATATTTTGATACCGCTTAATTTGCCCGAATTTCTAAGCCAGTAAAAAACATCTTTACCCAATCTGCATCCCTTGCCGATTTTATTTATACAGCAACTGATCAGCATTTTTTAAGCCATTCAATATATAAACATACAGTAATCATTTTATGTCTTTGCCAAAAGTATCTGTCTTAATCCCAACATATAATTGCGCAGCTTATCTTAATGAAGCAATCCAAAGTGTATTAGATCAGACTTTTCATGCGTTTGAGCTCATTATTGTTGACAATCATTCAACTGATAATACCACTGAAGTTGTCAGGATGTACTTGCAAGACCCCCGAATTATGTACTACTGTAACACTTCAAACCTTGGTTTGGTTGGCAACTGGAACAAATGCCTGGATTACGCAAATGGTGAATACATAAAATTTTTATGTGCGGACGATATATTCCATCCGAGGATCCTGGAAAAATTTGTTTCTGTAATGGAGCAATTCCCTACGGTATCATTAGTTTGTTGTTACAGAAGAGAGTTTGGAGACGTGGTTTGCGATCGTGATGCACCCTTTCAATATTTACAAGATGGGCAAAAGATAATTTTTGAAACTTTAAACGACCGCAATTGGTTAGGCGAACCTACAACTGTGATGTTCCGGAGATCAAATCTTAAGGTGGGAGGTTTTAAGCCCGGGTATACCTGGATTGTAGACTGGGAGATGTGGTTAAGACAATTAACGGTTGGGGATTGCTATATCATACCCGAATATTTATCGCTTATTCGTCGGCACACCAGCCAGGTAACAGAATTAGTATTCAAAAATTACATTCATTCTTTTGAGGAGTATGAGCTGTGTAAAGCTGTTATACAAAATCCTGATTATAATTTCAAGGATCCCGAAAAAAAAATGAATGCTGTCCTGAAAAGAAGAGCCAGGCAGTTTTATAAGATCATGATTAAGCTTCTACCAAAGCTTACGCAGGCTAGTAGTAGAACCGCCTTCAGAAAGGCTTTCAACATTATTAAAAAAGAAAATTTTTTTTACAAGAGAAGAGAGTTCTAGTAAAAAATCGCAATAATCTTTAAGTTCTGTCTTAAGCTATTGCATAAAGATTTAATTAGTTTTACTTTTACCGCTTACAAATGAGGCTAATTACTTCATTCAAACTTATAATTTTTAATAGCAAGTTCTCTTTAGAAAATTAATACCCGTCAATATGAAAGCAGTAATCTTAGCAGGCGGCTTTGGCACACGCATTAGTGAGGAAAGCGGGATTCGCCCGAAACCCATGGTTGAAATTGGCGGTAAGCCAATTTTATGGCATATCATGAAAATTTATTCTTATTATGGTATAAATGAATTTATTATTTGTTGTGGCTATAAAGGTCATTTGATTAAAGAATATTTTTCAAACTATGGGCTTACCAATTCAGATATCACCTTTGACATCCGCAGAGGAAGTATGGAAGTGCATAATAGTGAGGCTGAACCGTGGAAAGTAACCCTTGTACATACAGGCCATAACTCCATGACCGGAGGCAGGTTAAAACATGTGAAGGAATATATTGGCAATGAGACATTTTGCATGACTTATGGGGATGGAATCAGTGATGTTAACGTTGTTGAATCTATTAATTTTCATCGCTTACAAGGCACCTTAGCCACTCTCACAGCTGTGCAACAGGCAGGCAGGTTCGGGGCATTTACCTTAACTCCTGAAAATTCGAAAATTAATCACTTTCAGGAGAAACCAAATGGCGGAGAACAGCCATGGATCAATGGAGGCTTTTTTGTACTTGAACCAGAAGTTATTGATTACATTGAAGATGAGAATACTACCTGGGAGCGAGAGCCTCTTGAAGCTTTGGCCAAAGAAGGTAAGCTTTCCGCATACCGTCATACAGGATTTTGGCAGCCAATGGATACCTTACGCGATAAAAATCTTTTAGAAGAACTTTGGCAAAGTGGCAAAGCGCCCTGGTATTTCGCTATAGACCCAGCCAATTTAAACAGCCGCAAAAACTTTAGCGCAAAAGCTTAGTAATGCTTGGCCTTAAACTTATTTTTTACTTACAAAGGGCAAGATGATATTTACCCCGTCCAATTTACAAGGAGCTTTTATTTTAGATATAAAAAAGATAGAGGATGACAGAGGATTCTTTGCCCGGTCTTTTTGCCGCAAAGAAATGGAAGAGCACGGACTTAATACAAACATGGTGCAGGCAAATTGCAGTTTCAATAAAACGAAAGGAACTTTGAGGGGTTTACATATGCAAAATCCTCCTTTTGAGGAATCTAAATTGGTTCGTTGTACACGTGGTGCCATTTTTGATGTCATTGTAGATCTCAGGAAAGACTCTCAAACATTTAAACAATGGCTGGGTGTAAAGCTTTCCGCTTCCAACCATCGCATGCTGTATATTCCTGAAGGGTGTGCTCATGGTTATATTACTCTGGAAGACGCTACTGAAGTTTATTATCACGTCACTGAATTCTATACGAGCAGTGCAGAAGTGGGCTTTCGCTGGGATGATCCTGCTTTTAATATACAATGGCCTATTCAACCACTAAATATTTCCCAAAAGGATATAAACCACCTTGCTTATGAATTTTAGTAAACCTCTGGCCTTAAAATAAAACTGTCTTTATGGAGTGCCGCCGGACGCCTCTTCCAGTACGTAAATTGCAAACAAATGGTTGGTAACATGCAACCAAAGGTATCAGTGTTGCTACCCGCTTATCATGGCGCAGCGTTTTTAGACGAAACTATTCAAAGTGTATTAAGCCAGACTTTTAAGGATTTTGAATTAATTATTATAGATGATCATTCTACGGATAATACAGACGAAGTAGTAAAAAAATATTTGGACGATAGCCGAATTGTTTATCATAAAAACCCGCAGAATATTGGTCTTACCGGTAATTGGAACAAGTGTTTAGAGATGGCCCGGGGAGAATACATTAAATTCATTTGTTCCGATGATAAGTTTCATCCCCAGATCTTAGAAAAGTTTGTACCTGTACTTGACCAGCATCCGGATGTTTCCCTGGTCGGTTGTTTTAAAGAAGAGTTTGGCGCACAATCTATGGTCTGGGAAATCCCTTTTCATTATAAGCAGCCTGGAAAGAAAGTTATTTTGGAAACAATTAAAAATTATAATTACCTGGGGGAACCTACCTGTGTCATGTTTCGAAAAGAAGCAATAAAGATTGTGGGAGGATTTAAAGATTATAAATGGATCATTGATTGGGAAATGTGGGTACGCCTGCTCACTATTGGTGACTGCTTTATTGTTCCTGAGCGCCTCTGCTTTACCAGGAATCATCCAGGGCAAGTGACAAAATCCGTGTGGCTAAACTATACTCACTTTTTTGAAGAATATTCTTTATTCGGAAACATTAGAAAAGGAACCTATAATTTTAGTTTTACGGACAGAGAGCTCGCAGGGTTTGATTATTTTTTAAACCACAGTCGGTGGCGTATATACAATACAATTCCCGACACACTTAGGAGTTTACATAAAAAAAGGAACTATAAAATTTTTAGAAGAATAATATCGCTTGCAAGAGAAGAAAAGTACGTTGGCACCTTAGTCAGGATTTTTGCGGAGCGTATATTTCTCAAATTTCCAAAAATTTCCAAAAGGATGTATCCTAACAAGTAAAGGAATCTGCTTAACCATCTAAAAAATGCGTCAATTACTTCGTATATCAGTAGTATTGCCCACTTATAATTCCGCTCATCTTTTAGATGATGCAATTCAAAGTGTATTAAGCCAGACTTTTAATGATTTTGAATTAATCATTGTTGATAATAGTTCCACTGATAATACGGATGAAGTAGTAACGAAATATTTAGGTGATAGCCGTATCATTTATCATAAAAACCCGCAGAATATTGGTCTTACCGGTAATTGGAACAAGTGTTTAGAGATGGCCCGGGGAGAGTACATTAAATTCATTTGTTCCGATGATAAGTTTCATCCCCAGATCTTAGAAAAGTTTGTACCTGTACTTGACCAGCACCCGGAAGTTTCCCTGGTCGGTTGTTTTAAAGAAGAGTTTGGGGGTAAATCATATTTATATAATATTCCTTTTCATTATAAGCAGCCTGGCAAGAAAGTTATTTTGGAAACAATTAAAAACTATAATTATCTGGGGGAACCTACCTGCGTAATGTTTCGAAAAGAAGCAATAAAGATTGTGGGAGAATTTAAAGATTATAAATGGATAACCGATTGGGAAATGTGGGTACGCCTGCTCACTATTGGTGACTGCTTTATTGTTCCTGAGCGCCTCTGCTTTACCAGGAATCATCCAGGGCAACTCACTAAAGGAATTTGGTTTGATTATATACATTTTCTGGAGGAATATTTTCTTTTTAAAGAGCTGAGGAATGGAAAATATGATATTGATATCCGAGGCTCTGAAGAAATTGTAGATGAAGCAATACGCTTAAAGGCAGCTGGCTACGCCCAAGTAATTCCCAAGGCGTTAGCACACTTGACGAGAAAACAGTCTCGAAATTCCTTTTATAAAGCATTGCAAATTGCGTATTCAGAAAAAGTGATAGGCAGGTCAATAAAAATTTTTTGCGACAAAATTTTATGGAAAATCCGGTATTCTAATGCAACAGAACCCGTTAACTAAACAAGGTTTTATTAAATGAATAATCCTAATTAAATACATTTATGATCATCGTAGACAAGTACTTAGCAAAACGCCAGAAGGAAGGAAATCCAATACGAGTGGGTCTCTGGGGCGCCGGAGAAATGGCAAAAGGAATGGTGAATCAGATTATGAAATATACTCCTGGAATGGAAGTAGCAGTTATTGCCAATCGCACCCTTAACAAGGCATTAGAGGCATATGAGTATACGGGAACCAAAGCTCAAACTTGCAATGATTTAAATAGCCTTCAAAGTTGTATTTCGTCAGGGAGTTTCGCAGTTACGGAAAATGCTGAACTTTTATGCGAGGTAAACGGTTTAGATTTATTAGTAGAATGTACGGGTACAATTCATTATGCTGCTAACCTTATAATTAAAGCACTACAAAACAAAAAAAATGTATTGCTTTTTAACCCGGAAGTAGATGCATTGATTGGGCCTATATTAAAGGTTTATGCTGATAAAGCCGGTGCAATGCTCAGCGGTTGTGATGGAGACCAGCCCGGAGTTATTATGAACCTATACCGTTTTGTAAAAGGGCTTGGGTTAACTCCGCTTATTTGTGGTAACATCAAAGGGTTGCAGGATTTTTACAGAAATCCCACCACGCAGGCCTCCTTTGCAGCCAAATGGCAGTTAACTCCCGAAATGGTTACCCAGTTTGCTGACGGTACAAAAATTTCAATTGAACAGACCTGTGTAGCCAACGCAACAGGTATGGGTGTGGCAAAAAGAGGAATGTTAGGATATAATTATGGAGGCCATATTGACGACATGACTTCCATGTATGATATAGAAGAACTTAAACGCTCAGGAGGCGTTGTTGATTATGTGGTTGGGCCAAAGCCCGGACCAGGTGTTTTTGTATTTGCGACAACAGATGATCCTAAAACCCAACATTACCTAAACTATGGAAAATTAGGAGAAGGCCCATTATATAGTTTTTATACCCCTTACCATCTTATTTATTTTGAAATACCTATTTCAATAGCGCGTATGGTATTGTTTAATGATATTATTATGGAGCCGCTCGGAGCTCCGGTTGTAGAAGTGATTACGCTTGCTAAAACAGCATTAAAGGCAGGCCAGAAATTGGATGGATTAGGGGGTTATGACACCTATGGTCAATGTGAAAATGCATCCACAGCCCGCCTTCAAAACCTTTTGCCTGTTGGTCTTGCGGAAGGATGCATTGTTAGAAAAAATTTAGAAAGAGATCATGTATTGACATTTGATGATGTGGACCTTCCGGAGGACAATCTTGTTCAACAGTTATACCGCGAACAGACAGCTTTATTTTTCCCTGAATTACAAAAGAACAAATCGGTTTTGGCTTAAATACCTTAAATACATTACTACTCAATGGAAACAACACAGAAAAGAACGGTCAATAGAATTCTTGAACAGGACATGCTGGCCATCTTTAACAAACTCTCAGACGAAGAAAAAAATAAATTAAGAAACACAACGGTATTAATGACTGGCTGTGGTGGATTTTTAGGATATTACTTTATGCACTTCTTCACCTATTTTTCTGAGGAATTGCAAATAAAAAAAATTATAGCACTTGAAAACTTCTTGACCGGTACTAAAGATTGGCTGGATAACATGGTAAAGGAAAATCCGGATCTGATAAAGCTGCATGAATTTAATGTAATAACAGATTCAATTAATGATGTGGAAGGTGCAGCGCATGCTGATATAATTGTGCACATGGCATCTATAGCATCACCTACTTTTTACCGCATGTACCCAATTGAAACTGTAGATGCCAATATAACCGGGTTGCGGAATCTACTGGACTTTTATGCGGAAAAAGACATTAAAGGATTTTTATTTTTTTCGAGTAGCGAGATTTACGGGGATCCATTTCCCGAATTTATTCCAACAAAAGAAGATTATAGAGGTAATGTAGCCTGCGTTGGTCCCCGGGCCTGCTATGATGAGGCCAAACGATTTGGAGAAACGCTATGTTATTTATTTGCTCAAAAATATAATATGCCAATTGGGGTTGCCCGGCCTTTTAATAACTACGGCCCCGGAATGAACATTAATGACAAGCGCTTACCTGCAGATTTTGCCAAGGCAATAGTCGAAGACCGAAATTTAGAAATTTTATCTGATGGCACACCGACCCGTACTTTTTGTTATATCTCGGATGCTATAAATGGATATTTAAAGGTTTTGCTACATGGGCAGTTTGATTTTTTTAATATCGGTATGGATAAACCCGAGTTATCGGTACGGGAGTTCGCAGAAGTATTTAACCAGCAAGGAAAAGAAATATTTAGTTATAAAGGGCAAATAACATTTAATCAATCGGCCGATAAAGATTACTTAACTGATAACCCAAACAGGCGTTGCCCCGATATTTCCAAGGCAAGATCGATTCTTAATTATGATCCTGCTGTCCCGGTTTACGAAGGAATAAAACGATACATGGAATTTCTTTTTATTAATAATAGTAAATTATAAACGGCTATGATCACAGTATTAGGTTTAGGCTTTGTTGGTTTAACTACTGCCCTAGGTTTCAGCAAAAAAGGGTTTAAGGTTTATGGCATTGATGTAAACGAGGAACGTGTAAATAAAATAAAAAACTACCAGGTTCCTTTTTATGAGCCACATCTTGATGAAGTTTTACTAGAAGAATTGAATAAGAACTTTATTATAGATGCTCCCCTTGCCGAAGCTGTTGCTAATAGCCAGGTTATCATTATTTGTGTAGGTACCCCCGGCAACGCTGATGGAAGTGCAAACTTAACTTATTTATTAGACGCTGTAAAAAACGTATTTGAAATAAGTGATGGAAGTTTCAAGGTTATTGTTACAAAGTCGACGGTTCCCCCGTCGACAGTTTCGAAAAAAGTAAAACCCTATGTAAAGGAATTAAACGAAAAGTACAGCAAGCCGATTGGCTTGGCTTCAAATCCGGAATTTCTAAGGGAAGGTTATGCATGGGATGATTTTATGAACCCCGACCGCATTGTAATTGGTGTAGAAGAGGAGCAATCGAAAAAAATATTAAATCAGATATATTTCCCATTCAATGCACCGGTGCATTATGTTTCTTTCAACTCCGCGGAATTTATAAAATACCTTTCTAACACACTCCTTTCTACATTAATTAGCTTCTCCAATGAAATGGCTATGATAGCCGAACATATTGGAGATATAGACATCCCGTCTGCTTTTAAAATCCTGCACCAGGATAAACGCTGGTTTGGTAATCCTGCTGCCATGGCAAGCTATGTATTTCCCGGCTGTGGTTATGGAGGTTATTGTTTGCCAAAGGACACAGCAGCCTTAAGCAGCATTGCGCAAGAACATGGCTTTATGCCCAAAATATTGGAAGGTAATCTTCAAATAAACGAAGAAATTAAGGAATTTCTTGCGGAGAAAATAGCGTCGGAGGTTCCAAAGGACAATAAAATCGGAATTTTAGGATTATCATTTAAAAGCGGATCTGACGATGTGCGCCTCAGCCCCAGTAAATTTATTATAGAAAAACTTTTGGAAAAAGGTTTTAAAAACATTGTTGCTTATGACCCTATGGCAAACGAAGTTTTCCATCAAGAATTTAATTTGCCAATTACCTATGCAGATTCTATTGAGCTCTTAGTAGCACAAACGGATGAACTTGTACTTCTTACCAGTTGGCCCGAATTTAAAGAAAATAAAAAACTTATCAGGTCAAAACGCCTTTTTGATTTTAGATATGCACTGGCGGAAATTCTCGGACCTGCTGTTAAAGAAAAGTTGTCTTAGGTTGCAACAGTGATAGAATGGCTTTGAATGATATCAGTTGGTATGAGGAAACAAAACTTGTTGAGACCGTTTTTAATCTTCTGTTTAATTGCTTACTTAACTATTGTTTGCTGGCTACTATTTGTAAATGTTGGAACTACAGAGCGAAGCACTTATTATGTAAATCCAGATGATCACTTTGTTCCTTTTCAAGGAACTATAGATATGATAAAACTGGCAAAAAAATTTAATTTTCAGGGGTTTTATTTAAAAATGCTAGTACGTAACATAATAGGAAATCTAGTCTTACTGTTGCCCTGGGGGCTTCTGTCACCGCTTATTTTTCGGCATCTTAAAAGTTATACTTCAATAATGCTTTCGGCTTTTTTAATTAGTTTCTGTGCGGAAGCTATACAGTTCTTGTTTTCTCTGGGAATATTTGACGTAGATGATATTATTTATAACACCTTTGGAGCTATGGCAGGTTTTTTTATCCTACAATTTATCAGGCATCGTTTCAAAACTTATAGAATATCAACATAAATGAGATATTCTATTAAATTTTAACTAAGCCTTTTATATAAAATATAAAAATTATACTTTCACGCAACTTCAACATTACTAACCCTGCGAAACTTAATCTTGTACGCTCTAAATGTTTAAAGGATGGAACTGGTCAAAGTTAATTTTGTTATTGATTGCTCAGATTCTACTTTGGCTGAATATATTAATTTAAAGAATGAAAATGCTTCATCCACTTTTGTAAGAGGAGATCTTAACTGGTGCTTACAATCATACCTTATTTTAAGGAAAAGAAATAAGACTCCTATCACTTGTTCTAATCAATTGGTAAAAAACTGCATCAATATTATTCATTCTGATACCCTCTTAATTCTTAAAGGCATCTCAAGCCACTTTATTGTTTGTGTACGGGCAGATTATCCAAAGCGCCTTTGGGCTCATTACCACCTGGTACAAAACAAAAACCAGGTTTCTTCAATGGCTTTTTATATTCCTCACTGGGTGCAGCCAAACCTCATAAAACGGGATACAAATAAAAATAGTCCCTTTACTGTTGCGTATGCCGGACAGCCTTCTAATGGCAACATGGCAGGAACTTCAGATACCTGGAAACGACTTCTGGAACCTCATAACATAAGGTTTGAAGCAATAAACGCAGGCTCATGGCATGACTTAAGTAGTGTAGACGTTTTGGTAGGGATCCGAAGCTTTGATAAAAAAGAGTACAATACAAAACCGCCAACAAAATTATTCAACGCCTGGCATGCCTGGATACCCTTTGTTGGAGGAAATGATTCAGCATATAAGCAGGTAGGTACCCCAGGCGGAGATTACCTGATAGCCACTACGCCTGATGAAGTTTTGACCCATATATTAAAACTAAAGTCCGATCCGCAATTTTATAATAGAATAGTAAATGAAGGCTGTAAGAAAGCTTCGCTTTATTCAGAACAAGAAATTTCTTTGTGTTGGGAGAATCTTTTAGGTGGCCCCATATTGCAGCGGTATAAAAAGTGGCAGAAACGAAAGATATACGAAAGATTTTGGTTTAAGTTGAAATTAGGAATGGCTCTTCCGGAACACAGGTCAAAACAGTTTCTTAAATTAATTTTGAGGCGCCTAAAAATGTTTGGCTTTAAAGAATGAGTAGTTTTTCTCTAATAGGCAAGGGGTATCAACTTTATTATGATTACAGTTAATTTTGTAAGTTACTTTATGAGTTCTACTTTATATAATTTTCTAATAGACTGTTCTGATTCTGAGTTAAGTGCGTATAAGGAAATAGATATCGAAAACTTAAGATCAAAGATTTTGCATTCCTCTAAAGGAGATATTGCATGGTGTCTTCGGGCCTATTTGATTTTACGACGTAATACAACCCTGGCCGTAATGTGCAGCAATAGCTTAAGAAATGATGCCATTAATATTGTTCACTCAGATTATCTCATGAAAATAAAGGCATCGCCAAAACAATTTATTGTTTGTGTGCAGGCGGATTTTCCGCATAGGGAATGGGCCCATTATCATATCGTGCATAACCAAAATCAATTAAACCATAATTGTAGCTTCATTCCGTTTTGGGTACAGCCAGAACTCATTAAACGGGATCCAATAAGAAATTTTGTCAAAAGGGTAGCTTACTCAGGTCAAATTTGGAACGGCAACTTGGCGGGGAGCATCCAAACCTGGAAGGAAAAGTTTTTAGTGCATAACCTGGAGTTTACAACGCTGGAAGAAGGGTCATGGCATGACATGAGTCAGGTAGATATTCTAATTGGAATTCGCAGTTTTGACAAAAAAGAGTACAATAATAAACCAGCGACAAAACTTGTAAATGCCTGGCACGCCCATATACCCTTTGTGGGAGGAAACGATTCTGCTTTTAAACAAGTAGGCACATCAGGTGAAGACTATTTGCTAGCGAATACCCTCGAAAGTGCTATTGAAGCTGCTGTTTTGTTAAAAAACGATGAGCAACTATATGCGAAAATTGTAGAAAATGGAGTTCGTAGAACAAAGCTTTATAATAATGAAACGATCTCCGAAAAATGGAAATTAGCTCTTTCCGGGCCGGTGTTACATCGCTACAATCAGTGGAAAAAATCAGGCGTTTATGAATCGATTCGTTTCCATTTTTTCCTGACAATAAGTAAATCATCCCACAAATCGAAAAAGCTTGTAAAGAGCGTTGGGAAGACTCTAGTAAAAGATTAAAGCAATTAATTAGTATTTACCATGGCTAGTTAAACTCATTAAATTTAACCTTATCAAAATGAATATAGCGTTTATAACACCCTCTGTTTCAAGAAGTGCGGGAGGTATATTCGAAGTAGAGCTAGCGCTTGGTAAGGCCTTGGTAAGCTCAGGGTGTAACATCACAGTATATGGTCAGAGGGATGAAAATACAAATAAAGATTTATCAAAGTGGGATCCCATGGAAGTGCAGGTATTCCCTTCCACAGGACCTCATGCTTTCCGCTATTCACCCTTGCTCAAAAATGCTGTTGTAAATAGTAACTGCGAGCTTGCCCATCTCCATGTTATTTGGATGTACACGTCAATTGTTACTAACCATTGGCACAAAAAAGGGAAACCCTACATGGTAACCATCCATGGGATGTTGGAGCCCTGGGCATTAAAGAATGCGAAATTGAAAAAAAAAATTGTCAAGCTTTTATATGAAGGGAAATGTTTAGCAAATGCCACTTGCATTCATGCACATACCTACAAGGAGTATGAAGACATTCGATCTTTTGGCCTAACAAATTCTGTTTGTGTTATTCCAAATGGTGTTGAAATACCCCAAACTGGCCAAATTCAGGAAAAGCCAGGATGGCATAGCTCTGTAAAAGATAGAAAAGTATTATTGTACTTAGGGAGGTTACACCCAAAAAAAGGATTGGAAAATTTGATTGAAGCATGGGCACTATTGAAAGCTGTTAATAAAAACTGGCTTTTAGTGATAGCCGGATGGGGCGAAAAGCCCTATATGGAATCCTTAAAGGCTAAGACACAACAATTACATCAGCAATCGAACATAATATTTCCGGGGCCACAGTTTGAAGGAGAAAAAAACCAGAGTTTTGCAAGTGCAGATGCTTTTATTTTACCTTCCTTCAGCGAAGGTCTTCCCATGGCAATCTTAGAGGCCTGGTCTTACCGTTTGCCCGTGTTAAGTACACCAGCATGCAATATCCCGGAGGGATATGAAAGGCAGGCAGCCATTGAGATAAAGGCTAGCGTAGAAGGCATTAAAACGGGTTTACAGGAATTATTTTCATTAAATGCAGAAAATCGAAAAGAAATGGGTGAGAACGGATACAAACTAGTAGTTGAGAAGTTTACATGGGAAAAAATTGGCCAGCAAATGGCAGAAGTCTATCGTTGGTTATTGCAAGGTGGCCAAACGCCTAAAACCATAATATTGAACTAGAATTCAAATATCGGAAGCCCTTAATTGTACTTATGAGTGCGGTATTTTCAATCATCATTCTTACTTTCAACGAGGAAAAAAATTTGCCACTGTGCCTGAAAAGCTTGTCGGGGGTTGATGCACCGATATACATCGTAGACTCATATTCTACAGATCAAACTTTAGATATAATTCATCATCATGGTATAATTTATCAACAACATAAATTCGAAAATTACTCAAAGCAAAGAAACTGGGCCCAGGAAAATAATCCTCATAAAACACAATGGGTTTTTCATTTAGATGCCGGTGAACAATTCACACCCGAGTTGGTTCAATGGCTTAATAAACAATTTGATCCTTCAAAAAATATTGATGGATACATGTTTAGCCGGCGCACTATGTTCTTTGGGAAATGGATTAGATTTGGCGGACATTATCCTAATTACCATTTGCGTTTATACCGTAGTGATAGGGGCCGGTGTGAGGATAAAGTTTACGATCAGCATTTTGTGCTGGAAGGGAAAACCCATGTTGTAAAAAAAGGAATCGACATTATTGATACTGTTACTGATACCCTTCAAAACTTCACCACTGGTCACGCCCGGTGGGCGGCCTTTGAAGCCAATGAAATACTGATGTCTACTTCGCAGCAAGGAGATGTTAATGCCCGCATTCTCGGGACACCTATTGAACGAAGGAGATGGTTAAAAAACAATGTGTTTCAAAAAACGCCACTTTTTTTACGCAGTTTTTTATATTTCTTCTACCGGTATTTTATTAAACTAGGGTTTTTGGATGGAAGAAGAGGGCTCGTCTTTCATCTTCTGCAGGGTTTTTGGTTTCGGTTTTTAATTGATGCCATGGTACTTGAGATGAGGCTCAAAAAAAGTAGCTGATACGAGATTAGTAACAGTTCTAAAGGGTTCAATGATGTAACTACCTTTTTATGAGGCTTTGTAACACCAATCTAGTTATTATCCCGGCGTTTTTTAATGGATGGTTAGTTGCATATTTAACTGCTTCCAAAAGTCCAGATCCAAACTTGTCCGAATCAAAGTTGGCGACAATCTTCTTACTTTCCTTTGCCATCTCTTCTAGTGTAACGCTGTTCCCTGACATCTTTTGTAAAATATTAGTCAGTGCACCCTGATCTAAAGGGTTAATTACATACCCATTTTTTCCATTGTGGACAAGTTCAGGCACACAACCGCATCGTTCTGAAATAATAACTGGTAAGCCAGAAGCCATGGCCTCATTTACAACAAGCCCCCACTGCTCAATTGTGCTTGCATGAATAAAAGCCTTTGCCAACCCAAAATAAATAGGCAAATCATTATATTGCTTAAACCCTTCAAAATGCACTACGTGGTTGAGCCCTAATTCATTAACTAACATAGTTAACTGACCCTTGAGCGGACCATCCCCCAATATTAATAAGTGCCATGCTGAATTGCCCGTTTTATTATAGTACTGGCCATAAGCCTTTATTACAAAAAATAAATTTTTCTTTTCGATGAAGCGGCTCACTACCAGGAAATAATTTGCTGGTAAGTTTTTCTTTTCCTGCCATAAGTGTCGCTGGCCTTCGGCATTGTCTGCAGCTGTTTCAAAATACTTATTATCTACTACATCGTATCCAGCAAATATTTGATCTTTCTTTAGACCTAAGGCAATAAGATAATTTTTATGCCGTATGCCGCCTACGAGTGCCCCACCAAATTGGCGAACAATTATTTTTTTTAAAACCTCCTTCCACCAAACCCGATTTTCATCGCCTTGGGCACTCTCCGACATTACTATTGAAGGAATGTTATTTTTTTTACACCAAAAAAGTGCTATTACTGCCGATGGGTCTGACCACCCATTAACAGCTACAGCATCTGGCTTTTGTTCAGCAAAAGCTTGCTCCAAAGCTTTTTTCAGCAATGAGGTTGCTACCTTTTTGCTTTCCACATTTTTAAAGAGTGTAATTCTATTTTGAATAACGTCATCTTCAACTTTATCCCATTGATACTCGCTTGTTTCACCTGATATTTCTATTGGTAAAACTGTCATCCATTTGGCTGCCGCTTTAATGCGTGCTATGTGGTATGGCCCGAAGCGATCAAAAAGGATAGCTACTCTCATATTTGTAGATATTGGCATTCAAAAGTAAGTTTAAATTAGGTTTGCGTGCAGCTTTGCTGGTTATTCGGTACGCTTACCCTTTAACTTTGGCGTAAACTGCCACAAGCTTTAAACATAAAAAACTAAAAAATATACCAGGAAGAAAATTAATGGTTGCATGAGTGACAGCCAGTAGTCCCTGAACCATAGAAACCATATACAAAGTTTGAACTAAGGGAACTGATGATTCAAGGGAAGAACGCCATAGGTCCCTAAAAAAGCCACCAAGAAAAAAGAAAAAGAAACACCCAAAATACCCAAACTCGACAAAACTATCTCCTACACCCGTAGATGTTAGCCCCGTATACATCCTGTATCCATTCTTATATTTAATTGAACCTTTGTTGATCATTAAAGAATTTTTAAAATCTTTTCCTACAATCTGGCCCGGTATATAACGAAATACCATATTATCCCAATAGCCTGCTCCATAGGTGTACTCTCCGTGAAATAAGTAAGAGTCAATAATACGGGCAGCAACGCCTAATTCCAACAAGGCACCACCAGTCTTAAAGTAATTTATAAAACTTTGCTTTAAATCAAGGGATTTAATTGCTTCAATAGGGCCTTTTTCGGCTGCTACACTACGGTAATCGCCCGTTGCCGGAATAATTAGGGTGGCGAATACAACTGCCCCAATTATCAGCACCTTTGGGGGGGCTATTCGGTACCGGTAGAAAAAGCTCAAAGCAATTGTAAGTACAAATAAAGCCGTAGATTCTCTTCTTCCGGCAGCAACAATCATGTATAGTGTAGGAATTGCAGAAATTAGGGTGCACAAAAGATCCCTGTGGCTATACTTTTTAAGCGTGAGATAGAGAAATAAAGGAAAAGCTATGTTGATGAAGTTAAATAAAAGCGCATAAATAGTAAGAACGCCCGACCACTGAGTCATTTCCGTTTTCATTTCACTAAGATGACTCCTGATTAAAAAGAAAAACAAATACCCAAGCATCATGTACACTACGGCAATATTGAAAAGGTTTTTGGTATTTAAAGAAACATCCAGGAGCCTGCTTATTCTCACTGATGGAGCAAATCTGAATCCTAGTATGGCCATGGTCACACATAACCCACAAACCAGGAATAAAGGCGTCATAACAGTAAGCGGCACCAAATGTGGCTGGTTATAAATTATAAACGCCTGTGGTACTATGAAAATAAAAAATATAAACCCAATAAAGTATGGGTACTCATAAATTAATTCTGGTTTTGCAATTACTTTCAATAATAACAAAGTACAGAGAGCTAGGAAAAGATATAGAAATAATTCACTCATGATAAAAACCAAACACGATTAATTAATACATTACTGCATCTTTACGACATTAGACGAAATGGCCTTTTCTATTATTAACCTTAGTTTATTTCCATAGTCGTCCCAACTATAGTTCATTATATCCTGCTGCGCCTGCAGACCCAATTTTCTTCTTAAAAGAGGTTTCGTAATTAGTAACTCTAAAGCCTCTATTAAGTATTGTACTGACCCATAGGGTATAATAACGCCATTCTTTTGATCTTGTATAATACTTCCTGCATTAGCGGTCGTAACAACCGGAAGCCCCATGGCCATGGATTGATAAACGGCCAAAGAACTCCCTTCAAAAAAGGTTGGAAGTATGGAAATGTCGCTATTGCTTAATTCTTCAACTAATAGATCCTGCATTATAAAACCATGAAGGAAAACACCTTTTATTTCCGGGTGCACTTCAATTTGCACACCTCCATAAATATGAAGTTGAACAAAGGGGTATTTTTGAATAACGTATTGCCATGCCTTTAAAATAATATCAGCACCTTTCCGGTAACCGAAGGCGCCTACGAAAGCAATTTTAACTAATTTATTATCCAATTTATACTGCTTCTTAATATGAAACTTTATAAGATCAGCTCCATAGGGTAACAACATCAGCTTTGCCGGATCAATGCCTATTGATAAGCATGACTGCCTAACAAAATCTGACCCGCATAGAATTAAATCAGCAAGACCTAACTCCTTTTCATATATTTTATACTTTTCTGAATTATCATCTTGCGTCTGACGTTTTACAAATTCTTCGTCCTGGCCGTACTCCTTTGCAAGATGTAGTTTATACTGAGGAACAGCTATGGAGAGATCCAGAATAAGAAATGACTTGTTCTTCCACTTTTCAAATAAAAGCCAGCTAGATGTATCGAAACCAATACATATTTTGGGTGGGGCATACTTATTAATTACCCATTGTTGAAACAAGTAGTTTCGTCGCCGATAATAAGTAGGAGATATATTATGTAAAATATCTCTTTGCAAAATGAGGCGTAATTCAAATATTGGCTTTGTGTCAACGTATTTTTTATCTAAGATGCCAGACCGCTTTTTTAAAGCCCTGCCGATTTTTTTAGAAAACTTACTCCACCGGGATACCGTTTTCTCTTCGAAATATAGTGTTGTAACATGTTTAAAATCCTTCACCCTTTTAGCTAACTGAGCCGCTTGTTCAAGGTTATGCTGCCTGCCGGGATGGATTGATATTACACTACATTGATTCATATAGGGACTTAAGTAGCCTTTACTTTTGGTAAGACTTTTCTAAGGTTAGATCGGAGGGCAAGGACATAATTATCTTATGCTTCTGAACATTTTCCAAACTTATTCGCTGCGGATAAGAATCGTTAGGAAAAGACGGCCTTCGTTTATCGAGTAATGGCAATAGCGTAGAGTGAACCAGACGTTGAGTTAATCTTTTATAAATAGGCGCTATGTGGTTAACTTGTTTTATCTCCTCCAAATCGATCCCCGGACTCCAAAACTTGAGACCAGGCGTATTGTCTTTTACTACAAACTTCCTCCAATCATTGATAGCCCAATGAAAACTCTCAGGATCAGTCCAACTAAGATCATTATCCTTGTCCGCTAACATTGCGGCTCTTAACTTGGTGCTAACCTCCATTTGAAGGGGATCTCTAAATCTATAATGCCGAATTGGTATTCGCTCTTTGGCTACAAACCCAGCATTGAAAGGAAAGCTAATAGTATCAGGCCATTTCATTGACGATCGATACCTACAGAGTCGTGGTTCTGTATAAAGACTAGTTGTGTAATACCTTCGCCTTTCTGTAATTGTTTTTTGCCTTTCTTCTAGTATGTTCTCAATTGATGAAAGGCCGGCGACTTCACTTTCAGTTATTTCGAAATTATAATACTGATGATATACTATTGTTTCCCCCCTTTTCAATCTTTCCAAAACAAATTTCCTGGGGCTAATATGATGGAACTCATCGGCATCAACTCTTAAAAACCAATCTCCATCTCTCATTTCTTGCCGTGCAATGTGAAATAAATAACTCCTAAGCCTAGATTCGGAAAAATAAACAGATTCTTTAGTTATTGGTCTTATTTGTACATGTATGGAGGCGTACTCTTGCACAATTTCCCATGTATTATCTACGCTTCCTGTATCAAACACATATATTCTATCGGCCCATTGAAGAAGATGATCCAAACATTGAGCAACTATATCCGCCTCATCCCGAAGAGGCAATAAGCAAAAAAACTTCATATTACTTTAATTTATAGGCACACCTGTGTCTGATTTTTCTTATTTTGACTTAGCATAAGCAACCCTCTGAAACATCTCAATATAATTAGGGGCCAAAACCTTCCAATCAAACTTCTTTCGTACATATTCTCTCCTATTTCTGGAATTGTCAATTCTTAAACTCATTGAGACAATTGCTGCAGCTAAATTACCCTTCACTTCCAAATTATCCAACATGCCCTCCTCACCAATTACATATTGCATAACAGGATGTTGATGAGCAATAACAGGTAAATTATATGTTAAGGCTTCTAAATAAACACGTCCGAAGCCCTCCAGAAGGGAGCTTAATACAAAAATATCGGAAGCTTTATAAAAGTTGGCAACCTCCGGGTAGGAAACTGAACTTATTAAATAATCTTCAGGGCGCAAAAATTGTTTTGCGAAAGAAAAAATTTCTGCACTTGCCTGATCTATATTTCCCAAGAGCAATAAAAAGGGTCTGCGTTCAATTGGGATAGAAGCTACTTCCTTAATTGTATAATCCATACGTTTATGACCAGCACTTATCCATCCCACACTAATCACAACCAATCGATTTTTGGGCAAACCTAGGCTTGTTCGCAATGCATTTTTCTCCTCTGGAGAAATAATAAAATCCCCGTCAGGAACATTTATTCCATAAGGAACCATAATATGCTTGTTCTCCGACTCTCCAGCTTTTATAGACATTGATTGATAATAAGGAGCAACCTGATGCACAAAATCTGTTCGATTAAACGGAGGCCCAATCGGGCCCCCATTAGAAAATAACAATTTAAAAGGAACTCCTATACTTTTCCGAAAGCGATAGAGAAGAAAAAACAGGTTGGCCTCACTAGAAAAAACTACATCAGGTTTGAAAGATTTTATTTCTCTTATAACTGCCGGAAATGAGCTCCATTGTTCTACGGCATATGGTGTACGACCGGTTAATTTACCTATGATCTCTGTGACTTTACTTTCTCTTGACAAGCACCATATGTTTTTCTCGTTTTCCTCAGGAGTTTTACTTTGATTCAATAATCGTATCTCAACATCTTCTGACTTTTTCAACCCGTCAAAAGCCTCCCGGAAAAAACTTTCAATTCCCCGATTTATAATTCCTAAGCCAGTACATATAAATAGGACTCGAAGATCACCTTTCATTTCGCTTATTATTAATTTTACAGCTCTTATTATTAAGTCAATTCTATTGGCTGATCACTGATTTTAAGTTCTTATACCTGCAGCGACCTAACTAAGGCTTCTGCCCTTTCTTCAAGTTATTTAAACGCTGATCAACGTGTCAAATCATATCCACTATCTGGTTTTCCAAAACAGCCTAGCACATGAAATTGATCATTTTCCATATAGTTGGATGCCAAAGTTATTTAACTTACTTGAATAGAATATGGCCCTCTGATGACCCAGGCTATTGGGGTATCAATCACAAGTGACTTCTTCCCAATGTCGTTTTCCTCTCATGACTACCGAATCACTAACTGAGTGAGGATGTCCTCCCAATTTCATTGTGGCTTAAGGTTAATTGGGTGCCTGTTTCTTTAATTCATTTATATACCGACAGATTATACTTAATCAGTCTTTCGTAAATTATCTGTGCATTTATAGAAATCATATTTATCCACTTTAGAAACCAATCCTCATTTTCATTTCCATTTGTAGCAATCGATACTTACAGCATTAAACACCGATTCAATCCGCCGACCAAAAGCCTTATACAATAATACGGTATATCTGCTTCAAGGTAACAGCTAAAACAACTGTCCTTTGGCAAGTCATTAAAAAGTCCTAAGTGCAACTTAATTTTATCATTTGCCAAAACTTGCCTGTCAAGCTTGCTAAGCTACTGTTTTCGAGGTACCACTGAGATAATGATAAAGAATATTGCTCAAATTGTTTACTTGAGAAACTACTATACTTTCCTAAGTAATTTTTACTGATTATTCCAGGATGATTTTTGAAATCAACTAATGATTCTAGATTAGTGTGGCCGAGAACCGGTATAGTCCCATGGCTGCAAGCTGCGGCGAAAACAGAGGATTTAAATAATAAATAAGGAAAGTCTGCCTTAAGAACCCCAAAATAAAACATATAACAAAACCTGCATACACTAAAGATTTTACTCACTTCATCTTTATGAACATTCGGCAGATATAATATACTAGAAATATAATTTTTTAAACCTTCGCATAAATTTTCAATGTGAATATTTCTTAAGCCTCCGACTACATATAAAGTACCTACTTGATATTGGTCGCGAAGAATCGAGATGTCTTTTTCTAAACTCGTTAAAGCTTTGATTATGTTGTCTGATGACCCAAAAATTACCCAGTGGTCATCTTTTTTTAATAGTGGCTCTAGTTTTGGTTGCTCCCCAATATTAGAAAATACTGGATGTACCAAAACCTTGGCATTTTTATTCAAAAGGGAAAGGTAATCTCCCACAACTGGATTACTACAAACGGAAAAATCGGAAAGCCTAAGTAGTCGTTTAAATAGAAGTTTTTGTAAGGGTCTTAAGAAATATTCTCTGCGTTCGCGAATTGTGAATGAATACTCATGGTAGATTATAACTATTTTTAAATTTTCAATCGTTTTAATTTCCCTTAGACTTTTTAATAGAAATACTGGAAGTCGGAATGTTTTCGACAGCCACTTGTTACGGGAATCATCATAAATCCCTATATCAAAATTAATAATCAAGCAGGTAGGCCCCTCTAAATCTAATAATGCTACTCTTACAGCCTGACTTAGTAGCCCGGAGCCATCCGATAAATAGATTGGTTTTTTTTCAATGGGAATAATTGGAAGAATAGGCTTAAGGATAGAAATATACGAATTTGAAATTGAATAATTATTCCTTATGCTTTCTCCTAGCATATAGGCATAATAGCCGATACCATTAACGTCAAATGGTAAAGTAGGAGAAACATGTATGCAGTTCATGAATGCGAAATTTATTTATGGTAAATTTTTAAAATATGCTCAAATTTTTAGTATGGTTTAAAACCAAATCAAATTCCGCTTTTATGTGTAGCTTAAAAGGTGGAGTGGCACGCAAAGAATAATGCGTTTTCAATTAGTTTTAAGCAGAATTTACCAATCCAATTCTAATGGCTCGTTTTTTTTAAAGTGCCTATACTTTCTAAATACTAAAGGGCTAACAGGGTTAACTAAATTTTTTATTCTACTATTCAAAATTAATTTTAACCCGGACATCACCCCTTTCATCATGTTTTTTATCCTGCGCTCCTTAATTCCAAATAATATACCCTTTACAAAGGTTGCAAGAACAAAGGGCATCACAAGTTTTCGCGGGGCGTTTAAATATATAAACAAAATATCATTTCTTCTTCCATAATAATCCGCTCTAAAAGATACACGTTTAGGGGGTTGATAATGATAAACCGGTGTACAACTGCCACACTTAACGTAATAACCTGCTTGTAATAATCTAATACAAAAATCTCCTTCCTCACCCATATAAAAATATTCCTCACGAAAACCACCTAATTCTAAAAAAATATCTCTTTTCGCTGCAAATGCTGCTGCAACAAATGCGTGCAACAAGTAAGTTTTTCCTTTGTCCGGTGCAGATGCTGATACTTTAGAACCCTGTAAAATATTTATAAAAGGTATAGCAATAACACCTATATCTTCTCTGTTAAATTCACTTATTGTAATTTCAACAGTGTCGTTGGATTGTAATACAGCATCATCGTCTAGAAAAATAATAATATCTGATTTTGATTTTTTGGCTCCCTCATTTCGTTGGTATGAAGGACCTAAATTTTTTTCTGATCTACAGTAAATAATATCCGGGTATTCTAACCGAATTAGATTATCCGTACCATCATTTGAAGCATCGTCCATTACAATAATTTCACAAAAAACTGTCTGTGCTTTTGCGGCATCGATTGCTTGGCAAAGCAGATCTTTTCTATTATAGGTAACGAAAACTATTGACGCAATGGGATTCATTTAATGGTCAGTTCTTAATATAGTGCAGAAGCCCGGACAGCAGCATCAATTTTGAGAAACTAGTCTCTTTTTCTTTGGTTTATTTTGATAATAGTAAGCATTATTATACCCCTTTTTATCCAATCTTATATCATTAATAACCATACACATATTATCAATTTTTCCTTCTTTAAACAAACCTTCCAACTCAGATAATCGCTCTTTTAAAGAATAGTTTTCCCGCACAACTATTACATTAATATCGGAATATTTTGCAATAATGAAAGGGTCTGTCACAACACCTAAAGGAGGCGTGTCAATAATAATATAGTCGTAGTTAGCTCTTAAGTAAACCAACAACTCTTCCAGCCTTTTTTCCATTAAAAGCTCCGAAGGATTCATTGGTAAAGTGCCTGTTGAAATAAAATGTAGATGGGGATTACTGGTTGTAATTATAACGTCTGTTATGGATGACATTCCTTCCAGGTATGAGCTTACGCCCAACTCGCCCTGATCTAACTCTTTATAAACTTTGCTTGGAACCCGGAGATCCAGATTAATTAATATCGTTCGTTTTTTGGTTAAGGCAAACGAGAACGCAATATTGGTGGATGTAAATGATTTGCCCTCGCCACTATCGGTGGAAGTAACAAGAAAGATTTTCTTTGAGCGATCCTTAGCCAGGTAAATTAAATTAGAACGCAGCATGCGAAATGATTCTGAAACTGCAGTTCTTGACCCTGTATCAACCACAAACGGAGAATCATCAATGTTTCGATAAATAGTTCCGACCACCGGTATAGAGGTGTAATTCATAATTTCATCTTTACCGGCTACCTTTTTATTAAGCGCCTCTCTGAATCTTAAAATTCCAAAGGGAAGCGCAAAGCCAATGAGGATAGCCAAGGCATAATTATTGGTTTTCTTAGGCGACAAAGGCACACTGCTTTGAAGCTTTCCTGACTCAATGACTTTATTATCTATCGTTGCCGAAGCTTTTAAAATACCCGCCTCTACTCTTTTTTGCATTAAAAACAAATAAATGCCTTCATTAAAATCAGCGGAACGCTTGATGTCAGTATATTGTTTTTCTGCCTTTGGGATGCTGTACATATTTGCCTGAAACTGGTTAGACCGGGCATTCACCTGACCCAATTTAACTCGGTTATTTTCAGAAAGATTTCTAAGGTTTTCTCTGAGGGCATTTTTTACATTATTAATTTTTCCATCGAGGTCTTTGATAAGAGGATTTTTGTTCCCTCCACCCTCTGAAGCATAACTATTCTTTTCTATCTGTAGATCTGTTAACTGCTTTACCAAGCCATCTGTTAAACCATCCTGGATACCAAGAGTAGAGGGTGCAACTAACTGGTCCATCCCTTTTTCTGAATTTAGATCCCTTAAAATTGAGGAGTAATACCGCTCGTTTACACTAAGCCCAGCCCTCTCGTTTTCCAGTTGAGAAATTGCATCAAGGTTTCTGCCTGCCATACCAGCTGCATCTGAATAGGTATTTGCTGCCTGAAAACTAGCCAGGCTTGCCTCTGCGCTACCCAAAGAGCTACGGATAGAATTAATTTGCTCGTTTATAAATGAAAGTGCTTGAGACGCTGAGCGACTTTTCTCCTCGTACTTTTCGTCAATATATTGTTTTACATAAGTATTTAAAAACTCAATTCCCTTATTTGGAACAGGGGTTATTAATTGGGCTTGAAATACTGAACTTTTAGGATCATCCTGGAAAATGCTCAAATTACTTTTATAAGAATTGGCCAAGTCTTTTAAATCATGAATTTCAAATTCGAAATCTTCTTTTACATCCTTGTTAAGATTGAAGGAGGGGGTTATATTTATTAATAAAGGGCAGCTATTTACCAATACTGATTTTCCTACAGGAAAAGCACGTCCTAACTGGTTAGGTTTTTTTTTGTCTATTTCCTTTAAAAAAAAATGCTCTTTATCTGGGAAAGAGATTTGAAACCTCTTTCCCTCAATTTTTGACAACGAGGCGGTGTCTCTCAGGCTCACTTTAAAGGGAAGATTGTCATATATTTCTCCAATTCCGATTTTCCCCTGACGATAATACGAAACTCTGAAATCCAGTGATTTCAGAACTCTATAGATAAAAGAGGAAGAAGTGAGTAATGCAATTTCCTGGCTTTTATCAGTTTCCTCTGCCTCAACTTGCGCAGATTCTGTGAGCAGTGCCCCGGGATTTGTGTTGCTATTCCCCGTTTCTTTGATGAGGGCTGAGGCATCAACCATGTAAATTGGTTTTGTATATCTGTTTACCAAAAAAGCCACTACTAAGCTTAGAAACAGACAGGAAAAATAGAGATATTTGTGGCTGACAACTTGTTTGACAAACAGTTGAACTGATGATAATTTAGCTTTCTTCACTTCAGGAAGATGCCCGTTTAATTTATTGTTATTTGAATCCATTGTTAATTTCTTTACTAATTGAGAGATTACAGCAGTAATTAATTTTATTAAACCCGGTCTCTTTTCTTTTCTGCTGGTATCCCCTGATAAATAGAGTAAGACTCAAGATTTTTTGTAGCCACTGACCCTACCGATAATACACTATGAGTGCCGCATACTACCCCTGGACAAACTATACTTTTAGCTCCAATCCAGACACCATCCTCTAAGTAAATTTCTTTTACCTGTAAGTCAAATGCTTCCTTTTTATAATCATGACTTCCGGTTAACAACATAGCCCCCTGAGAAATTACAACATTACTTCCTATGAACACAGGCGCTAAATTATCAATCCAAACTTTTTCCCCGATCCATGAATGATCTCCAATAGTTAAGTTCCACGGATATTTAATGTTCACATTTGGTTTTATTACAACAGCCTCCCCTATTTTAGAACCAAAAATTCTTAACAGCCAGGTTTTAAAACTACTTAAAGGATTTAGTGGATTAATAAAGAAAAGTGCATTTACAAAAAACCAAATGCTCCGTTTGAAAGATGAAGCTCCAGGTGAATACCAATCATTATTAAATTTGGACAGGTCTACCCTATGAGAATTAATTGTAGATGTTTCCATAAATTTTTACAAAGTTGGGTACGAAAACTAAGATTTTATTTCGTTAGGTACAACTAATTCCTCGTTACTACATATATAACAGAAGTCACCACGCCTATTACTGAAATTATTAAGCCTAAAGTAGCAGTTCTTTGTTGGTTTTGTGTAGTTGACCTCAAAGGGCTAACTAATATTATATCATTTGGTTGTAAAAAAAAATTAGGAGAAAGAAGTGAATTATCTTCAAGTAAATTCATCCTATAAATCTTTGCTGTATTGTTTTCATTACGCACAATACGTATATTTTCTCTATTCGCATTTTCTGTTAAGCCCCCGGCCTTACCAATTGCTTCCAGAATATTTACCCTGGGCTCTGTAGCCAAATATGTACCCTGCTGGCCCACTTCGCCTATTATAGTAACATTAAAGTTCAACAACTTAATGCTAACACTAGGGCTCTTAAGATATTCTGCCATTACAGTTTTAAGTTTCTGTTCCGCCTCTCGTATTGTTAGTCCGCTAATGGTTACAAACCCAATAACCGGAAGCTCTATTTGACCTTTATTGTCAAGCACCACTTCCATGTCAGGCTTCTTTATAAAATTTATTTTCTCATCTGTTAAGCTGAAAATGTTTAACATTAAACGGTCCGCAGCTTGTAACTTATACTGCGATTCCTGCAAACGCATGGTTTTAATAAGGTCATTAGCCTTGGCGTTATCAGGTTTATCATCTTGCAGATAGCTGATGTTTTTAGTTGAAGTGCAGGAATACAAAAAAAATACAAATGCTAAGAGAACTAAGCTGTTTAGAAACTTCATAATAAATAATTAAAGGTTCCTTGTAAAAGTTTGGCAAAGATAGTTTTCCTTATAATAAATAAAGCGTATCAATTTTCCTGGAACAGGACCGAATCCCTTGATATAGCAATACTTTCAGAAATGGGAATTGATTTCACGGACGCTCTTCTAATGGGTTTATCGGCAGGTGAATGTCTTTTAAAATAAGTGGGACATAGCAAACTAATTGCGATAAAAAATAAACTTGCCTGAATAAAAATAATCCAGCTATTACCCATGCTGGATGCTACACAGGCAAAGGAAATAAATAATAAGTTTATTGATACCAGCATCAATGTTATTTTTCTATGAGAAAAGCCTTTTCTTAATAGAATATGATGAATGTGATTTCTATCTGGAATAAATGGAGAGTGTCCTGATAAAATTCGTAAACTAAATAATCTAAAAGTATCTAAAAGGGGAATTAATAAGAGGCTAAACGCAATAGCAGGTGAGGCGGTAAATGGTAATACTTCATTACCGGGAGCAACATTAATAAACTTAATGACCAAAATAGATATGATCAACCCAACTAACAAAGATCCACAATCCCCCATAAATATTTGTGCAGGGTGAAAATTAAAAATCAAGAAAGCTAGGAGGCTTCCAGAAAGTGAAAGGGATAAAATGCCATAAGGAATTAAGTTAACCTTAAAAAAATATATTCCCAATATTAAGGATGCCATTAATCCTAGCGATCCCGCTAACCCATCAATCCCATCTATCAAATTAAAGGCATTAATTATAAGGATTACTGTAAAATAGGTTAATATCAAATCAATTGAAGGAGGCAATTCCCGCAGATTTAAAATTCCATGCATTCCGTTTAAACTAATTCCACCTTTATAAATAATCAGGAAAGCTGCCAATAACTGACCAGCAAATTTTTTATATGGAGAAAGTGATAAAATATCATCATTTAAACCAAGAAAAAAAATAATTAAAGAAGCTGCGATGTAGTACTGGAATTCAATAGCATGAGGATAAGGCATAGATAGCAGCGTAGCCAAAATAAAACCTGCAAATATTGCAAATCCCCCAAGCGATGCTATTTGTGTAGTATGGATTTTTCTTGCATCAGGCACATCGTATAAACTTCTTTGACGTGCTATCCGAATAATTACAGGTAGTGTAAAAAAAGCAATAAAAAAAGAAAGGGTAATAGATAAAAATGCTTCAAACATTTCAATAGGTTTAGGTTAGGGACGAACATAGTAACTAAATAACTTATATCTTGGTTTCCTTCAATTAAAGAAATTGCGTTAGCCTCATTTTTACGTTATTTATTTGCTGTGAGTGAATGAATTGAAACAATTTCCTTACGGGCTTAAGATAAAGAGTAAAGAAATAAGGTTTTAAATTATTCATCTTCCAAGCCATTCTATCTTCTAGATTTGCTTTAAGCCTGCTACTCCAGGATCCATTGCTTATACCGCCTGCTCTCATCTTTATTAATACTTCCTGCAAGTAATCCACGTTGATTTGATGTTTAAGGAGAAAGCGTAGCATTAGCTCGTAATCAGCAGAACGTTTTAAGGAAAGATTAAAATATCCTGCCTTGTTGTATACTTCTTTTTTTACGAAAAAAGTGGGATGGGGCGGCATCCAACCTAATATAAAATTAGATTTCCTAAATTTTCCAGATTTCCAAACCCTGATTACTTTATTAATATTAGTAGCATTAACATAATACAAATCCCCATAAACAGCATCAACATTATTGTTCATAAACTTTTCGGCTACCTTAGCTAATACATTATTATGAGCGTATAAATCATCAGAATTTAAAATTCCGATAATATCACCGGTCGCTAATTGCACACCCTTGTTCATAGCATCGTATAAACCACTGTCCTTCTCAGAAATCCATTTGCTTACATGAGGAAAAGACTGTACGATTTTTAAAGTCTCGTCGTTAGAGTTCCCATCAACTATAATATGCTCAATATTAGGATAATTTTGTAATTGAACGCTTTTAAGTGTATCAGTTAAAGTCAATGCACTGTTGTAGGTAACCGTGATAATAGAAATTTTTGGTAAGCTATTGCCACAAGCAGGGCCATAGCTATTTTTTTTAGTTTCCTTCCGAACATATTTTTCGGAAGATTGAGAATTTAATAATGAGGTTACCGTCTCCATGGATTACGTATTTATAAGTTATCATTCGGGATAACATAGGGAAAGGATCAGAGAGTTTTATTCAATTAGGATTGGAACTTACTTGGTCATTTTCAAATGGTTAACAACCCATCTTTTAAGATGAAAGTATGAAGTAACCTTAGCTTAATATGACGTTAGCTATACTGTGCCTTAGCAAGGGATAATGGGGATCGAAAGAAGATGAACAAAATAAGTGCCAACACTTATTGCGATAAATGTAGCTAATAACTCTAAAACGTCAAAGTTTTAAAATAAGTTTTTAAACAGCAATTGGTTGAATTACTAAATAAGACTTTTTGTCTTATCATTTTCCTTGGCAAAATTATTGACCCGTACCTTTGCAAACAATTTTTGTGTCAATATGAACATACCACACCAGCAAGAGCATTCGAATGATCAGGAAATAAATAGTGTTGCGGAAGGACAGGAATTAAACACAGACGAAAGTGTAAATGGAAGCCAACACCTCAGCGAACCTGTTGAAGAAGAAAAAGAACAGGAAACATTGAAAGCTAAGATTGAAGAGCTTAATGATAAATATTTAAGGCAGGTAGCTGAGTTTGACAATTTTCGCCGACGTAGCGCTAAAGAAAGAATGGAACTAATTCAAACAGCAGGACGTGAAGTAATTATAAGCCTTTTAGATGTATTGGATGATTCTGAAAGAGCCCAAAAACAAATGGACGCTACCGAAGATTTAAAACAAATTAAACAAGGTGTCCAACTTGTCTTTACTAAGCTTCGTAATACATTACAAGCTAAAGGATTAACACCCATGCAGGCTAAAGGCCAGGATTTCAACGCGGATTTACATGAAGCAATTACAGAAATTGAAGCAACCAGAGAAATGAAAGGGAAAGTTATAGATGAGGTAATAAAAGGGTATTATCTTAATGATAAAATTATTCGGTATGCTAAAGTAGTTGTGGGAAAATAGTAAATGGTTAATGATATAGAAAAACTGACGGATTAACCCTTAAATAAAGTTTCCTTTAAAAGGAATAATTCCATTAGAGAGATTTAATTATGGCAAAAAAAGATTACTACGAAATTTTAGGTATATCAAAAGGCGCTCCTACAGATGAGATAAAGAAAGCCTATCGGAAAGTGGCTATGCAGTATCACCCTGACCGTAACCCTGGTGATAAGGCTGCCGAAGAAAAGTTTAAAGAAGCCGCTGAGGCTTACGAAGTTTTGAGTGATGGAGATAAAAAAGCTCAGTATGATCGCTTTGGCCATGCGGGTGTAAGTGGTAACGGACGTGGCAATGGCAACCCAAATATGGAAGATATTTTCAGCCAGTTTGGGGATGTGTTTGGAGAAGATGTTTTTGGAAGCTTCTTTGGCGGAGGCGGAGGTAGAACCAGAGGGGGGCAACGAGCAAAAGGTACGAGGGGTAGTAATCTTCGTATTAAATTGAAGCTTACCTACGAAGAAATTGCAAAGGGTGTTACTAAAAATATTAAGGTAAAAAAATACGTTGGGTGTTCTACATGTAATGGCAGTGGGGCTAAAGACAAAAGCAGCATACAAAATTGTACCTCATGTGGTGGTAGCGGACAAGTAAGAAAGGTAACCAGCACTTTTCTCGGACAAATGCAAACTGTTACTACGTGTCCTACTTGTAATGGTGAAGGATCTACAATTACTGCTAAATGCGGCAATTGTAAAGGAGAAGGAAGAGTTTATGGAGAAGAAACCGTAAACATTGATATTCCTGCCGGAGTGCAGGAAGGCATGCAATTAAATATAACCGGACGTGGTAATGCAGGGGAACGTGGCGGCATGCCGGGTGATTTAGTAATTTTAATAGAAGAAGAGGCGCACAAAGAATTACAGCGTGAAGGATTAAATGTCGCTTTCGAATTACACCTATCATTTCCTGATGCTGTATTTGGCACACAAGTAGAAGTGCCAACAATTGATGGCCGGGCTAAGATCAAGATTCCGCCAGGTACACAAAGCGGCAAAGTTTTCCGCTTAAAAGGTAAAGGCTTTCCGGCAGTAAATAGTTATGAAAGAGGCGACCAACTTGTGCATGTAAACATCTGGACTCCGCAGAATGTTAGTAATGACGAAAAGGCTATGTTAGAAAAAATGGAACACTCCCCTAACTTTAGTCCAAACCCAGATAAAAATCAAAAAAACTTTTTTGATAAAATGAGAGAGATGTTTAGTTAGGATTGGAGGATGGCTTTGGAATAAGCTAGTTTTTTTGAACAAAAAATTTACCTTTTTTCTTTTTACTATAAATTGTTTTCCCTTCTTGTATCAACGTTAAAAACTCTCTCTGTGAAGGGTTTTGCAGATCTGCCGATTTGCCGGCGACCTCAGCAATATCACTCCAGGATAAGTTTTTCACTAACCGTGAATCTCGAACAAGTGACCCAAACATAATTACCGAAGTAGCAAATTGATAGCTTTTGTCCAGCGTTTCTAAGGGTGCGAATTTTAAAGAAGGTTCTATAGCTTCTTCCAATATTTTCTTTGTACGTGGAATTTTATATTTCAAAGAAAATTTTACAGGCTGTATAAAATTTTGGGCCGTTCCATTGTTTGCCGGAACAATTTCAAAAGCCACCATTATTGAATAAGCGGAACCAATTGTTCCTCCTTCAATTATTGCCAGGGAGTCTTTAATAGCTCCTACCTTATTGTCAAATCCAATTAACCGGTATTCTTTTACGAAGGCAGGATTGAACTGTACATTTAAATAGGCATCATCTGCAACCGTATAAAAAGTCTGCATGAATTCTTTCATTAAAACTTTTTCTGCTTCTGCGTAGCTATCCAGGTATGCAAAATTGCCGTTGCCTTTTTGCGCCAGCACCTGTATTTTAGAATCTTTATAATTGCCCATACCTACTCCTAAACAAGTAAGATAAATTCCTGCTTTACTCTGTTCTTCTATTAATTCTTCTAAATCTGCTTCTGATCTTAATCCAACATTAAAATCACCATCCGTTGCAAGTATTACCCTGTTGTTGCCCTTTTCTATAAAATGTTTTCTTGCTACACCATAAGCTAGCTTTATTCCTGATTCACCAGGAGTAGACCCTCCTGGTTCGAGGCTATCAATAACATTAAATATTTTCTGCTTTTCGCTTCCGCTTGTAGGATTAAGTATAATACCGGTAGTACCTCCATAAACTACTATTGATACAGAATCTTTTGCCCTTAAATTATTTACAAGACCTCTAAAACCTGCTTTTAATAAAGGCAGACGGCTTGCCATATCCATCGAACCTGAAACATCAATTAAAAACACAAGGTGAGTTGGAGGCAAACTATCCAGCATCAATTTTTTTGATTTGATAGTAGCTAATAACAATTGGTTAGCAGCATTCCAGGGGCACTCTGTAAGAACAGAATTTATTTCAAACACTTTGTCATGAGCAGGTGCAGTATAATTAAAGTTGAAATAATTAAGCATCTCCTCAATACGTACAGCATCCGGAGGCACAAGCGTATGCATATTTATAAACCTCCGGATATTACTATAAGAAGCCCTGTCAATATTTAACGTCAGCCCTGTTGCAGGATAAGTAGCGCTATTAATAAATTGATTTTCTATGATGCTTGCGTAAGTTTCATCGCCTAAAAACCACTGTTGTTGCGCCTCTCTTTTCAAATTCTCGGTCATTGATGCCAGCTTATAAGGAGAAGCAGACCCTTTAGGCCTTTTCTTCAATACTATGGTCAAATAGCTTGAAGCATCAGCTAATACTTGTTGCGTAAAAAAACCATCTGCCGAAAAACTTAAAGAGTCAGTTTTTGTTTTAAAAACCAAGCCAAAAGCACCAGATTGACCGCTATAATATAAGTACCCCGATTTGATGTGCTGTATTGTTATATTTTGCAATGGCTTGCCTGCCTCATCTTTAACTTCTCCTTTGAGATAGTATTGTTGCCCATGCGCAATTGGATGGAGAAAGAAAATAGCGGCAATATATAATATATGCTTTAGCAAATGATCAGGCGAAAAATACAAAAAATGTTACTTGCAATCAAGTGGTTCAATCAAATGGTATATTTCTTTTAAATTTCTACCTAAACCATCATAATCTAATCCATAGCCAACTACAAATTTATCAGGTATTACAAATCCTACATAGTCAACAACAATAGGGAATACTGTGGCTTGGGGTTTATGTAATAAGGACACTATTCGTAAAGATGCAGGATGCTGATGATGTAACTGAGGTAAAAAATTATTAAGTGTTTTACCAGTATCAACTATGTCCTCAACAATAATTACATTTCTATTAAATAGATCATGATCAAGCCCGATAGCTGTAATTACATGACCTGTAGAACGTGTTCCTTTGTAAGAAGCTAGTTTAATAAAACAAATTTCCGCATCAATGGTTAACTGCTTAAATAAGTCGGAAGCAAACATAAAAGAGCCATTGAGTATTGCAATAAAAAGAGGGCGTTTACCAATATGCTCTTTGTTAATCTCTTCAGCAAGTTCTTTTATTCTTTGTTGAATGGTTTCTTCTGATAAGTAAATTCCAAAAAACTTATCATGTACTTTAATGGGTGTCATTACATTCTTTTGATTCTTAATTGCTGCCCCGATTTCAAATCCATGCTTTGAAGATCGTTCCACTTAAGTACATCATCTTTATTAACTGAATACCTTTTTGCGATTGCGAACATTGTTTCTTTTGGTTGTACTGTATGCACTATAAAATTATCGCTGGCAGTAGTAATAGAAGACCTGGCTAAGTAATTTGATTGTAATACAGCACTAGTAATGACAGTAGCTGTAGCAAGCCTGGGCATAGCAGGTGCCTGCTGCTGCAGATATAATACTTCGCCAGCCTGCAGGCTCATATCGGCACGTAAAAAATTATAGGCTAACAGGCTTTCAAAACGAATACCTTCTTTTTGAGCTATCTCGTACAAACTTTCATTAACCGCCACTTTATAAAATTCATCAGCACCTGTTTTGCGTTTTCTTTGTATGAATATTAGTTGATCTGTTGTGGCCACTTCCTGTGAGGACATATCATTAAACTCGAACAGCCGCTTTAAAGGAACATTATACTCATAAGCAATTGAAAGAAATGAAGTCCCCTCTGTTACATAAATAACCCTTGTATCATTTATTTTAAAAACCCCTGAAGGATAAGATACTTCCGGCTTCTTTACTGGCGGAGCACTTATAGAAGTGGTACCGGAATTTTTATTATCATTATTCTTATTGCCAAAATTTTTTCTTGCCCAGGAATCTTTTTGATGTCCCTCAATTTCTTTACCCATTGCTATCAGCGTATACTCATCAAGATGATAGTCTTGTATTATCTTAATTAAAATTTGCGGGTATTTTGGATTGGTTGCATAGCCCGCTTTTTTCAATCCATAAGCCCAAGCCTCGTAATCTGTAGGATCTAGTTTAAAAAGAAATGCATAATGCGAACGGGTAGCAAGAAAATCGGAATGGTCTTTATAAGAATCAAAAGGAGAAGTGTATTTGCGAAAGCATTCACCTCTTGCATCATCATCATGCGACACTGAAGGACCTTGCCAGTCAGCTTTACATTTAATACCAAAATGGTTGTTAGATTTTATAACTAACGGACTTTGCCCCGCAGAAGTTTCATGAATTCCCTGAGCTAAGGTGATTGCTGCAGGAACGCCGGTTCGCCGCATTTCCTCAATGGCAACATCTTTAAATTCTTCGATATAATTTTTAACTATGGTAGATGTTTGAGAAAAAGCGTTGAAGAAAATAGTAATAAAGGAGAGGGTTATTAGGAGTTTTTTCATTTGGATAATTTTCTGTTTCAATTAAAATCTCATCAATTTATAGATAGCTATAATCAATGAGCCGGTCTTGATATATCAACGTTTTCTGATCAATGTCAAACCATCACGCAAAGGCAACAAAACTTTTTCAACATCTTCTTTTAAAAGCAAGTATTCATTAAAGGATTGAATTGCTTTTGCACTTTTGCTTCTTACTTCCTGCTCCAGCACCTGACCATGAAAGAGCGTATTATCAGCTAAAATAAAACCGTTTTCCCTTAGTTTAGGCAAAACAAGGTTAAAATAATTGATATAGTTTTCCTTGTCTGCATCAATGAAAACTAAATCCCACTGATCCTGTATCTCACCGATGATTTTTAGAGCATCACCGATATGTATAATTATTCTGCTCCTAAAAAAAGATTGGTCTATGAAATTTTGCGCTGTGGCAGCATCATCCTGCCTTAGTTCTATTGTATGCAAAAGCCCATCTTCCTTTAATCCTTTAGCGAGGCATAAAGCGCTATATCCTGTAAAAGTTCCTATTTCAAGAATCCGTTGAGGCCTTATCATACAACTCACCATTTCCAAAAACTTCCCTTGCAAATGGCCGCTCATCATGTGCTGCTTTGAGTGATTATTACGGGTGAAGAGAGAAACTTTTTGCAAAAGCTCGTCTTCTGCAGAACTAAATTTCTCTGCATAAGATTGTATATCCTCCCTAATTAGCTCCATGCAGTATTGTTTGTACTTCTTTTGCAACCTCCTGACGTTTTGAAATAATTAATAAGCCAAGGAAGGTTAGAATTCCATTATAAATTAATAATTCAGTTCCTATTTTAAACTTGCCAAATACAGCAGCAGAAAATGATTTTACATTTTCTACCTGATGGTCATCAAACTTTAGCTGCTTTTGCCACCACTCAATGTTATTGATGAAATCAATGCCAAGAATTAATAAAGGCGCTAATAAACAAACATACAAAGCAAGCTTGTCATTTATCTTACGGGTTGTGAGAATCCCAAAAGCGAACAAGCCTAATAAAGGACCATAAGTAAAGCCGGCTACTTTTAAAATAATGTCAATGATACTTTTGCTGTCCATTGCTTTAAAGGCCATCACTACTATAAAAAAAATAAGAGCAAACGTAAAGTGAACGGTAAGCCTCGTTTTCTTTTTTTGCTTTTCTGTAGTGGCTTCATTTCTTTTTAAGCCTAAGATATCAATACAGAACGAAGAAGTTAGTGCCGTTAAAGCCCCATCGGCACTGGGGAATAATGCAGAGATCAAGCCTATAATAAAGATGATGGAAATGGCTGTAGGCATAAAGCCTTTTAAAGCAATGGTTGGAAAAAGATCATCGCCTGGCACAACTATATTGTTTGCAATACCGTATAGGTATAAAATTCCTCCCAGCAAAAGAAAAAGAAAGTTCACTACTACCATGATCACGCTGAAAGTCATCATGTTCTTTTGAGAATCGCCAAGCTTTTTTACACTTATATTTTTCTGCATCATCTCCTGGTCAAGACCGGTCATACCAATGGTTATAAACATTCCGCCCAAAATGCTTTTTAAAAAATAACCAGGTGCGTTAGGATCTGTATTAAATATTTTAGTGAGCTGTGTTTTATCCAGTGCTGCCATAGTAGATCCAAAAGAATGATCCATTTGTCCCATTACATATATGGTACAAACAATCAAACCCAACAACATAAAAGTGGTTTGAAGCGTGTCTGTATAAACTATTGTTTTTACACCACCTTCAAACGTATAAAGGAGAATTAAAACGAGGATAATAAATGTAGCGAGGCCAAAACTTATATTTAAATCTCTTAAAATAAATAGCTGAAGCACATTAATTACAAGATATAATCTTGCAGTAGCCCCAAGCGTCCGTGAAATAATAAAAAATAATGCGCCGGTTTTGTACGAAATCATTCCAAACCGGTGCTGCAGATAATTATATATAGAGGTAAGGTTGAGGCGATAATAGAGTGGCAGTAATACAAAGGCAATCACAATGTAGCCAAGTAAATACCCGATCACAACCTGGAAATAAGCAAAACCTGCAGTGCCTACAGTACCAGGAACCGATACAAAAGTTACCCCGCTCAACGAAGTACCGATCATACCAAATGCCACCAACATCCAATTCGAGTTCTTATTCCCAATGAAAAAAGAATCATTGTTTGAATTGCGGGAAGTGAAATAGGCAACGACTAACAGTATCACAAAATATCCAGCCACGAACGATAATAAAACAATAGAGTTCATAAATTAATTTTGAACATCCCTTAACCCAAAAGACAAGTAAATTTTGAAGGTAAAGAATTTTGATTTCTTTTTGTAAGCAATAAAGTTCTTACCGGATGAACATACAGTCTATAGCTATCTTTTGTGGCGCCAAAAAAGGAAGTAACAAGCTCTATATGCACCATGCAGAGCAGCTTGGCGGTATTTTAGCAGAGCAAAAGATTAGTGTAATTTATGGTGGAGGTAAAATGGGCTTGATGGGCTGTATTGCTGACAATGTTTTAAAAAAAGGCGGCATTGTAAAAGGTGTTATTCCAAAAATATTAATAGACCCGGAGCATCAACATGATGAACTTACAGAACTGCTTGTAGTTGAAGACATGCACCAGCGTAAAAGAAAATTATATGAGCTTTGTGATGCAGCTATCATTTTACCTGGGGGCTTTGGTACATTGGACGAAATGTTTGAGATCATTACATGGAATCAATTAACCATTCACGATAAAAAAATTTTTGTTCTTAATTCAGGCGGTTTTTATGACTGCTTATTGCAACACCTCCAGAAATTGGAAGAAGAAGAATTTCTGTTTAGTGAACTAAAGGAATGTATTACCGTTTTAAACGAACCCGGAGATATAATCCGCTATCTTAAAAATCAAAGCCCGATATTGTAAGTAAAGTTGATGATAGGCCGGTTGCCGTAAGGAGAATTTTCGTTTTGAAGTACATCATAAAACAGGGAAGCAATAAACGCCCCTCTGCCTGAGGGAAGCACCAAACCGCCACCTAATAATAAAGAAGGTGCTATCTCTTTTACCTTGATCTCATCAATTCTATCTGTAAAATAATTTCTTTGTTTGCCAAACACATAGTTAGCCTCGGGCTGTACCTGTAACATGAATTGTTGAATAGGATAAACCCTTCCAAATAGATTGAGACCAGCAACGCCTTGTGAGGTTTTGCTATAAAGATCGCCATTACTATACTTTTGTTTAATGCTTACGTATTGAAGATTTACTCCGGTTCCTGCAGCCAAAAATTTATTAAACCGATACCCTATCTGGGGAGAAATATTAATAAGAGTATAGTTGCCAAATGATAATCCAAAATTGCCACCTACAAATAATCTATCCTTCTGAAAACCCTTTAACTTCTCTTCTTTTTCTTCCTTTTCGTCTTGCCCAAAAGAAGTTATTGTTATAAATAATAAAGCTCCAATTAGCACAAATGCTTTTTTCATAATCTCACAACGTCTTTTTACTTAAAAAATTTTACCGGCGATTAATATGCCAAAACACATATAATCAGGTGTTACAAAAATCGGGCAATTAGGGCTGTAAGAAAATAAGGAGAAAACTTTGGGGCTTTTGTTTATCCATAAATATTTGCAAACGTAGATCTATAAATTCTTAAATGATGGGCATATAGTTTCCCTGCGGTTGCCTTTGTAGCTATCAAAAATTCCTTGTTTCACCAAAGAGAATTCGAACGCACCACGTGTATTATTGTAATTCTTCAAGGTTGATATTGTAGCATCATAACTAAAGGAGAACATATAATCTTTATAGCCAAGACCTACCATAGGTATAACTGATTCTTTATGGCGATAATACAATCCGCCCATTAATATATACTCCCCGTCACCTGAAAGATTATAGTTAGCATTTAAGCCCGCAACCAATTCCGATGAAGTTACCTGCCTGGTGTAATAGACATTAGGATTAACTATCCATTGATCATTTACCAAAAAGCTGCCATTTAAAAAAGCAATGTATCTGCGGGGCACCTGGTTATTGGCAGCATTTGATTCAAAGAATGATTCTCTGGGTTTATTAATGTGATGAACAGAAAACCCTGTGTTTAAATAAATTTTATCAGTAGGGAAATAAGCGTAGTTCATTCCTGCCTGCATATCAAGATAACCGATATTATTTCTATCCAATGCTACACTGGTAGGTAATTTATTATCAAAGAATTTACCGTCAAACTGATCAGGAAATTTTAAGTTGGCAGTATTGATGCGCTTATTAGCATATCCCACATTAAAGCCCATGCTAAGGAGACTTGCGTAACCAAGCATTTGGTGGTACGCAACCGACCCATACAATTTTGTAGAAGTCAGGCTGCCACTACCCGCTACATCTCTTAACATTAAACCTCCTATACCCACCCATCCTGTTTCATTCTGGTTTTTCATCACTTGCACATCACCAAATGCGCTCATCGTTTTATAAGGCACAGACATTATTGATGACCATTGATCGCGAAAGTTAACGCCAAGCCGATAATCACCATCTGGTATAAAACCTGTATTAGCAGGATTGGTGCTAAGAGGGGAATTAAAAAACTGCGAAAAATGAAGGTCTTGTGCCTGCACAAATAATGACGTACATAAAGCTGCAAAGCCCGTGATTAGAATAAATATTGTTTTCATAATTCTTCCTCCTCTTTATCTTATTAAAGTAATGTCGCCTTTTTTACTGATCTTTTTTCCGTCAGAAAATTCTACTTCTAATGTAAAAGCATAAACATCCATTGGCTGTAATACACCATTAAATTTACCATCCCAACCAGTACGTTTACTATTTGTTTCGAACACTTTCTGCCCCCATCTGTTCCAGATGTTGAACCGCATTTTAGCAATACCAAAACCACGTACAAAAACAATATTGTTACCATCACTACTTAATGGGGTAAAAGCATTTGGAACGTCAACTGCCGCATCAATTAAAGTCTGAATAGGTTTGCATATTGTATCTGAACACTCGTACCTGTTATATGCTATCAGGCAAGCATTAAACGTTCCTGTTGCATTATACTCATGGCTTACCGGTTGAGATGAAGTAGTTACTAAACTATCCCCATCACCAAATGTCCATTTAAAACGCACTGCATCTGGTGAGGACGAATTGATGAATACAACAGGGGTATTTACTTCGGGAGGTTGAGGTGATGCACTAAAATTAGCAGATGGTTTATCTGAAACTATTAAAGTAAAAGATGTAGTATCTGAAATATTACAGGTTGATGAATCCACTGCTATCAAACTAATAATGTAAGTGCCGGGTATTGGATATGAATGACCAGGACTGATTGCTGTAGAAGTACCTCCATCGCCAAAGTTCCAGTAAAACTGCTGACCGGCGAGAGAAACATTATTGAATTGAGCGTTATATGGAGCACAGCCTGCAGGAGGTGTTTCAAATTTTGCTGTAACATTTGTGGCTATTCTCAACTGTTTTGTAGTATCATCAGGAGCATTACAAAAATTTTCATCTATAAGTTTCAGGGTTACATTATAAGTGCCTGCTGTGTTAAAAGCATGTGTTACAGATTCGGATCCAGCTTTTATTACAGGTGTTTTATCACCAAAATCCCATTCAAAAGAAGTGCTGGTGAAAGGCTGCCCCGGTGTAGGTACAGTAAGGTTATCAAAACGATAACGGAATACTGTTTCAGCACATGAACTAATTTTTGTTGCCCTAAAATCAGGCAAGGCTTTATTACTGCCCACCCTAATATTTAAATAAGCAGTATCCCGAATATTACAAGTAGTGGAATCTATAGCAATTTGCATTACACGGTATACACCCACTGCATTATACACATGAGAAACGTTAACATTAGGATAGCTAAGTGTAACACGTGGACTTCCATCACCAAAATCCCACTCATAAAATAAAGCGTTTTCAATAGTATCTGTAAAATCTACTGTAAGCGGAACACAACCGGCAGTATCCCTGGCAAAGCCCTCAATCGCCGATTGAGGAGCAGCCCTTACGCCGGCAAAATCCATTTCTATTTTTACCATAGCAAGGTTACATCCGTTGGGGGTGCGGTTTGTTTCTTGCCAGGCACCTGGTGTAGTGGGAAAAGTAGCTTGTCCAAATTGCTTACAATTAGCACATATAGCCTGGTATATAATCCCATTTTTATCAAACCTGCTGGTGCCTCCATCTACGTGGTCGGTAGCAGCACCATTCTGTCCAAAGAAGCTGCCATACAATTGGGCGGTAGCATTTTTCTTTAATACAAAAAAGTAAAAATCTTTCCCATCTGTGCTGGATTTAACAGCATTGGGCGTAACTGATAAACCAAAAGTTCCTGCGGAATTAAATGGATTTCCCTGGGGATTAATAGAACCACCCCAACCAGATACGTAAACGTTTTCGCACCTATCAACTAAAAAAGCTACAGGGGAAATATTAGGATTAGAGCTTCCTGTACCAAAGGTTGTAGAATATACGAAGGCTGAAAGATCGGGCTGTAATTTGGCAATGAATTGTGCACCCGGCTGATTCCAGGTAGAGTTTACACGTTTCCAGGCGTTTGTTGTTTGTCCCATTATATAGGGAAAGCCAAATTTGTCAAACTGAACTCCAAAAACCTGGTCTGTTCCACTTGTTCCTACATAGGTAGTTCTTACCAATGAACCAGAAGTATTATACCTGGCTACAAAACCATCAATACCACCTTGGAGGCCCGCATTTATGCCACCTCTGTTGGGTAAGTCACCGCTTTCAGTGCCACCACCCACATATAACTCACCATTTAATGGGTTTATTGAAAGAACATACGCTGCATCATTGCCTGCTCCTCCTAAATAAGTACTATAAAATACATTTGACACATCAGGCAGTAATTTAAGTACTACGCCATCCTGAGCGCCACCTCCAAACGCTGTCTGAGGGCCTGCCATTATAAAATCTTTACTTTGCATAGAGGATGCCACACAAATATTTCCTGCACCATCTAATATTACTTCGCTTCGCCCATCATCTCCATAATTTTGTTGCAAAGAAGTTTGAGATCTGGTGGCGCTGATATTCACACCATCCTCACCTGTGCCACCTATTTTTAAAGAACCAATTAAAGCAGTGCCAGAAGCATTTAATTTGGTTACTACAATATCATAACCTCCGGTGTTTCCCACTGTTTTTATACCCCTCGTAGGATAGTCGTCAGAATTTGTGCGCCCTGCTATAATAAGATTTCCATCATTGTCAACAACAAGACTATGGGGTTGCTCATCTTTACTGCCCCCAATATACGTGGCATATACCCGGGTTGAGCCGTCAGGAGTCAGTTTTATAACTCCAATATCAAAACCTTTATCCGGACCAGCAAAAGAGCCACTAAAAGCCCCTGGAGAAGTAGGGAAACCACTACCAAAAACAATTCCGCCTCCATACATACTTCCATCTGCTCCATAAGTAGCTGTAAACCCCCAGTTTTCCACAGTACTTCCGCTAAAAGAACAAAAGATTAAAGTAGGGTCTATTACCAAGGTTGTATTCCGGTCGTATTTCTTTACATCAAACCTTACAATATTATTCTTTACTACATAACGGTTGCCTATCTCTTTTTTGCCTGTTTCCGTATATTGATAAGTGTACGGCTGTAGTTCTTTTAAAGTACCCACAGATGTAGGTATATGAAGCTCTTTACCTTTTACCTGCAAGTCTTTTATTCCATCATATTTTAAAGCTACTTTAGAAAGGTCAGCTCCAGGCTTAACAATCAGGTCATACTTTACCTGCCCGTTCTGAGAATAATAGCGAAGGTCTATATCAGGATAAATATCTTGTACTGTTATGCCTAAGTACATCTTAGCACCGGTTACCCATTTAGAAGGGTCATTGCCAATAAAATAATTATTATAGGTAACAACCGCTTTATCTGCTACAATTTTAGGATTAGTCGCAGCATTCAAAAAATTGATTTTATAAGCATGAGATTTTAGCGTAATGCTATCTTGTGTTCTGCGTGCCTTAGGATTATTATCACCAACCCCGTGTCCATGAACTGATTCATAAATTTGAGCCCAGTCTTTGGTATCATGTTGTACAATTGTTATTCCATCATTATGTATGTAAATGGCGCCAGCCGGTACATCGGCCATGTAAAGGACTTTTTTATCCCATTGGCCCTTATTCTCAATAAACTGAATATTGCTATAGTCCTGGCCGTAAGAAAAACCAAAAACCAGGCAGGACAGCAATAAAAATATATGGAATTTAGTTTTCAAAGTGTTTTTGAAATTAACTAATAATGGTGATAAATGTTGTGTCAGGAAATGTTAAGATATCTTGCTCCACAATGTCTTTCCCTGCAATGTCATCAGGTAGTGTTTCAGCCTTAAATTTTCCTCAGATTCAAGTTCCGTATCCTGCTCAATTAATTCCTCTGCATTTGTTTTTGCTTTTTCCAAAATTTTTTTGTCCTTAATAATATCCGCTACCCGTAAATTTAAAGCGCCGCTTTGCCTTGTGCCTTCTATATCTCCTGGCCCACGCAACTCTAAATCTTTCTCTGCAATTTCGAATCCATTATTTGTGGCTACCATTGTTTTAAGCCTTTCCTTTGCATCATTGCTTAACTTGAGAGTGGTAAGCAGTATACAAAAACTTTTTTCCGCCCCTCTTCCTACCCTGCCTCTTAATTGGTGCAGTTGCGACAGTCCAAATTTCTCAGCATTTTCAATCACCATTACCGAAGCATTCGGCACATTTACTCCTACCTCAATTACTGTAGTAGAAACCATGATCTGGGTATCTCCTTTTACAAAACGCTGCATATTGTTTTCTTTTACCTCCGCAGTTTGCCGGCCATGAACCATGCTAATCCAGTATAGGGGTTCAGGAAAAAAAGCTTTTACATTTTCATACCCTTGCATCAGGTTTTCATAATCTACTTTTGCGCTTTCTTGTATCAATGGAAATATTATATATATCTGGCGTCCTTTCTCAATTTCAGATTTTATAAAATCCATGATCGTTGTTCTGTAAGTATCATAACGATGGACGGTTGTAATTGGTTGCCTTCCGGGAGGCAATTCATCCATTACACTATAATCCAAATCTCCATAAGCAGTCATTGCCAGGGTTCTTGGGATAGGCGTGGCTGTCATTACCAATATATGAGGAGGTACTTCTGCCTTCTTCCATAAGCTTGCCCTTTGTGCCACTCCAAAGCGATGCTGTTCATCTATTATAGCAATACCCAGATTTTTAAATTTTACTACTTCCTCTATCAGGGCATGGGTACCTATTATCATACTAAGGCTTCCATCTTCAAGGCATCTTAAAATAGGTTTCCTTACAGATGCTTTTGTTGACCCTGTAAGCAAATGAACGCCTATAGGCATGTCTTTCAGCAATTCACCAATAGAGTTAAAATGCTGTTGGGCCAATATTTCTGTGGGTGCCATCAGGCAACACTGGTATCCATTATCAATAGCCAACAGCATAGTAAGCAATGCCACAATTGTTTTTCCACTTCCTACATCTCCCTGCAGCAAACGGTTCATTTGATGCCCCTTTGCCGTATCTGCCCTAATTTCTTTTATTACTCTTTTTTGTGCACCCGTTAACTCAAAAGGCAAGTGTTTTTTATAAAATGTATGAAACAGGTCGCCTACTTTATTAAAAACAACTCCTTTTGAAAACCGGTGTCGTTGCGCTCTGATAATAGATAAACGTATTTGGGTGATAAAAAGTTCTTCAAACTTTAAACGGCTTAAAGCCTGATCGTACTGCGCAGGGCTTGCAGGAAAGTGCATTTGCCTGTATGCCTGGTAGCGGGAGATGTAGTTACCTTGTAGCAAAATGGATTGGGGCAGGTTTTCCAAAAGTTCTTTTTCCGGAAGAACGGCAAACAGGGACTGCATCATCTTACCTATAATTTTGCTGCCTAGTGAACGTGCCTTAAGTTTCTCAGTAGTTGAATACACAGGTTCAAGAAAAGATTTTGAACCTGTTGTTTCGGGGGTTATTAATTCAATTTCAGGGTGAACAATCTGCGGTTTACCCATAAAAAAACTGATTCGCCCAAAAGCCAGGTATTGCTCTCCCGTTGTTAAAGTTTTTTCAACCCAGCTTAAACCCTGGAACCATGTTAGCTCAATAACCCCTGTATCATCTTTCAAAGAAGCTATTAGCCGTTTGCCACTTTTCTCGCCAATTATTTCAAAAGAAATAAGCCGTCCTTTCACTTGTCCAAAATCAATGGAGGCATTTAGTTCTGCAATCTTCGTTACACTTGTCCTGTCCAAATGCCTGAAAGGGAAATGATGCAGAAGATCGTTGAAAGTAAAAATATTCAGTTCTTTTTTTAGAAGATCACCCCTTTGCGGGCCTACTCCCTTCAAATACTCAATCGGATAGCTTAATATATTATTAGATGCGGCGATAATATTCTTTTGATACAAAAATAATTGAATGGCACTCAGCCTGCATTAAATAAACTTTATTGGAAGCAGCACATTCCATTATTCCGTAAATTATCAACTCAACTTAATAAAATTGCCTTTATAAGCTTTTGTACCTATTTTGCCACCGCCAATCCAAGCTATAGAAAATGCACCAAACACTGCTTCAGCTAAATTTAGACTTTCATCTGTATAGAGTAGGCATGCTTTGCTTTGTTACAGCGTTTGTTATTGCCATGCTTCTAATTCCCCCGTTAATTTATATTATCAAGCATTTTAAATTATATGATGTTCCAGATTTAAGAAAGGAGCATAGTTCGCCAATTCCCACCATGGGTGGCATAGCAGTATGCATTAGTATGGCGATGGCTTGTATGCTCTGGTTTCATTTTTCAAAAGATTTTTTTACTGTTTCGTTCTTTTTTTCAATCGTCATTTTATTTGCGCTGGGTATTATGGATGATACAAATGGAATGAAGGCTCGTAATAAATTGGTTATTCAATTGGCGCTTGCTTCTTTAATTGCTTTTTCGGGGGTTAGAATTTCAAGTTTGAATGGCATACTTGGTGTGTACGAGTTGCCTCTTTCAGCACAATACACTATAACCGTACTGGCCATAGCAGGCGTTACAAATGCATTCAATTTAATTGATGGCATTGATGGCCTTGCCGGAGGACTTGGATTTATGAGCCTGGTTATTCTCGGACTATTTTTAACGTTAAGCAGCGACGTAAATATTGCCTTGATTGCATTTGCTTTAGCTGGTGGACTTCTGGGTTTTTTATATTACAACTTTAACCCGGCCAGAATATTTATGGGTGATACAGGATCGCTGGTTTTAGGGTTTGTTACTGCTGTATTAACGGTACGCCTTGTGCAATTAAATGCTACAGGTAATTTGGTTGTGTTACCGCATTCGCCGGTATTTGCTTTAAGCCTTATTATGATTCCTGTGTTTGATACATTGCGGGTATTTTCTTTACGCATCTGGAAGGGAAGGTCTCCATTCGACCCCGATAAAACCCATATTCATCACTTATTAACCAATAACGGATGGAGCCATAATTTTTCAGCCAAACTTATCTGTGGAGTACACGGATTAATATTAGTAGCAGGTTATTTCTTAAAAGATATTCGCCAGGAGTTTGGCATCTTAATATTATTCAGCTTTATGTTTCTTACAGTACTAATTTTTAAAAGACTTCGTTTGCCGGTGTCATCCGCATTGAAAGAATTTCAATTGTAGATTATAGGGAATGCACTTTAATCTACACCTTTAATCCTTAATAATACCAGCCTCTTCTTTATCATCTGCTCCCAGCTTTTCATCATTCCTTCCTAATGAACCTATACCGGTAGCATGTGCATCTTTTATGCTATCCGAGTTATCCAAATCATGCTGAAAAGAAGATGCATTTTCTTTTTCGGTTTCATTTATTTTAAAATCTTTCTGTGTAGGATCAGGCATGTAATACTGTTTATACTTTTGCTTAAAATCTTATGCCATTTTAATAAAGCTTGCCTTGTAAACAATTTGCTCTACGGTTTTTGCCTGAGGATTATCTCTTCGTTCTAAAAGTTACATCCCCTATTAGGATGGCTTTGAGAGATAATAGAAGAGCTTCATCTGAACTTTGGCCCTTGTTTTGCCAAAAAAATGTAGATTTATCTATTACTAACCATAAAAATAAACATAATGGCAGACGATCAACTTACAGCTTATAATGTAAAAACGAAAGAAAAAAATGTTCCTATACAAGATGCGGTAGTAACTAAAACAGCCAAAGGCGCTTATATGGTGCAAGGACATGATGGTAAAGGAAATAAGTTAACCACCTTATGCAATGCAGAAAAAGCTTTAAATGCTATTAAAGCCGGAGTTGCTAAACAAGGATGGGAATAAAATAATTTTTTTATAAAGAGGCTGTCTCCAAATCCGGGACAGCCTTTTTTATTTTCGTGGGTGTTTCATCATCTTCATCATAACACCTCATTTTAATTTTGATTAACTTATTTACTTATCGCTTATAAAGCTTTAAGGTTTTCAACTTTTCACTACTATATACCTGCAATAAATATATACCGGGAGCAATCTTCTTTTCCGCAAGGTCAATTCTTTGCTTTTGCATTGCACCATTACCAATGATGGTATAAGTTTTCAAAAGGCGTCCGCTTACATCAATAATCTTTACTTCTGCCACTTCTCCGGTATCGAAATTATAAATTAAATTGAAAATACCTGTGGACGGGTTTGGTAAAACCTGAATTTTGATTTCTTCTTCAAAACTGATGGATCTTATTGTTGAATAGCTAAAGGAACCGTCAGTATTAATGGTTTTAATGCGGTAGTATTTTATTCCGGTTTTAAACAGTTCATTATCTGTAAACTCATACTGACGTTTACCGTTTGCAGTGCCTAAGCCAGGCGTCTCCCCAATTTTCCGGAATTGCCTCGCAGAAAACGCTTCCTTACTTTGGGCTAATTCAACCTCATACCGGGCAACATTAAGTTCACTTTCAACAATCCATGTTAACAGTGCATCTCCTGCACTGTGTTCCACGTTAAAACTTAATATTGTTACAGGAAGTAAAGTGCCATTGGTAAAGGTTCCTGTATTCAACCAAAACTCAGAAAATTCTTTCACCTTATATTCCACATAATATCCTTTATCAAAAGGAACCTTAAAAGCTTTTTCCGAATTTAAATAATACCATACTCCCTGAAGATTATCGCCAACAGTTCCATTCTCATAACTATTATCTAAATCGTGGTATTGCGATACACCCATTTCGTAGGCAGAAGATGGCTTTACACATGCAGCACATCCGGAAGCATTTATGAGATTTTCTGTTTCACTATCCAGAAAATAAAATCTTACCGTTACAGAATCGTTTAAATTTTCATTAGTAGGTTTAATAGTAATGTTCCTGTCATGATAATACTGTGTACCTGTATTTCTTACCCCTGTTGTATTGATATATGCCTGCACATCGGTACTCCCGAGGTTTTGGTTATTGGGAAGAATGGAAGCAACCAATGCTCCATTTTGTTCAAAATCTACCCATCCGGTGCCACCACTAATAGTTTGTGTAACAGCAGCAGTTAAAGTAAACCCACTATATATGCCTTTTGTTTTATCGTACACGTGTATATCATCTATTGCGATTCCTTCCCGGTTTACATAGGTATCGGAAAGAAGTACAAATCTTAAACGCAATGAATTAATACCTGTGGGAAGATTGGCAGTAGCAACATGCCACCTGGTGTAGTTTTCAACGCTCCAATAAGACTTATCAGGTGCGTTGAACCAATTTGTCGCACTATTATTACCATCCAGTAATTTTATCCAGCTTATACCATCACTGGAGTATTCAACCCATGCAGCGTCACATTTTGTAGCGCCGCAGTTTTCAAGGTCAAGTGCTACACTAAAACTTAATGCCGGAGAACCCATCGAAGCTATATTGAAACAAGGAGAATACAAATAGGCTACCCCATTATCATTATAATTTCCTGAAAGATTAGTCTTCCAGGCTTTTTGCCCACTTGCTGCTTTATTAATCTTTGGAGACGTGGGGGTTCCGTATTGAAAGCTGTTATTTATTCCTTCTGCAAACCATCCTCCATCTGAAGCCTCAAAATTTTGCAGGTAAGGAAAAGATGTAACGGACGGAAGATTTACTAAGCTGATAATTGCTGTGTCATTATCAGGAAAGTTGTCAGAAGGAAATTTTGCTACAGCTGTTATTTCGTATCCTCCCGTTGCTGAAAGGTTTGCCAAAGTACTAAACGTGTATTGCACGGTTGCATCTCCTGCAAGTGAAGGCATAGTTTCAGTAACCCAGGCTCCCCCATTAACAGAATATTTTAAAGGGATGTTTGTCAACCCAACATTATTACCATTGTGCACGGTAATTGTTACCGGTGTTGAAGCACTCAGGCGGCAATTGTAGGGTACAAAACCATCTATGCTTATAACTTGTACATCGGCCAGCACTTCATAAATTCGAATGTTATCAATGCTGGTTCCGGCGTATGCATTTTTTTGTGTAGTAGAATAATTACCGTTCTGCGACCACCGCACCTGGAATGACGAAGAAAAATTTTGAGCATATTTTAGTAAAGAGTCGGCAAGCTCCAAACTTGTTGATAGTTTATAATCTCCCGGGCTTACATCACTGGCATTTAAATCATACATCAAAATCCACGAGCCGGTATCGCTACCGCGTATCCAAACCTTATTGTTATCACTTCTGTTATAACCATGTATTGCAAACTGAAAGTCCAGGCGTAGCTCGTTTGAGGCAGCATTGTAAGCTGAAAGATTATAAGTGCCAATAAGATAATTAACATTGCTAGTTACTGCCTGAGCCTTTATGTCCATTGTTAGGGCCTTTGTTCCTGAATAAGAAATTCCGCTATTTACAAAAGTCCTAAGCCTGCCAACTGCCGTAGTATTTTCAAAATCGTAACGGGTTAGGCCATTGATGCCGGTTATTTTATTATTGTAAGATGCCGGTGTTGCAGCTTCTATGTCATCAAGAAAAATTGTAGCTAAATTTATCGGGTCGTTTGGCAAATGCTGTACGATTGATTTTAATGTGTCATTGGTTGTATTAACATCAATGTTATTATTAGTGACAGCAATTAAAATATTATAAGCTTGTACAGTAGACAGATCAGCAGTTACGGCAAATGAATGCGTGTACACGCTGTTTGCGGCTATTGATGCAACAACATTCTCGGCAATCCATGTAACGCCTCCATCAATGCTGTATTTTATATTAAATCCAGTTGCCGCCGCATCATCTAAGTTTTTAATTTCAGCACTTATTATTGTGGCGCCACTTAATTCGGTAGCCGTAAATTTCCTTCCGGTAGAAGGAGACAACAGCGCATTTACTTTCAAGTCGTTATCCGATATGGCGCCGGCACAACTACCGTTATTCGGTTGCCTGGAAATGGCGATTGATCGCCGACCCCACTTACCACCTATTTGTGCCCTTACGCCAATCCAATAAATACTGTCTTTAGATAAGCCATTTAAAATGTAAGAAGTAGATGTAGTTGTAGCAACAGAAACCATTTCACTGCCCTTTAAAATCATCACTTCATAGCCTGACGCACCTGTAACCGATGGCCATTCAATGCCGGCATATCCTTCACATTGATTTGTTGATAAAGACACGGTAGGGGTACCGATAATAGGAAAAGAATTACTTGTGCTTACCTGGCCACTTGCATTTTTTATAACCCTGACCAACACATTATTGCTGTTAAGTGCCGGCACGGTCCATGAATAAGCAAAGCTGCCCGCGGCAATATTAATAGCGATATCATTCCATACTGCGCCACCATCGGTAGAGTATTGCAGATTGAATGTCGAACTTTCATCACCATAAGCATCCCAGCTAACACGTGCAGATTGTCCCGGCAATAAAGCCTCCCCGCCTACAGGGTAGGTGAGCTGTATAGAGTTAGGAATAACATCGTACACAAGAAAATACTCCTGAGATGGGTTTTGCGTAATAGCTGTTCCCTTTACGTTCAAAGTATAATTTCCGGCGACGGGATTTTTTATACTAACCTGTTCGATGTTGTTGGTATGATCCGCAGCTTGTACGGCTACATTATTTACACCCGTTGCGGTAGAATCAAGTAAAAAAGGAAGTAGGGTAGATGAAGGAGATATCACTTCAAGGTCAAGATCATTCACCAACATTTTTGCTGCAAGAATAGAAGCAGCAGGATCATGCCAATACAACATTACTTTAAGTTCTGCAGTATTTGCAGGGATGGTAACCGCATGGGTTAATGAAGCACCATTAACAGCATTACCCGTGAAATAGTGATTAGCTTCCAGCATGTCCATACTGCGGATTAAATTCATAGATCCAAAGCCGTACTTAAAATCAGGTCCCGCATTTCCTTTGTCTGTGGCACCATTGCAAATAAGCGCCTTCATCAAAGCACTTTTAGGATCGTTATTGTTATTTAGTTGGCGATATTGCTGGTACAGTAGTCCAAGGCCTCCTGAAACAGCAGGAGCGGCCATACTTGTGCCGGAAGCATTTGCATAAGTATTAGTTGGCCATGGCGAAACAACATTTGTTCCCAAAGCAGTAACCTCAGGTTTTATCCTGCCGTCCATTACAGGTCCTTTGCTGGAACCGCTGTTAATTGCATAACTAGAATTCATATTACCTACACTGATAGTATTCTTTGCAGATTGGTATCCTCCGAGCACAGTTCTAAATCCTTGAGGAAATGATCCGCAAGTGCTGTTACCACTATTTCCTGCAGCAAAAACATGTTGCAGAAATGGAAGGTCAAACGCTTGTTGATCAAGAATATTTGAAGTAAGATCATAAATGCCATTATACGCACAACCAACGCTTGCCCCATAAGAATTGTTAGAAATAACCATATTGTAATCCTGAACATAAGTGGCTGCATTACTGAGTATGCCTCCAAAAAATTGGCTGATTATAGTGGCTTTGGGTAAATAACCCCGATAATCTTCATTAATGATACCTGCGCCTGCCACAGTGCCTGTTGTATGTGTGCCATGAAAATCGGCAGTTGCTGCATTGCGGTTGATCAATCGGCCACTAAAATCAATATGGTTTTGTATGTCTGCATTATCCCCTACTCCAACTACAATTCCTTCTCCATTTAATCCCTTACCCCCATTTGCTATAGAACTATTGAGCATAGTGGCTCCTGAAAGTATCCTGCTATTGCCATTAAGAGTGTGATCCGGGGGAGGCGCAGGTGCTACAAATTCAACAAATGGCTGGCTTGCCAAATCAAAAATACGATGGGTAGGCACTCGTAGGGCCAGCACATTATATGGTGCCATTTCTGTGGAAATGATCTCAATATTCGTTGCTTTTAATAATCCAATTACTGCTTCAGTGGCAAATGTTTTTGGAAAACTAATCCATACATCTACCGTGCCTTTTACCTTGACAGAATAGGACGGCCATAGACCTGCCGATAATGCCGCATCCATTTTTTGTTGCGGAGAAAGTGCATATATCCCTTTTATTTTAGCCCCTGAAAGTACATCTGCTTTTATGCCTTTTTTTATACTTGCTGTATATGCATTATCCGGAATGTAATTCAATAGTTCAATGCCTTGGAATGAAAGTTCTTTCCTTTGAAGCTCCGAAGGAATGGCTTCAAACTGTATGATAACAAAAGCTGCTTTGTCGGATACAATTTTTTTATTTAAGCTATCTATGGAATTACCAGATAACCTTGAAGAATTCGCGATTTTACCGGAACGGAGGTGAAGATTAGGAGCATTTTTTTGGCTATAGGCACTTCCTAACAATACCAGTAAGACTGTAAGAAAGGCTAAGTGGAATTTCATTGGACAGTAGGATGAGGATAAATGTAAAGCCTAATGCTGACAAAGACAACATCAAACAGCAGCAGGTTGCTTTTGAAAGATTTCTTTGTGCATACTAAGGAGAAACGCGTACATAGCCTGCATATCTTTCACAGGTTCCGAAATAAGCATAAACACTTTACCTACTTGTTTTAACCTTGCTTTATTGGTACCGGTTTGAAGAAAATCCAGGATAGATTTAAATTGCTTTGATTCAAAATAAGGAGAATCAGGGCGGTTAATAAAGAAGCAACGAAGTATACCATCCTTTAAGGACATTTTTTCAAAACCTAGTGCCACCGCCAGTTTTCTGCATCGCACTGTAATGAAGAGATCTTTTACCTGGTGAGGCAAAGGACCAAACCGGTCGGTTAATTCCTCTTCCATTCCTAATAACTCTTCTTCAGAATCGCAATTATCCAAACGGGAATAAAGCGCCAGCCTTTCAGTAATATTTTCGACAAAATCATCCGGAATTAATATTTCAAGATCAGTATCAATAGTACAATCCTGCACAAAATCATCCTGTATGGATATTTCTTCTTTGAAAACTTCTTTAAAATCGGTACGCTTTAATTCACGGATGGCTTCATTCAATACTTTCTGATACATTTCAAAACCTATTTCTGCCATAAAACCACTCTGTTCGCCACCAAGCAAATTTCCTGCGCCACGTATATCCAAATCTCTCATCGCAATCTGAAAACCGCTTCCCAATTCGCTATGTTGCTCCAATGTTTGCAAACGCTTGCGGGAGTCATTGGGCAAAGTACTCATGGGCGGAGCTAATAAATAACAAAACGCTTTTTTATTACTGCGGCCAACACGTCCACGCAACTGGTGCAAATCGCTTAATCCAAACTGGTGCGCATGATTGATAATAATGGTGTTTACATTAGGTATATCAACCCCGCTTTCCACAATGTTGGTGCTTACCAGCACATCATATTTTTTATCTATAAAATCGAGAATTCGTTCTTCCAGCTCATGGCCTTCCATTTGTCCGTGGGCAAAGCCAATACTTAAATCAGGACACAAACCCTGCATCATTGCCGCCATTTCCGGCAAGCCAAGTACACGGTTATGAATAAAGAAAATCTGCCCGCCTCTTTCGGCCTCAAAATATATAGCATCCCGTATAAAGTCCTCGTTAAAAACCCGCACTTCCGTTTGTATCGGCTGGCGGTTGGGCGGCGGCGTATTCATAATTGAAAGATCCCTTGCCCCCATCAAACTAAACTGCAAGGTTCTGGGGATAGGTGTGGCAGTTAGCGTAAGGCAGTCAATATTTGTTCTTAATGTTTTGATCTTTTCTTTGTGACCAACCCCAAATTTTTGCTCCTCATCCACCACTAATAAGCCAAGATTTTTAAACTTAACTTCCTTACCTAATAAGGCATGTGTTCCAATAATAATGTCAATTTTACCTGCGGCTAAACGGTCGTACGTTTCTTTCTTTTCTTTAGCTGATTTAAAACGATTAACATAATCAACCGTAACCGGAAAATCTTTTAGCCTGTCTGAAAAGGTTTTATAGTGTTGAAAAGCAAGGATAGTGGTGGGCACCATGATAGCAGCCTGCTTACCATCCAAACAAGTTTTAAAGGCAGCCCGTATCGCTATTTCTGTTTTTCCAAAACCCACATCACCACATACTAACCGGTCCATAGGCGATGGTGACTCCATATCTTTTTTCACATCCGCTGTGGCCTTACTTTGGTCTGGCGTGTCTTCATAAATAAATGAAGCTTCCAGCTCTGTTTGCATATAGTTATCCGGCGCATGTTGAAATCCAGTCTGTGCTTTTCGCTGTGCATATAGCTTTATCAGATCGAAGGCAATTTCTTTAACCTTTGCCTTAGTTTTTTCTTTTAGTTTGGCCCATACCTCACTACCCAGTTTATTGATCTTTGGAATAGCACCTTCCTTGCCGCTATACTTTGCAATTTTATGCAGCGAATTAATATTGACATATAAAATATCACTGTCCTTATAAATAATACGTACTGCTTCCTGCAGGCGGCCATTTACCTCTAGCTTTTGCAAACCGCTATACACACCTACGCCATGATCTATATGTGTTACATAATCTCCGGGCTGCAGTTCGCGAAGGGCACGAAGCGTCAGGGCTTTATTTTTATTATAGGCCTGCTTTACCTTGTATTTATGGTAGCGTTGAAATATCTGGTGATCGGTATAGCAAACAATTTTTACATCCTGGTCTATAAATCCTTCATGTATAGATGTGGCAATTGGCGTAAAATGTATCTCTTCTTTAAGATCGGTAAAAATGCTATACAGCCTTTCTAATTGTTTTGGATTTTCTGCAAAAATATTCAGTTCAAACCCTTTTGCTTCCCAGCTTTTAAGGTCTTTCATCAAAAGATCAAACTGCCGGTTGAAAGCAGGTTGTGACGTGGTATTAAATTCTATTTCAAAACGTTGATCGCTTGTTATTGATTGATGGCCAAATTGAACTACATGTTTTACCAATAATGCATCAGTGAAATCCGCAGCCTTAATAAAATCGTCAAGGGAAATATTTTTCTTTTCCAGCTTATCGTCATCTTCTTCCTTCTTTATATTTTGAGATTGAAGCTGAAGAAACATTTCAATTTCCTCCTCACTTGTAAGCAATCTTTCTTTAGTTAATTCCTTGTCCTGTACCCATATAACTGTTTCTGCAGGTAAAAAGTTAAATAGTGAAACTTTATCCTCATCATTAAACTGAATATCTACATTGGGTATAATACTAATTTGCAGCAAACGACGCTCACTCAATTGAGATTCAGGATCAATGATCCTGATAGAATCTACATCATTCCCAAATAACTCTATACGATAAGGCTTTTCGTTACCAAATGAATAAATATCAATGATGCCCCCACGCACTGCAAACTGGCCGGGTTCATACACAAAATCAGTGCGTTCAAAACCATAATTTACCAGTTTTTCAAAAAGTTCATCCACATTTAAAACATCATTTGTTTTAATGTTGATCATGTTTGCGGCAATGGTTTTGGATACCACTACTTTTTCAAACAACGCTTCGGGATAGGTTATTAACGCTCCTGCCCTGTTTCCGGTAATTGAAGCAAACTTTGTAAGCGCTTCTGTCCGCAACATGATATGCGATGAATTGAGTAAGCGATAATTTTTCCGGTTTTTAAACGAGGAAGGAAAATAAAACAGGTTGAGCGCCTGTGTCAGATTTTCCAATGTGTTATGGAAATAAGCTGCTTCTTCCTCATCATTACAAATAATAAGATGATTTAACTGGCTGCATGATGGGTGCGAAAATATGGCTGCGGCCACAAAAGCCGTGGCACTCCCTTGTAAGTTTTTTACGTATATATTTTGAGGCTTGGCAAAATTAAGCATGTCCGCCAGGCTAAAAAGGTGGGGAGATTGCTGATAAACCGCCAACAAATTCTGTACACTCATCTCTAACGCAAAGATAATTGTAAGTGAGAACAACAGTTTTAAAGAAAAGTTGTTTAATTGATTAAATTGTAACCTTTTGTAATTCTACTATATGAAATTGAAGGGCCTTATTATTGTTTCGGTTTTGATTGTAGCTTCAGTAGTTGCCATTAATGTTATTCCAAAAAACAACAATCACAAAATCATAGAGGAAGAAAGAAAAAAACGAAAGGAAAAAAAAGCAGAGGCAATAGAAGCCAGGGCAAGATATGATTTTGATATGTTGAAGGACCCAGTATCGGGAAAAATACCTGCTGGTATTTTTGAAAGAGAACGTGTTTTTGCAAGAATGTTACCACAAAAAGGAAGAATCATTAACCCTGCAGCAAGAGGTGCTGGTATCGCTCTTTTGAATAATTATCTGCCAGCAGGACCTAATAATGTTGGTGGCCGGACAAGAGCATTAGCTTATGATACCCGGTATGGCAATGGAAATAATGTTATTATTTCGGGTTGCGTTAGTGGGGGCATTATGCGTTCTGCAGATGGTGGTCAAACATGGACAAAAGTTACTCCCGAAGAAGATACACATAGTTTTACAGCGCTTGCACAGGATACAAGAACGGGCTTCCAGGATACATGGTATGCAGGAGGCGGAGAAGCCTATGGAAATACAGCGTCAGAAACCGGGGCCACTTATTTAGGCAATGGTCTTTGGAAATCTGTAAATAATGGAATCACATGGGTAAAACTCCCGCCGGATAATATTACAGAGATCAATGGTACCATCCTTCCAGCGGGCACACTTGAAACTTTTGATCACCCTTTTGATTACGTACATAAAATAATGGTGAACCCTGCTAACGGAGACGTATATATAGCAGGTCACAGGCGGATATTGCGCAGCACAAATGGAGGTAATAGCTTTCAAACAGTTTTTTCCTCTATTGTAGTGGCTACATCCAGTGCCGGGCAAATGGACATTGCTATTAATAACACAGGAAGAATATTTCTTGCAGTAAATGGCGGCTATCCGGACCCTGCTTTAAGAGGTGTATGGATTTCGGCAACCGGTAATGCTAACAGCTTTTCCCGTGTAGCCGGCGGACAAACTATTGGTGTAGATTCCATACCAGGGTGGAGAGGTAATGATTATAATGGCGACACAAAACGAATCTTAATAACCCTTGCTCCTTCTAACCAAACAATAGGATATGTTTTTTATGAAAACGGGCTAAGCAGCGAATCGCCTGAACTAAAACCTGAAGCCGACCTCTTTCGTTTCGATATTGCCGGTAACAGCATTACATGGACGAACCGCTCTGCTAACATGCCGGATATCGCCGGCGGAAATCTTAGTGGCTCAGATCCGATTGCCCTTCAAAATGGGTATAATATGCTTATAGCAGTGAAACCCAATGATCCAAACATAGTATTTGTAGGAGGCACCAACTTATATAGGTCTACAAATGGTTTTTCTTCTACGGCCAATACAACATGGATCAATGGGTACAATACAAATTTTACCTATCAGCAATATCCCGGCGGACATCCTGATCAGCATATACTTGTCTTTAATCCATCTAATGTGAACCAGGCCATAGTGGGTGACGATGGCGGTTTAAGAATTACCAATGACGTATTTGCCGTGAATGTTGCCTGGACGCCATTGCCCAATTATCAAACCCTTCAATATTATTATGTAACAATTGATCCTGAAAAAGGAAGAAATAATTTTGCCGGGGGGGCTCAGGATAATGGAACCCAGCTACGAGATAAGACAGGTTTATTGAATACGCCCCCTAATGATAGCAATAACCATCAAAGACTAGCAGGAGGTGATGGAGGCGCTTTAGGTTTTTCACGGCTTAGCACTGCAGATAACTCACAATATTTATACGGAAGTTCGCAGTTGGGAGATATCAGGAGATTACGCCTTTTACCTTCATTTTCAAATACAGATATTGAACCCAATAATTTAACCGAAAATGAAGAAGGCGGCTTTGGGGAATTTGTTACCAATTTGCGGCTCAACCCAGACAATACAGAAGACTTGTTTTATGTAAACTTCAATCGCTTATTTCGTACAGCCACAGCTTCTACCGTCACACCTTCTTCGTGGACAGAATTAACTGGTGTAAGAGCGGCGGTTAATCCAGCCAACCCCGGCGGTGGACAAAATATTTCCATAAGAGCTATGGAATTTTCAAGAGGTACCTATTCCGCTTCCCATTCCTTATTCCTTGGCACAACCAACGGAAAAATATTTCGTTTAGACGACCCGCGGAATGCGGCACCTACGGCAGCTCCTGTAAATATTACGCCTATAGGGTTAACCGGCAATGTTCAGGATATTGCTGTCAATCCTACAAATGACAATGAAATTCTTGCAGTAGTTTCCAATTACAATACAGTAAGTATATGGTGGACCAACAATGCCAAATCATCCTCACCCACATGGCGCAATGCAGAAGGTAACCTTACAATACCTTCTATTCGCAGTTGCGAAATATTGGTTGATACAACAGGCGGCAATACTTCCACAGAGTATTATGTGGGCACCTCCGTAGGGCTTTACAGCGTAGCTAATCTTGCAACTACCAATAATCCCGTGTGGCAACGTGAGGGTGGAAAAACATTAAACTTCGCAGTAGTGCAGTCTATTGTACACCGCCCTTCAGATAATACTTTATTAATTGGAACACACGGCAACGGTATGTATTATACTGTAATTGGCGAAAACATTATACCTCCTAATCCAGGAAACAATGGAGCATTCATTAGTTTTTTTGCGCCTACTATAGTAACCTCTTCATCAGGTGCGGTTAATTACCGGCAAGGCACCCTTACAACAGTAAACAGGATAATTGTACAGGTATTTAATATGAAAGGGCAATTATTATTAAAACAGCAAAGAGGCTATACATCCGGCGTTATTAATTTTATCCGGTATCCTGCGGGTATGTACATTGTATTAATTATGAGTGATGATGGCAGGGAAAAGTTCACCCAAAAAGTTATCAAACAATAAGCGTCTTATTTGCAAGAGGATTAACAGTACTAAACATTAGTTTTTATGCTCCCACTCGTTCTAGTAATATGAAATTAATTTTTATAGCCAGTGCTATTTATTTGTTGCTTACTTCCTGTTCATCCCAATTAAAAATGGTGAAGCTTTACGGATACAAGCAAGCTGTGTTGCCAGGCAAGCATTCTGTGTATGAAACAGATGAAATGGGAAAACAGTTGGCGCAAAGAAGCAGGGCAAGATTGAATTATTTTATTTATCTAAGTCACCCCGATGGAGTGGATATTACACCGATGGGAATGTGGATTAATGGAATACCTTTTGGCTTAAGAGCAGAAAAAGTAAACAGTCCGGTGGAAATGAATGATGATAATCCCTTTACGACCGTAAAAACTTTATTAGTGCCAAAAACCACAGATAATGTTTGGCTACTAACTCCTATAGAACAAATTGCGGGTAAACCAAAATTGCAAAAACAAACACTGGCAAAAACAAACCAGTTAGTAGTGGTATACGAGCTAAACGGTAAGTTGCATTACCACACGTTGAAAGAAATGGATCCTTTGCCTACAGCAGTGATGCAATAAAAAAAGAACCAGCAAGAATACTGGTCCTTTTAGCCTAAACCGTCCGACAAATATTTTTAAGTGATTGCTTCTAATTTTAATCAAATATTTCAAGGACTATGCCAACTGCTTTATTTTGTGGAAAACGCTCATTTATTTTTTAGTTGTTCCTTTTTTGTACTTTAAATCAAAACTAACTGATGGCGGCTCCTCCCTGGTATAAAGGCATCGTAATAAAAATTGAAGATGAAAACTACAATACCAAAAAATTCTGGATCCAAATTCCAGCCGTTGAAACCTTTCAGTTTACACCCGGGCAGTTTGTTACCCTTGACCTTCCTATACATGAAAAGCTTAATAAACGGTGGCGTAGTTATTCTATTGCTTCCTGGCCTGACAGTAATGTTATAGAATTACTAATAGTAATTTTAGAAGGAGGTGCAGGAACAACCTATTTATTTAATCATGTTTTTGTCGGAAGTGAATTGCAATTAAGAGGCCCGCAAGGAGTATTTACATTGCCCCCCGTTATTGATAGGGATCTTTTTTTTATTTGTACCGGTACAGGGATAGCCCCTTTCAGATCAATGCTTCACTTTATTAACCAACATAACATTCCTCACAAAAATATCTACCTCATTTTTGGCACCCGTATGCAAAGAGATTTGCTTTATTATGACGATATAAAAGCATTGCAGGAAATGGTTCCGGACTTCCGGTTTATGCCTACATTATCAAGAGAAGAATGGCTTGGGTGCAAAGGCTATGTACATGCCGTATATGAACAGCTTTGTAAAGAAAAACCCCCGGCCCATTTTTATTTATGCGGCTGGAAAGCAATGATTGATGAAGCGAAAAAAAGAATTCTAGATTTGGGATATGAGAAGAAAGACATTCATCTGGAGTTGTATGGCTGATGGGGTAGATGTGCAAATGTGGAGATATGAAAATGGGGAGATATATGCAGGTCCTCTTTTAAAATAATCAATCCATCAACTAATCAACTATTAAACCCAACAAACAATCACCCAATTCATCAATACGCCAGAGAGCTAATTTTTTCCAGTTTGTTCACATTACTCTTATCATAAATGGTTAAGCCATTGCCCACATAACAAAGCAGAAAATTGTTAAGTGGAATAACATCCATATAATTTTCATCTTTCATTGTATACATTATTTTAGGGTCGTCAGATTTTTTAATATTTACAGCAGTTAAGCCATTTATTCCCCGGCACACAAAAACAACAGTATCAGAAAGTCCTAAACCATAAGGCGTAGATAAAGGCAACAAAAACTTTTGCACCGGTTCTGTGATCTTGGAAACATCATAGATGTAAAGTCCATCCTGGGCGGCACCACAACGAGATCCGCCTCTTAAAGTAACAAAGGCAGTGGTACCATTAGCCACAACAGGATCACAACTTCTTACATGCCGGGCACTACCAAGCAATACGGGCTTTGCAGGATCGCTGAGGGAATAAATGTACATGCCGTCAACAGATCCTATAAAAAGTTTATCCTTGTAAGGGAATATGGTTTCTACCCCAAAGCTTACCTGCACACTATTTTTATTTACAGGGTTCGATGGGCTAGTAATGTCTATTACTTCTATGGTACTATAATCTGCGAGGTATAAATAATTGCCTACAATAGTAAAGCGGGCTAAAGAACCACCTTTTCCACTGCCGGCATCCGCAGTGCTATTAGTACCATCTTTAGAACAAGCACTATAAAGAAATAGCAGACTTAAGTATATAAAAACGTTTTTTAAGTTACGCATCTTGAATGGTTTATTGATAATAGCAGCTATAAGAAGAAACAGAATCTTTTACCCAGCCTGTGTGTACTCCCTTTCCCAATGTCATACATTCGTAACGGACCCTATGCTCCGGAGGAGGAATGCTGTACCTATAACTTTGCTCTTGCCCTTTTCTAAAAGCATCTTTTATACGTTTAGTTTCAGTAGCGTTTCTCCAGTCCGAGATATTTATTACAACCAGATCACTATAAGAATTAGCATATAAAGAATTGCCTTTTACTTAAAGCTCCGTGTTGCCTGGGATATGTATAAAGCCTGCTTTCTGCGGCTGAGCCGGGTTAGTATAATCAAACACATGAAGTCCAAACCCAATGTCATTTTGGAAAATCAAATTGCCAATGGTATAAATCTTCCCGGCATTTTTTACTTCCCGGGCATTACCTGAATAGATGCGTAAAAGTGCTGGATCTGTACTATACACAGGTTTGTAACCCATTACTTTTTTGTCAGGGTTACTATCAGGATAATTATTGCCAAACCTCCAGCAAGAGGTGCATACAATTGCCAGCAATGCCGCCAAGAAAAAGTATTTCATATAAGAAAATATAAATCATTAACAAGTGTAAGTGGATTGTTACAAGTCATTCAAATGCCTGTAAACTAATACCGGCTTCAACAACGGCAGTTGGCTGTATATATTAATCGCCGTTCATAATAGACGGCCTCAACTGTAAATAATATTTTCTGAAAATAAATTCCCGGTCCTCCATATTCAGCATAGAACACAGTTCTTCCGGGAACTTTTGAGGTTGTAGCTTCTGTTTGAGCCTGAACAAAAACAAAGGCCATAATCAATAGGGATAGAAAAAGTTGTTTTCATATATAACAGTTGCCTGCTTATTTGACCACTAACTTTTTAGATACGTTGCACAAGTTTTAAAATATTTCTTTTGCCACGAGTTCTTTTAATTGGCTGATAGAAATTCTTTCCTGTTGCATGCTATCTCTGTATCGTATAGTTACTGTATTATCTTCTTTTGTTTGATGATCTACAGTTACACAAAAAGGGGTACCTAAAGCATCCATGCGCCTGTAACGTTTTCCAATGGTATCTTTTTCTTCATAAAAACACCGGAAGTGAGGTTTGCATTCGTTCATAATGCCCCGGGCTATTTCAGGCAGGCCATCTTTCTTTACCAACGGCAATACTGCCAATTTAATGGGTGCAAGTTTGGGTGGCAATTTCAAAACTACGCGGCTATCTTTCTTTTCATCTGTACTTAAATCCTGTTCTTCGTAGGCTTCACTCATTACCATAAAAAAAGTTCTATCAAGGCCAACAGAAGTTTCTACTACATAAGGTATATAATTTCCAAAAGCCTTACCATTATCATCAAGATCATTATCAAAATACTGCATCTTTTTTTTGCTGTATTCCTGGTGGCTTTTTAGATCAAAATCAGTTCTTGAGTGTATGCCTTCCACTTCTTTAAAACCAATAGGAAAATCATATTCAATATCACAGGCTGCATCGGCATAATGTGCCAGCTTTACATGATCGTGAAAGCGATAACGTTCTGTAGGAATGCCCAAACTTAAATGCCATTTCATTCTTTCTTCTTTCCAATGCTCGTACCATTGTTTTTGTGTGCCAGGACGAATAAAGAATTGCATTTCCATCTGTTCAAATTCACGCATTCTGAAAATGAACTGCCGGGCAACAATTTCATTGCGGAAAGCCTTACCTATTTGTGCAATGCCAAAAGGTATTTTCATGCGTCCCGTTTTTTGCACATTCAAAAAATTTACAAAGATGCCCTGGGCAGTTTCAGGTCTTAAATAAATTTCATTCGCATCTTCACTCACACTTCCCATTTGCGTTGAAAACATAAGATTAAACTGGCGTACGTCTGTCCAGTTTACAGTGCCGCTTACAGAACAGGCTATCTTATTTGATTCAATCAATCTTTTTAAACCTTCCATATCATCGCCTGCTAACAATGTATCCATTTGCTTTAAAAGGATTTCGGCTTGTTCGGTATGGCCGCCCTTTTCTAATTCATCTGCCTTTGCTTCAATCAAATGGTCTACCCGGTAACGTTTGTTGCTGTCTTTATTATCAATCATCGGGTCGCTGAAGTTATCAACGTGCCCGCTGGCTTTCCATGTAGTGGGGTGCATAAAAATAGCAGCATCAATGCCAACAATATTTTCCTGCATCTGGGTCATGCTTTTCCACCAGTAATCTTTAATGTTCTTTTTAAGTTCACTGCCCCATTGACCATAGTCATAAACAGCAGCTAAACCATCATAGATTTCGCTTGAGGGAAAAATGAACCCATACTCTTTACAGTGAGAAATAATTGCCTGGAATTTACTGCTATCTGTTGCCATAATGCGGGCAAAAGTAAGTTGAAAGCTTGAATATAGATGCCATTTCGTTAGAGGTGTCTCATGTACTGATTGTTGCTAGGCCGGACGGATTTCTGGTTCCTGAAGGGTTTTCCCTTCGTCTGTTTTTTGTACCGATTGTTTGCCTGTTTCTACCTCCACTTTTTTGGTAGTTACAGCATAATCATTAGGAAGAATTTCTGAACCGTACTTCATAGCATAAACTTTTGTAAATACTGCCCCAAAATATAAAATCATTGATGAATAATATATCCATACAAGCAGGATTACCAACGATCCTGCGGCCCCGTACGTACTACCTACCTCGCTTTTAGCTATATAAAATGAAATGAGAAATTTACCAATAATAAATAAAACAGAAGTGGCGATGGCTCCGGCCCATACATCCCTGAACTTAATTTTAGCATCGGGCAATACCTTAAAAATAACAGCAAAAAGCAGTGTGGTTACCCCAAGGGTTAGTACCAGGTTAATAATGTAAAACACAATGACTGCAACATCAGGAAAAACATCCTCTAATTTATTGCTTAAAGCCTCTACCACTGCAGTGACGCCTAAAGAAACCAATAATAAAAAACCAAGGCTGCCAATAATGCCAAAAGACAATAAGCGGTTAGTAATCAATTTTAGAATGCCTTGTTTTGCCTTAGGTTTTAAACCCCAGATTGAGTTTATAGAATCCTGTATTTCGCCAAAAACCGAAGTGGCGCCTATTAATAAAGTAACTACTCCTATAGTAGCAGCTATTACACCTTTTCCGCTTATGGAGGCATTTTTTATGATGTCCTGTATTTGCTTTGCAGCATCCTCGCCAACAAAACCTTGTATCTGCGTATATATAGTTCCTTCAATGGCTTCCCTTCCTAAAAAAATTCCGCATAAGGAAATAATCACGATCAATAAAGGGCCTAAAGAAAATACAGTATAATAGGCTAATGAGGCGGCAAGCTTGGGAACTTTATTTTCTGAAAAACCACTAAACGAATCTTTAAGCAGTTGCCACTTTTCTTTAAACCATCCATTTTTCATGAAACTTATTTTAAGTGATTCATACAAAAAAGTAGCCAAAGAAATTGACAAGGGACAATTGGCAATGGACAATAGCCACAAGCTGTTTATTCCCGCTTATCATTGTTCTGATACCGGTGTGCATCGCGGATATTTTTCTTTTCAAAATTTTTTTGCAATGCCTGGGTCAAATTAATGCCGGTTTGATTGGCAATGCACATCAATACCCATAGCACATCTGCCAGCTCATCAGAGAGTTCTTTGTTTTTGTCCGATTCTTTAAATGTTTGTTCACCATATATGCGGCTCATCAGGCGGGCCACCTCCCCTACTTCTTCTGTAAGTATGGCCATGTTTGTAAGCTCGCTAAAATATTGAATGTCTCTGGATTTTATCCATTCATCAACTTTAACCTGCGCTTCTTCTATGCTCATGATGATAATGAATTTGATTGTGATATTTTAACCTGCATCATGGTAGCTATTGATTGGGCTCTTTGCTTAGCAAGCATGGCTTTAGGGCCTTCAAAAAATTCGTCAACCGTATTGGTAAATAAATGGATCCACCGATCTAAATGTTGCTTTTCCAACGGTGATTTTTTATTGATATTTAAATGTATCTCCATTACGTTTCTTTTATACCCTTTTGCATTCAGCAAAACAGACTCCCAAAAGTCAGTTATTAATGGTAAGTGGTGACCCAGGTCAAGCGCTACAAAAAAATGACTAATGAGTGTATCTTCAAAAACCTTCCGGTAAAAAGCAGTAAGCATCATCTCCAGGTCTTCTCTTGTTTCAATATCCTTCATTCTTTATTTTTTGTATCAATGATGATTGTTACAGGCCCATCGTTCACTAATTGAACCTGCATGTCTGCACCAAAAATGCCGATGGCAACTGGTTTGCCTAAATCTTTCTCCAATTGAACGATCATTTTTTCATAAAGCGGAATGGCAACCGGTGGCTTACTTGCTTTTATATAACCCGGGCGGTTGCCTTTTTTAATACTTGCCTGCAAGGTAAACTGGCTGACCAACAAAATTTCACCACCAACCTTTAAAAGAGAAAGATTCATAATGCCGGCTTCATCATTAAAAATCCTCAGGCTTACAATTTTGTTACAAAGCCAGGCAATATCTTCATCACCATCCGCATCTTCAATGCCTATTAAAACAAGCAAACCTTTACCAATAGTGCCATTTATCTTTCCCTCAATGGCCACACTTGCTTTAGATACTCTTTGAATAACTGCCCGCATAGCTACGAAGTTATAAATACGAAGTACGGTTTAAACCTCTATTCAATTTTTCATTTGCTGCTGTATTTCTAACTTCGTACTTCGTATATAATCTCATGCTTGATCTTTCTTCAGAAATAAAACTCCAGACTACCCGAAGTGGTGGTAAAGGCGGACAAAATGTAAACAAGGTTGAAACTGCAGTAATTGCCTCTTTTGCTATAGATGATTCTCTGCTCTTAACACCAGAACAAAAAGTTTTACTTCATCAAAAGCTTTCCAATAAAATTAATTCTGAGGGTTGTTTGATGGTAAAAGCGCAAACTTTCAGAACACAACTTCAAAATAAAGAAGAAGCAATAAAAAAAATCAATGATTTGGCTGTAGTAGCGTTGAAAAGAAAAAAAATGCGCATAGCTACAAAGCCTTCCAAAAAATCAAAAGAAAGAAGGCTGGAAGAAAAAAAGAAATCATCTTTTATAAAAGAAGGACGGCGAAGCGTTGACCCACGCAATCTTTTTTAACAGTTGCCATTCATTTATTTTTATTTTACTTAAGCTATGGCGCTAAACCTGCTTTCAAAAAAGCCTTGACTTTTACTATTCAAACTTTACAGTGCTAGAAAACTCATTCCGGTATTTTATTCTGAATAAACCTTACAACATGGAGTCGCAGTTTGTAAGCTCCTACCCAAATACTTTATTAGGCGATCTGCCATTTAATTTTCCTGAAGGCACACATGCCATTGGCAGGCTTGACAAACATTCTGAGGGTTTGCTGTTGCTAACTACCAACAAAAAGATAACAGCGCTCCTGTTTCAAAGTAAAGTGCCACACAAACGAACGTATCTGGTACAAGTGAGGCAGAAGATGAATGCAGAAAGCCTGGAAAAGTTGCGTACCGGTGTTAGCATCAGGATTAAAGGTGGAGGCTATTATACAACACCACCTTCTGATGTTCAAATAGTAGAAGAGCCAAAAAATCTTTTTCCATCGCCGCGAAACTTGCCTCCTAATATAGAAAGCACCTGGTTGTTAATTACACTTACTGAAGGCAAGTATCACCAGGTACGCAAAATGGTTGTAGCGGTAAAGCACCGGTGCATTCGTCTTATACGGGTTTCAATAGAAGATCTTTTATTAGGTGATCTGCAACCGGGCGAAGTGAAAGAAGTTAACGAAGACTTTTTCTTTAGCAAACTGAAGTTAGAAGCTAATCATTAACTATCAGGTGCATCGGGCTGCATTGGTCCAACAAAATTCTACTAAAAGGGTTTAATTTATTTCGGTTGTAAAAGGGTGCATTTGGAATTGTCGCCGGTTTGTGGAGACACAAACCGGGGCCGCCGAAATCTTTTATTCTGTTTATGCGGTTGGAAAGCCAGCTATTGAATTATAGCACCAGCATGCTGATTGCTTTAATAAAACAAGCTCTTACTATTTAAGATTCCGGTTAAATAGTAAGAGCTTGCCCCCGATATTATTTAGATGAATAAGGGAATTTTTTAGTTGCGTTTCTCATTAAAGCATCTACTAATCTTGTTGATGAAGATCCTACACTGCCCGAAGTTTGGTAATCATATTTCCATAATAAATTTCCGGAGGCACCATCATGGATGTTGATTGTTGTTTCTACTTTGTTTGTTGCGCCCCACGCACCTACTAAAAGACCTACTGCAATTGCAGCGCCTTCAGACATTGGCTTCTCGGTTACCAGCCTGTTCTGCATTACAGCATCAACCCCTAAAATATTCGCCAGCTTTGTCCTGTCTGTTGTTTTCAGATCAGCATACCTGATGCCTGCTTCTTTTAATTTGGCATTTGTTCTTGTTACATCCTGAAACGTTACTGTATACTTATACTTATCTCCTCTTCTTAAAAACCAGCCATACATCTTCTCTTGTATATCAATTGCTGTTTTATTAGACAGCTCCTGCATTTGCGTAGGTGTTAGGTTTTTTGCCTGGTTCGGACGCAATTGAATATTTACTTCTGCCGGAAGAATAGCAACAGTTTTGTGTTTAGCTAAAGCACTTGAAAAATCGGACGATTTGTAAATTCTTGGTCCGCAGCTCAATAAAATAATTGCACAAAGGGAATAAAATGTTTTTTTCATTACAGTTAGGGGGTTTTCCTGTAGGTCTTAATACAGAGAATATTATAAAGAACCATGCAAGACCTAACTTATATATTGAAAGTTGGTATTGAAGAAATGAAAGACTAAGTTTTCAAATACAGCATTTTCAAAGTAAAAGCCAACACAGCTATTAATCTGCTAATATAAAATCTTAAGTCAGGAAATCAAACTTTAAACACCCGCAGACTTCTTAACTTTAGCATAAACATTTAATGTATGAATGAAGATTTCCCAATGGAGTTTGTTCTTGCAAGCGGTACCCATGTAATAGTTAGCAAAACAGGCAGCAATACGTTTGATTTTTCCCTAAGGCCAACAGAAGGTGCGGAAAATAATTTTACTTACGTTGAAGATGAAAGGCCAAAAACTTATTGGGATGAAAGTTTAGAATTTGAACAATTAGATGCGCTGCGTACTTTTTGGTTGAAAACAGAAGATGTAGTATAGAAGTATAATTATCGCTTGTTTTATTTCCCGGAAAGCAAAGTGCGTTGTCAAAACTCAGGCTTTAATATTCGTTTATTATTTCTTTCAGGAACACTTCAATTGCTCTTCTTACTTCGGTTACAGAAGTAGTATGATTATTTACAAGCACAGAAAAAACCAGGAGCTTATTTTTCTTTGTATACAAATATCCGCTTAGCGAAAGCACTCCCGACATCACCCCTGTTTTTGCATATATAAAATTACTGTCAGCAACATAGTAGTTCTTTAATGTGCCGCTATTACCAGTTGGGAAAATAGCTTTCATCCTCTCCATCCCAAACTCATCCTTCATCTTATTTAATATAAAAACAAAATCCTGTGGACTAAATAAATTGTAGCGGCTTAATCCTGAACCATCAACCCATCGTGGCTTTTGCGGTAGGTTTTTAAAATCGGTTTTTAAAATTGTATCAATGATTTTTTCATCATTCATTACATTCAAAACCTCATTGCTTACCATCAGCAAAGTTTGCTTCGCCAAAAAATTATCACTTCTATGCATCATTGGTTTTAATACAGAGTCAAGCGGGTATGATATAACTATCCCTGGATTTTTTATTTCATAGTAAGAGGCCCTGATGTCTGTTTTTAAGGTGTCACGTAAAAGCTTGCGGCTTGTTTCAAAACTATTGGTAACAAAAGGAATATTTTTTGATGTAAATAAGACCGAAGATGAATTTATAAAAAATTGATTTTTATTAAAAGCTCTTTTTACATCAACTGAATCTGTCAGGGGTTCATCATCAGCATAAACCAAACTATCCTGAAAATAAGAAGGATAGGCAATAAGCTTGCTGCCTCTTGTGCCTGCGCTTGTGTCTTTCATAAGTTTTACCACGTTTCCATAAACAGGCAAAGCGCTTCTTTCTGTCATATAACCCTCATTATAATCATCCCAGGCCCAGCCTAAACCCCATTTATTATCCTTCCAGTTTTCTGTATTGATGAGAATGTGCCGCTTGCCTCTTAGAAATTCTAGAACAGCCTGGTTTTTAAAATCCGGATGCAGAAAAGTGGGGTCACCAGTGCCTTCAATAACAATTGTATTATCATGTTCTTCATACTTTAAACCTTTAATTCTATTACCCAGATATTTTAATGCAGCATAAGTAGTAGCAATTTTTACATTACTGGCAGGAATAAAGTATTTTTTATGTTGGTGCGAATACCAATACTTTTTGCCGGATGGCTCGTAGATACTTATACCGATATGTGCATTTGCTAAACCATTTTTTTGTAGCACATTTTGTTTGGCGTAGCCACTTATTTTATGCGAAGGACCGCAACCCCAGATAATAATAAAAATCAGAAAGAAAAAAAAAGCCGGTATTGTTTTCATCATTTTAATAATCCTGGTGCATGCTATAACCTTTCCTGTGCTCTTAACCAGCGCTCAGGAATTTCGTTGCTGCTGGCCAGCAGATAATCTTTATAGGAACAAGCAATAAATTGTTTGTCTGGCAACTGCATCCACCAGCGTCCTGTTTTTTTACTTTGCAGAAAAACCGTATCCACTTCGGCAAGTGCTGTATGGTATTCGTTGAAAGAATCACGCTCATCTATCATTGCCTCCCTTGCGCCGCGGCTTCTTCCATCCATCAGGTACCATAGCATGTGGCTGATTTGTTTAGCGGTCATACTTTCCCGGTCTTTTTCGGGGTGGTACCCATAAATGCCAATACTACGCATCTGTCTGCTCATTCCTGCATACTGCATTAATATGCATGCTTCTTCGCCATTCAAACCATTTGGAGAGCTGGAATTTGCCGGGGCAAAAGCATTGGCTATAGCTGCTATGTCAAACGCCAGTATATGGCAGTTACGCAATACAGGTTCCATCTCCTCAATATGTTCTTTTATATTTCCAACCCTAAAGCAATCAAACCGCAGCTTATCCATCGTCTCAAGCATGCGTGGGTGAACAAAATAACTTTGAAAAGCCAGGTGGTTATAATGGCGCATATAGTTAGGCTCGCCTGTCAGCATCTCCATTAAAAAATTTTCGCTGCGTAACGGAGATTCAAGGTTGATGTCAATTATAGAATCAATACCCGCCGCATCAATTGAAATTTTTTTGTCTGCAAAAACATGGTATTGCGATAAAGCAAGGTCGTTTGATCCGCCTAAAACAACAGCAAGTTTATCCATTTCCAAAACTTCATGAATAACCATTTTTAATGCGGCATAAGTATCGGCTATGGTTTTGCCGGTTTTTATATTGCCAAGGTCAACCAACTTTACATCGTTATGCCAATAATATAAATTATAAAATTCTTTGCGTATAGCATCTGCTGCAGCGCTTTCAGAAGTTCTTCCTGCACCACGTTGCTCATTGCAGCCGATAAGTACAATATTGGCATCGTCAATATCAGGCAAATACTCTTCATAAGCCTCAATGAGCTTTCCAATCTGGCGCTCTTTATAACCCATGTCTTCGGAAAGAATGTCTTTATTGACAGGCTCCAAAAAATCTGTTAAAGTATCGTATGCCATAGCTGCAAGATAAGCAGTTCTTTTAGTGGCGGCTATGGATGTGGAATAATTTTGAGCAGGATATTATTTGAAATTGAACTAAATTATTTACTTAATTCTGCCTGTAAAAATCAATACGTTTGCTTAACAATAGGATGATAATTACAACTTATACCAAATGAACTACATTATTTTCTTGTGCTTACTTATTACGCTTAGCTCTTGTAACAATTATACATCTGAAACCAGAAATGAAGAGACGATACCCCCTGAGCAACCTCTGCCTGGAACAGAGGAAGGACTTCCAACTTTAGATAATAATACGGTTACCACAACATGTTACATGAAGGTGCTAAAGCGGGATACAATGGTTATTCATTTAGAGGAGAAAGGCAATGAGGTTTCCGGCAAGCTAACCTTTGATAATTATGAAAAAGATGGCAGTTCAGGTAGGGTACGTGGCATACGTGAAGGTGATATAATAAAACTGGTTTATTATTTTTCATCTGAAGGAATGAATAGTGTGATGGACGTTTTTTTCAAAAAAGAAGGAGATGACTTAATTAGTGGCATTGGAGATATGCAAACAAAAGGGGATTCTGCTTATTTTATAAATCCCCAAAATGTAAAGTATCCTGCAGAAGGCAACTTTAAGAAGCTTGACTGTGAAATAGTTCCGATAAAGTACAGGTAGTTTGTTTTGTATTGTCTTCATTTAAATCAATTGACCTCACCCAACAAGGAATTACATAATCATCTTCTGTGTAATTCTTTTTCCCATTCTATACATTCCGCCCGTTATTTTTGATGCTTTGAACGCATTACGCCATCATGGACTTTTTACTTTCTTACTCTCTTACTAATTGGTTATTGATATTGTTGGCTTCTTTTATTATCGGTCTTTCTAAAGCTGGTTTAAAGGGCATAGACATGTTGAACGTGACCATTATGGCAATTGTATTTGGTGGGAAGGCATCAACAGGTGTTGTACTTCCCTTATTATGCGCAGCAGATGTAATGGCGGTAATATATTATAACCGCCATGCGCAATGGAAGCATTTTTGGAAACTAATGCCCTGGATGATAGCCGGTGTTCTCATTGGGGTTTATGTAGGAAAGGACCTTGACGAAACTATCTTTCGCAGAATAATGGCAATAATTATAATGTTTACCATAATCATTATGATAGCACTTGAATTCAGGAAGAATGCTGTTATGCCATCAAACAATTTATTTATAGTAAGTACAGGGTTAGCTTCTGGTTTTACCACCATGCTTGGCAACCTGGCTGGGGCCTTTTCCAATATTTATTTTCTTGCCATGCGCATGCCTAAGAACGACTTCATCGGTACAGCCGCCTGGGTTTTTTTAGTGATCAATTTATTCAAGCTTCCTTTCCAAATATTTTACTGGAGAAACATAACTTCCAAAACGCTACAAACTGACTTGTTGTTATTGCCTGCTTTAATTATCGGTTTTTGGGCCGGAATAAAAATTGTTTCAAAAATAAAAGATGATCATTACAGGAAAATTGTTATAGTGCTAACCCTTATTGGCGCCATAGTTATTTTTTTAAAATGATAGGCAACTCAAACTTCAGCTCTTCTTTAAATTGCTACTTCAGCTAATCATTATTGTAAAAGCACAATTCGAAGAAAGGGTTTGATTTTTGTTTTTAATAGTTTATCTAAAAACATAAATAATTGCAGGTATGAAAGCAATGATTTTTGCAGCAGGGCTTGGTACAAGGTTTAAGCCATGGACAGACAAGCATCCCAAAGCATTAGCCACAATTAATGGAAAGACTTTACTTCAAAGAACTATTGAATATTTACAACAATACCAGGTTAATGAAGTGGTGGTAAACGTTCATCATTTTGCAGATCAAATTATTGAAGCCGTTGAAAAAAATAAAGGTTGGGGCAGCCATATTGTTATTAGCGATGAAAGGGATGAGGTATTAGAAACAGGAGGCGGGTTATTAAAAGCGAAAGACCTTTTAAGTAATGACACTTTCCTTACTATTAATGCCGATATACTTACAGATCTTAATTTAAAATATTTCCTTTCTTATCATCAGCAAAACCAGGGATTGATAACGCTGGCTGTAACGAGCCGGAAAACATCACGCTATCTCATATTTAATAAATACAACCGTTTATGTGGCTGGCGAAATATAGATACCGGTGAAGAAAAAATAGTGATTCATGCACCCGATCTTTTTGAAAAAGCTTATAGTGGTATTGCATTGTTTGAACCTTCAGTTTTTGACCTTATTCCATTTACAGGAAAATTTTCTTTGATCCATTTGTATTTAGCCCTGGCGCAGCAAAATAAAATTGCTGAATTTGACCATACGGGAGATAAGTTGATTGATGTAGGCAAACCAGAAGGTGCAACTACTGCAGAACAAATGTTTTCATAAACTAAAACCACTACAAAATTTCATCTGCTCTTTTGAAGTATTTTCATATACAAGTAATAATAAAATATGAGGAAAATTTGTTTTGCTTTAATTGCAAATTGCATATTGTTAGTTGCATCCGCCCAGTCAGGCTACGATCATCGAAAAGCATTTGACCCCAACTTCTATCCACAATCGGGCAATGATTATAGAAGCGCCAGTGGAGAGCCTGGCCCTAAATATTGGCAGAACAGAGCTGATTATAAGATTACTTGCTCTTTAGATACACTGGCACACAAGGTATCTGGTGAAGTTGAAATAGCGTATACCAATAATAGTCCTGATAATTTAAAATTCTTATGGCTGCAACTTGACCAGAACATTTATAAGGCAACCTCAAGGGGCTCTGCAACCACTACACAAACAGGAGGCCGCTGGGCCAATGCAAACTTTACAGAAGGAGCTGTTATCCAAAATATTTCTCTTACGCTTGACGGTAAGAAATATACCCCACAGTATTCTATAAATGATACCCGCATGCAGGTTTGGTTGCCGCAGGCATTAAAAGCTGCGGGAGCCAAGGCTAAAATAAATATTGGGTTTGAATTTATTATACCCGAATATGGTACAGACAGAATGGGCAGGCTTTCTACAAAAAATGGTATTGTTTACGAAGTAGCCCAATGGTTTCCTCGCATGTGTGTGTATGATGATATACAAGGATGGAATACGCTGCCTTATGTGGGTGCAGGAGAGTTTTATTTGGAGTATGGCGATATTGATTTTACCATAACGGCTCCATCCAATTTAATTGTAGTAGGCTCAGGAGAAATGCAGAATGAAAAAGAGGTATTGACAGCTACACAACAAACCCGTTTAGCAGCTGCCCGTAATAGCGATAAGACGGTAATGCTTAGAAGTGAAGGGGAAATTAAAGATGCAAAGTCGAGGCCTGCTGTCCCCAATCTTACATGGAAATTTAAAATACAAAATACGAGAGATGTGGCATGGGCTGCATCAAAAGCATTTGTGTGGGATGCTGCAAGAATAAATTTATCTGGTGGCAAAAAAGCCCTGGCTATGAGTGCCTACCCGGTAGAAAGTATAAAAAGGAATGGCTGGCAAAGAAGCACGGAAATGGTGAAAGCAAGTATAGAACATTATTCAAAAATGTGGTTTGAGTATCCTTACCCCGTGGCCACAAATGTTGCCGGCATAGTAGGTGGTATGGAATATCCTGGTATTGTGTTTTGTGGCTATAATGCTTCCGGCGAAGATCTGTGGGGTGTAACTGATCATGAGTTTGGCCACACCTGGTTTCCCATGATAGTAGGCTCAAACGAAAGAAAGTTTGCATGGATGGATGAAGGCTTCAATACATTCATTAATAGTTTATCAACGAAGGCATTTAATAATGGTGAATTCGGAGGATTTACTTTTTTTCCGGGGGATTTTGCAAGAACAGTTTTTACAGACGAGATGGACGCCCTCATGAACACACCCGAAGTGATACAACAAAGTAATTTAGGCATAGTAGCTTATGACAAACCATCCATGATGTTAACCGCCTTGCGTGAAGTAGTGCTTGGCAAAGAAAGATTTGATGTTGCCTTTAGAGAATATGTTAGCCGGTGGGCATTTAAGCATCCTACTCCATGGGATTTTTTTCACAGTATGGAAAATGTGGCCGGGGAAGATTTGAGTTGGTTTTGGCGGGGATGGGTTTTTAATAATTGGAAACTTGACCAGGGTGTTAAAGGCTTTCAATATGTAAATAGCAAACCTGAGAATGGTGCAGCTATTACGATTGAAAATCTGGAACAAATGGTAATGCCTGTAACAGTGCTCATTAAAGAAGCCAATGGAAAAGAACAAAGGATTAATCTGCCGGTAGAGGTTTGGCAACGCGGTAAGGAATGGACGTTTAATGTAACAACAACAAGCCGCATAACCGATGTAATATTAGATCCGGATAAGCTTCTGCCAGATGTAAACCGAAAAAACAACAGTGCTAAAAAAGCATTTTAATAAACGGCATAGGGATAGGATTTTTTAACTCATTTTCACTGTGCTATTAATTCCTTCCATCAATTCTGTTAATGGACTTTCTTCAAGCAAAACCCGTTCGGATTTTGCATTTATTGTGCTCCATTTTATCAGGCGTAAACATCCTTCGGCTATTTCAATACCGGTTATTACGCCATCACTAAAGCAGCAACATCCTGAATTAAAATAAGTAGGCAATAGCTTCATATAATCGTCTGTTATTGAACTATACTCAAACTTGCGTTTTTGTATTTCCTTTTGCAGTGATTCGATCATACTCTCATCTTTTACCTTGCGGGCAAATAATAATTGCCGGTATAATCGCTCTACATGGGTTAACGATTCGAAAACAGGTTGGTGCGTATGACCGGTAATCAGTAACAAATTTTGTTGTTGTGCACTCCATTCATACATCAGGATATTATGCGCCGTTTTTAAAGAAGCATCATACGCTGGTGTATTAGGATTTATTTTTAAATAAGATTGAAGTGGTGCCCATATTTTTGATACAAAAAACTTGCTGAACCAGTTTCCATCACTTACCGCATCGCCCTGGTGGCCGTGCGTACAAAAAATATTTAACTGTTTTTCTTTGATTACAGTTTGTAATACTACTCCCTCGTAAACAGGTAAATCCATTCCATATATTTCCTTTAGCATTAAAGGAGCAAAAGGATCATTCTGCCAGTAAAGATCATGGTTGCCAAATATTTTAATAAAGGCATTGTTTGGAATAAATTTTTTTTCTTTTTCGAAAGACGGTTGCTGCTCTTTTCTTACAGCCAGCAGCGTATTCTCCCATAGTTCCTCACAATCACCCAGCGCTATTAAATGAAAGCCATTTTGATGATAATAATCAAGCGCTGCAAGGTAATTAGGCTCACACAACATAAAATCATCTGCGCCGGTCCGGGCACCTTTATGTTGATCAGAAAAAATGATGATTTTACCTGTGGCAATATCAAAAGGAACTACTAAACCTTTCTTTTTTTCTCCATTAAGTATATACTTGAGTAAATCTGACAGCGCTTTAAATATCCTTTGTTTATTTGGTTTTGATGAGAACCTGTTGGTTAGATATAAGACGGGCTTACGTAATATTTTTTGAAAAAATTTGCGCATTCTTACGTCATTAGTCCAGGTATTGTTATCATTTGGATTTGGAAAGATAAATAAACAGTTCCCCCAATTTCAAGCATTGTTATTGAACTGCAATCATGCTGATTTCCACATTTACATATTTGGGTAGCGCAGATACCTGAACAGTTTCTCTTGCAGGAAAATCCCTCTCGAAATACTTTCCGTAGATTTCATTGATTTCTGAAAACTGATTCATATCAATAAGAAAAATGGAAGTCTTTACCACATTGCTAAAGTTCATTCCAGCTTCGTGTAGTATTGCTTTAAGATTATGCATTACCTGGTGGGTTTCTTCCTGAATATCACGCTGCTTCAAATTGCCGGAAGCAGGATCAATACAAATTTGCCCTGAAATATATAAGGTATTATTTAGAAGGATAGCCTGGTTATAAGGCCCGATGGGTGCCGGAGCTTTTGAAGTATTGATAATTCTCTTTTCCATGGTTTGTTTAAAACACGAATTAAAACGAATTTCATGAGTATTCAAGAGAAGAAGTTGTTTTTAGAATTTACTGGAATGCTATTTTCTCTACTTCCTGATCAAAATTTACCATAGTGTTGCTAACAGGTGTATCAAAGAAATCACTGTAGTTAGCACACCATACAATTGTCACATCCTTATCCGGATAGTGCCACACGTCAACAACACCACCAATACCACCGCCTCTATGCCCGATGGCACTTCCATAAGGAGATGCTCTTCTAAAGATTCCGAGTCCATATAACCCACGACCATCATTAGATGGCTTCCATTGCATCATTTCCTCCAGAGAATTTTGGCTAATTAGTTTGCCTGCAAAAACAGCCTCAATAAAAGCAGCAAAATCCAGCGGTGCGGCAAAGATTCCATTTGATCCGATTTGCAATTTGGAAATTTTATTTGCCAGTTCTGTAATGTTTTCCAAATGGTTATTGCTGTACCGATCCAGATAACATTTAACCAAACCTACAGGGCTAGGATAGCCCGGTTCGTTTTTGTAGAATGTCTGATGTAAGTTGAGCTTTTTAATAATCCGCTCTGTGATCAAATCTGCATGATTTCCACCAATGGCTTTATTAATTATCAAGGCTAATAAAACAGTGTTGGAATTTGAATACGCAGCTCTTACTCCGGGCTCAAATTCAGCTTTTTTATGGTATATGTGCTGCAGTATTGAATTAGTTTTCAACTCATTTTCAGTGCCATTGAAGTATTCCATCAATTGCTGCTTCTCATAGAGATAGTCGTAGATACCCGAGGTATGGTTCATGAGATGTCGAACCGTTACTTTATTCGCATTATCAATTTTCTTGCAAAGGTCGCGGTCGAGGTAGGTATTGATTTGTGCATCCAGTTTTATTTTACCTTCTTCCACCAACATCATGGTAGCAACAGCCATGTACATTTTGGTTACGCTGGCAGCATTGTGCACATGACAGGGCAGCATTGCTTCGCCGGTTTCAATCGTTGCTTTTCCAGCTGACCCGATCCATAAACCTTTGTCGGGTGTACGAACTAACAAGACAATGCCCGGTACACCTTGCTTCACATGCCTGTCCAGCAGAGTCTGGTAAAGGGCGGCTTTAGGATTTTTTTGGCTGCTGTCTGCAAAGGGCGGGTTACAAACAGTAGCGGGAACAGACCAATCTTTTTTGCAGCTATTGAAGCATAGGATGAAGAATGTTAGCAATGATATGAAGCGCATACTTCGTTATTTGATTTGAATAATGCTGCCAACATGTAAAGCCGCATGTGGAAAGACTTTTACTTCAGCATCAGCAAAATCCCGGTCGGCGTAGGGGCTTTGTAATGAATACTGGTAACGGATAAAAGGTGTTAAGATAACGCAGCCTCTTTTACGTAACATATACCCCGCACCTAGTGCCAGTGAATACAATGCAGACCCTCGTCCCTTATCTTTTATCTTCCGATAACTTCCTGTTTGATCTAGCTCATATATATCAGTTGGATGATACGTTCTGAGGTAACCCAGTCCAATTGAAACATCAGCAACCATTCTAAATTTAGAAAGATAACGGTAGCCAGCATCTGTAGTAACCATAATACCGGTTCCATTGTATCGGTTATAAAAAATACCCGTATTGAAAGTTTGATAAATTTTACTCCTGCCAGTTTCTTTGTACGGAAGTTCTATGCCTGCCATCACTCCGGGATGCAGTCGTTTATTGAGGATTCTATGAAAGGGAGTTGATACGGAATGATTAAACATAGAAAAACGAATTGTAAGCATTTTCCTATTTGAGATTAATGATTGTGCCGAATCCAATACTGCAGATTGCTGACCAATACCTTGCAGACTTACAATCAACAGGAGAAAGAGGAAATTTTTTTTGGGATGAGTATACATTAAAAAAGCTCTTTCAGATAAAGATAATATGTTAGGCTTTTCTGGCAATTAATGTAATCACTCTGCCGTAGGTAATATTCCTTTGAGGCTTTCTATAATTTAAATGTTTGGTGTAGTAAACGCATAATTATTGTACAATGCACTGTCTTTCAACTACGCCTTCAATCTTTAAATTAATAGAATATGTTTCCATTTCTCCGTTAACTCTGCAAACACCGCGTTTCCCACCCTTTCCTAAACAAGTTTTACCTACATAAATTTCGTGTATCTAAAGAATTTCTTCTCTTTGCTGTAACATTCTCCTTAGGCAACCGTAATACTGAAAGAACAGAGTACCAACTGTAATATGACGGAAAAAGAATATAATGACTGTGTCCGGCTTTATGCGGATAATGTGTTTCGCTTTATTGTGAAAAATCTGCGGCACCAGGAAGATGCCCGTGACGTGGTACAAACAGCATTCGAAAAATTGTGGATCAACAGGGAAACGGTTGATAATGATAAATGCAAATCATATCTTTTTACAGTTGCCTATAACCAGATGATTGATCACCTGCGGAAGATTAAGAGGGTGTATTTAAAAGACGAATTTGGACCGGAAACAATAGTACAAAACAAACCGTTTAATAATGCTAAAGCAATTTTGCAGGAAGCCTTAAACCGTCTTAGTGAAACGCAAAGGTCATTGGTAGCATTAAAAGATTACGAAGGGTACAGCTACGAAGAAATTGGACAAATTACTGGTTTGAGTTCAAGCCAGGTAAAAGTGTATTTGCACCGTGCACGAATTCAATTAAAAGAATACCTTGTAAAAATTGAAAATGTCATTTAATTCAAAGGATAATAATTCTATCATCACACAGGAAAACTTTGAGGAGTATTTCCTGTTGTATATAGATAATGAGCTTACTGCCGATGAACGTGTAGCAGTTGAGCGCTATTTAGTTCAACACCCTGAACTGCAAACTGACATGAACCTGTTAATGGCCTCTAAACTTCCTATGGAAGAAATTAACCTTACTAATAAAGAAGTTTTATTGGCAGAAAGTATGCGTTTAAATGCTCTTGATGAATCTTTGCTGCTTTATATAGATGGTGAACTTAATAAAGAGGAAACTAAATGGCTGGAAGATAAAATACAAAAAGATAGTTTGCTAAGCCTACAACACCAGCTTTTATTAAAAACAAAGCTGGATGCAAAAGAGCGTATAGTTTATCCATATAAAGAAGAATTATATCGCCATGAAAAACACAGAAGATTGCCTATCTATTGGATGCGTGTTGCAGCTACAATAATCATAACTATTGGCATTGGAGCACTTGTTTATACGTATCAATCTAAACCTTCAGTAGCTGTAGCCGTTACACAGCCAAAGGATAAAAAACCTAACATTAAACAGCACAATTCCGGTGTTGGGGTAGTTACCGAAGTGGCGCAAACAGATCTTAAAGAAACCAAAAAAGGCATTAGTCCTTTAAGTATAAATGATGTAAATAATGCAACCAGGACTATGGTAAAGCAGAAACATCTAAAACCAATAAAGGCTAAAACCATTATGAAGCCTGAAATGCAAGAAAACATTATAGCTACTACGCTGGAAAATATATCTATACAAAACACCATAGCAGCAACACCGGCAACAGGTTTACCGAAACAAATCTTTAACAACATACCTGTAACTTCTATAACAACAAATGCGTACAATAATCAGGAAGCATCTCCAACACCTGCAGTAATAAAAGATGTTTTAGCACAAGCGGACAATGAAAAAAAATCATCATTAAAAGGCTTACTGCGTAAAGCTACCCGTTTTATAGAGCGTCGTACCAACATCAGCGCTACAAACGAAAATGATGAATTATTAATTGGCGCTGTTGCATTTAAATTATAATCATCACAAAAAAAAGAACCATGAAAAGAATTGTACTTGCATTTATTGCATTAAGCCTTGGCTTTGCCTCAACAGCGCAATCAGATAGCACAAATAAAGAAAATGCAGACACTATTAGAGTGGGAGGAATGATCATTATTCGTAAGGGAGGCAACCATGACTCGACGAATAAAAAAATAATCTCCATATCAAACAACAAGGAAAAAAATAAAAAGAACCAAAAAGTAAGCACTAACTGGTTTATTGTAGATATTGGATTTGCAAACTATAACGACAATACCAATTATCCTTCCGTGGCAACCCAAAATTTTGCACCTGGTTTTGAAGAAGAAGATTTAAAACTTCGCACGGGTAAGTCTGTTAATGTAAACCTATGGTTATTTATGCAGCGCTTAAGCCTTATAAAAAATGCTGTAAATCTTAAATACGGCCTAGGTCTTGAATTAAACAATTATACTTTCGATAATGAGCAGGTGCGTTTTCAGGAGAATCCTACCCGTATTATTTTAGACCCTGCCTATAAAGGATTAGAGAAAAACAAATTAGCTGCAGATTATGTTACAGTGCCTTTGATGTTAAATTTTAATTTAACTCCTGGCCGTAAAAATGGCTTTGGGCTTAGTGCAGGCGTAAGCGGCGGATATTTATATTCTTCCCGTCAAAAAATAAAAGACAATGATGATAAAAATAAGCTTCACGATGATTTTGACCTTCGCAAGTGGAAGCTTGCTTATATAGGTGAATTGACCCTCGGCCCTGTTCGTTTATATGGTTCTTATGCCATGAAGAGCATGTGGGATAAAGGGCTTGAACAAACTCCTTATGCTGTTGGCATACGTCTAAGTCATTTTTAAAAGTAAATGTCCTTCGTAAAAAGTCTTGCTAAAAAAAGCAGGACTTTTTTAATTTAGCGAAACTGCCGTTAAGATATCCACAAACAAAAAATAAATTGGAAACAGGCACGTTACCATTATCTAACCGAAAAACGTCAGACCGAGTATGAAAACCACTTTATTCATTTCAGCCCTTGTGATAGGAGGACACTTGATAACGCATAACGCTGTGGCTCCTGCTTGCAACACATCAGCAGAAATATCTAAAGTGATAACGTATAAAACAAGTACCCGGAAAAAAAATTCATCTGCTCCTATTGCCCCGGTAAAAATTGTAGTAGATAAATCTAACTACGAGTTATCTGTATATGACGCACAAGGTTGGTACGCCACATACCCTGTTGTCTTTGGAAATCCTTCTCTTGCAGACAAAAAAATGGAGGGGGACCGTAATACGCCAGAGGGCACATTTACTATTGTTGCAAAAAGGGTGCATAATAAATGGAGTCGCTATATGGCTTTAAATTACCCAACAACCACTGATCTTCAAAAGTTTGCTGAAAGAAAGCGTAAGGGTGAAGTGCCACCCTCCGCTAAACCAGGTGGCGGAATAGGTATACATGGGGTATTTCCACATGAAGATTTTAGTGTGGACCGCTATAATAACTGGACAAATGGGTGCATCTCTTTAAAGAATGGCGATGTAGAGGAACTGTACAGTTATATTTCTGTCGGCACTCCTATTACTATAAAAAAGTGAAGTTGAAGGCTTGTGCAAGCTGCCTGGTTTCAATTCTTTAAATATGCCTCTAACACTTGTAAACGGGCTGCTGTTTTATTTTACAAGCCAGCACTTCGTGCTATTATTTATAATTTACCTCTTGCTATTTCTTCCACAACGCCTGGGTCAAGGAGGGTAGATGTATCGCCAAGGTTTTCTGTTTCGCCTTCTGCTAACTTCCGTAAAATGCGACGCATAATTTTTCCGCTTCTTGTTTTGGGTAATCCCGATACAAACTGTACTTTATCTGGCTTTGCAATAGCGCCAATTATACGTGCAACGGTTTGTAATATGCCCTGCCGGCTCAATTCCTCATCTTCAAGATCGCCTGAATAAATAACAAAGGCATATATACCCTGCCCTTTTACAGCATGTGGGTAGCCTACTACAGCGCTTTCTACAACGCCGGCATGCATATTTATCGCATTCTCTACTTCTGCTGTACCAATCCGGTGACCACTAACATTTAGCACATCATCAACTCTCCCGGTAATCCGGTAATTGCCTTGTTCATCTCTTAAAGCGCCATCACCTGTAAAATATAGATTGGGATAAGTGGAGAAATAATTGAGGCGGCAACGTTCATGATCACCATAAGTCGTACGAAGAATTGCAGGCCACGGCGTTTTTATACATAAATTTCCAGATGCAGGGTTACCGGTTATTTCATTCCCACCTTCATCCACTAAAACAGGCATTACACCTGGCAAAGGCAAAGTGGCATACGTAGGAATACCGGGTGTAATGCCAGCCATGTTTGAAATAAGAATCCCCCCGGTTTCTGTTTGCCACCAGGTATCTACGATAGGGCTATTTTTCTTTCCAACTTTCTCATCATACCAATGCCATGCTTCTTCATTAATCGGTTCGCCTACCGTTCCCAATACTTTTAAGGAAGATAAATCTTTCCCTTCAAAAGGCTGTTCGCCAAAACCCATTAGTGAGCGAATGGCTGTGGGTGCCGTATACAGAATATTTACCTTATGCTTATCGGCTATTTCCCAAAAGCGTCCTGCATCAGGCCAGGTAGGAATGCCTTCAAATAGTAAAGTGGTACCACCTGCCGCTAAAGGGCCATATAAAATATAAGTGTGCCCGGTTATCCACCCTATGTCCGCTGTACAAAAATGAACATCAGCCGGTTGGTATTGAAATACATTAACAAAGGAGTAGGCGCTATAAACCATATATCCACCGCAGGTATGTACTACTCCTTTAGGCTTGCCTGTGGAGCCGGAGGTGTACAATATAAAAAGCATGTCTTCAGCATCCATCTCTTCCGCATCACACATCGCATTGGGAAGATTTTCCATTTCTTCGTTCCACCACACATCCCTTCCTTTAATCATGCTTACTGGTGTATGCGTACGGCTATAAACAATTACGCGTTTTACAAACGGGCAAGCAATAAGGGCATCATCAATTATATTCTTTAAGTTGATGTCTTTCGCTCCGCGGAAAGCGCCATCACAGGTAATGATAAATTCTGCCTTGGCATCTTGTAAACGATCAGCAATGCTTTGTGCGCTGAAGCCGCCGAATATTACAGAATGCACGGCACCAATACGGGCACAGCCTAGTACTGCTATAGCGAGTTCAGGAATCATGCCCATGTAAATGCACACCCTGTCGCCTTTTTTTACACCGTTATTTTTGAGCACCTGTCCAAACATGCATACCTGCGTATGAAGATCGTTATAAGTAAGAGTGCGGGTGGGTTGTTTAGGATCATTCGGCTCCCAGATTATTGCAGGTTGCTCACTCCTGGTTTTTAAATGCCTGTCCAAACAGTTTTCTGTAATGTTCAGCTTTGCATTTTTGAACCATTCAATTGATGGGGCAGCAAAATTCCATTCGAGCACTTTATCCCATTTCTTTCGCCAGTGAAAACTTTCTGCAATTTCTCCCCAGAATGCTTCCGGGTCGTCTATGCTTTTTTTATAAGCTTCAGTGTATTGTTCAAGGGATTTGATCTGGTAGGAATATGACATAGCTATAATTAAAACCGCTTTTATTAGCGATAAATTTAAGCAACTGTACACAAATCAAAATTTATACGCCGGGAAACATTTCTAATCGTAGCCAAATCCGAATTAAAAATTAAACAGCCCCTAGAGCTGTTTCTATTTTTTTAATAATTGCTGTGTAGTTAATTCAGATAACTCTGGTTTTGCTACTGGCGTGTCAAAGGTTAGGTTAATATCTACACGCACAGCTTTTAAGCCGCTGATGCCCTGCGTATCTTCAAGCTCAAGGTGCTCCACATTATCAAGTAGTAAATTTTCATTTTGAAGAAATTCAATATACTCCATATACTCATTTAGCTCTTTTTGCTGCGAGTACACTACGGCAATTTTTCCTGGCTGGGTAAGGCGCTCTTCACTATTTTTAAGATGTACTTTATCAATCCGTTTCTTTACTATTTCATACCGTATGTTGTAGGCGCCATCTACATCAAACTTTCGTTCCTTTCTACGGAAGCTTATACTTAGCGGAATAGAATGTGCTAAAATAAGTTGGGTTGTTTGCAAGGACAAGGGTAATTTTTTTTCCAACGCATTTGTAAGTCTTGCCGACTTTGCCAACATTGTAATTTGCCAGAGTTTTAAATTTTTTACATAGATATCATCGAACTGGTGATTAGGCGCAAGTGATTGACCGACATAAATATTGAATTCGATACCGTCTGTTACATAACGTTCAAAATAGTGAGGAAATATCTGTTGCGCTGCCTTTTGCTCTATGTCAATAAATCTATCCAGCACATCATTTATTCTGGTAATGCTGTCTTCATATTCTTTACGATGATGGTATAGAATATTACGTTGGGGATCAAGCTTACTAAAATAATGATCAATTAAATCTTTCAGATCCGGCCTGGCAAGAATAAGATGTTTGAACAAAGCATCAATGTCTACCTGTAAAAAATCATAAATAACGAGTTCATCATCTGATAGAAGACTGTCGCTGGTCGTAAGTATATATTTATCAACCTTAAACTGTATATCTCTCAGCAGGGGAAAATTTACATTTACACAAGCTTTCTCCAAAACATTCCGTGCAAGATTTAACTGCTCTAATATATCCAGTTGAATAGCATTATTCCGTTCGACAGAAGAGTTACGAACATCAATGGCTCCATATAAGGGGTATACAGTTTCAAATGTTATCGGAGACATTTTAGCGCCTTCATGCACCGCCTTATTTTGTATGAAATCGAAAGCGGCTTCTGTAAACTTCCATTCGACTGCCGATTGTATTGCTGTAAAATGTTCTTTAATGATTTTATCAATCTGCAATTCAAAATTTTCATTCGCTTTCTCCAACGCAAGTGTAAAAAGCTGCATGGCCGATTGAAGCCTGGCAAGGTGCTGAAATTTTAAAGATCCGGTTTGTGGGCTCATTATCTCTAAAAGACCTATCAAATCGCCATCTTCGCATTTAAGGGGACAAACAATCAGGCTTTTCGCTCCTAATTCATAATAGAATTTCACAAGATCGTTATTTCCGCTATTACCTTCATTTAGTGTTGGAAATAAAAGAGGTTGCTCGGTCTTTTTAAATATCTGTTTGCATAAAGCGATAATACTTTCCCTGTTTTCCAAAACCTTTTCATGCTTAAACAACAGGCTGTTAGCATGGTGAGATTCTGAATACAAGGAAATGCTATTCATTGTAAAAAAAGGTGTAATGCCAACCTGCACATTTTTAAGTCCTATTAATGATTGCACATGTGGTTGTAGTTCTTCATACACAGTTATATCGGAAGAAGCATTGATATTTAAAAGCGTGTTCTTAATTTCTGCAATAACCTGGTCTGTAGTTACATCTGCCACATCAAGCACAACAATGCCTTCAAACATAAAATGTTCTAAAGGAAAAACTTCCTTCAGTTCATCAATTTCAAGAGATTTTTGAGGAGCGAATGTAGTTGGGATAACAAAATCGCCTACCAGTTTCACATCAACAAATTGTGCATTTAGCTTTAATTCCAGGTAGTTTATTAATCCTGATTCTGCATCTGGAAATGGATGAACTGAGGATGCTATTACAGGAACCTGCAGTGAATAAAATTTTCGAAGAATAATATTATAAGCCAGGCTTAAAGAAGCGTTGGCGATGCTTACATTGGTTTCCCTGTCAGGAACAACAATTTCGTTTGATGCATCCTGGAGAAAAAGTTCTTTAAACTTTGGAGAAGCAAATATGGTTTCGAATTGAAACGGATAGGAAACAGCGAAAATGCCTTCGTGTGTGGTGGAAGAAGGAGGAAAAATGGTAGACAGCAAAGTTTCAACTAATTCTGTGTGCATCATTAAAACCGTGGCATCTTCAATTGGTTCCAGCAATTCTGGCTTAGCTTGTATTTCTTCTAATAGTGACTGGTAAAGTTTGCGGGCACCGGGCTTATCTTCTGATATCATTCTCTTTAATACCGATGTTAATGGCTTTAAAGAAAGTAAACTAGAAATTCCGTTTTTTTTGCTATCTGTTGCTTTCATTTGATAAGAGCGTTATTATTTAAGTACGAATATGTAGCCTACGTGATTGTGTATATATAGTTAAACAACCTCTAAGCCAAATTAGATGCATGGGTACGTTAGAAGTTTTTTAAAAGGTAATACTAATGTTCAAGGGCTCCCAACTTTTGCTTGTCCTCTTTAGGCAGCTTTTGAAAATAATTGCAAACGGGTTTTAATCCGCATTCTCCGCAACGTGGGCTGCGGGCAATGCATATATACCGGCCGTGAAGAATAAGCCAGTGATGAAAAATAGCCACCAGGTCATTTGGTATATATTTAAGGAGCTGCATCTCAGTAGCCAATGGTGTTTTAGCTTTCAGGGTCAAGCCAATCCGGGCTGATACCCTGAACACATGCGTATCAACAGCAAGGTTCGGCTGATTATCTATTACGGAGGTTATTACATTTGCCGTTTTACGGCCAACGCCGGGTAGTTGTATTAATTCGTTTACAGTCATTGGAATTTCACCTTCAAATTTTTCTTTAACCATTTTAGCCATCCCTATAAGATGGCGGGTTTTGTTGCCGGGAAAAGAAATGCTTTTAATAAGTTCAAAAAGATCCTCGTAAAATGCTTCTGACAGGCGTTGGATAGTAGGATACTTTCTAAAAACAGCGGGAGTAGTAAGATTTACCCGTTTATCGGTGCATTGAGCCGATAATATAACGGCTACTAAAAGTTGATAGGTGCCATCAAACGTTAACTCGGTTTCTGCCTCGGGGCGAAATTGTTTGAAATAATCAATAACAAATTGGAAACGCTCCTTGCGGGTCATATAGGCTAAGATAAAAAAGGGATGCTATTTAGAAGTGGAAATAGCTTCTTCCTTTGCCGCATATTTTAAAACAGAAAGGATGATCTCTGTGCGGGGCGATACTTTGATAGAATTTAATCGTTCAGCCGATAACTTTAGAACGGAAAGTTTTTCCCTTAGTGTCCAGTCTTGTTGTAAAGCCAAATCAATAGCGGCAGTTGTTTCTGGCGTAGTCTCATTATACAAATACTGTATAAGATCCTCTGGTGAGTAATTGTACATAATTCAATTGGGATTGGTACGAGGTTCTTAAAATTATTTCGTCCGTTGTAGAAACGTTACCGCTTTTTACTTATTGTGCTGTACCGCTTTCTTTTTGTTTCGATGATATTATAAAAACATCCTCATTATCTCTTTTCATTCCATATTTTTCCCGGGCATATTTTTCAATAGCAGCGGGATTGGATTTTAATTCCTCAGAGGCTTTGCGTTCCCTGGCAATCTCTTTAATGTAGTATTCTTTACTTTGTTGTAAAGCCCGTAAGTCACTGCGCCATTCACGTTGTGTGAAATAATCTTTTTCATCAAAAAAAAGAATCCATACTGCGAAAGCAGTGATGGTTAAAAAATATTTATTGCGAATAAAAGATGGAATAGAATTGAAAAGTTTCATTTGTTAAGCGGGGGAGTTGTTAACGAAATTAAGGTACAAATATTTTGTGGAGCTATTGTAAAAATTATTTTGGTTTTACATGTGATGATGTTCATTAATGACGCTTGAACTGCATTTGGAGGTTCCCTTATCAGAAAAGATAAATGCATAATTGCCCTTGCCTGTCATTTCGAACGAAGGAGAAATCTGCCGGAGGCACATCTTTTATTATTGGTCTTTTTCCACTTTTTGTTTTGAAACAAAAAGTGGAGCAAAAAATTCAAGGACAACACGAATGGCTCCGCCCGTTTGTCCGGCCAGCGCACAGCAACACTCTAATGGGTTGACCATTGCTAACCTACTCAACTTTCTTTTAGTAATACTAGTATCTAAAAAATGAGAGAATGAAAGAACGAGTGCTTTTATAAACAAATACTGCAGGCGCCGTATTCCGCTATCCTTTTCCTACTGCAATATGATTCATTAAACTAATGCGGAATAAGGCGCAGCATCTTTTCCTTATCTATTGAAAATGTATATTCATATTTCTTAAAGAAAGATTAAAAACACAGAAGGCAACTTGCAAAGCTAGCCTTCTGTGCGCTGTTCCCTCTCCTTTAGGAGAGGGCTAGGGTGAGGCATCAGCTAAATTCCCATTCACACAATTGATTTATGAATCATCTGTAAAAACCGTTCCTTCACGCCTTCCCATTCATCATCCAAAATACTATACAGCACCGTATGTCTAATTGAACCATCTGGTTGATAACTATGTTTTCGTAGCATGCCTTCTTTTACTCCCCCTATCTTTTCCACTGCTTTTTGCGACCGGATATTTACATGCGCCACATGAAAACCTGCACGATTAAAGTTTAAGACTTCAAACACATATTGCAGTAATAAAAGCTTGCATTCCTTATTATGTACCAGGCCCCATACTTCTGGTATATACCAGGTATACCCAATGTCAACCCGCTTTTGCTTTTCATCAAGTCCATAGAAACGGGTCATGCCGATAATAGCATCATCAGCTTTGCGAAAAATGACAAAAGCTTTTTGAAGGCCAACACTAAATGTACTGTCCCCATTTGAGCTTAATGCTATTGTTATATAACGCTCAAATTGGGCATCAAAGGTTTCATTTATCATCAATGATTTTGTGAACTCCCAAAGACGTGCATCGTATGCAAGCACTTTCAATTCAGGTATATTTTCTTCACGTAACTCCTGCAAGTAAATGTGTTGCCCCGCAAGTTTAGAAACATCAATATTCATAACAAGAAAGCCACCTTTTGGGTGGCTCCGTTTTTATTTTCCAAATTTTAATTTATTTCCGGGGTAATAAGCAGAAGCACCAAGCTGTTCTTCAATTCTTATTAGTTGATTATACTTCGCCATTCTATCGGTGCGGCTTGCGGAACCTGTTTTAATTTGCCCGCAGTTTAGTGCTACAGCCAAATCAGCAATAGTTGTGTCTTCTGTCTCGCCACTTCTATGGCTCATAATGGTGTTGTAACCATTGTGCTGAGCCAGTGTAACCGCGTTAATGGTTTCCGTGATGGTTCCAATCTGGTTTACTTTTACCAGAAGGCCATTGGCTATGTTTCTGTCTATGCCTTGTTGTATGCGGGTTACATTGGTAACAAACAAGTCATCACCTACTAATTGCACTTTGTCTCCTACTGCTTCAGTAAGCATCTTCCAGCCTTCCCAATCATCTTCAGCCATTCCATCTTCAATAGAAATAATAGGATATTGCGCTACCCAGCTTGTCCAGTATTTTACCAGTTCTTCACTGCTCATGGTTTTCCCATCGCTCTTGTGAAATATATACTTGCCCCCTTTATACAACTCGCTATTTGCTGCGTCCATTGCAATAAACACTTCCGATCCTGCTTTATAACCTGCAGCTTCAATAGCCATCAATACTGTTTCAATGGCTTCTTCATTACTTTGAATATTAGGTGCAAATCCACCTTCATCGCCCACGTTGGTACTATACCCTTTCTTTTTTAATACTGTCTTTAGTGCATGAAAAATTTCGACACCCCACCTAAGTCCTTCACTAAATGTTGCTGCACCGATAGGCATTACCATAAATTCCTGGAAGTCTATTTTATTATCGGCATGTGCACCACCATTTAAAATGTTCATCATGGGAACCGGAATGGTTTTAGCATTGGTGCCGCCTATGTACCTATAAAGTGGGAGTGCGGCCTCTTCTGCACCTGCTTTTGCAACAGCCATACTTACAGCAAGCAATGCATTAGCTCCCAATTTCCCTTTATTTTCTGTGCCATCTAATTCAATCATTAATTGATCTATTCCTGTTTGATCGGATACATCATACCCTAGTAACTCCGGGGCAATAGTCTTATTTACATTTTCAACAGCTTTTAAAACACCTTTTCCTACGTATACTTTTTTATCGTCATCACGCAATTCAACAGCTTCATGTATACCGGTGCTGGCACCGCTTGGCACTGCAGCCCGGCCTAATGCACCTTCGTCCGTTATAACGTCTACTTCTACTGTGGGGTTACCACGACTGTCTAAAATTTGTCTCGCAAAGATTTCGGCAATGTAACTCATGATTTGTTATTAGTTGATTAGTTGAATGGATAATTAGGGTGAATAGTTAGCTAATTGCTTTTTATTTTAAATGTAAAATGTACCCATTATAGGGTTTAGTAAACTTTTGTTTGAGCTATTACTTACCGCTTGTCAAACTCCTGAACACTTCCTCCAAACTCACATTTTCGCTTTGCAAAGAAACGATGTTCAGATTATGTTGCAAAGACATTTCTAATACCTGCTTCCTGGCTGCTTCAGGTTCATCGGTTTCAATATTCCAATTGTATGCATCCACTTTATGTACCGCCTTGGCGGCTGATAATCTTCTGAGCCATTCAGGTTCCAACACTTCCTTAAAACCCACCTTTACAATATTGGTGGTGCTCCTGCCTTGCAGGTTACTCACAGTATCATCAGCCACAATTTTTCCTTTATTAATTATAATTACCCTGTCGCAAATAGCTTCAACTTCCTGTAAAATGTGCGAAGAGAATAATACAATTTTATCTTTCCCTTGTTCCTTTATTACCTGCCTTATTTCAACAATCTGGTTAGGGTCAAGACCACTGGTAGGCTCATCAAGAATCAACACTTCCGGGTTATGAATAAGGGCTGCGGCGATACCGACCCGTTGTTTATAACCTTTTGAAAGCTGCCCGATTCGCTTGGTGCTTTCAGGCGTTAGCCCGGTTAACTTGATTACCTCTTCTACCTTACTTTTTTTACTTTTTATTTCGTGTACTTCCGCAACAAAGCCTAAATATTCCCGTATATACATCTCGTAATACAGGGCATTCGATTCGGGCAGGTAACCAATTTTTTTCTTTGTTTGCAGGGGATGCTTTTTTACTTCAATCCCTGCTACCGAAATATCACCGCCGTCCGGCTCAAGATAGCCAGTAATCATTTTCATGGTTGTAGACTTACCAGCACCATTAGGGCCAAGAAATCCAACAATTTCTCCCCTATTAATCTGAAAAGCAATATTGTCTACTGCCTTTTGAGTACCATATAATTTGGTGAGACCCTTTACTTCAATTGACATATTGCGAAGATAGGGAGATGAAAAGATGAGGAGATATGCAAATGAGAAGATGTGCAGGTGGTGAGATGTAATCTGTCAATATCCCGCTAAGAAATAGCAAGATGATTTACTTTTTGCACAAATATTTTTCGCAAAGTTTTCACTTTAGCCATGTAGCGGCCCTAGCTATTTTCCTAAACTTTATACAAACTAACAAACCATGCCTGCGCAACATCTGTTCATTGTATATTTTATTTCGTTTCTGCTATTATTCCTTCCGTCGTTTGGGTTAGGTAAAATGTTTAAAAAAGCAGGAACCGCCCCCTGGAAAGCATACGTTCCTTTTTACAATACCTGGATCATGCAAAGCTTAGGTAACCGCAGCAGGCACTGGGTTTTCTGGCAAGCGATTCCTGTGGTTGGCTGGTTTATAACCCTGGGAATCTATATTGAGTTTGTTAAGCTCTTTGGGCGCTTCAATTTGGGCAATCATGCATTAGCTACATTGTTTACTCCTTTTTATTTTATATATCTCGGGTATTCAAAGGCAGTACATTATACAGGTTCCAAAGGCATGCATTATAAAAAACCCGCTTGGCGTGAATGGGTGGATGCTGGCGTGTTTGCAGTGGTTGCAGCTACATTAATCAGGACATTTGTGTTTGAAGCCTACGCCATTCCTTCTGGCTCCATGGAAAAAACACTATTGGTTGGCGATTATTTATTTGTAAATAAAATCAGCTACGGGCCCCGTATCCCGAACACACCTCTTTCTATTCCTTTTATACATAATTATATCCCGGGAACACCGTTAAAATCTTACAGTTCTATCGTGCAGCTGGGTACTATCAGGTGGTTTGCTGCCCCAATAAAAAGAGGCGATATTGTGGTTTTTAATGTACCAATTGGTGATACAGTAATTAATAAAGAGGACTTTCAAACACTAAGGCCGTATTATGATTTTAAAAGAGCCGCTGCCAAAGGAGATGCTTCTGCGCAATATATTCTTTCTCACCCTGAAGAATATCCTTTAGCTATTCACCCTTTTGATAAGATGGATAATTATGTAAAACGATGTACTGGTGTGGCTGGAGACATATTAGAAATACGAAGTGGTAATGTGTATATCAATGGTAAAAAGCAAAGCTTACCATCTGACGCGCAAATGATGTATCGGGTGATAACAAGTGGCCAGCAGCTGGATGAAGATGTTATGAAAGAGGAATACGGACTAGATATAAGTAACGCGGGTGAAATCGCTATTGCTGGCACAAACACTTTTCAAATGCTTTTAACCTCAAAGGCAGCAGAAAAAATGAAAAGCAGCGGCCTTGCTAAAGAAATTCAGCTTATGCTTGACCAACCCGGAGATGAACGGTATGCGGGCATATTGTTTCCTTACGATTCATTACACAAATGGACCCTTGACAACTATGGGCCGATTTGGATTCCAAAGAAAGGAGCTACCGTTACATTAACGATGGAAAATTATTCAATTTATGAAAGAGCCATCCGGGTATATGAACAAAATGCATTAGAGAGGAAAGGAGGTAAGTTTTTTATAAATGGCAAAGAGCAGTCAAGCTATTCTTTTAAGATGAACTACTATTGGATGATGGGCGATAACAGGCATAGCTCGCAAGACTCCAGGTTTTGGGGGCTGGTGCCAGACCGAAATATTGTTGGAAAACCTTCACTGGTATGGTTTAGCTCAGGTAATAGTATAAGATGGAAAAGGATATTTAAGCAAATTAATAACTAGCCTTGCTATTTAATTTAAAGGAGATTAAGTTATTATTAAAGCGGGGTAAGATTGTTCGCATTTGCCCCGCTGCATATTTCTTACTGGCTCTTTACTTCATCTTGGCATCATACTCCCCTTTCCACGCATACCAGCCAAATATCATAAGGCCAATGGCGATTGGCGTAAAGATGCTGATGATAATGATCCATGGTACAGGCTTACTAATATCTGTTTTACCATTAACATCAATATTATAAAATGCCCCAATCAGCAATACTGCAATAGCAGCAATTGCGATAATGATCCAAACAATTCCTAAAAATCTTTTTAATTGATCCATTATAATGAATTTAATCTTGTACGTCCTCGTCTACTTTGTTAGATAAATACAACAATCCTATAATAAAGCACAGGGAAGCTACGCCTATAGGATACCATAGCCCGGATAAATAATTGGTGCCGGGTATTGTCGTAATTAATGTGGCAATAAATGGCACTAATCCTCCAAACACTCCGTTGCCTATGTGATACGGAAGCGACATGGAAGTGTACCGTATGCGTGTTGGAAATAGCTCCACTAAAAAAGCCGCTATCGGGCCATACACCATGGTTACAAACAATACCATCAAGGCTATTAACCCTATCATTTCCCACTTACCCCATGTATTTAACAAGACTTCTAATTTCGTAGTTGATTTTTCTAAACCTTTTGTAACAATAGTTTTTGCCTCGCTGCCATCATCAAACTTTTTAATGGAAGTTGTAATTAACGTACCTCCTCCCAGATTGCTATGTTTTGAGCTATTTTTTGTTTGAACTACTGTTTTCCCCGAAGTATCTGCAATATTATAAAGCTGTTGAAAGATGGGCCGGTATAATAAAATGCCTAGGAGCATCCCCAATAGCATAATGTTTCTTCTGCCAATACGGTCTGATAAACTACCAAATACTACAAAAAAGGGAGTGGCGATTGCCAAAGAAATAAGAATGATAACATTAGCTTGTTCATAATCTACAAAGCATTTGGTTAATATAAAACTTTGAGCATAAAACTGCCCGGTATACCAAACAACCCCCTGCCCCATTGTTGCGCCGAACAAGGCAAGCAATACCATCTTAAAGTTCAATTTATTACCAAAGCTTTCTTTCAACGGGTTGGTTGAAGTTTTTCCTTCGGATTTTAATTTGGCAAAAATCGGCGACTCATCCATTTTCATCCTTATGAAGATGGATACTATCACCAATACTATGGATAAAAGAAAAGGGTAGCGCCATCCGTTTCCATTTGTAAATTCATCAACCCCAACAATCCTTCTTATTGATAAGATAACACCTAAAGAAAGAAATAAGCCCAGCGTGGCAGTAGTTTGTATAAAGCTTGTATAGAATCCCCGCCTATTGGCCGGAGAATGTTCTGCAACATAAGTAGCAGCTCCGCCGTATTCACCTCCCAGGGCAAGGCCTTGTAGTAAGCGTAACACCAAAACAAGAAAAGGAGCCCATCCGCCAATTGTAGCATAAGAAGGTACAAGACCTATCAAAAACGTTGAGCCACCCATAAGAACCAGTGTTAAAAGAAAGGTATATTTTCTACCAATAATATCGCCTAGCCTTCCAAAAAATAAGGCCCCGAATGGCCGCACGATAAAGCCCGCAGCAAAAGTAGCCAGCGTTGATAAAAGGGCTGCTGTCGGGTTAACGTCAGGAAAAAACTTTTGAGAAATAATAGTGGATAAACTGCCGAAAATGTAGAAGTCGTACCATTCGATTAACGTGCCTACAGATGATGCGGTGATAACCTTCCAGATTCCTTTGGGTGAAGCCATGCTTTTGGTTTTGGTATGAAATGCAATTAAGTTTTAAATATAATAAAGCCCTGTATTAATAAAGCTGTAAATGGGTTGATTCTTTAGTTACTGCAATGCCTTAAAACCTATTTGTCCAATTTATCAGAGATCATCATATTTATATATAGGATCTATTTGGGTAGTTGCATTCATTTCAAATACTGCTTTGATGATGCCATTTTTTAAGCCATATACCCAACCATGTAAGTCAGGACGTTGCTCCCGTTGCCACGCTCTTTGTATAATAGAGGTTTTTGCCAGGTTCATTACCTGTTCCTGTACGTTTAATTCTACAAGCCTGTCCGTGCGGCTTTCCTTATCTGTAATGTCATCTAACTCTTTCCGGTGAATCCGATACACATCTTTAATATGCCGCAGCCACATGTTAAGCACATATTTAAAATCGGTGTTGGTTGCCGCAGCTTGTATTCCTCCACAGCCATAATGTCCGCAGACTATTACATGCTTTACCTGTAAATGGTTAACCGCATAATCAAGCACACTTAAAAGGTTTACATCAGTATTAATAACAAGGTTAGCCACATTGCGATGCACAAATATTTCACCAGGCTGAGTGCCGGTAATTTCATTAGCCGGTACGCGGCTATCACTGCAGCCAATCCATAAGAACTCAGGTTTTTGAATTTTCGCCAGGCGATTAAAATAGTCAGGGTCCGCTACTTTTTTGCCGGCAGCCCAGGCCTTGTTTTCTGATAATAATTTTTCGTACGAGTGCATAGCGCAATTTATAGCAAACTCTTAATCTGTGCGTAACTTAAGTTTACCCCAATAAATATGGGTAATATCTGTCCTTTATATCACCTGTTAGCCATTTTACTAAATATATGTTACTCAAAAAGTTAGGGGTTTCTATTTTGGTTTGCAAATTGCAATGTATTATTTTACATCGCATTCATGAAGAAGAAAAAAACATATAAACCCTTTCAGGCGTCATCTGCCATCTTCATGATGTTGGCTTTGCTTTGGCTTACAATTAGCATTCCCTTTGTTTATGAATGCCAGCAAAAGCAGGCGGAGCAGCAGGGAAAAATAAGTGTTACTTCCCTTCTCACAGATAGTAGTGAGGAGGAAGATGCAAACCCTTTCGGCAATACTACTGAAGAAAAAAATTCGAATAGCAGCAATTCTTTTTCAGAAGAATATCTACATGACCATCATTTAGATCAATATTTCTTTTCTACGACTTCGCAATATCACAAATGCGAAAATGCTGACGCATATATTGCTTATCATGGCAAATTGGATGTTCCCCCTCCTGATGTTGTTTAATTATAATTACCAGTTACGCTAAGACTAGCTTTAAGCTATTACTCTACAATTTAAAATTATATCTGGTTGCTATAGCAACAGGCATTTTATCATGTCTCACTTTAATTATTACAAAATGAGAAAGCATTCAAAAGAATATTTACAAAATCTTACACCCTTCCAGGGATACGAACTCCTTGTAGAAGGGAATGAGCGGTTTATTAATAACCTTAAAAAAGATCATGATCATTTAGAAATGATCAATGAAACCAGAGAGGGCCAACACCCTTTTGGGGTAGTGCTTTCCTGTATGGATTCCCGGGCTTCTGCGGAACTAGTTTTTGATCAGGGCTTAGGCGACCTGTTCAGTATACGCGTAGCAGGTAATATTGTGAATAACGACATACTTGCGAGTATTGAGTATGCCGTAAAATATATTGGTTCAAAGGTGTTGATGGTACTGGGCCACACTGAATGTGGGGCTATAAAAAGTGCTAAACAAGGTGTAACAGATGGCCACATAACCGAACTTCTTCAACGTATACACCCTTCTATCACCAAAGCCATGTTGCAAGGGGAGAATAATTACCTTTTTAGCGACAAGGTGGCGTATGCTAATGTAGAAAACAGCCTTGAAGAAATCCTAAGCCGTAGTAAAATTGTAAAAGAAATGTTTGAAAAAGGTTACATAGGTTTAGTAGGTGGGGTATATAATGTTCAAAATGGGAAGGTTGACTTTTTTAAAAACCTTACCAAAGCAAGCAAACAAAAAAATGCAGTGTTAATAAAAGAAGCAGTATAGATTAAGTACCAATCGTAACAATTAGAGATGATTAAAGCAAAATTTCTGAAATCGGATTTACCAGCAGGTCTTGTTGTTTTTTTAGTAGCGCTTCCTTTGTGTTTAGGTATTGCCATCGCAAGCGGTGCCACGCCTTTTAGCGGTATTATTGCTGGAGTTATCGGTGGGTTAGTTGTAGGTTCACTAAGTAACTCGCCTTTAAGCGTAAGCGGGCCTGCTGCCGGTTTGGCTACATTGGTTGCTGGAGCCATTATTTCTTTAGGCGGCTTACAAAGCTTTGATTTGTTTTTGTGCGCCGTAGTAATAGCAGGTATTATTCAGATAGCATTGGGGGTTTTAAAATTAGGCGGCATCGCCAATTACATTCCCGGCAGTGTAATAAAAGGCATGCTTACCAGCATTGGTATTTTAATTATTGCCAAACAAATTCCTCATGCTTTTGGAAAAGATACCGATGCACAAGGACATCTTACTGAGCTGCTCCCTTATGGCAACGAAGATTGGCATGAACTATTAATTCCTTTGCAAAAAATTGAAGTTGGTGTAGCTATTATTTCAGTTATTTCCATTGCATTAATGATTTTATGGGATAAGTCGCCATGGAAAAAAAAACTATCGTTTATTCCAGGCGCATTAGCGGCTGTTGTTGTTGGAGTACTCATAAATGAATTATGGATTGCAACAGGAAGTAAACTACAGATCGTTGAACCCTCTCATCTGGTAAGCTTGCCAATTACCACCTCGGCAAACGATTTTTTGGGCTTTTTCACCACCCCTGATTTCAACGGTTTCACAAATGGAACAGTCATCATGTATGGCTTTATCATTGCAATTATTGCTTCGTTGGAAACGTTGCTTAGCATTGAGGCTGTGGATAATCTTGATCATGAAAGAAGGGTTACCAACACCAACCGCGAACTGTTTGCACAGGGAGTAGGTAATACCATTTCTGGGTTAATTGGGGGCTTGCCTGTAACAAGTGTAATTGTAAGAAGCAGTGCCAATGTAAATGCCGGTGCCAAAACCAAACTTTCTACCATCATTCACGCCATATTGTTGCTTAGCACTGTTATTCTCATTCCTTTTTTAATGAATAAAATCCCGCTGGCAGTATTAGCGGCTGTATTGATACTTACAGGCTGGAAGCTTGCCAATCCCGCCGTGTTTATGAATTTTTGGAAGGCTGGCAAATACCAGTTTATACCGTTTATAGTAACTGTGATTGTTATTATTGGAATTGACTTGTTGGCATTAGTGCCTGCATTAAGCGGTAAAGGATTAATCATTGGCGTAGGGGCTGGTATATTAGCAGCAACGGGAGCTATATTACATGGAAACCTTAAGAATTCTTATTTTTTCCATTCTGAAAAACATAAGGAAGGTGATACAATTAATATAAAACTTTCGGAAGAAGTTTCTTTTCTGAACAAAGCTGCTATCAGGCAAACGCTTGACCACATGCCAGAAGGGTCAACTGTTGTAATAAACGCTTCTAATACCAAGTATATTGATTTTGACGTGCTGGAACTGATTAAAGAATTTAGAGACATTAAAGCACCACTCAAAAAAATTTCCCTTAGTCTTATAGGTTTCAAAGAAGTATATAAAATCGAAAATCAGTCGCATGTACAGTCAGTTCATTAAAACATAAGCACAAATGACCACTTCTGCCTTTGATGAAGCACATGTGCTGCACGAGCTAAGACATTACTTGCCCTCTCAAACGCCATTAAAGGATTTTATTCACCATAATTCTTTACATGCCTTTCAACATACAAAGTTTTACGATGCTATTTTTAAGGCTTCCAAAATTTTTGCTACCAGGTTACATTGCAGTTAACAGAGTTTCTGGAACTATATGCTATCACAAGTATCCGCCGCCTACTTACGTACCAAAAGAGAATCGGGATGCTTAATGACTGGTAATAGTTATTTACAAAATGTGCTATAAAAAAACTCTTAGGGTTGAAAGAAAAAGAAGAAAGTATCGTTCTTCTATAGGTATCACTCCTAACTTAAGTAAAGCATTTTTATTAGATGGTTTACTACGCCTGAATAAAGGCTTATGATACCTCAACTTTTAAAAAACCGTGTTCGCCGACAAAAAAACATTTTAACACAAAATATTAATTGCACTCTTCAAACTTTCCGTTTATTTTGAGTCGTATATAAACCAATTAAGAATTTAATTTCCAATCCAAATCCTAACAATTAACTACTATGTTACCTTTTGAAAGTAAAATCCCCCAACTACAACACGACCCGGAACTTACTTACCGTTGGTCAGAACAAAGAGCAAATGATTGGTACGAAAAAACAGGCTGGATTGTAGGCTGCAACTACGTCCCCGCTACTGCTATAAACCAGTTAGAAATGTGGCAGGAAGAAACTTTTGATCCTTTCCTTATAGATAAGGAATTAAGCTGGGCCGCAGGTCTTGGCTTTAATACAATACGTGTGTTTTTGCATCATCTTGTATGGGAGCAAAATAATGAAGCATACCTGCACCGCATAGACCAGTTTCTGGGTATTGCAGCAAAACATAACATCAGAACAATGATGGTCTTGTTTGATTCTGTTTGGGACCCTAATCCCAAATTAGGAAAACAACCAGACCCCAAACATAATGTACATAACTCTGGCTGGGTTCAATGCCCCGGTTATGAAGTATTGAATAACCCTGATCGGTATGACGAGTTACATGGGTATGTTCAAGGCATCGTTAGTCATTTTAAAAATGATGAACGAGTACTAATCTGGGATTTGTTTAACGAACCGGATAACATGAACATCACCAGTTATAAGGATATGGAATATGCAAAGCATAAGGCTGAGCTTTCCATGGAGCTTTTAAGAAAAACCATCAATTGGGTTCGGGTTATAGATCCATCACAACCTATTACAATGGCGCCCTGGCAGTGGACTAACATGGATTCACTTTCTGTGATTGATAACTATATGTTCTCGCATTCAGATATCATCTCTTTCCATAACTACGAGGATAAGGATAGCCTGGAAAAAAGGATTATTGATATGAAACAGTTTGGCCGCCCAATGGTTTGTACAGAATACATGGCCCGGGGTCTAATGAGCACTTTTCAGGATATCTTACCAGTCTTTAGAAAACATAATATTGGCGCATATAACTGGGGATTTGTACAAGGAAAATCGCAAACCCATTGCCCATGGGATTCTTGGCAGATTACTTATGATAATGAACCAGAGTTATGGTTTCATGATATTTTTCGTACTAACGGAGAAGCTTACATGCAGCAGGAAGTTGAATTCTTAAAAATATTTATTGCAAAAAAGCAAAGGACGAAATCACGAAAAGTAGCTTAAATAAAATGACCGTATAATAAATAACCCCGCAATTGCGGGGTTATTTATTGAGCATTTCCATCAGGCGATTTTTAAGTTGTAGCAGCCTGACTTAAGCTTTTTATTCAGCTAGTTTCGGCGAAGCCAGGCTGATTAAACATACCTCGTTATTCCCGGTGTAGCAATTGGATAATACCCATCATCGTTTGGCATTACCGGCGGAGCAGCATTCCAATCATATACTTTAGGCTGAAGGCTCAGGCCGGAATTAATAGCCTTATCCAATTCTATAACCTGTCCGCTATAAGTAGCCATGCGGCCAAGAATTGCTGTCATTGTACTATTGGCACCGTTTTCTGCATCAGCAAATTTGTATTCACCTTTTGCAATAGTAGCAAACAATTCATCATGCTCAGTCTGGTAAGCATTGTTCTCTCCTTTTTTATCAAACTGGTATAAAACCTTTCCTTTATGATCGGTTATATTGGCTGCGCCAGCACGGATCTTTCCTTTTGTTCCAATTAACAATTCATCTACCCTGCTCATAGTTTTCGGCTGATGCCTGCATTGGCTATTTAAGATAGAGCCATCAGCATATTCGTACTCAACAAAATGGTGGTCGAATATTTCACCATGATCTTTTCCTTTACGCACTTCCCTTCCTCCCATACCCTGAGCCTTTATAGGGTATCCTCCTTTGAACCAATTGATCACATCAAGGTTATGGATGTGCTGTTCATTAATATGGTCACCGCAAAGCCAAACAAAATAGTACCAATTGCGCATCTGGTATTCCATTTCTGTTTGGTTGTATTTACGTTTTCTTACCCAAACACCATCATTGTTCCACCACGCCTGTGCAGATGTAATGTCTCCAATCAAATCTTTCCTTTTGTATAATTCTTTATATGAATTTTGGTAATGGCGTTGCAAGCCTACTACTACGTTCAACTTCTTTTGCTTAGCTATAGCAGCCGCTGCTAACACTTTTTGAATGCCAGCCGGATCGGTTGCTACCGGCTTCTCCATAAAAATATGTTTGCCCTGCTTTACAGCTTCTTCAAAATGTATCGGGCGAAAGCCAGGAGGTGTAGCCAGTATAACAACATCAGCCAAAGCAATTGCTTTTTGATAGCCATCAAACCCCGTAAACTTACGGTCTTCCGGCACATCTACTTTACCCTTCAAATTTTTTGAACCAGACTCTGTGCCATCCATTGCCGTTATGGCTTTGTAGCAATCATCTAACCTGTCTTTAAAAGCATCGGCCATAGCTACAAGCTTTACATTCTGGTTGGTTGACAAAGCTTGCGTGGCAGCGCCAGTACCACGTCCGCCACAGCCTATCAGGGCTATTTTGATGGTATCATCGGCACCCGAAAAATAATTTGCACCAGCTAGTTTCGATACAAAAAGACCTCCTGCAAGTACGCTGGTTTGTTTTACAAAGTCTCTTCGTGAATTGTTACCTGATTCCATTTTTCATGTTTTAGTTGAATGATGAATTATTGTCGTAAATGTGTTTTAAAAAATGCACTTGCTTCTTCTGCAGATGGTTGCTTTAGGGGGCGTATTACTCTAAACCCTACAAACGAAGCATCTGTAAGCCACCACCGGCTTTTAGGAATTTGGGGATCACGTTGGTTCCATGCAGGCTCCCAGAAAATACGGTTAGCCACCCGTGTTCCTATCTCGTCATGATCAAAAGACCCGCCTCTGGCAGTACGGGGATGAATATTTGCGGGAGTATTCTGAGGGTCGGAGGCACCTTCAGCCAACTTGGTAAAATAGGCTTCATCGTATTGATCCAACGTCCATTCGGCAACATTTCCCAACATATCATATAGGCCCCACGCATTGGGTTGTAGTTCTCCTACTTTCTGATAAACATTTTTACTATTGCCTTTATACCAGGCATATTTCGATAATTCTTTTTTATCATTACCAAATGGATAAATTGTACTGCTGCCAGCACGGGCCGCATATTCCCATTCGGCTTCTGTAGGTAACCTGTAGAATATGCCGGTTTTTTGATAGAGCCACCGGCAATACATTAGTGCAGTAAATTGTTGCATACTATTAGCTGGAAAACCGCCAGCTTTTCCCATGCCCCAGGAAAGATCAATATATTGTGGCGTTGGCCGGGTTACAGCATCAACTTTAGAGTTTTCAGCAAAGGTTTCGTCCTGGAAAAAAAAGTCAAATTCATCATGTGTTACTTCATAAGCACCCATCCAAAAAGGGGATATGGAAACTGAGTGCTGAGGCCATTCATCTTTTTCTGCGTTCTTATCATCAGGCCCGCTGCCCATAACAAACTTGCCTGCGGGTATCGGCACCATTTTAAATTTAATGTTTGCACCGGGAATGGCTTGCTCATACGCTTTAAAAGATGTATGCACAGTTTGAGCGGAAAGCATAGAGGTAAAAAAAGAAAAAAGAATTGTGACGTAACAATAATTCACATGCAAGCTTTTAGGGACTTAAAACTACGGAATGTATATTGTTTGCTTTCATTAGTCTAAAGCTTTGTGAAGAAATTAAAAATATTTTTTCATGTCTTTATCATCAAAAAAAAATGCATACTGCAAGAATAAAAAATCATTAAATGTTAGCGATATATAGAATGTCGCTAAATTTAAACCCTAACGAAATACATTATGCAACGCAGAAAATTTTTAAAAAGCGGGTTCGCAGCAAGTGCTGCAACATTAGTATCTACCTCTTTATTGGCCAATGAACAAAATAACTTAACAATGCCAGCTGACAGTAAGCCATTTAAACTAGATTATGGTTTCCATAGTGGCATGTTTAAAAATAGTGCCGGAGATGATTTTATAGATCAAATAAAATTTGGGCACTCTATGGGGTTCAGATCTATTGAGGATAATGGCATGCCGGGCCGCACACCCGAAATGCAAAAAAAAATTGGAGACACCCTGGCCAAACTGGGTATGAAAATGGGTGTTTTTGTTGTGGACAAGGGTGGCAATGGTGCCAATACATTGGCCGCGGGCAAACCTGAATTTGTGGAGATTTTTTTAAAAGGGTGCCGCGATGCAATTGAAATATCAAAAAGATGCAACGCAAAATTCGTCACGGTCGTTCCGGGTGATTTCGAGCGAAATTTGCCAATTGGCATACAAACCGGCAATGTGATAGAAGCCCTGAAAAGAGGTGCAGAAATTCTTGAAAAGGAAAATATTGTAATGGTACTAGAACCTCTAAGCGATACGCCAAATCTTTTTCTGCGCTTTTCTGATCAAACTTATATGATCTGTAAAGGAGTCAATAGTCCTTCGTGCAAACTCTTATTCGACATGTACCACATGCAAAAGAATGAAGGAAACATCATCAATAACATTGACAAGACATGGAACGAAATTGCCTACTTCCAGATTGGTGACAATCCCGGGCGTAAAGAACCCACTACCGGAGAAATGAATTATAAAAACATCTTCAAACATATTTACAACAAGGGCTATCGTGGTGTAATGGGTATGGAACACGGCAACGCCAAGCCCGGCAAAGAAGGCGAAGTGGCTCTTATCAATGCCTACCGCGAATCTGATAGCTTTTCAATAAGTTAAGTCTGTTTGTTCCAGGTTTTATGTTTGTTGCTACCTACTGCTAAACAATAGCTATTTGGGCATGCTGCTTGTTTCTTATAAATAAAATAAGGTTATGGCAAAAGCAGCAGCAAAAAAGAAGACTACGCCAACTAAGAAAAATAAGCTTGGGGTAAAAAATTCTTTGGTCAATAACATTAATGCAAAGAAGAAAACTGGCACTTCTAAAACAAAAAAGAAATCTACGGTATCGAAAGAATCTTATAAAAAGATGGAAGACAATTGGGATAAGGATAAATGATAGAGGGCAATGCCACGCACTAGTATTTATCCTTTTTTGATGGCCCAGCTTTTGAAGGCATAGAAATAAAAGTATGCCCGAAGGTCCTTCACTTGTTATACTTAAACAAGAAGTGCAATCCTTTATCGGAAAAAAGATTGTATCTGTCAGAGGCAATTCCAAAGAAAATATTCAGCAGCTAACGGGTCAAAAAATTATAGATTTTAAAACATGGGGCAAGCACTTTATTATTTGTTGTTCCAGGGCTAATCTGCGTATTCATTTTTTGATGTTTGGCAAATACCTGATCAACGAAACAAAAGATGCACCGCCAAGATTAAGCTTTCACTTTGCCGATAGCGAAATAAATTTTTACACTTGTTCGGTAAAATTTATTGAACAGCCGCTGGATGAAGTATACGATTGGGGGGCCGATGTAATGAGTGATGCCTGGGATGAAAAAGCGGCTAAAAAGAAATTAAAGGCGAAGCCGGATACATTGGTTTGCGATGCTTTACTTGACCAAACCATATTTTCAGGGGTAGGCAATATTATTAAAAATGAAGTGCTTTTTCGCATTAAAGTACACCCCGAGACAACGGTTGGCAAATTGCCGCTTAAGCAATTAAAGGCATTAATAAAAGAGGCACGTAATTATAGTTTTGAATTCTTAGAATGGAAGAAAGCTTATGTACTCCGAAAACATTGGCTGGCACATACAAAACGAACATGCAGCCGTGATGGATTGCCGATTATAAAAAAATATTTAGGCAAAACCAACAGAAGAACATTTTATTGTGAAAGCTGCCAGGTGAAGTATGAGTAGTTACATAAGTTCTTCAAACTCGCCGGTTTCTTTGTTTTTTCGAACGTTGGCAGCATGAAAGCACCGACCATTCATAACTACATACACCCCTGGCTTCAAAGTTTGTACAAATGCCATAGCACTTCCTAAATTAAATAACCCATCAGAACTTCCAAATTTGTAGGGTACCATGGCACCCGTGATAACAATGGTTTTTTTTGATACAAGTTCTTCTAAAACCTGTGCTGTTTCTGCCATAGTATCTGTACCATGGGTAATTATAATCCTGTCTTCATCTGCCTCTATGCAATGCTTAGCAATAAGCTCACGGTCAATGTTAGTCATCTCCAGGCTGTCAATCATCATTAATGTTCTGATGTCTACCGGCACCAGGCAACGTCCGAGTTCCAGCATTTCACCTAAGTGCGAATCCTTAAAATACAACTGGCCTGTTAATTCATTATACTCTTTATCAAATGTGCCCCCAGTTACAAATATGCGAACGCTCATAACAAAAAGATTAAGGTGCAAAATATGGATTTCTTTTGTTGTTACATTTGACAAAATCCTTCACATGAACATGAGTATTGAAAGTGAACAGGAAGCTGCCGTAGCCATTTTATTTGCCTGTGCCTTGCACCCCCATAAAACGCTTAACCAATCTGAGATTGAGCATTTATCAAGGATGCTTGTTCTTAACTCAAAGTTTAAAGATGTTTCATTAAATGAAATGACTATGAAAGCCCTTTCGCTACAATCGAAGCATGGGAGCAAACTACTAATTGAACAATCTGCACCGCATATAACGGAAGGGTTTAGAGAAACACTTTTCGCAATGTCTTGCGAGATTGTCACAGATAATGGAAGTGTAAATGAAGAAGAAAGCGAAATACTGGCAATGACTGCACTTTATTTAGGCCTGTCATTAGAAAATATGAAAGCAATGCTTACTACATACCTTATAAGAAACCGTTGGAATGTTTTGATAGTAGATAAAGTGGAGTAGTAATAATACAGTTGGCAGTTGATAGTTAATAGTTTGTCTATACCTAAATGTCTATGCCTAAATAACGTTGACCGTTTTTTCAACTGGTTTCAAATGTAAAATTTTCTCTTGTTGGCAGATGATGTTTTTTGCACATGCTGATTAATTGGAAGTAATTCTGTTACAAAAAGCATCCTTTGCCAACAAGGTGCCTGCAGGCAATTGTGCTTCAAATGCTGCCGGTGTTCTTTTCTTTAGTGCGCTGTGTGGTTTTTTATTGTTGTAATTGTTCACTGCTCTGTCGGTTTGTTTTACTAACGATTTGTAGCACTGCGGATCATACCCCTTCAGATACTGGTTCTTGATAGTGCCATTTATTCTTTCTGCATGTGCATTCTCATAAACACTATCGCACATACTGTTTTTGATACCATAGTTTCCGCTTAGTTCCAAAAAGGCTTTTGAATAATATTGACCTCCTCCATCGGAATGAAAGATAAGCCCTGCAGCAGGTTTACGTGCCGCTACAGCCATCTGCAGGGCAGGCAATGTTGTCTCTTCCGTTAATAGTCTTATGCTTACACTAAACCCTGTTATCATTCTTGAATAAAGGTCAATGATAAAGGTGATATAGAAGAACCTGTCTGCTATGCAGTAGTAGGTTATGTCACTACTCCACCCCTGGTTTATACCCGTCAACTCCCGGCCTGCCATTAAATTGGGGAAACGGATCACTCCCGAACTATCTGTGGTACGTCTGTAAGCTTTAGGTCTTTGTAGTTTGTAGCCATGCTCAAAGCAAAAACTTTCAAACTTATCTCTACCCATTTCAGCCGGTTTCAGCATTCGATACAGCTCACGTGCAGCTACGCCAGGATGCTCCTGGCGTAGCTCTTCTATGATGGGTAAAAGTAACAATGCCTCCGCAGTCTCCTGCTGTTGCCTGTCCATCTTCTGATGAAAAGCCTGTTTGCTATAACCAATATACCGGTACACCTGGTTCATTTTGTAGTGGTGTTGTTTTCTATGCTTCCAGAACCAGATGAGTGCTGGCCAGAAACTTTTTTTTTCAAATCCACACCATACTGCTCACCGGCAAGTTCCATCTGCTTGTTCACAAAGTCAATCTCAAACTGCTTTTGACCCAGCAACCGTTCAAGATCAGCAATATGGGCCCGCATTGCTTTTAATTTAGCAGTATCACTATCAGCTTCTACAACCATCCTTATAGATTTCTTACGCATTAAAGAATATTTGTAAATCCATTTATAGACCGCAGGACTACTTACCTGATACTCCGTACACACATCAGAAACTGAAATAAGCTTCTTATCTAATTCACCGACAATTTTTCTTTTGAAGGCTTCACTAAAATAACGGGAAATTCTTTTGCTTCCTTCTTCTTGTTTTTTTTCAAGACTGGCCATGTTTAAAGTTTTTGAGTTAAAATTGTACTTCAAAAACGGTCAACATATTTCAGGCAGGCACAGCAAGGAATCTGTAATCTGCAATCGCCAATCCGAAATCCAAAACGTACCTCGTACTTTATATTCGTACCTAACTAATTTCTTCCCGCATCTTTTTCCATTTTTTTACCAATAACATACCCGAGTACAGCACTTGCAACAGCAACACAAATCAACACAATATAATTAACGCCTACAGCAAAATAAGCAAGCAGCAAACCAAAGACTACCATTAAACCAGATACAAATACTCGCCCCTTTATCCGCTGGCTTGATGGAATATCTGCGGGTTTTTTAAACTCATGATGGCCGGGCCGTTTTCTGCTTTGTGGCATAGTAATCTATTATCGTGATTAAGTTTTGTAGCACCAGAAAGGTAAGATTTATCAAACCATATTCACCCTTTATGTTGCTTCAATGTTCGGCCCCAATACTTATTCAGGTTGCAAGGTTGTAATAGCAATTTCCGGCATTGCATTTTTTGCTTTGCTGGCGCCATATTCACTAATCAATTCTGCTACTAAAGCCGTCCAGCCAGTTTGATGACTGGCACCAAGTCCTTTACCATTGTCTCCATGAAAATACTCATAGAACAAAACCAAATGTTCATTACCAGGCTGCTGGTAAAACCAATTGTATTCACTAAATAAACGGCGCTTTCCTTCTTCATCTTTTTCAAACAAGCTGATAACCCTGCGT
>JAYULK010000058.1:0-11424 GCA_043763635.1 Chitinophagaceae bacterium
GATGCAGGTATTAGATGAATTAAACTGGGGCGGTTGTTTGGCTGATGATATGGGCCTGGGTAAAACATTGCAGGCTATATGTTTTTTGCAATATTTAAAAGAGAAACATACACAGGCTACCAGCCTGGTAGTATGCCCTACTTCTCTTATTTATAATTGGGAAGATGAACTTCAAAAATTTGCACCTTCATTAAAGTATCATATTTATTACGGCAGTAACCGAAGCTTTTCTGATGAACATTTAGAAAACTATGATTTGATAATTACCAGTTATGGTACCATGCGCATTGATATAAAAGAACTGCAAAAGCACCGGTTTCAATATATAATACTTGATGAAAGCCAACAAATAAAAAACCCTGATGCGCAGGTAACAAAGGCAGCGCAATTACTAAAGGCAGGAAACCGAATCATTCTCAGTGGCACACCTGTTCAAAACAATACCTTCGATTTGTATGCACAAATGCATTTTTTAAATCCCGGTTTTTTAGGTAACAAAGATTTTTTTAAAACCGAATTTGCTACGCCTATTGATAAAAGCGGAAATGGTGAAGTGGCAGCACAATTGCGAAAGCTTATTTATCCGTTTATCCTCCGCCGTACAAAAGAGCAGGTGGCAACGGACCTTCCTGATAAGACAGAAACGATTATGTGGTGCGAAATGAGTAAGGAACAACGGGCAGTGTATGATGAGTATAAAAATTATTATCGCCACCAGCTATTGAATAGAATAGAAGAATCGGGGATGAACAATGCCAGTATTTATATACTGGAAGGGCTTATGAGGTTAAGACAGATTTGTGATAGCCCTGTATTGGTAAAAGATGACGAGGTAACCACCACCGCCAGCATAAAGCTTGAAAACCTTTTACGGGAAGTATTGGAAAATACGGGCGACCACAAATTGCTCATCTTTAGCCAGTTTACCGAGATGCTTGCGTTGGTGAAAGAAGCGTTTATACAAAACAAAATCACTCATCTTTATTTAGATGGCAGCACTCCTGCAGGCAAACGAAAAAACCTGGTGGATCAGTTTCAAAACGATCAACACATCAAAGCCTTTTTGATCTCTCTTAAAGCTGGTGGTGTAGGCCTTAATCTTACTGCGGCAGACTATGTATATCTTATAGATCCCTGGTGGAACCCGGCAGTTGAAGATCAGGCAATAGACCGTACACATCGCATAGGCCAGAAACAAAAAGTGTTTGCTTACAAAATGATCTGTAAGGATACGGTAGAAGAGAAAATATTGCTTCTGCAGCAAAAGAAAAAATCACTTTCAAAAGACTTAATAAGCGAAGAGAAAGGGTTTATAAAAAAGCTCACCAAAGAAGATGTTGCATTTTTATTTAGTTAGATGATAAGTTCAAGTGCGTCGGATGTGCAGATATGTAAATGTGCAGATAAGTAAATGTGCAGGTTTGCAGAGAGGAAATAATAATAAAAATGAACAATCATTGTATCAAAATCGAACAGTGTAAACAAGCTTATATTTTTAAATGGTTGTTTTTTAATAGGGTACAAATTGGTATGGTTTAAGAATTGAAAAGACGGAGAACTATGCCTGATTGCAATAGTAAATAAGCTGATGAAGCCAAAAAAAATAGATATACTTTCTTTACTGTACTTGCTACAGTGAAGGCATGTTGCGTATAGCTTAGAACAATGCAGTGAGTGACACAAGGGACGATGAACAGAATTACAATAGCCCGATAAAAAATAAATTGAAAATGGGACAGATTTTTTTAAAAATTTCATTCCGTCATTTGTGGCAAAGCAGGCTTTATTCGCTTATCAACATCATTGGGCTATCAACAGCAATTGCCTGCATGCTCTTGGCTGTTTTGTATTGGAAAGATGAACGTAGTTATGATGATTTTCATAAGAATAATCCTAACCTGTATCGCATTACCACAACTCTGATAAAGGAAAAAGGAAGTAATGTTGCCACTGTTGGCGGAACCGGGCAGGTACAGGGTCCTGCTTTTAAAGAAGCCGTTCCTGAGGTAAAAGAGTATGTACGGGTAATGGGCGGTGATATTTATAGTGATGTAATAGCAGACAGCAAAACCCTTCAATTGCAAACTCTGTTTGTAGATGAACCTTTCTTTAATGTGTTTAGTTTTCCATTGTTGCGTGGCTATCCGCAAAACGTTTTAAAAGAAATAAATTCGGTAGTAATAACAGAAAGCACTGCCAGGAAATTATATAACAGCATTGATGTTATCGGCAAATTTATAACGATGGATGCTGATCCTTCCTTTAAAAGGTTGGGAAAGCCATTGATGATTTCAGGTGTAGTGAAAGATCCTCCAAAAAATTCTTCTTTGCAGTTTGATGCCCTGTTGACATTTAAGTTCCTACATCTTTCTTTTGATGATACCAATTGGCTAAATGCTTACCTGGGAACTTTTGTAGTCCTTCATCCTGGTGCATCAATACCATTAGTGACTGAAAAATTTAATAAAGTGTACGCTTTCCATGCAAAAGAGCAATTGGCTAAAAACAAAAAAACCTTTGGTTATGATCCTCAGATTAATTATGGCTTACAATCTATACGCGATATTCACCTCAACCCACTTATGAGGGGTAACGGTAGCGTAGAAGATGGTATTATTAATGGCAGCAATCCTGTTTATTCTTATTTGTTTATGGGGATCGCTTTGTTTATTTTATTGATGGCAGCTATCAATTTTACCAACATTAGCATAGCTAATTCTTTAAAGCGATCAAAAGAAGTAGGTGTGAGGAAAATAGCCGGGGGCAGCAAGTGGCAGATCATGCGGCAGTTTCTAAGTGAGTCCGCTATACTTTGTTTTGTTGCTTTTATTTTATCTCTGATTGTAGTGCAAACCTCTTTGCCTTTATTTAATAGGGTGACAGGTAAACAATTGCTTTTGGCAGAGGCCGTCAATATTACTCTTATCCTCTATTTTATAACAGTGCTGTTATTTATTATTTTAGTAAGCGGCATCTATCCGGCTTATGTATTATCCAATTTTAAACCTTCGGAAGTATTGTATAATAAACAAAAATTATCGGGTCGCAATATTCCTGGAAGGAGCCTGGTAGTGCTGCAATTTTCTTTAGCGATATTCCTTTTAATTGCCACCATTATTTATTATAGCCAGATGGATTATATAAGAACGAAAGACCTTGGGTACAATCCCAACGGAATTATAAAAACAAGAATTTATGGTGATAAGGATTATAAAGCGGTAACAAACATTTTGAAAAATGAACTGGCAAAAGAACCGTCAATAAGAACTGTATCATTTGGGAATGAGGGCCATCCCGAAGATATATATGTAAATGAAAAAAGCTTTAAAGCGCAATATAAAAGTGTTGATGAAAACTTTGTTGCTGCATTAGAAGTGCCATTACAGGCAGGCCGTAATTTGTCTTCATCATTTGCATCCGATGTAAAGGGTGGTGCGATGGTGAATGAGGCATTTGTAAAAGCTTCAGGAATGACAGAACCAATCGGACAGATAATAAAGGTTAACCAGTATTACGACAGTGCCAACAAAACAATCAGGGGCGTAGTAAAAGATTTTCATTTTGGATCGTTGCGGGAACCTATAAAACCTATGGTAATGTATATGGATGGGTGGCAGGATGGCGATGTATGGATCAAGTTCGAAAAACGAAAGCAAAAAGAAGCTATGAAGGCAATAGAGGGTATCTATAGAAAAGTATTGCCCAGCGCTGTTTATAAATATAATTTTCTTGATGAATTGAATGCCCGGCAATATGTTCAGGAGCAACGCTGGCAACAGGTAGTGAATGTGGCTACCACAATTTCATTTATCATTTGCTGCCTTGGTTTATTTGGGTTGGCTCATTTATCAACCAATCGCCGTATTAAAGAAATGGGCATCAGAAAGGTTTTGGGTGCTTCAATCAATCAGATAATAGTGTTGCTCTCCGGCGATTTTCTAAAACTGGTAATGATTGCCTTTGTTGTTGCAGCTCCAATTGCATGGATTGTAATGGACAATTGGTTGCAGGAGTTTGCTTATAGAATTAAAATTGGATGGTGGGTTTTTTTGCTTGCAGGTTTCTTAGGCATTTTGATTGCTTTCGTCACCGTAAGTTTTCAGGCAATAAGAACAGGCATGGCTAATCCTGTGAAGAGCTTACGAACGGAATAGAAGATGTGCGGATGTGAGGATTTGCAGATGCAAATATGCAGATGTGCAAATGATGGATGTGCAGATAATAAAAATGAACAATCATTGTATCAAAAGCGAACAGTATAAAAACTATCGTTTGTTCTAACTCATTGTTCTTCAACAAATACATTAATTGGTACACAATTGTTATTGTTATGCATGCAGGAAAGAATACCTGGCAGCCAAAATTCATTATAAATAATAGTACAATGATTGAATTACAAAAGATTTTTAAATGGGTGAACACGGGTAAAAACCGCACATTTATTTTAAAGGATATTAACCTCAAAATTGCTGCAGGAGAATTTATTTCCATTATGGGTCCATCGGGTTCAGGTAAATCAACATTACTAAACATCATCGGTATGCTTGATGAACCATCAGAGGGAAAGTATATTTTTGTGGAGCAGGATGTTTATAGCTTAAAAGAAAAACAACGTACAGAACTTTATAAAAAAAACATTGGTTTTATTTTTCAGGCTTACCACCTTATTGATGAATTGACAGTGTATGAAAATATAGAAACTCCGCTGTTGTACCAGGATGTGAAGGCGTCCGACCGGAAAGCCATGGTAAGCGATATGCTTGATCGGTTTAATATAGTGGGTAAAAAAGATCTTTTCCCTTCACAGCTTTCGGGTGGGCAGCAACAATTAGTAGGGATTGTGCGAGCCTTAATTGCAAAGCCCAAAGTATTATTGGCCGATGAACCTACCGGCAACTTAAACTCCACGCAGGGCGAAGAGATCATGCAATTGTTTCAGCAATTAAATAAAGAAGAGAAGGTTACCATTATACAGGTAACACATTCACAAAAAAATGCTGAATATGGAAACCGCATCATCCAATTATTGGATGGCAGGGTAGAACATGCTCCTGCGGAATCAATAAAATATATTTAAGATGAATCGTTTTATAATTATATTTTTTGGGATAATGATTGCAGCCTCTGTTAACGCACAGAAATACAGCCTGCAGCAGTCTATTGATGTGGCAATCAAAAACAATATTCAGGTAAGGCAAAGCAACCTTGCAATGGAAACTTCTGATATCAACCGCAGGCAAGCCCGGTACAATCTATTGCCTGACCTTAATGCTAACATTGGTCATGGCATTAACCAGGGCAGGAGCATTGATCCTTTCACTAATCAATATGCCACCCAACAAATAAATTATGCGGGTTATGGGCTTAGTTCAGGAGTGGTTTTATTTAATGGAATGAGTTTGCAAAATATTGTGAAGCAAAATAGCTATGCCTATGACGCTTCTAAAATGGAGTGGCAGCAGGCAAAAGATAATCTTACGCTAAACATCATTCTTGCTTACCTAAAGGTTTTAAACAGCCAGGAAATCATCGCCTCTACCACATCACAAGTAGAACTTAGCAAAAAACAATTGGAAAGGCTGGAGATAATGGATAAGGAAGGAGCTATAAACCCTTCATTGGTTACAGACATCAAAGGGCAATTAATGAATGATCAGATTTCTTTAATCAATGCCACAACTGAGCTCGAAACTTCGAAGCTAAACCTATCACAGCTTATGAATATTCCGTACACTAAAAGCATGGAGCTGGAAAGCTTAGATGTTGATGGTGTAGTAGCGGGGTACGGCCAAACACCCGAAGAGATTTATCAGACTGCCTTAAAGCAATTTGCCTTAATTAAGTTGGTTGATTTAAGAACAAAAAGTGCCCAATATGCTTTAAGGGCCTCAAAAGGCGCACTATTTCCAACCGTTTTTTTTAATGCCAATGCCAATACAAATTTTTCAAGTGCAGCCTTAAATACTTCAGGAAAAATTCCTTACCAGGAGCAGTTAGACAATAATATTTTTACGAATGTTAATATAGGGTTAAGCATCCCGATTTTTAATTCTTTAGCTGCAAGAAACAGAATTAAGCTGGCTGCAATTGTTGTAAAGAGAACTGAATTGGAAGAAGAAAATACACGGCTTATTGTCCGGCAACAGATAGAGCAATCATCATTATTATTAGCAAATAGTTTTGAGCGCTATAAGGCATTGGTTGAGCAGGTAGCAGCTTACAGGATGTCTTTTAATGCAGCAGAAGCACGTTTTAATGCAGGACTTGGAAGCAGTGTAGATTATTTAATTGCAAAAAATAACCTTGACAGGGCTTCCATTAATTTAATATCATCTAAATATGATTTCTTACTTCGTAAACGGGTTGTTGATTATTATGGAGGAGTGAGATAGACCTCAGCCTCGGTCACCTCATCCTCGTTCCTTCTCCAGGAGAGCGGGAGAAGGCGGGGTTAAAAGAACAATGTTTGTCTGCAAGGCTAACGATTCAACTTAAAATCTTTGTTCTCAAGTACGCTACTTCAACAATAGAAACACCTCATCCTCTTATCCTTCTCCAGGAGACCTGGAGAAGGAGGCCAGACAATAAAACATTTTTCATCTTTTGCACTAACACATGAACACTACATCTTTGTTCATCAGGTACCGTACAACAAATTATGGGTGATGTATTGCTATCTTAAAAACTAATTAAATAGAATCACGCTTCTTCGACAAAAGCCTAATAGCTTACTTAAAAACAAGGTTTGTTCTTCTGGGCTGTGTGTTGTTCCCTCTCCAGCTTTGCTGGAGAGGGCCAGGGTGAGGTCACAAAAACCCCAACTCTAGCTTTGCTTCTTCGGTCATCATCTCTCTCGTCCATGGCGGATCGAAAGTTAAATGAACATGCACATCTGAAACCCCTTCAATAGCCCGAACTTTTGTCTCTACTTCAAGTATTATATCTCCTGCTACAGGACAAGCAGGAGCAGTCAAAGTCATTATGATTTTTACTTTATTACCTTCTCCTATTTTAATTTCATATACCAATCCTAATTCCATAATGTTTACAGGAATCTCCGGATCATGCACAGTACGTAAAGCTTCTTCAATCTTATCTCTTAAACTTAATTCCATAATTTATGATTGAAGGGATTTAGATAAATAAGCCACCGCATACATTTTAATTTGCTTCAACATAGAAAGCAAACCATTGGAACGCGTCGGGGACAGATGACTCTTTAATCCTATTTTATCAATAAAATAAACATCTGCATCTACAATTTCTTTTGGTGAATGGCCTGATAAAACATCTACCACCATGCTTACCAATCCTTTTGTAATTAGTGCATCGCTATCGGCAGAAAAAGATAGTTTTTGCTCTTTGTAGTCTACGTGTAGCCAAACTCTTGACTGGCAGCCACGAATAAGGTTTTCTTCAGTTTTATACTCTTCTTCTATTAACGGCAGGTCTTTGCCCAGGTCAATAATGTATTTGTATTTTTCTTCCCATTCTCCTAAGAATTCGAAGTCTTCTATTAAGGCGTCCTGTTTTTCATTGATGGTCATAATCGCTTAGCTTAACATAGTGACGGCTTTCTTAATACCTATAACGAGTTTATCAATCTCTTCTTTTGTATTGTAAAAGGAAAGAGAGGCACGGGCTGTACCAGGTATATTAAAGAAGTCCATTACCGGCTGGCAACAATGATTGCCTGTGCGAATGGCAATACTCTGCTTGTCTAAAATTTCGCCAACGTCAAATGGATGATGGTCGCCTATTAAAAATGATATAGATGCGGTTTTATTTTTTGCTTCACCAATAAATCTTAATTCTTCGATAGTGCGTAGTGCATCAGATGCATAAGCAAATAACTGCTCTTCTCTTAGTTGTATTTTTTTAACGCCAATACCATTAATATAATCAATAGCGGCACCAAGTCCGATAGCTTCTGTTATACTTGGTGTACCGGCTTCAAATTTAAAAGGAAGATCATTATAGGTTGTTTTTTCAAACGTCACCACTTTAATCATATCACCACCGCCCTGGTATGGAGGCATTTGGTTTAGCCATTCTTCTTTACCATACAGTACGCCAATGCCTGTTGGGCCATAAATTTTATGGCTGGAAAAAACGATAAAATCTGCATCAAGTTCCTGCACATCTACCCCTAAATGTTGAATAGCTTGTGCGACATCTAATAGAACGGGAATGGCATGTTGGTGAGCTCTAGCAATAATTTCCCTAACAGGGTTGATCGTGCCTAATGAATTTGAAACATAAGTAACTGAAATAATTTTTACAGTTTCATCCAATAGTTTCTCAAATTCATCCATCAGCAATTCGCCTTTATCATTTATAGGAATGACTTTTAAAGTTGCTCCTCTGTCTTCACACATCAATTGCCAGGGAACAATATTTGAATGATGTTCCATAGCAGAGATGATAACACTATCTCCTTTAGATACAAACTTTTTCCCAAATGAATATGCTACCAGGTTAATGCCATCTGTCGTGCCCCTTGTAAAAATCACTTCGTGCTCATGCTTCGCATTAATGTATCGCTGTATTTTTTTTCGAACCACTTCATAAGCATCGGTAGCTTTTTGACTTAGGTAATGTACACCCCGGTGAACATTGCTGTTATAACTGGTGTAATAATCATCCATAGCCTGAAGCACTTGCTTAGGCTTTTGTGTAGTGGCAGCATTATCAAGGTATACAAGCGGTTTTCCATAAACTTTTGTTTGCAAAAGAGGAAACTCGCTTCTTATTAAATCAATATCGAGTTCATCATGAATTGATATTGTTCTTTCTTCATTTAACATCTTGTGTAACCGTTTCTCCCAAAGGAATATGAAGTGTAATAAGCTGGTTAACGAAATCTTCCAGCGCAGTAATTTTTATTTTTTCTGTTACATCAAAAACAAAAGCTTTTACCAAAAGTGCTTTTGCTTTTTGCTCTCCTATGCCTCTTGATTGCAGATAGAACATAGCTTCTTTGCTCAGTTGGCCGACTGTAGAACCGTGACTACATTTTACATCATCAGCAAAAATTTCTAATTGTGGTTTTGAGTTGATGGTAGATTTATCGCCCAGCAGCAGGTTATTGTTTTGTTGGAAGGCATTAGTTTTTTGCGCATCAGGCTGCACATATATCTTTCCATTGAAAACACCTACCGAGTTTTCTGTTAATACGCCTTTATAAATTTCATTGCTATTGCAATGAGGCATTCTATGATCTACCAATGAATGATTATCTATCATTTGTTGGCCTGCACCAAGGTACAAACCAAACAAGTGGCTCTCTGTTTGAGATTCATCCAAAGAGAGATGAAGATTATTACGGATCAATTCAGCACCCGGCAATGAGAAAGTATAGTTGGTGTAAACGCTATGTTTTTTCTGGCTCACTTGTGTTTGCGTTACAAGCCGAACGCCTTGCTGTGCAGTTTGCAAAACGTAATGGTCGCAATTTGCATTCTGCTCCACAAAAACTTCAGTAAACGAGTTGACAAATATTTTAGAACTGCTGTTTTCCGAAACAACGGATTCAATGATATTAATTGTAGCGCTACGTCCAACCACCACCAGGTGTCGAGGTTGGACAAATAAATTGTCTTCACCATTAAATACATGAACTATATGTAATGGCTTTTCAAGAACCGTATTAGGAGCTATCTCAATAAACAAACCATTTGAGAATAAGGCAGTATTTAAAGCTGCAAACGGCATTTCGTCAACGCCAGTCGTTTTTGAAAAAAAAGAAGTGAACCTTTCGTTGTTCTGCGCTTCTTCGATAGTTTTTAAGGTAATGAACGAAGGAAGCTGAGAAACATCGCTGTTGTGTTGCAATTGCCCGTTAACCAATATCAATTGATAACAATCGAGATTTGGAATAGAAGCGCTTTCTATTAAAACCTCATTTACTTTATTCTTGTCATTCTTATACAGTGTATATTTTTCTAAAAGGAAGGGGGCAAGGTTTGTATACTTCCATTCTTCATTTCTTCGGTTTGGAAAGCCTGACTTTTTAAAGCTTTCAATACCCTTATTCCTGGCAGACTTCACTGCATCATTATAAGATGAGCCCTGAGCCTGCTCATTAAAATCACTAATCAATTCATCGTATAGTGGTATGGAAAGTGGATTTGCCATTGTGCGTTTTAGTTAAACAGATTCTTTTACGGGGTGGAGCTCCTTAAGCCAGTCGTAACCTCTTTCTTCCAGTTCCATGGCTAATTCCTTGGTACCCGATTTAATAATGCGGCCATCATACAATACATGCACAAAATCCGGAACTATGTATTCCAGCAAACGTTGATAGTGTGTAATAATAACAAATGCATTGTTTTGAGAGCGAAGCTTATTCACACCATTTGAAACAATGCGTAGGGCATCAATGTCTAAACCAGAATCCGTTTCATCCAGAATACAGAGCTTTGGCTCTAACATAGCTAATTGAAATATTTCATTGCGCTTTTTTTCTCCGCCCGAAAAACCTTCATTTAAAGAACGGTTTACAAGCTTCGCATCAAACTCAACCAGCTTTTGTTTTTCCCTGCTCATGCGCAAAAATTCTTTTGCATCCATGGGGGGAAGGTTCTTATACTGTCTGATTTCATTCAACGCTGTTCTTAAAAAATTTATGTTTGATACTCCTGGAATTTCTATCGGGTATTGAAATGCAAGGAACAATCCTTCACGGGCCCTGTCTTCCGGCGACATATCCAACAGGTCTTTGCCATCAAAGTCTACTTCACCGTCAGTAACCTCGTAATTGGAACGACCCGCCAGTACAGAAGAAAGAGAACTTTTTCCTGAACCATTAGGTCCCATGATTGCATGTACTTCACCAGGACGAACATCAAGGTGAATTCCCTTCAGAATCCTCTTTCCTTCTACCTGTGCATGCAAATTTTTAATCGTCAACATTGTGTATGATCTTTTTATTTTCTAAGTTACTTGATGGTAGTAGTGAATGGTCAATAGTCAATGTGGTCGCCAAATTTTTAATAAGCATAATGACTGATGCAAATTCACTATTCACTATTCACCATTGCCTATTCACCATTCACAATCCCCCTTATCCCACACTGCCTTCCAGTGTTATTGATAATAATTTTTGTGCTTCTACCGCAAATTCCATAGGCAATTGGTTCAGGACCTCTTTTACATAACCGTTTACAATAAGCGCAACTGCTTTTTCAGAATCAATGCCTCGTTGGTTCAGGTAAAAGATCTGGTCTTCTCCAATTTTAGAGGTGGTGGCCTCATGCTCCACCATCGCTGAATTGTTTTTTGTTTCTATATAGGGGAAGGTATGGGCACCACATTTATCACCAATCAGCAATGAATCGCATTGGGTAAAATTTCTTGCATTGTCTGCCTTGCTGCCTACATGCACCAGTCCACGATAACTATTATGGCTGCGGCCTGCTGAGA
>JAYULK010000059.1:0-119365 GCA_043763635.1 Chitinophagaceae bacterium
CATTTAGCGACTTTTATATACATGACATTGCCTTTGCTGATATTAATGACAGTCCTTCTTTTTCAATAGAATTTTCTTTGCAACAACCGGAAAAAGCTAAAGTTGATTATTACGAAACATCACTTAAGCTTAAACCCAAACAACTTTTCGACCGCATCGAAAAAATAAAGGAAAAAGGAGAAGCTACGTTTACTTATCGTTTATTCGAAACATATCCATTTAAGCAAGAAGATGATAAGGTTGATTTGGGTATGCTGGCCGCAAAAGGAATTAAAGTATACAATGCAAATGAAGCCCGTAAACATTTACCTCCTGCAAGATCTGTCATTGATTTGCATATTGAAAAGCTTTCTGATAATTGGAGGCATTTATCTAATGCAGAAATATTGGATATTCAAATTAAAGAATTTGAAAAATGGTATGACCTTGCACTGGCACACCGGCAGTCTAATTTAATTGTAATTCATGGCATAGGAACCGGTCGTTTACGTGACGAGGTACATGATATACTTCGCTTAAAAAGAGAAGTAAAATCTTTTGTCAATCAATACAATCCTTCTTACGGTTATGGAGCTACTGAAATCTATTTTCAATATTAGTTATAGCAGCAGCTTCAAAGTCATTACAAACTATAACTCCTAACTTTACATCGCTGCAGGCTGTGCTATCGTGGTGCATGAGCACTAAGGAAAGTCCGGACAGCATAGAGCAACGTATCCCGCTAACAGCGGGACTTTCGCCTTACGGTGAAACGAGAAAGTGCCACAGAAAATAACCGTCCTGCTTAGCGGGATAAGGGTGAAAAAGTGGGGTAAGAGCCCACAGTTGTTGCTGGCAACAGCAGCAGCGGGTAAACCTTGCGTGCTGAAATGCCATGTATAGGATCGGAATAGAGCGGCTCGTTCTTTCCTGCTTCGGCAGGACTGATCCAGGGTAGGCAGATTCAGGTGACGGGTAACTGTCATCGCAGATAAATGATAGCAGTTTCGCGAAAGCGAAAAACAGAATCCGGCTTATAAGCCTGCAGCATTTTTTTATTTCGATGTACGAAGGTGGCGTAGCAATATTACTTTCCAACGAAAGCATTGCCCAAATATCCGCCAAGTTCCATCATCCACGCAATTCCTAAATGCACTATTAATCCACCATAAATAGAGCGGGTATGAAATGTGATCACGCCTAAAATAATTCCACCAAAGAAGGAACTAATACATTCTCCCAATGGTTTGCCGAAGTGTATGGTGCAATAAAAAACGGCCATTGGTAAAATCGCATCTTTCCCTACCCATCTTGCAAAAGCAATAACCAGAAATCCTCTGAAAAAAAGTTCGATCGTAAAAAAATCACTTCCATAAGAGAGTTCGTAAAGAAATTTATAGCCAATGCCATTTTGCTTTTCTGATAAAAAATGAACATTTTTAAGCTTTGGATATACCAGCAGAAAGTCTGGTTGGGTAGATGCTACTGCAATTAAGGGAACCATTATAGCGAGCATCAAAAGATAAGGCTTCCAGTTTAACGTTTTTATACGCAAGCCATATAAAGATTTATCTCCTTTGAAAACCCACCAGACTAAGAACAAGAGGAAAGAAACAATCAACAACTTAACTGGCCAATAAAGAACTTTATTCCAATAAATATTTTCGTAATTATCCGTTGAAATCGGGAATGGTAAGGAAGCAGAAATCTTCCAAGCAAACAAGGCAGGAGCTATAATAAGAAGCAGGTAAAATTGTAAGTTAAGGGGGTAGTGTTTTTTAAAAAAGAAAGAAATAAAATAGGGAAGGGTAAAGGCCAATAGAAAAATAAGATACCATGCTATAAACTTTTCAAAAAATCCTAAAGATGAAATGGATTTATTAAGATGAAAATAATAGTTGATGAAAATAAAAATGCCGGCAAATAAAGCTGAAAAATAGAAGGCTCTTTTATCAATATTAAAAATGTAATCCTTCAAAAAACCTAGTATACTTTTCATGAATTGAATCCGCTTATTTTTCCCTCAATGATTTTTCCCGTATTGGTTTAAATTCAGAATCTGCATTCCATTGCGGCCATTTTTCGCTTGCTGCAATGCGCCTTCCAACATTATAAAGCAAATTCAAATCTTCCAAAGCTCCATCCAGTTTCCATTTGTCTGCATTGTATTCATCTGAAGTGCGATGATAATCTTTAGCGCCATAACGCTCTTTCCATTTTAATCCATAGGACTCATCTTTTCCGACTACTTTGGTTCCGCTTCCTGCATATAAAGCCGGTACACCCACTTTAGCAAAATTAAAATGATCGGATCTGTAGTAATGGCCAGCTTCAGGAGAGTTGCTATAAACGACATGTCTGTTGCTTCTTTCCGCTTCATTTTTTAAAAGAACTTCTAAATCGGATTGAGGCTCTCCAACAACTGTGATGTCTTTTGTTTTACCTATAATGTTTAAGCCATCCATGTTTATGTTGGCCAGTGTTTCTAATAAAGGATATACAGGATCATACGCATAATAAGCAGACCCCCATAAACCCTGCTCTTCGGCGGTAACGGCAAGAAAAACAATGGTTCGTTCGGGCTTTTCTTTTGCTCCTTTATACATGCGGGCCAATTGAAGCAGGCCTGCTGTACCAGTTGCGTTATCTATTGCTCCATTGTAGATAGAGTCTCCTGTTTCGTCTGGTTTTCCGATTCCCAAATGATCCCAGTGGGCAGAATATATGATGTATTGATCCGGATGTTTTGTACCTGTAATTTTAGCAATTACATTGTTCGTTTTAATATAGGTAGCATTCACATTGATCTTAGTAGATAAGTTTATGTTCAACGGCATTGCCCTAAATCCTTTCTTACTCGCTTTAGAAAATATTGTAGTATCCATGTTTGCCGCTGCCAATAATTTGTTAGAAGCATCTTCGGATATCCAACCAATAACAGAGCAATATTTCTGGGGTTTATTTCGATCATCTAATCTCAGTCTTGAGCCCTTCCAGTTATTTTGAAGGGCATCAAAAGGATAACTGGCAGCCTTTGCTTTATGTATGATCAAACAGCCTTTAGCACCCTGGCGTGCCGCCTCTTCAAACTTATAAGTCCAGCGACCATAGTAGGTCATCGTATCACCTTTAAATAAGGATTTATCTATGCCGTAACCTGGATCGTTAATTAATACCAAAACTATCTTTCCTTTTACATCTATACCAGCATAATCATTCCATTGATATTCCGGAGCCACCACACCATAACCTGCAAAAACAACTTCATCATTTTTCAGGCTAACTACAGAGTCAGTCTTTTCTGTCCATATTACATAGTCTTTAAATCCCTCCAGGTTAAAATTGCTTTTTTGTGATTGCACTTTCATTAATAAATCAGGCTCTGTAGCTATGCTTACCATTGGTACTTCCTGAAAATAACTATTTCCATTTCCTGGTTCAAGACCTATTGCAGCAAAGCTATTTTTTATATAATTGATCGTTTTTGTTTCGCCTGGAGTGAAAGGCTTTCTTCCTTCAAATTCATCAGAAGCTAATATGCGGATATCGTTTGCCAATGAATCTATGTCTATAGCATTGGAAGCATCTTTTATCTCATCTTTTTGCTTGCATGAAATGGCAAATAAAATAACAACAAGCAATAAAAAATATATTCTCATTTAGAGAGATTAAATAATTAACGAGATAGGAGCCAGTTTATAATGAGGCCTGTTAGAATGGCAATTGAAAAACTTAAAAAAGTTCCGATTAAAACATATTCGGTTCGCTTTCTGGAGCTGAAAGGCTTTATTAGTGTTGGTTCTCCATTAGGCTTATCAGGTTTATCAATAACCCGCAAAAGAGACTTAGCTGTTATCAAAAAACCAATGGCACCAAACTGGTTTATAAATACAAAAGTGAGAGTGAGTATCCTTTCTAATATACCAATCCACTTACCTGCATTTTGCAAACTATCATCAGGGTTTATTTCATTCAACCATTTACGTGTTACAAATTGAATTATATATCCAACAGGTCCAATCATTACCAGGTAACCTAAAACCTTCAATAGTATATGGTATTGGGGTAAATATTCTTTTAATAAAAAAAAGGCTTTTTCCCATCCATTAACAATCCATAACCAGCTTGATGCAATAATAAGAATATGTATAAACTGGTCTGCCAGAAAAAGCAAAATGCCGGAACCATATTTTTTTTCAAATTGGAGTTTAATGCCATCAATAATTATGTGAGTAGTCATAATGATCATCACGCTCCACCATAAATTTACACTTCCCAAAAAAAGCCATGCTACCATGCCGGTGAGCAATCCATGATACCATAAATATTTTGATCTCCAGATTCCTTTCCTCTTTTCAATCACCCATTTATTGGGCTGTAAAAAAAAGTCGGTAAGGCAATGTGCTATTAATAACCTCACCAAAATGCTTGCTTCGGCGTTGGAAAAAAATGATACCATTATAACCAGCTTTTTACTGTTTTCTCAAAAAATTGAATAAGTTTTTCAATGGCAAACCATTGGGCATTTTTCTTTCGCTGATTCACTGCGGATTGGCTAATATTAAGCAAAGCGGCAATCTCATCTTCTTTTTTATTTTGTAAAAGATATAAAATAAGCTCTGCACCATTTTGCGTCCACTTTTGTATAATAGCATCCAGTAGCAGTATAGAAGGTTCTACTTGTTCATCAAAATCTGGATTAAGTGTTCTGATGCTCATTCGATGAGATTCTTGCTTAAGATCATCTAAAGCTTCGCCAGATAGCCTAAAAGCCTGTCCATCAGAACTGGCAATCTTGTTCTTTTTTAAAAAATCAACTTCTCCAATTCCTATTGATAACCGAACATCAAAATCAGTAGTAAAATACCCTTTTGTTCTTTCTTCCTTCATTCTGTTTGCTTCTACCTTGGGTATTTCTTTTTCAGATAAATAGCTTTTAAAATAAGCTCTGATCATTAATGCTGTGCGTAGGGCCAACTCTGGCGACTTCACCTCGCACTGCAAGCTATCTCCCCTATACGTTTCATAATTACCTATCCACGTTTTTTTTAAATCCTTTAGTAATGCGTTTGTATCTGCGAATAATTTTTGACGCACCTTTGGCCTGAGGGTTTGCGATGCAACTATATCTCCTGTTATAATTCCTGAAACGAACATAAGCCTCCAGCCTTATTTTCTACAAATATAAGGCTCCAGCCTTATATTAGCACTTTATAAGGCTCCAGCCTTATAAATGTATTTTATTTCAAAAAAATAATTGATAATCAAAGGATTAAAATCGAAAATTTCCATACTTACTATTCTTTTATAAATAATGCCTTTAGTTCCGAAGCATCATCCGGTTTCATTTTTCCGCCCAATATTAACCGTACCTGGCGGCGGCGTAATGCGCCGGCATACAGTTTTTTATCTTCCTCTGTACCTGGTGTTAATTGCGGAACAGCCCTTGGCCTTCGATTAGGGTCAAGCGCAACAAATGTGTAATAAGCTTCATTACTTTGATACCTGAATTGTTGGGTATGATCTTCTCCCCAAACTTTTAAATAAATTTCCATCGAACTGGTAAAAGCCCTGGAAACCTTAGCCTCTATGTGAACCGTATTGCCAAGCTTTATAGGGCTTTCAAAAGAAATATTATCTACTGAAGCCGTAACTACAGGGCCATTGCAATGCTTTTGTGCTGCAATTGCAGCGGCAATATCCATCCAATACATTAACCGTCCTCCCATCAAATTGCCATAAACATTTGTATCATTTGGTAACACTAATTCAGTCATTACTGTAAAACTTTCCGAAGGAGACTTTGCTTCCATGCGCCAAAACTATAGCTAAGAGATGAAATGTATTTAAGTTTTCATTTAACAATAGCAGTGAACAATGTAATAATTATCATCATTCTTGTTTTTCTTTTAGGCTACTTAGCTTTGCCCGGTTTTAACCACTTGCAATGAATTCAAACCCTATTTCTTTCGACAATACCGAAATAGCCTTTGCACACCGGTCTACTAAGGATTTAAAAAAAGCCTATCAATTATTTTTATTGATGGGTAACCCTTGGTTAGTAAGTATCGGAACACGGATTATTCCTTGGGCTATAAAAAATGGATTGCCTGTAAACAGCATTATACGATCTACGATTTTTAAACAATTTGTAGGAGGCGAGAGCCTTAACCAAACAGCTGATGTAGTGCAAAAACTATCACATTCAAACGTGCAGGTAATACTTGATTATGGCGCAGAAGGAAAAAAGGGCGAAGAGGCTTTTGATTTCGCCTGCCAGGAATTTATCCGTGTTATCGAGTATGCAGCTACGCAACCAAATATACCTTACATGAGCATTAAGGTTACCGGTTTTGCAAGATTCTCTTTATTAGAAAAGCTTGATACCTTGATGCATTCCTCTGAATTAGATTCGCTGGTGAAGCGGTATAACGATGCGCTACAGCAATTGCCGGAAACAGAAAGAACTGAATGGCAACGTGTAGATAAGCGTATGCGCCAGATTTGTGATATTGCCAGTTTACAGAAAGTTGGTGTATTGGTTGATGCTGAAGAGAGTTGGGTGCAAGACCCCGTTGATGCCTTAACAATGTTCATGATGGACGTATACAATAAAGAGAAGCTAGTGATATATAATACTGCTCAATTATATCGCCATGACAGGCTGGATTTCCTGAAAAAAATGTGTACTGCTGCCACAGGGCGTGGATTTTTATTAGGCGTTAAGCTGGTAAGAGGTGCCTACATGGAAAAAGAAAGGCTAAGGGCAGAGGAACAACAATATGACTCACCTATACAAATTAATAAAACAGCTACTGATAAAGATTATAATGATGCCTTAAAACTATGTATTGATAATATAGATAAGGTAGGTGTAATTGTAGCGACACATAATGAACACAGTAATTTGTTAGCCACGCAATTACTGCAACAAAAGGGTTTGCCGTTAAATCATCATCATGTTCACTTTAGCCAATTATATGGCATGAGCGATAACATTACATTTAACCTGGCTAAAGCAGGCTGTAGTGTAAGCAAGTACCTCCCTTTTGGCCCTATAAAAGATGTGATACCTTATCTTATGCGACGGGCTCAGGAAAACACTTCAGTAAAAGGACAAACAGGAAGAGAACTTGCATTGATTAAGAAAGAATTGGTGAGAAGAAGGAACTTGTAGAGTTACAATGCAAAATGTTTTCTTTGCAATTGCTTTTGGCCATCAGTATGCTTATTTCTAATTTGCTAAATAAATAAATATAGCTAATCCACGTTTTAAATATGCAGCAATACCTTACTCTTCTTCAATATATATTAGATAATGGCATTACTAAAAATGACCGTACCGGTACAGGAACCCTAAGCACCTTCGGTTATCAAATGCGCTTTAATCTTCAGGACGGGTTTCCGTTGGTAACAACAAAAAAGTTGCATGTTAAAAGCATTATTCATGAATTACTTTGGTTTTTAAAAGGCGAAACCAATATTGCTTATTTAAAGGAAAAGGGTGTAGGTATATGGAATGAATGGGCTGATGAAAAAGGCGATCTGGGTCCGGTATATGGAAAGCAATGGCGGAGTTGGACAGGATCAAATGGAGAGACAATTGACCAGGTAAAAGATGTTATCAATCAAATAAAAAGCAACCCGGATAGCAGGCGGTTAATCATAAGTGCATGGAATGTTGCCGAATTACCGCAAATGGCATTGATGCCTTGTCATGCTCTGTTTCAATTTTATGTAGCTGATGGAAAATTAAGTTGCCAGTTGTACCAACGAAGTGCAGATGTGTTTTTAGGAGTGCCTTTTAACATTGCATCCTATGCACTATTAACCTTGATGATAGCACAGGTATGCAACCTTCAGGCGGGTGATTTTATCCACACGTTTGGTGATGTTCATATTTATAATAATCATTTAGAGCAAGTGGATTTGCAGTTATCTAGAAAGCCTTTTCAATTGCCAACTATGAAACTAAATCCCAAGGTCAAAAATATTTTTGATTTTCAATTTGAAGATTTCACTTTAGAGAATTACCAGTTTCATCCGGCTATTAAAGCAACGGTAGCAATTTGATGCTACATTAACATTGTACTGAAAAGAAATTAAAACGACCGAACTTAAATATTCTAATCTTGATTATAAGTTTATTACTTGCGGCTGATGAAAATGGAGTTATAGGCAAAAACAATCAACTTCCCTGGCATTTACCGAATGATTTAAAATACTTCAAAAACCTTACATGGGGAATGGCCATTTTAATGGGCAGGAAAACCTATGAATCAATTGGCAAGCCATTGCCGGGGCGTAGAAACATTGTTATTACACGACAAAGAGATTTTGCGGTACAAGGTATAGACATTGTCCATTCCATTGAAGAAGCTGAAACCATTGCAACAAATGCTGACATCAAAGAAATATTTATTATTGGAGGTGCAGAAATATTTAATTCTATCTTGCCCCGGGCTGGCAAGGTTTACTTAACACGCATTCATCATCAATTTGATGGTGATGTTTTTTTTGCGGAGTTAAATAACAATGAATGGCAGTTAGTTAGTGAGAAATATTGCGAACCTGATGAAAAAAATAAGTATGCCCATACTTTCCAGGTTTGGGAACGAAAATGATTTTTCCATTTACATTTGAACGTTGTACAACTCATTTCAATTAGCAAAAAAATATATTCAGTATTACCTGCATAGCTTTAATAGCCAGGGTCATGGAATGCATTCTCCTTTTGTTTTTGATTTTATCCTTAATGTTTTAAATAATAATCAAAAATATTCCCTGCCACAAGAGATTGAGGTTTTAAGAAGTTCATTAGAAAAAAATACGCAGCTTATTTCTATTGAAGATCTAGGAGCCGGTTCACGTATTCATTCTGCAAAAAATAAATCAATAAGTCAATTGGTTTCAACAGCCGTGAAGCCAAAAAAATATAGCCAGGTTTTATATAGGCTTGTTAAGCATTATAAACCACAAACTATTATTGAGTTAGGTACTTCTCTCGGGGTCACTACATCGTATTTTGCAAAAGCAAACTCCGGGGCAAACATTACTACCATTGAAGGCAGCGAACAAATACATAAAATTGCAGCAAAAAATTTTGAATCATTAAGTCTGTCAAATATCAATGCGTTAAAAGGCAATTTTGATGATGTGTTGCCCGAAGTTTTAAAAGGCATCAATACCGTTGATCTTGGATATGTTGATGGCAATCATCGTTACCAACCTACAATAAATTATTTCCGACAGTTATTTTGCAAAATAAATTCGAATTCAATATTGGTTTTTGATGATATTCATTGGAGCGCAGAAATGGAAAAAGCCTGGGAAGAGATAAAAGAACATCCTTCTGTAAAATGCACCGTAGACATATTTTTTCTTGGCTTTGTATTCTTTAAAAATGAGTTTAAAGAAAAACAACATTTTACAATTCGGTTTTGAGTGTCCACACCAACTTCTATGCAATTACCTAAAGAATTAATATCATCATTGCTCCATGTGCAGGGATTTAATCAGCAGGCATTCGAACAGGTGCACAATTCAGGAGACCAGGTAACGGCAATACGAATAAATCCATCAAAGACAAATGACTTAGACACGTCCCATTTTGCATTTTCGGTTGATAACCCTGTTCCCTGGTCTTCCTTCGGGTACTATTTATCACAACGTCCTTCCTTCACGTTCGATCCGTTCTTTCATGCAGGGTGCTATTATGTTCAGGATGCATCAAGTATGTTCTTAGAGGAAGCGGTAAAACAATCAGTTGATATTACAAAGCCACTTAGGGTGCTTGACCTTTGTGCGGCACCGGGCGGTAAGTCAACACATTTACAATCGCTTATTTCGTCTGAAAGTCTTTTAATCAGTAACGAGGTAATAAAGAACCGTGCAGGAATTTTAAAGCAAAATATTTATAAATGGGGTAGCGAAAATGTAATTGTTACCAATAATGATCCTCAACATTTTAAAAAACTGGAAGGCTTTTTTGACGTAATTGTAATAGATGCACCATGTAGTGGCAGTGGCTTATTCAGAAAAGATGCAGCAGCACTTGCGCACTGGAGCAAAGACAATGTGCAATTATGTTGTGGCCGGCAAAAACGTATTATATCGGATGCTATTGATTCTCTTAAAGAAGGTGGAGTGTTAATTTATTCTACCTGTTCTTATTCCAGGGAAGAGGATGAAGATATTGCTGATTGGTTGGTTAAAGAATGGAACATGGAAAATATAAAATTAACAGTAGCGGAAGACTGGGGCATTGTTGAAACTATATCACAGCAAACTCAGTCTTATGGCTATCGTTTTTTTCCTGATCGCCTAAAAGGCGAAGGGTTTTATTTATCTGTTTTTCGAAAGACAACAAATCCCGTCGCTATTAAGTATAAAAGCACTAAGCTAGAAAAAGCTACCCTTAAAGAAAATGTCATTATTAAACTCTGGTTGGTTGATAAGGAATTAACCTTACTAAAGGAATATTTTTTTTATGCCCTTCCATCTACAATGGTTGAAGATTATAGTATTATAAAAGCAGCGCTTAACGTGCAATATGCTGGTGTGGCTATTGGAGAAATAATGAAAGAAAGATTAGTTCCCGAACATGCGCTGGCAGCGAGTTCCCTTGTATCATCTTCTATCGCTAAAATTGAAATAAATTACGAAGAGGCAATTCTTTATTTGCAAAAAGCTGAAGTTAAACTTAATCCTTCTGCAAAGGGATGGCAGCTTTTAACCTATCAAAACCGAAATTTAGGATGGATTAATGCATTACAAAACAGGGTAAATAATTACTATCCAAAAGAATTACGAATTTTAAAACAACATAATGATTCACCTTTTGGAAAATAATTTTCATATTTGTGAACAGTTTACCGCCACTTACCATCTGCAAGAAGATTAGTAAGCAGCGAAGTATTGAAGAATAACACTATCCAAATGAAAAAATATTTATTGCTCGCTATCATTGTTTTTTGTTCCTACATATCTTTCTCTCAACAACTACTTATTCAAAGTAATTCAAAAGGTTTATTTCTTAATCATACAATAAGCGCTAAAGAAAACTTTTTTGCTGTTGGCCGCATGTATGGTGTGTCTCCAAAAGACATTGCCACATTTAATGGCATTGACATGAACAAGGGTTTGATTGCAGGACAAACAATTATGATCCCATTAAATGCTACCAATTTTTCGCAGGCAACTGCTAAAGGCATACCTGTTTTTTATACAGTCGGACAAAAAGAAGGCCTATACCGGGTAAGTTTAAAAAACAACAAGGTCTTAATGGCTAATCTTAGAAAATGGAACAAATTAGCTAACGACAATATTACCACTGGACAAAAACTGGTGGTTGGTTATCTCAATACTACTGAAACTCCACCGCCCAGCGATGTAGCAAGGGTGGAAGCGCCTGTAAAAACAGGAGTTGCTCCTGCAAAAGAAGAAGAAAAGAAAGAAGCGCCTCAATCCATTAACCCTGTTGCCGAAAAAAAATCAGAGCCAATATCGGAGCCGCAGCAATCAAATACTGTTGCTTCAACTGCTCCCGCTAATACCTCTCGTCAAAGTGCTAGTGGAGTTGGCTATTTTAAAAGCCAGTTCGATTTACAAAGCCGTAAAAATGCTTCAAACAAAGATCAAACTGTTACCACAGGTATTTTTAAAACGACTAGTGGATGGCAGGATAGTAAATATTATGCGTTGATGGATAACATAGAACCTGGAACAATTATACGTGTTGTAAATCCTTCAAACAACAAATCAATCTATGCTAAAATTTTGGGGGAAATGAGTGGCATTCGCCAAAATCAGGGCCTCGAATTACGCCTTAGCAATGCTGCGGCTTCAGCGCTTGAGGTAAGCCAAATGGATAAATTTGTGGTGCGGATTAATTATTAGCTTTTTTCTTTACAATTATACATAGCTCTCCTTTAACTATCTTGCAAGGGTTCATTTTAAAATCCTTGTTTTTTGTAACCAGCAGAAAATTTCTATTGAGCTTCTGTTGTAAGTTTACACCGGGCTTGATCCGGTGCATTCTTCGAGGTTCTGTAATTCTATTGAACTATTAATATTCACAATTACTCCATAAAAAGGGGCTAGAAATCCCTTTAATGAATCAAAGTTTATTATGGGATTTTTTGATAAGCTATTCGGAAAAAAAGAAAAGCAAAGTCTTGACGAAGGACTTCAAAAGACAAAGGAAAATTTTTTCTCGAAGGTTACAAAAGCCATTGCCGGCAAAAACACCGTTGATGAAGAATTGCTGGATGAATTGGAAAATGCATTGGTAAGCGCTGATGTCGGTATTGATACTACTGTTGACATCATCAAAAGAATAGAGGACCGGGTAGCCAGGGACAAATATATTAATACAAGCGAACTCAATAAAATTCTGCAGCAGGAAATTGCAGCCCTTTTGGTAGATGCACCTTCCTCAGGCTCTTATGCATTTGATTCTGAGCTTCCAAAAAAACCATATATTATATTAGTGGTAGGTGTAAATGGTGTAGGTAAAACTACAACCATCGGTAAGCTTGCTTATAATTTTAAAAAAGCCGGCAAATCTGTATTACTGGGCGCTGCTGATACCTTTCGTGCTGCTGCCGTTGAACAATTAACTATATGGAGCGAAAGGGTAGGTGTGCCGATTGTAAAACAGGTTATGGGTTCCGATCCGGCTGCTGTGGCTTTTGATACAGCCCAAAGTGCAGTTACCCGAAACGTTGATGTTGTTTTGATTGATACCGCAGGCCGTTTGCATAATAAGCTTCATTTAATGGATGAATTAAGTAAGATCAGGCGTGTGATTCAAAAAGTAATTCCTGATGCTCCACATGAAGTATTATTGGTACTTGATGGCTCAACCGGTCAAAACGCAGTAGAGCAAGCCAAACAGTTTACCGCTGCTACAGATGTTACAGCCCTTGCTATTACTAAATTAGATGGTAGTGCAAAAGGCGGAGTTGTACTTGCTATCGCTAATCAATTTAAAATTCCGGTTAAATTTATTGGTGTGGGAGAAAAGATGGAAGACCTCCTTGTTTTCGACAAGCATGAATTTGTAGATAGTCTCTTTAGTTTAGAAAAAGAATAATTTATATCTTTCCAACCAATTGCTGCAAGAAGCTACATATACAGACAGTGAGTTGCTACAGGGTTTGCAGGCGCATGATGAACAGGCGTTTAGTTTTCTGTACGAGCATTATTCCAAAGCCTTATATGGTATTATTTTACAAATTATTCCACAACAGGAATTAGCAGAAGATGTGTTGCAGGAAGTGTTTGTAAAAATCTGGCAAAACATAAAATCTTATGATACAAGTAAGGGACGTCTTTATACATGGATGCTTAATATAGCCCGCAATCAGTCTATTGATCGTACCCGCTCCAAAGATTTTAGCAATCGTAATAAAACCGTAGAGTTATCGGACAACGTATATAGTGGTAAGGTAGGAGTAGAAGCGAAAATTGATGATGTTGGTTTAAAAAAGACTTTGAATAACTTACCGGAAGAGAGTAGAAAATTGCTTGACTTAGCTTATTTCCAGGGGTATACCCAGGAAGAGATTTCTAAAATCCTAAATATACCTTTAGGAACAGTCAAAACCCGTATTAGAAACACAATAATTAATTTAAGAAAAATTTTAAGCACACAATAAGTGGATCTTAGTTGTATCATATTATCCGGTGATCTGGAGTTGTATATTTTAGGTATGCTTCCCGAAGAGGAGGCATATAAAATACAGCAACTGGCAATTCTTTTTCCAGAGGTTCAAGCTGAATTAGATATTATTGGCGAATCTTTAGAAGGTGTTGCCACTATCGCTGCCGTTGCTCCATCGCCGGCAGTAAAAGATAATGTGATGAACAAGTTAAGAGCACTAAAAGTTCAGGAAGAGAACGATAGAAAGGTAGAACATAACATATCATCTTTTAACCCGCTTACAAAAGTCATCACTGAACACCCACTAAATATAGTAGAGGATGAAGTAAATAAAAGTAAGTATAAAGAAAGTCCTGTTGTTCCAATGTCTGGCAAGACTAACAACAAAGTGTGGTTAACTGCAGCTTCAGTTATTGGTTTAATATTAAGTTTGGGAGCAGTTATTTACCTTGTTTCTGAAAACAGGACAACAAAAAATGAATTAGCGTCAATCTCTCAAAGAGTTGATACATTAAATAAGAATAACATTGCCCAGCAACAAGAAATTCTGGCTTTCAGTGAAACGATGTTGATGGCTGAAAATAAGGACTATAAAAAAGTCCCGTTGTCAGCATTGCCAGGAAGGCAGGAAGCTTTAGCCAACGTACTTTGGAATACAAAAACTTACGAGGTCTATATTTCCGACATGTCTTTACCTGAGGCACCATCGGGAAAGCAATACCAGCTATGGGCCATTGTAGATGGAAAGCCTGTTGATGCCGGTATGCTGAGTGATGCTAAATATCTTGCGCAAAGAATGAAACAGTTTCAAAAAGCAGATGCCTTTGCTATTTCTATTGAACAGCAAGGCGGAAGTGCAGTGCCAACAGATGTTTATTTGATGGGAAAATCTTCTTAGCCTTTGTTAGGTTTTATAATAAATCTTTACGAGGAGGTTTAAAATCTGCTGCCGAAACTGCAATTTTCCAAAGCTTAAGCACATATTTACTACATACTGCCTTACAATTGTATTAACTGAAATGGTTGGCCAAGCTTTTGCAACTGTTTATCAAGACGGTTGCAATTTGTATCGGTAATAAATATTTGTCCTTCATTTTCAGTTGTTACGCCCATCAACAAATTATCAATCCTTTCTTCGTCAAGCTTTTCGAATACATCATCTAGCAAAAGTAATGGAGAGAGTTTTTTTTCTTCTTTTAAAATTTCCATTTCAGCCAGCTTCAAAGAAAATAAGAGGCTTTTTCTTTGCCCCTGAGAGGCGATGGTCTTAAAGGGCTGCATTCCTAAATTAAACGTAAGCTCATCGCGATGCACACCCGCTGATGTTCGCTGAATCATTAAGTCTTTATTACGGTTTTGCATCAGCAATTCTTCCATTGTTGCTTTTTGCAATTCGCTTTCATAGTATAGATTAATGTCCTCATACTGTTTTGATATTTGATTATACCGTTGCTTCACCTCGGGGAGAAATCTTAAAAGAAAGGACTGCCTTTTATCAAAAATTGCATTTCCCTCTCTGGCCATTTGTCCATCCAAAACGTCCAGTACATAAAGGTCGCGGCTACCAACACCTTCGTTATAATTGCGTAAAAAAGAATTGCGTTGCTGAAGAATTTTTGTATAATTTATGAGGTGTTGCAGGTACTGTTGATCTAACTGAGAAAGCAAGGTATCTATAAACTTTCTGCGGTCATCACTTGCACCTATAATTAATTGCACGTCATCTGGCGCAATCACAACACAAGGATAATGACCAATGTGTTTAGAAAATTTGGTATACGATTCATCATTTAAAGAAAATTCTTTCTTTCCGGTTTCACGTAAAATACAAACAGCTTTTTCGGGTTTGTTGTAAAGCATAAAATTACCTTCAATTCGAAAACCTTGCTGCCCGTGTTGTACCACCATACTATCTTGTCGTGTAAAATAGCTTTTGGTAAAACAGAGATAATGAACCGCATCCAACAGGTTTGTTTTACCTAAGCCATTACGGCCACATACTCCTATGATGCTTTCTGTAAAATTAAATTCCTGATGAAAATAATTTTTGAATTGAAAAACTGATATGGATTGTATAAAAAGGCTCACTCCAAATAAGATCAAGATTACAAATTTATCTTTCGAAAGATAAAAAGCGGTGGAAAGATGTTCATTACCATAGTGGTCAGCAATTCTAATGTAACGCTATACAGTTTAATACCCATCGGTTTACTTGAATTCTTACCTGAATTATACTTACATGAAGCACAATCCATAAACGCCACAATGCAAACCTCAAACTAAACCCATTATCCCTTATTTTTGCGGCTCAAATTAAAGAGCCTTGGCGACTAAATATTCTAAAGAGACTTATTTATACTGGTATGAATTAATGCAACTAATTCGCCAGTTTGAATTAATGGCCGAAGAAAAGTATAAAATGGAAGGTAAAATCCGGGGCTTTTTTCATGCTTACATTGGGCAGGAAGCTATTGCCGCAGGATGTATGACGGCTACAAAACCAGAAGATTCTTTTATCACGGGCTATCGCGATCATGGATTAGCGATTGCTAAAGGTGTATCGGTAAATTCATGCATGGCTGAACTGTACGGTAAGGCTACAGGGAATGCAAAAGGAAAAGGTGGCAGTATGCACTTTTTTGGTAAGGACGTAAACTTTTTTGGTGGTCACGGAATAGTAGGTGCACAAATTGGCACTGGTGCAGGTTTGGCTTTTGCAGAACAGTATAATGAAACAGATAATGTAGTGCTGGCATATTTTGGTGATGGTGCAGCACGCCAGGGCATTTTGCATGAAACATTTAATATGGCGATGCTTTGGAAATTGCCCGTTGTTTTTATTTGTGAGAACAACCATTATGCAATGGGAACCTCCATTCAACGTACATCTAATGTTGTAGATATTTATAAACTGGCTGACGCTTATGAAATGCCAAGTGATGTTGTAGATGGAATGAAACCTGAAACGGTTCACGAAAGTGTATCCCGTGCTGTTAAGCGTGCCCGTGAAAAAGGCGGCCCCACTTTACTTGAAGTGAAAACTTATCGCTATAAAGGTCATTCAATCAGTGATCCTCAGAAATACAGAACAAAGGAAGAATTAGAGGAATATAAATCTAAAGACCCGATACAAATATTATTACAAACGATACAGGGCGATAAAATAGCCACAGAGGAAGAAATTGAGCAAATAAACCAGAGAGTAAACGATGCTGTGGCTGAGTGTGTGAAGTTTGCCGAAGAATCACCATTTCCAAATGATGATGAAATGTTGAAAGATGTTTATGTTGACCAGAACTATCCATTCATAATTGATTAACGAAATCCACCTATACTAAAATTTACACCATAATGGCTGAAACAACACAAGTGATAGAACGAGACCATAACCAGGTAGTGGTTGAACGTGCACAAGATTTCTGGAGCCGCTACAGCCGGCCAATATTAATTGCAAGCGCCGCTATCATTTTGTTATGCGGGGCCTACTTTGCTTATAAGTATTTGGTAAAAGGGCCTCAGGAAGAAAAGGCTTCTGAGGCCATTTTTAAAGCAGAAGAATATTACAGGGCAGATTCTTTGAACATGGCTTTGAATGGGGATGGCATGAACGCAGGTTTTCTTAGAATAATTGATAAGTATAGCGGCACGAAAGCCGGCAACCTTGCTAAATTTTATGCAGGAAGCATTTATTTAAAACAAGGCGATTTTAATAAGGCAACAAAACACCTGAAAGATTTTAGCTCAGATTCTAAAATGATACAAGCAAGAGGCTACAAACTATTAGGTGATGCTTATGCGGAAAGCGGCAAGAATTCTGACGCTTTGGATGCATATAAAAAAGCAGCACATCATTTTACAGAAGATGACATGAACTCTTCAGAATACCTTTTTATCGCTGCTTACTTTGCGGATCGTGTAATGAAAAACCAAAAAGCAGCTACAGATCTTTTTAAAGAATTAAAGGAAAAGTATCCACGTACTGAAAAAGGATTTGAGGCTGATAAATTCCTGGCGCAATTAGGTGTTTATAAGGAAGATTAAACCATGAGTACGGCAAACAATAAACTGTTTCAAGATATTGAGGGCATCCAAATAGAAAAGGATGCCCTTATTGTTTTGGTCAAAACAGAATGGAATGCCGCTATCGTTGATGAATTGGAAAATGGCTGCCGCACAGTTTTGGAACAACATGATATTTCCTATAAAACTTTGGTTGTTCCCGGTGCTGTTGAAATAGCATTTGCTATTCAGCAATGCTGGGCAAATACCAAAAAACCACAGGCATTTATTGCATTAGGCTGTGTTATAAAAGGCGACACGCCGCATTTTGACTATGTATGCAAAGCAGTTACCGATGGCGTTACACAATTAAATCTGAACCTTCCAATACCAGTTATATTTGGGGTGCTTACCGTGGATACCGATCAGCAGGCACAGGAAAGAATAGGGGGCACGCATGGCCATAAGGGAGAGGAGGCTGCTATTACAGCACTTAAAATGATTGATTTGAATCAAAAGCTTAAAGAAGGAAACTGGTAATGAAAGTGCAATTGTTTATCCCCTGTTTTGTAGACCAGGTATACCCGGAAACAGCGATGAATATGGTGAAGGTGCTCCAAAAAGCAGGCTGCACAGTTGTTTACAATCCTTCGCAAACCTGCTGCGGCCAACCGGCATTTAATGCGGGTTTTTGGGATGATGCAAGGGAAGTATGCGCAAAATTTCTAAACGATTTTACCGCAGATAGCTACATAGTAGCGCCAAGTGCTAGCTGCGTTGGATTTGTGCGTAATTATTATAGTAAGCTTTTTGAAAACGCTCCTTCTTTACTTCTTGCTTCAAACGCTATTAAGGAAAAAACATTTGAGTTCAGCGAGTTTTTAGTGACGGTTTTAGGTGCTACTGATTTTGATGCAAAACTTGAAGGTAAAGCCACTTATCACGACTCATGCGCCGGGTTGCGTGAATGTAAACTTAAAAACGAGCCGCGGCAATTATTGGCTAAAGTGCAGGGACTGGAAATGACCGAGCTTGAAGATGTAGAAACCTGTTGTGGCTTTGGCGGAACCTTTGCTATTAAGTACGAACCAATATCCATAGGAATGGCTGAACAAAAAGTGGAACATGCCCTGGCTACAAAGGCGCAATACTTAATATCTACTGACCTTTCCTGCCTTATGCATTTGCAGGGTTATATTAATAATAAAGGGTACAGTTTAAAAACCCTCCATATTGCAGATGTATTGGCAAATGGATGGTAAGAAAGTTTGGGGGTTTATTCTTAGCCTCTGTTTTTCAAATGATCTTATATGGTTTAACGAATTAATTGAAATACTAAATCACCTAATTTAAAATCCTTATGTCTTACTGGCTTATAAAATCAGAACCATCAAAATATAGCTGGGATTTGTTTGTGAAAGATGGCAATACTTTTTGGGATGGCGTCCGCAATTATGCAGCCCGGAATAATTTGAAGGCAATGAAAAAGGACGATGAAGTATTTTTCTATCACAGCAACGAAGGTCTTGAAATTGTGGGCATTGCAAAGGTTAGTAAAGAATTTTATCAAGATCCTACCACCACAGAAGAAACATGGGTAGCAGTAGATTTTAAGCCTGTGAGAAAATTGAAAAATCCGGTTTCTTTAAAGGATATGAAGACTGAACCCGGTCTTAAAAATATGGACTTACTACGGCTCGGGCGTCTTTCTGTGCAGGCGGTGAAAGAAGATGAATGGAAAATTGTTATGAAAATGGCGGGAGAGAAATAACGGGGGTAAGTTATAAGTTTTAAGTTTTGTTGCCGCTTATTTACTGTCATTCAATTTAATTACCATTTGCCAGACTTATTAATCAAATTATTTACCTTTTTAAAACTTTCCGGTAAATACCTCACAATATCTCCCGCTACCATTGCCTCCTTACTTAATGCATCCGCAGCAAGGTCACCCGCTAACCCATGAAGATATACTCCTAAAACAGCAGCTTCAGCAGGAGCGTAGCCTTGTGCACACAGCGAAGTGATTATTCCAGTTAACACATCACCGGTACCTCCTTTTGCCATGCCTGCATTCCCGGTATTATTGAAGTATGCTGTGCCATCAGGCAAGGCTATAAAGGTATGATGGCCCTTCAGCACAATAATTATATTCAATCTTTTTGATTCTTCCTGAGCAATATTTATTCTTTGAAAATCATTTTCACAAAAACCAAAAAGGCGTTCAAATTCTTTTGGATGAGGAGTAATAATTGAGTGGGGTGGAAGGTTGAGTAGCCATTCTTTATTTAAGGATAAACAATTCAAAGCATCAGCATCAATGATCAATGGCTTATTGTAAGTATGGAGTAAGCTATAAACTATATTCTGGGTTTGTTCGGCTGTTCCTAAACCGGGTCCAATTCCGATAGCATCATATTTTTCAACCTCGCGAGGTACTTCTGTAATGCAATTTTCCTCTTTATCTGTTATTACCATTGCTTCCGGAGCGGAGGTTTGTAAAATGTTATAGCCGCATTTCGGAGTATAGATTGTTACAAGCCCTGCTCCTGAACGCAAACATGAAGTTGCTGCCAGAACAACGGCTCCAATCTTTCCATAACTTCCGCCCATTATTAGCGCATGACCATGATTTCCTTTATGAGCAAACCGCTGACGGGGCTTGAATATTCGTTTTATCAAGCTCTCATCAATTAAAGTAGTATAAGATTTTTCCTGTTCTATAAATTGGGGGTGTAAACCAATATCGAGAATGTTGACTTCACCAATAAACGGCGCATTTTCGGCAAGGAGCAAAGCTGTTTTGTATGTTTGAAAACTCAGAGTGTAATCTGCTTTAATTATTTCATAGCCTTTTGAAGATTGATCGGCAAATAAGCCGCTAGGCAAATCAATAGAAATAGTGGTTTTCCCTCCTTCGTTTATATGCTGTACTAATAAAGAACTTAAACCTTGCAGAGACTTATTCAAGCCAGAACCAAACAAGGCATCAATAATTATATCTGTTGTTGCTATTTCAGGAAAATGATCGGCAGATTGAATAAAATTTATATCAGTAAGTAATTCCTGCAGTCGCTGAAGATTTGTTTCAAAACCGCCTGTTCCTTTTTTTTCAGGATCAAGTAAATAAACAACAGGTTTCAGGCCTTTATTATAAAGTAACCTGGCAATGGCTAATCCATCTCCGCCATTGTTTCCCTTGCCGCAAAAAATTTTATAAGAACGATCTGATGTAAAATGATCTTCCAGCCAGTCAACACATTTTTGAGCTGCCCTTTCCATTAAGTCAATAGAGTTCACAGGCTCGTGTTCCATTGTATAAGTATCCCAGTCTCTTATTTGTTTAGCAGTATAAACGACCAAAATAAAAAATTAGAAGGTTATTCCAGCAATTGTGCGCCCTTATCATCATAATTGCCAAAGATATTATACAACTTTCGGGCGGTAGTATAAATGCTGCTGTTGTATTTGCTTCCTAAAATAATAATGGTTGCATCATCATCTACAAGGCGGGCAAATGCAGAATTAAACCCATGCCAATGGCCATTATGGTAAACTATTTTTTTTCCGTTTTTTGGAAACAACAAGCGCCACCCTAAACCATAATTATGCACCGAAGGTCGTTCATTGCTGTATGGGATATATGCAGAGTCTTTCAAGGCTTCGTTTACAACCATATTCGTGTACATGGCCTGATCCCATTTCAAAAGATCACGGGGTGTTGAATAAATATTCTTATCGCCATAAGGTCCATCTGTGTGATCCATCTGCCAAATACCGCCATTTGCTTTGTACGACATGGCTACATTGGAAGTATCAGTCAGGGAATAAACAAACGTATCATTCATTTGCAAAGGCTTAAAAATGTTATCCCTTAAATAATCAGGATAGCGTTGGCCGCTAATTTTTTCAATGATAAGTGCCAGTAATACATAATTGGTATTGCAGTAAGTAAACTTTCTGTCGGGGTTAGCCGCTCTTGGCGGCTTCAACGTAAAAAGCGTTTGCAATACATCTGCATTGGTTAAAAAAACCTTCTTATCCCAACCGCCTTTGTCTAAATAATAAATGTAATTAGGCAATCCGCTCCGGTGATTTAAAAGCATTTTTACAGTAATTCCGGGATAAGGAAACCCCGGAAACAGCGCTTCCATAGACGTCCCCAACTGAAGCTTTCCTTGTTGTACCAATTTTAAAATGGCCATGCCGGTAAAAGGCTTTGAGGTTGAGGCAATTTGCAAAGGAGTAGAACTTGTCATGAGTTCCTTAGACCTTACATCCTTATAACCAACATAGTTTTCATAAACAATAGTTCCATTTTTTGCCACTAGTATACCACCATTAAACCTGCCCCAGCGAAGAAAACCAGTAAGATTGGCTTCTATGACATCATGGTATTTTTTTATTTGAGAAGAGTCAAGAGAAGGTTTTCTTGCTGTTACAACCTGGGTTGTATCTTTTATTGTTTTTGAGGACGATTCGCTTTTTGATTGACAACTCCATGTACCTATAATTACAAGACCGATAAGAAAACTTGTTTTCAATGTTTGGATTTTTACAAATGTAATTCTGTGAACGTAAAAACAGCGCAGATCGTCTACAAAAACAACTCCAATTGTAAAAACAAGTTTATTTATTCGGCTAACTAAGGAGATTATTTACAGATATTTGCGCCATGGAAACCAAAACCAGCTACCCAAAAGAGAAAATAAAAATTCTGTTATTAGAAAATATAAGTGATAAAGCAGTTAGGAGGTTTACAGATAATGAATATTCAAACATTGAAAAATTATCAAAAGCACTATCGGAAGAGGAACTTATCAAAAAGATAAAAGACATTCATATACTTGGCATTCGCTCTAAAACCCAGGTTACCACAAAAGTTATTGAAGCAGCAACCAAACTACAGGCGATAGGCTGTTTTTGTATTGGTACCAACCAGGTAAACCTTAAAGCAGCCACCGAAAAAGGAGTGGCCGTATTTAACGCTCCATATTCAAACACCCGTTCTGTAGCGGAATTGGTGATTGCTGCATCAATCTTATTAATCAGGAAAATTTTAGATAAAAATATTGCAGCCCACAAAGGCCAATGGAACAAAGACTCAAGCGGAAGCCATGAGCTACGGGGCAAAACCCTTGGTATTATTGGCTATGGAAATATCGGGGCCCAGGTAAGCGTATTGGCGGAGGCGCTGGGTATGAAGGTCATTTTTTATGATGTGGAGACAAAGTTGCCTATGGGCAATGCAAGTGATGTAAAATCTCTGAAAGATTTAATGGGACAGGCTGATGTTATCACGCTACACGTACCGGAAACTTCTCAAACAAAAAATCTTATTAATAAAGTCAATCTTAAATATTGTAAAAAAGGTGCCATCATTATCAACTATGCAAGGGGCGAGGTGATGGACTTAAATGCTCTGGGTAAAGCTATTGAATCCGGGTTGGTGGGCGGTGCTGCCGTTGATGTATTTCCTGTAGAACCTGAAAAAAACGGCGATGTTTTCGAATCACCGCTTCAAAACCTTCCCAATGTTTTACTGACTCCGCATATTGGCGGATCTACAGAGGAAGCTCAGCAAAATATTGGAGAAGATGTAAGTGCCAAGCTTTTAAATTATCTTGAAAAAGGCATGACCTGGGGTTCTCACACTGTTCCGGCCTTGTCATTACCGCCGCAAGAAGGATCTCACCGGATTCTGCATATTCATAAAAATGTACCTGGTGTACTTTCGGAAATTAATGGACAGCTATCTAAAAACAACATCAATATTGTTGGCCAATATTTAAAAACGAACGAGGAAATAGGTTATGTGGTAGTAGACGTAGCAAAGCGTTTATCCAACCAGGCTACGCAATTATTAAAGGAAGTTCCTCATACTATAAAGGTTCGATTATTGTACTAAATGATGTATTGATCTGGATGGTAAGGGATTGGATAGTTGTGCCTAACATAATTCATAATCATTTCATCATCTGCATCATTAAAATTATCATTTATGAAAGTTGTTATTATAGGAGCAGGCTTTGCGGGTTTAAGATTAGCCAGAAAATTAAATAACAAGCCGGGATTCGAAGTTTTTCTTATAGACAAATTCAATTACCACCAGTTTCAGCCTCTGTTTTACCAGGTAGCCACTGCGGCACTTGATGCCAGTAATATTTCCTTTCCACTGCGCAGGGCGTTTCAAAAATCTAAGAATGTACGTATACGCATTGCTGAATTAAAGCAGGTTATGCCAACTGAAAAAAAGGTGGTTACCGAAATGGAAGAAATTTCGTATGACGTATTGGTACTTGCGACAGGCGCTGACACCAATTTTTTTGGAAACCAGCAAATGGCTACCAATGCGTTTCCCATGAAATCAACAGTGGAAGCGCTGCAACTAAGGCACCGGCTTATCCAGAATTTCGAGGATGCGTTGTCGGTAAAAGATACCGACGAAATACAGCGGTTATTAAATATTGTAGTTGTAGGTGGCGGGCCAACGGGTGTAGAAGTTGCCGGGGCTCTTGCAGAAATGAAAAAGTATGTGTTGCCGAAAGATTATCCGGAAATTGATTTTAAAAACATGAACATATTTCTTTTAGAGGGCGGTGATAAAACCCTGGGGAGTATGAGTGAAAAATCTTCTGAGGATTCTTGCCGGTACCTAAAAAATTTGGGTGTAACAGTAATGACCAAAACTCTAGTGAAAGAATATGACGGGAAAAATGTTTTGTTGGGAGATGGGAAAACGATAGCAACCAATACAGTAATATGGGCTGCCGGAATTAAAGGAAATGTTCCGGAAGGTATAGATAAGTCCTTAGTCGTCAGAGGAAACAGATTAAAAGTAGACCGGCGAAATAAGGTGCTCCACTCAAATGATATTTATGTTTTAGGTGACCTTGCCTATATGGAAACACCAAAATGGCCAACAGGTCATCCGCAAGTTGCTTCGGTTGCCATACAGCAAGCCGACGTGCTTGCAGAAAATCTGAAACGTATAGAGCGGAAATCAAACGAGTTTTTGGAATATGAGTACTACGACAAAGGGTCAATGGCAACTGTTGGCCGAAACCTTGCGGTGGTAGATTTGCCAAAGCCAAAATTGCATGTAAATGGTTTATTGGCATGGCTAATTTGGATGGGTTTGCACTTATTTTTAATTCTTGGTGTAAGAAACCGGTTAATGGTATTCATCAACTGGATGTATAGCTATGTTACGTATGACCAAAACCTGCGGCTAATATTTAAGGAATTCTATCGTCCTAAAACTCCTGTGGACGCAACCAAACAACAGCAAGTGACACCTAAAGCTAATACACCTCAGCCGGAGAAGGCTATAGCATAAAACCTAAAGGAATCTATATAAACGTTTATTGATAGTAGAATGTAGCTTTAAATCCAATTGTTCATTTTGCTTATAATTTATATTCTGTTTGTAGAGCTAAACAGTTATACAAATGGGAAATCTACTACAAAAAAACTCCTCCCCTACCCTAGCGGAGAGGAGAAAAAAAAACCTCACAAGCGCAATTAACGCATCAGTTTCGATTTTCAACTGCAAAAATGCAAAATTGCATATAACTGCAATAACGGACAACTCCCACAGACCACACGTAATAAAGCTTGATGAACTGCCCGAAGAACTACGGCAAGCTTTCCACGATTATGCAACCAGGCTTATAGCTGAAAGGCTCACAATAGACTAACACAACCTTCTTAAAATATCCATTACATGCCCAAAACAGAGCAGGAGATAACCCTGGCGCACAAACGAACTATTGAAGCATTTACCGGGAAGCAGTGCAGCATCACATTAACGGACAAACGACACGAGAAATTAAAAGCTGCCAGTCTGCAAGAAATACTTGCAACTACAGAACACTACAACCAAACACAACACACTATAGCATCCAACAGCGTTAACAGAGATGTAACAAGACTTAGAAAGATATTTTGTTTATTGGCGCACGATGCCGGACACTCCGCAAAAAAAACGGGCCGCTTTCTAAATGGCCGAGATCACACAACTATAATGTACAACCGAAAAACAGGAACACAGCTACTGGAAACCAATGCAGCATTTAGCCAACTCTATGAGGCTGTACTAAAGAAAATTACAAGGACATAAAACCAGCAACTTTTTGAAGGTTAAAGAGATGAACGAAAGCCTTCTTTGCATTAATCCGTAACTAATCACCCCTAATAAATGCCCGACTCTACAGACTGGTTTATTGCCAGATTTGAAAACTACAGAACAAGGCTAAGGCTAAGCAAAAAAAAAGCACGTGACAGGCTTATGATTTGCGAACCAGGCGAAGGACTTTACAAAGAATTTGACCGCATTTGTGACAGTGCATACAGAAGCAACAACCAGCCCGGCATAAGCTTTTTAGAAAAGAGCAAAAGAAAAGATCAAATGTATAAGCCAGCTAAACCAAAACCATTACAATTAAAACTTTTTTAACCATGACTTACAGAGAAGCAATACAAATACAAAACCGAAAACATTTAAACCTCAAACACAAATACAAATGGAAATTACCCTAAAGCTCACAGACATTAAAGAAAGCCCACTTAGCGACGACACAAAAACAAACGTTGCAATTGGTGCCCTAGATGAAGCGGTTACTTTAATAGAAGAAAGCAAGAAGCACATCAAAACAATGCTTGACAAAGGCCGCAAAAAAATTGACCTCACAGGCGATGCCTGCAACCTTGAAATTTCAATTAAAGAATGAGTTTAAAAAACTACAACGGCGGGAAGCTGGGTAATGGTACCTACCAAAATATCATTAACCATGTCCCGCCTCATTCTATTTATGTATCCCCCTTTGCAGGGCATGACGGCGTGTTTCAAAAAATGCGGCGAGCTGACATCTCCATTATTAACGATAAGGACCAGAGAGTAATTGAACGCTGGAAAACAGCAGCCATTTTAAAGGATTGCATAGTATGCGAAAACTTTCAACAAGGTAGTTTACTTGATACGCCCACACAGCCGGTTGTTATACTTCGCAATCAGGATTACGCCGGTCTCATCGCCAGATTTAAAGATACTGCAGGCTGTTTTATTTACTGCGACCCGCCTTATGTGATGGCAACCAGGCGAAGCAAAAAAAAGATATACCTGTTTGATTGGCCGGATGAAGTGCAGCATTTAGAATTTCTTTCCATGGCCATCACCGCCACAACTAGCGTTATGATATCGGCCTATGAAAGCGAATTGTATAACGACATGCTGCAAGGCTGGAATGTTCACCGCTTTAACTCAATGACACGCACAGGACTAAGAGAGGAAACCATTTATTACAACTATCCTAAGCCTACCATCCTCCACGACTTCCAATATATAGGAAAAGATTACAGGGAACGCGAACGCATCAAAAGAAAAGTATTACGGTTTGATGCAAAACTAAACCGCTTGCCAGCCGACGAACGAGCGGCCATCTTATCCAACATCATTGCAAAAAATAAAGCCACCATCACAAAATTAACCGCCATATAATGCAAGTCTCCACCTTCCACCTTTACACCATCCACGAAATACTACCTGTATTTATTTCTATAGTTGGAACTGCCTTTAATTATTGGCAAATAGTGGAATGCCAACAAGTAAAGCGATAAAAATTTTTTATCAATCAATAAAACAACAAACAATGTCACAACTTTTTTACGGCTCTATCTGCATCACCGATTTACTAGAACACGCCAAAGGCAAACACAGCGCCTTTGTAAAAGGCAACAACGGAAAAATTTATGCAAACATATCTGCATGGCTTAATGATGAAGAAGATAAGTACGGAAACATCATGGCATTAAAATTATCGGCAACAAAAGATGCCATCACAAAAGATGCAGAGCAGGGCAAAGTTTATATAGGCAACCTTAAAGAAAGCGACAGCACCAGCAAGCCCCTTAGCAATAAAGAGGCAAAAGAATTTGAAAGCATTGCGGACGACCTGCCATTTTAAAAAGCCTCACCCATCGCATGAATAGAACCAATGAGAAAAAAAGAAACGGACTATGCAGAGCTACTACAGAAAAGGAAGTACGACCCGAATAAAGAGCCGCCAGCAGAGCAGGTACTATTTATTATTGAAAGCAAAAACATAGGAGCCGTTCAAAACTTTGTAACCATCACAGGCATGCAAAAATCTGGCAAAACAACTTTTTTAAGTGCAATGGTTGCGGCGGCATTAACCAACAACGAACAATTAGGTATGAGGCTAAGATTACCAGAGCTTAAGCGCCGTGTCAGCTACTGGGACACCGAGCAGGGCGACTATGATTTTTTTAAAACAATGGATAAGATCAGGGCATTTTGCGGCACTGATAAAGTGCCGCAAAACCTTGACGCCTATAACCTGCGAGAGGATGAGCCGCAGGATATAATGTGGATGATAAAAAAGTATTTAGAACTTCACAAAGATTGCGGCATTATTGTAATTGATGGCATTTTGGATTTGATTGAAAGCTTTAACGATGAAGCCGAAAGCAAACGCCTGGTGAATACCCTTAAGAAAATAACAAAGGAAAGCGGCGTGCTTGCCATCCTCACACTACACAAAGGCAAAACAACCAACAACACATTAGGACACCTGGGTAGCATGGCAGACAGAGCCGCACAAAGTGTTTTGTTTGTAGAAAAAAATAAAGAACGCAACACATTTATTTTAAAGGCCGACTACTTAAGAAGTGCCGACGACTTCACGCCGATAGAAATCTACTTCAACAACGGCGCCCATCGCTGGGAGCAAACAGATTACAATCCTGATGCCGACAAGCCAGCAAACAAAAAACGCCAAACAAAGCCCAATGAAATTGACAGAGAGGCACACAGAAATAACGTGTACAAAATCTTTACCTTTTCCGACCCGCAAAAGTATAGTGAACTAGTGCAAAACATTAATGAACTATATGCAGTTGGCACTAATTGGGCAAAGGACTGTGTACGCCATTTAATGCACGAGGGTTTGATATATAAAACAAGTGACGGGTACACCAATAAGCAGCAAGCAAAACTTTATATCCAATAAATAAAAACAACCACCATGAAGCATTTTACCGTTAATGTAACACTATGCACCAGCGAGGTATTAACCTACAGCAATTTAACAATGGAGCAGGTAAGAAGCTTGCAGGAAAGAATATGGACACACGGCGTAAAAAAAACGCTTACGCAGCTTAGTACAGAGCTAATAAGCCCGTTGCTTATAAGTCGCGCCGTTGTGGTTGAGCAGTTGGATTTAATAAATGATCAGGCATAAAAAAGCCCACCGTTACCAGCAGGCCGACAAACAAATAAATGTCCATCTCTTTGAAGTAAAGTTATGAGAAAAAAAATTAGAAAGAAACGCACATTGCTTCGCAGCCAAAAAACTTTTGCAACATACTTTAAAAGACACAGAAAGCAACACCACTACTTTTCGGATGCAAAATATTTGATGGAAGTAAAACGCTATTGACATGAACCCTGCCAAACAATCTTATAAGCAAACCTTCACCGTTGCAATAGTTTTTTGCAAGCAACAAGACGGCACGTATGCGTGTAAAAAATACCAATGGAGTATTAAGTATAACCAGCACTATGTAAGCAAGTTTTGCAACGACATGAAGCGCAAATTTTTTAATGCAGAGTACGTAAATTTTTACAATAAAGAAACCCGAGAATTTTTAGAACGCATATACTTAGAGTAACTCATTTCTTAATCAATAAACAACAACCATGAAGGTTTACACAGCACAAACAACAATCAAGGAATCAAAATTTCTTACCATTCACACCGCGAAGGAATCACTAGAACCACTCACAAACCAAACTTCGCTATCCTTTATTAATTTCCAGCAAAAAAGAGATAGCATAACCATAACGGTAGCCTGTTTTAAAAAGGAGGCATTGCATACGATACTCTTTAAGATTGGGGAGCTTGTAGGTTATGCAAGAAGATCAGGGGAATACATGGAAAAGGAAGATGCTACATAAGCTAGGCAATAGTAAAAACACTATTGTATAAATAAATATATGTTACGTTCTTACTGGCAACAAAAACCAAAATCATGAGAACCTTTACATCAATCATTGTTATACTTCTTATAACACTAACATCATTCAACCAGGACAGCAGAGACACGGCCTTAGTAAATCAATATGAAGGCATGTATGTCTTTTCCGAAAGTAAACCACTAACAAGGTATCAATTCCTTGGAACCGTTGACACTAGAAAAGTAATCTTTGCAGACCCGCAGTATCAGTACATAAGAGATTACTTAGTGAAGGAAGCTAAGAAAAAATACCCCAATGCAGACGGCATTATTTTACGACTATCAGCAGGGGATAGGGACAGAGCCGACGTCGTAAAATTCAAGTGGTAATACAAACAGTAAGTTAATTAGCCTGGGCACCTGCCCGGGCTTTTTTATGCATAAAAAAGCCCCGCAAAAAGCAGGGCCGGGCTAAAAGTTATGTATCGTATCAAATGGATTGCTAAGTTAGTGTTTCGCCATCTCTTTAACCTTCATAAACCTGTTTTTTTGAGGTTTTTTAATACAGGTTTACTAGGTGGTTTACCGGGTCGCACCGCCCGTAGGCGTGTGCGAACCTACGGATAAACCACCAGAAAAACCATGAATCTGCCGTAAACTTCTCCACACCCTGTTAATATCCTATTCCAGACCTTAAACCTCTGCCGTAGTATTGTATGCAACCAAAACAACATTATGAAGCCTGGCAGTATTGTTATTGCAAGCGTGTTAGCCTACTTAGGTATTACAGCACTGCGCAAAAAGGGCACCGCCGATAAGCTCCAGTTTTATGTACATAAGGTTGCCGTTCGCTTCAGTGGCTTAACGCCCATTTTAGATATTATCCTGGGTGTACAGAACCCTACAGGCGAGGCGCTACGTATTGGTTCTATTGTTGGTGATCTGTACATAAACGGTTCTTATGTGGCCGCAATTGCCGGTTATACCATGACAGATATAAAAGCTCTGTCAGCCTCTTACTTTCCAATTTCGGCACGCCTCAGTGTGTTTGGTGTGGTTTCTCAGGCAATGGACATTGTAAAGGCTATTACAGCCGGTGGTATTTCTTCTTTAGTCAATCAGGTTTTAGCATTTAAAGGCTTCGTTAATGCCGAGGGCTTAACCATTCCTTTAGATTTTTCATATAAAGTTCTTTGAGCATGTTAAAGAGTGAATTACTACAATACTTGCCGCCTTTCTCTAATCGCTACACAACCATTAGAGCAAATCAAACGGTAGGGGATATAGTAAAAGAAGTGTTAGCGGCTCACGAATCGTTTGCACCTGATTATGATGCTATCGCACCGCTTTTTAATGTGGGTGGTAAGCTGGATATAGCAAAAGCCTTGTTCAATTTTTTAAAGAAAAATGTTGCGTACAAAATCGAAAGCGAAGAAAAGCAAACAACCAAAAGCCCCGCCGCAATGCTTACCACGGCCCAAGGCGATTGCAAGCACTATGCAGGCTTTATTGCAGGCGTGTTGGATGCATTGAACAGGTCGGGTAAGAAAATTAAGTGGCACTACAGATTTGCCAGCTATAACGTGTTTGATTCATTGCCTGGGCATGTGTTCGTAGTGATGGAGGATAACGGCAATGAGTATTGGATTGACCCCGTATTAAAGGCATTTAACGAGAGGCTAGAGCCTACATACATTTTAGATAAAACTCCTAGCAATATGTTACAAAGATTATCAGGCATAGAGGAAGATGCTTTTATTCCAACAGAAGACGAGGACATAGACCTATCGCCGGAAATTATGGATGCAATTACATTGCTTTACCAATACGGAGTATTAAATAACGAAGGGCAGGTTAACGACGGTAAAATTTTAGAGCTGTCTCAAACCTTGCCACAGGAAGAATTTGAACGAATTGCAAATGCCCGTGTGTTACTTCATTCACAAGCCATAAGCGGCTTTTTTACTGATATATGGAGAGGCGTTAAAAAGGTTTCATTGGCAGCGCCCCGCAATGCTTACTTAAGCCTTGTTGCATTAAATGCGTTTGGGTATGCAACCAAATTGAAGCATGCACTTTATAATAAGGATGGCAGCTATAATCTGCAAGGCAAGGCAAAGCTTGATGAACTGTGGACTAAAAAATTTGGAGGTTCTTTTGGCAATTTTGAAAACGCTATAAAAAGCGGCATGAAAAAGAAAGCCATCTTAGGTTCAACGGTTGGCAATCCAGCCGCTGCGCTCCCTGCATGGGTTGCCGTGGCCTCTGCGCTTATTGCAGCCGTTACACCCCTGGTTTCTTCTTTAATAAGAAGCCAGAACGCAGCCGGTCAGTTGCCCCAAGGCATTGACCCATTGACAGGCTTACCGTATGGCATGAACATGAACCCTTATGATGCAAGCAGTGGCGGCTTAATGAGCTTCATACAAAATAATACAGCCCTGGTAGTAGCCGCAGCAGCAGCCGGTATTTATTTCTACACCAAAAGAAGTAGGTCATGACCCCGGAAATAAAACACTTTGATACAATCAACGTAGGCGGCTTTAGGCTGGAGCAATTTCTTGTGCTCGGTTCATTCGATGGCTATACAATCAGCGTTAACAATAAGGTTTCCGTTACCTGCAATAGTAACGATACTGAAGCTACAGTAGCGCAAAAAATAGTTGATGTCTGGAATAGTATCTACAGCAATCAATTAAATGTAGTGGGGCCGCTAAATGATGTGTACAACAGCGTTAACCCGCGAAGCTATACGCCAAACCTCATTCAATTATATGTGCCCGCTTCGGTTGTTGTTGACTTTGATATTATAGATATGCCGCAATCTACGGCCATAGATCAGGCACCAACACCAGAAGCGCCTACAGACGTTATCCAGGAACCGGCAAAAATAAATCCAGCCATATTGATAGGTGGCGGTTTACTGCTTTTGTTTTTACTTGACAAAAAGAAAAAAAAATGAGCACAATCGGACGTTACTTATCAGCACTTGCAGCCGGATGGAATAACCCTACGTTTTGGAGTGGTGAAATGCAAGATCATACTTATGTGCCTAATGCTGATGCATCAATGACCGATAGCGTTTTGGAGCTTAATTACAATGACCTTCTTTATAAGCTAAACTTTTGGAAGCAATACCCCGCCGCAAATTCTACAGAGCAAGGCAATATAAATATTGTTATAGCAGGGTATGAGCAAAAGAAACTTGCTTATGATGCTATCAGAGGTAGCCGCCAAAGCAGCACTAATGTAACAGTAGACCCGGATGGAAATATTGTTACCACGGAGCCGAAAGAAAATAAAATGATGCTGCCCTTATTAATTGGCGGTGCAGCCATCTTATTCTTTATGATGAAAAATAAAAAACCTTAACCACTAACCTTAAATACTCAATCATGCCAAAAGCGAAAGTTATCGTTTACAAGTATGAAGCCGATGGAACCGAAAAAAGAATAGGCGGCTCTTACGATACTGACCAGGATGCTATAAAAAACATCACTAAGCCAGGCGACTATATTTTTTACGAGGTTCAAAGCTTTACCGCCGAGGACTTAAAAAAAGAAGACAATGAGTAGCACCATTGCAAAAATTGCGGCCCGTGCTAAGCAAATACGCAAGGCACACCCCGCAAAAAAATGGCAGGACTGCATTAAGCAAGCCAGCCGCGAACTAAAAGGCACTACTACCAAAGCAGCGCCTAAAAAACGTACTGCAAAAAAACGTGCAGTAAAAAAAGCGCCTGCAAAGAAACGTGCAGCAAAAAAAGCTGCACCTAAAAAGCGTGTTGCTAAAAAAGTGCTGTACAGGCAAACAGGCACTAGTAGCAAGGTTGCAGATAAAAGGCGCAAAGCAAAGCAGCCGGGTAAACGTGTAGTGAAGCATAAAGGCGCTGCATCTACCGTGTATTATGAACGCCGTAAAAATAGGAGCGATGTACCAGGCTCTTTAAGTGGTGCAGGCACTAGCCAAGACCATGCTATACAAAGGGTGGTTATGAAAAGAACGCTTAGGAGTAAAGGCATCTCATTAGATGCAAATATTTCAGACGTTGAACTTCAAAAGGTATTCAGGAAGCTGACAAGTAGAAAGGTTCCATCCATGACCACCATACGCAACAAACTAAAGAAGGGCATTGCAGTAAGCGACATCATAAACAGTTTTAAATAAACTCTTTTTAATAATCAAAATCCATTTTAATCATGGCACGTAGAAAAAGTAAAGCAAAAAAGACAAGCCAGCGCCGCCGCCGCCGTGTATCAGGCGTTGCGCTTAGTGCAAAATCTCCATTAGTACAGTATGGCGCAATAGCAGCCGGATACTTCTTTGGCGATAAGATCAACGAGGCATTAGCAAAAGTAACGGGTACACTTGACCCTAAAATTGTTGCAGCCGCCGAGGTAGCAGCCGGTTATTTAATTCGCACCAAAATGAAGGGCACAGCCGGAACCTTATTAGGTGGTGTGCTTATGGGTTCAGGAGCAAAGCAGGGTTTAAAAGCCTTTGGTGTAATTGCTGGAGTGCCTGTAATTAATGGCTACAGAGATTTACGCACCATTAACGGATTGCCTACACCTGTGCGCCGTGTAGCTGGTACAAATGCACCAGGCTTAAGTAATTCAATGTCGGTAATTAGCGGCGTTGATAACTATAGCAGCTATACAGATAAGGACTAGTACAGCTCATACCAACAAATTAGGCGGTGTGGTCCTGATCACACCGCTATTAACAACGATAACGGATCTAAAAAAAATTCTTTACAAAAAATCTTTATTAAGATGAAATCTTTTAAAATACTTACCTCTCTTTTATTTTCAGTGGCACTATGCCTTTTATCTGCACCCATTTTTGGCAACGAAGTAGCCTTATTTATTGGTGCAGGTTCTGCACTAATGCAGTTTGTTTCTATGCCTGCAAACGTGTTAGGAATGAATACACAAGCCGCCCGGATGGTTTACGAAAATTCCCAAAGAGCTTTAATAAAAGCTTTCCCAGGCATGGACATTAGTAAGTTCAAATGCACACAATCTTTTTTACGCCTTGAATTGGCTCTATCTACACAGGTTACACGGTATCAGTTTCAAATCCTTAACCAAACGTCAGGCAGTCAGTTTAACACAGAGCAACGCTTAAATCTGCAAGATAGTTTCGTAGTATCTTCTTTAGCCGTATTGTTGGGCAAGCCATCAGGGGCCACAGATACAGCCTTTGAGTTAGATACTTATGCAAATGGCACTAAGTACACCAACGCAGCCGCCATTAATGCCATCTATAACGCTACGTTGCAGATTGCCGTTAATAATGATGTAATTGTTCCGGCATGGGATATACAGCGCCATTTTTACAGACCACAAACACAGTTAACCGCCGCAGTTAATTCGCCTGTAGATCAAAAGCGCCTGGCTGAAGATGCTTTTTATGCAGTAGAACCAAATGTTACCTGCATTGGTAGCAAAAACACTGTAATCACAATTAATTTACCAGCCGCCTTAAGTGCAGTAGATGCCAATAGCCGCATTATTGTTTTCTTACGTGGTGTGCTTGCACAAAATAGCACTGTTGTTTCTTAGTTGAGTAAAGCCACCTATGACAAGCCAGATAAGAGTAGCACGGTGTAAGCCGTGTTACTTTATTTACCACTTCTAAAAACAAAAGCAATGTGCAATAAAATTAAACGCTACGAGCAAATAGAATTAGTTATACCAACCGGAGCGCCTACCAAGGTTATGTTTGCCGACCTTCCCAACTTGCGCAACCAGACAGACCAAAACGTAATAGTTAAAGACATCGAAATATTTACAGCAACCGTCATGCCTACATCTCCAAACGGCGTAACTGTATCTCCTATAGCCGAAATGAAAAAAGCTGTGTTAGTGCTATACAACAATGGCGAAGAAAGTATTTTCCGTGTGCCTCTGTTGAAGTTCAACCGGACGAATGACTTTGCGAATCCATTCCAGGAGCAGTTCGATAGCTTCGATGATTTACGAAATGTAGATTGGAGCAAAAGTTATGTGCTTTTCTCCAGCGCACCGGCCAACACTCCTTATGTATTCCTGTTAGGTGTATCTTATTTGAAGTTGACAAAGTAAATTTTCATCATGGCAAGTAGTGTACAGTTTAAAGGCATTGACGGCGTTGTTAATGCCTACGAAAACAGAAACGTTGCCGCCTGGTCATTATGGCAAGGCAAGCAGTTTATGTTTAAGTACGAAGGCGGCAGCATTGAGGAAGGAGGCACACAGCTACAAAGCACATTGGAGCTACTGGCCGAAAGCACTAACGCCGTGTACACCCTGAAGGTATATGAAGATTTACCAGGCGGCAAGATAAAGAGCAACACGGCAGACGATGGCAGTTTCAATTTTAAAATAAATGGAGACGAGCAGGCCCTTACGCAAAACCAGTACACCAGCATAAAGAACAACAACGCCATTGCCGACCGCCTTGCAGCCATTGAGCAAAGATTGATTGAGCAAGATGAAGAAGGGGAGGAGGAGCCGGAAAATAAGTTAGGAATGATTGGCGACATTATAAGCCATCCGGTTATAGCTCCAATGGTGCAAAACATTTTCGCAGCCATGCTAAGCGGCATGAAAACAAATACTGCAGCACCGCCACAAATGCAGAGGGTGGCCATCAACGGCATAAATGACGATGCACAAATATTGGAGGCCGTGAACGATCTTAAAGCACTTGACCCAAACTTATCTGCACACCTGGCAAAACTTGCAAAGCTGGGTAAAGAAAGCCCGGATAGTTTCAAATTTTTATTGGCAACCTTAGATAATATGCAACTATGAGTTTAATACTACAGGGCCGGCTAATTGGTGCAGATGGCAAAGCCTTAAGCGGTGAATTTGTGCTTATTGATGCACAAAGCAATATGCTTAGTCAGGTATTTAAAACGGCATCAGATGGCAGCTACAGCTTTACAGTAGGATGGCCATCTGAAAGCGAATGGGTTAATTTTTATGCACCTGGTTATCATTCAACCGTTTTTACAACAATGGAAGTATATGAGCAGCCGGAACTACTGCTACAGGTTGACCCATCGCAAAAGCAAAACAATAATTTGCTACCTATAACCCTTGCAGCTACAGCCGCCTTACTGCTTCTTAATAAAAAAAAGAAAGTAGGTAAGATTACCACCGGCGAAGTGATGCCATACATTGCCATTGGTGCAGGTGTGTTAGGCTTTTCTTTCTTTAAACAGTTTTTAGAAAAGCTGGGTATTTGGGATAGCAAGGACACAAAAGATTTAGATGCAGATGCTACCAACCCGGCCAACGCCTGGAGCCCGGCATTCTATCACAATAAGCCAGATAGCACACCCTGGACTTACCGCATTACAGACTCAACGGCGGCGGCTTATTCACGGGAAATATACAACGCCTTTGGCCCATTCAACGATTGCGAAGAATGTGCAAAAGCTGTAATTAAAAGATTACGCACCAAATCAAACCTAAGCTTCTTAGCAGAGGTGTTTAGCAGCATATACGGGCAAGACTTACTATCCTTTTTACGAGGCGGCAATTGGCCCCAAGACAGATTAAGCGATGCCGATGTAAACGAAATAAACCAGTACGTTAAAAACCTTCCAAATTATTAATTATGCAAGAGCAGCATTACAATGTAGTTACTAATCAGTATAGCCAAAATTGCAATGTGCCCATAGATAGCCACTGCAATAGCTGGACAGCTATAAACATAGGAACCACTTTAGTAGAAGTGAACGACATACCACTAAACCCCGGAACCCCCGGCACAAACAACGGTGAGAGCTTCAGCATTGGCGGCAACAAGGACGAAGTGTTTAAAGGGCGTATCTCAATAAATTTCGCAGGCAATACCGGCTCTGTATTAATCATTCAAAAGTATTTTATATGAGTTACGGACAAGGCGCTATAAACTTTACCAGTAAGCCATCAGCAGGCGGCGGCGGCTCTGTAACGGGTGCAAGGTCTGGCACAGGATTGAGTGGGGCATTTGTGGAGTTGGGTATAAACCCGCTCTTACAAGACACAGTAATCGAAAGCGGAAGCTTTAGCCTTAAATTAGGTAAAATTGGACTGCTAGGCCCGGCTATTGAAATAAACGCAGCAGGCAATTACATAGAGCTTGGCAGCAACCTGGGAAACAACCCGCAATTGTATTTAGATACAGCTAACAAAGTATCAGGACTAGGCGACTTCTTTGGCACAGGTAACGGTATGGGTTGCCAGGTAAACGACAATTTAAGAAGCGTTTTTTTGGGCGCTAATTACGGGAGCATTGGTAATGGATTTCACCTGGAAGTAAGCGATGTAATCCCCAGATTCCGCGTTGTAAGTGGCTTAGGCGGCTCTACAAACAGATACCTAGACCTTAACCAGGCAACAGATATTTTTGCCTTTGGAGATTTGAACGCCACCAATAACGGACTGGCATTATCTCTAAATGATGCAACTGGTAGGGTTATAGTTGGCAATACCGCAGCCAATGCCGCATTTATAATGAACGGAGTGCTTGGCTTTACGGGCACAGTAGCACCGGTTAACAGCATCACAGTAAAAGGCGGTATTGTTACAGCAGTTTCATAAAAAAAACAATTCATGAACCCCACACAGGCAATAGAAGTTTACAGAAAAATTATTGAACAGGCCATGAGTAACGGCATGTTCAAACAGTTGTCACAGCTTGACATTGCAATTAAATCGCTTGCCACACTGGAAGCACTTGCACTGAAGCCCGAATAAAATCCAATCCCTATGGAAATAACAATCCTAATGCAGTTATTATCTGCAAGTTTTGTCGCAGGCATTACCTGGTTACTAAGTCGCACGAAAGGCAAAGCAGAGGTGGCAAAGATGAAAGAAGAAACGGCGCAGGCATATTTGGATAACGTGGAAAGCGCCGTGCAGCTTTGGAAAGGCATTGCAAAAGAATTGGAGACACAGGTAAGAAACCTTACCACGGAGGTAAAAATGTTGAGGAAAGAAAACCAGCTTTTACAAAAATCCTATGAGGACTTAAAGCGAACCATTGACCAAAAAGTAAACTAACCCCTATGAAAAAAATAATATCCTTCCTTAAAAAACTCTGGAGCAGATCAAAATTTTACATTGACAAATACGTACACCCGTCTGTGCTAACCGTAGAGGCAATTAAAGCCGTTTTGGATTCACCTGCAGTACCGCTACTAATGGCGATTATACCAGGTCAGATTGATGACCTTATAATAATGAACATAAGGCGCTACTTACCAGACGTACTAAAAGTGTTGGGCTATGCTGATGACTGCCTACACGCCGGTGATGGCGATGCTATTTTTCAATGTGCTATAAAAAAAATAAAGCTATCGAACGACACGCAGAAAGATGCAGCTTACCACAACATCGCAACCTTACTAAGCGTGTATTTAAGCGATGGCAAATTATCATGGAGAGAAGCAATACACCTTAGCGAAATGGTATTACATGAAAAAATTAAACAAGCAGCATAAGCAAATATTGATTGGCGGCGGCATGCTGATTTTCCTTATTCTTATCTCTAAAAAATCGTATGGTATGGTTAACCTCATTGAAAACACTTTAAAGTCATTTTTGCCACCTCTGGAAGGTTTTAGCGCCGTTCCTTACTGGGACCATAAACAGTGGAGTTGGGGCTATGGTACAAGAGTACCAGGCAGCACGGATAATAAAGACATCCGGCCATCTGGCAACATAACCCGTGAGAGGGCGCTAAATGATGCAATGGCACATGTGGAGGCTGATTATTTAAAGCTTGAAGCCCTCGTTACTATTCCATTGACCGCAAACCAATGGAGCGCTTTATTATCATTCTCCTATAATGTGGGTATAGGTAACGCAGACAATTTAGTACCCAACATTAATGCAAGGGCCTGGACAGCATTAGAAGCGCAATGGAAAAAATATATCTATGCAAGTGGTGTAGTTAATCAAACACTAGTAGCCAGGCGTAATAAAGAGTGGAGCCTTTGGACTTCATAAAAAATGTTTCTCATTTCCTGAATAAGGGTGATTTTGGCCGGCCCTTGTTTCTACAAGGGCCTTTTTTTTAAAATTCGCAGATCTTCCACCGTCAAAACCGGCGATTAGATCGCACCGCCGAAAATGGCGATACTTTCCGGACCACACCAACAATATTGGCGATGGGGTGAACAAATGAAAACCAGATACAAAATATTATACATTTATCCGGATGGCAATTACATAAGCACTGTTATTGACCACAAAGAATTAATTTACCAACTCTGCAACGTTCACCCTAAAATGCTCCCTGGTGTAGATCATTTCATCATTTGTCCAATTGATACCAACACTATTAACGATGGCCGCAGGTACCGAATAATGAAAATTGCTTACCTACTTAACATAATCTCAAACTATTTTTAAACGGTAAAATAGCCATCACAGCGTATTCCATTAATTATTAACACCCTGTGAACAAATAGTATTTGGTTTTGCTTATAATTTATATTATGTTAAATAGGCGCTTCGCTGTATTTGTATTCTTTTTGCCAGCGCTTCTTTCGTGAACTAAACTATCGGGGGCGTTTACAGGTTTTATTTGCGTAGTCTCAATTCTATAACTGTCGAACTGTGCTAAATTAGCAACATGCAAAGACGCCGTAAGAAGCACGCCTCCCATAACTATCTTAAGCGCCGAGTTCAACGTAATTTTTATTTTACCAGACAGAACATGAGTAAGCCCATTGACCAAAAGTCAAATACCAACACCGAAGAAAACAATAGTCCCAAAATAGATAAAGAAGGGCGAGGAAATAACTGGAGAGAAAATACCAGACTTATAGTAGAAATTATTATTGCTGGTTTTACTATCATTCTTGTCTTTGTTACTTTGGGGCAAAGCAAAACCCAAGTGCAAGCCCTCGCGGTTGCAGATAGCGCAAACAAGATTTCCGCTTTGGCACTTGCTGATAATCGAAGACAAAACAGAGATCGAGATTCTACCGATAGTATTTCTAGTCTTAAACAAGACATCAAAGATAGTTTTAATGCAGATTTTAGCGATAAATCATTAAAAACTCAAGTACAGTCCATTAAAGAGACAGAGCGTCGTTTTAATATCGAAAGCAGGCCTATTGCCAACGTGATGGATCTTAAGATTGATAGCCTAGGAAATGGGCAATCAAGCCTCATAACGTTTAAACTCTATAATACGGGAAAGTTTCCTGCAACGATAAAATATATAAGAACTAAAAGTGTTCTTGATGTTAAGCTAAGCAAGAATGAGGTTGAAAAAAAGATTCCGCATGGTGAAATAAGAACCGTAAACCACTCACTACCTCATATGGCATACATACCCCAAAAAATGACTGGTATAGTTTTGCCTGAATTTTATTTCGAATTACTAAAAAAAGGCGAACGTTTTATTTACATTCTTATTGAAATAAACTATGAGAATTTCGTGAACAAGGAAAAGTATAGACACCAATCAGTCATTAAAGCTATTTGGCATCAAAATGAATTTAGCTATGAAGGAATGAAATATTCTGATATAAAAGTAAAAAAATGGTAAGCCCACGCTTCGCTTTGCGGGTGGGAGGCAAAGCACCTCAACCTCCTATCCTTCCTACGTCAGGATTTATTCGGCCTTATGGGCCGATGTGCTCCGCTGTTTAAAAAGAATACAAAACAGCCGCTTTCACACAATGGCCAACCTGAATAACATAATATAGAGTTATAAGCAGAAGCCTACAATCACTAAATTATAAAGAGCTTTCTGCCGCCTTCTTCTTATAACTTAATTTAATGTTAAGTAGGCACACGGGCCAATCTTTTGTTTGAATACATTTTTTTGCTCTGCTTCCCTGATCGTGATATTCAATAGTGAGAGTTGGTTATATTGAGTGACCAAATTTAAAAAATGAACCATAACCCAATTATCATCATAGATGATGACGAAGACGATTTAGAGTTGATACAACAAGCATTTGAAGAGCTACAATTTGATAATGAAATAATAATTTTCAGAGATGGCAGATTATTTCTGGAGTATATTAAAAATGCAGGCAAGATATTATTTATTCTCTGCGACATTAACATGCACCCTATTAACGGTCTTGAATTAAAGAGAATAGTTAATGAGGATGAAGTTTTACGACTTAGGTGTGTACCGTTTATCTTTCTTTCTACCAGTGCTGCTACAGCCTCTGTATTTAAAGCCTATAGTACGGGTGTGCAAGGTTACTTTATAAAGCCTCCTTCTTTTCAGGCAATGAAAGACATGATTATGAAGATGGTAAACTATTGGAGTGATTCACACCATCCGAATATATAATAAAGAAAAAAGCCTCTTTGCAGAGGCTCTTCGTAGGAATGGGTTTGGTGTAGGTAAAGATCAAATCATGATGCTCTGTTTAAAAGTTTCTGAATAAATTCTAAGGCCTGTGGCACACGATCTTTAAAATACTTACTTGCATATTCAGGCATCCAAACTTCATACACAAACTTTCTAAAAACAGGCAACGCTTCAATGGGATATTGTTCTGCCTCAACTTCTTTATCATCGTAATGCGTATGAGTGTAAGTTTTGTGCTGTCGATGAAATTCCAAATAAGCAGAGACTAGTGAACTAAACTATAAAGCCTCTTTCTGCCGCCTTCAAATAGAAACCTCCAATCTGTTTCAAAATGTTTGTACCTTTTAAAAATGATATTACTTGAACTCTTATTTGGCCTTGTTGATTTTATTATAGGCAGGCAAATGAGAAAGCAAAGCAAAGCCTGATCTTTTAAGTATTATAATTCCGAAAAATAAAAGTCACTTTTTACTCCTTACGATTTGTTTGTTTTTAGGTAATTACACCGATTGCATTTTAATTTAACGGCAATTATGTTTGCACCTCGATCTTTCATAAATAAATGGATTTGAAACCCTGCTATTTCTATAGCGGGGTTTGTTTTTTTTTATATCTCTTTGCTCAATAAAAAGCATAAAAAGACCGGCATAAAGCCGGGCTTTTGTTTATTTTTTTTACCAATTATATGCCATACGATTTGGCTTTATCCTGGTAGCTTTTTACTTTATCTGCCTGTTTTTTATTGGAATAATAATCAATAAGCACGTTGGTTACGAACTTAAGATTTCCTTTTTCATAACCTTTCAGGTCTGCAGCAGCCTTAGAAGTATAGGCAGTAAATGCAGCTTCGGCATAAGGTGCCATATCATCCCATGCAGCATTCGTGTTTGCTACAATAGCTTGCTTCTTTTTTACGTCTGCAGGTGTTGTTCCTTTTAATGCACGGGAGCTATCTTCCATACGATATATAATTTCAGAAAGATATCGCACCATTAATAAATTAGCATCGGATGAAGCTGCGTTGGTTTTTATTGCATTCTGTATGGCTGGCCTTACTTTAGGGTTCAATGTAGAAAACTCAGCGGGTTTTTTTTCATTTGCATAGAGATAGTTAAACAGTTCTACTGCATAATTGTAAGTTAGATAATAACTGCCGGGATTTTGCTGGGTCAACTCCTCGTATTTGGAAATAAGCTTTGGCTTATCATCGCGTAAAGGACCAAGTTCTACTTCATACCAATAATCATTGGCGGGATACAATTGTTTTCCCAGGGCCAAATATTTATCCCTGTTAGCCATGTCGTTCTTTTTACCGTAATAATCAATCAGTATCTGGTATATTTCAATATAACTTTCTCCTACCAATTTTGCATCTGCCAGCCGGCGATAATAGTTCATCGCAGAATCCGTCATATTTGCTTTTGATGCCGCGGCTGCAACATTAAGAATTAAGCTTGTATCCAACGCTGGTAATGAAACATTAGCATAAGTAAAGTTCTTTCCTAAGATATAAGTTTCCACATCTAATGCAGAACGAAAATTTGCAAAAGAACTTTCGTAGTCTTTATTGTTAAAAGCTCTTATGCCTCCATTATAATAGGCATCATACAATTGAAATAAGCGTGCATTCTGCTCAAGGGTTCCTGTAATATTTTTAGGATCCATTTCGTAATATTTTTTGAACGCACTATAGGCTTCACCCCGATAGTCTTTATCAGTACGGCTGCTATCCAAACTAAGGTTGAAATATACAATGCCCTTGGTGTACCATGCATTCGCATTTTTTTGTCCTTTACTGTCGGCTAATAGCTTATCAATTTTTTCCTGCGCTTCGCCATATTTTCCTTTACTGATCTTTTCCTGAACATCTTCAAGACTTTGTGCAAACACATTAAAACCTGATAATAGCATGAATGCAGAGAAGATAAGTTTTCGCATTGTAGTAGTTTTAGAATTATTTTTTTTATGATTGAAGGTCGTCCTCTTCTTCAGATGAATCTTCAGGTAAATTGGTTGCCTCATCAATAGTATCATCAATTTCTACTACGGCTATAGAACCATCTGCTGTTACTACCACCGTTTCATTTTCATCTACAATACCAACTTCATCCTGAACATCAATTTTTGTGATGGCAGCAATTTCATCGCCATCATCAATCCGTATCAACTTTACACCTTGGGTAGCTCTGCCCTGCTCACTGATCAAAGATATTTTCATTCGAATAGTAATACCACTTTTACAAGTTATGATCATATCCTCTTTTGCCGCTACATCCATAATCCCAACAAGGCTGCCCGTTTTAGAAGTAACAGCAATCGTTTTCACGCCTTTCCCGCCACGATTGGTAATTCTGTATTCATCTACCGGTGTTCGCTTGCCATATCCTTTTTCACTAACTACTAAAACTGTCCTGTCCGGAGTGGATGGATTAACACAAATCATACCAACAACCTCATCATCCTTCGTATCAATATCTATACCTCCCACACCAATAGCGCCCCGGCCTGTGGGTCTTACTTTGGTTTCAGGGAAACGAATGGCACGCCCTGATTTCACCGCCATCATTATTTCACAATTGCCATCGGTAAGCCTGGCTTCCAAAAGCTGATCCCCTTCATTAATCGTGATGGCATTAACACCTGTCTGCCGTGGACGGCTAAAGTCAAGCAGGTTTGTTTTTTTAATGACGCCTTTTTTTGTACAAAGTATAATGTAATGACTATTCACAAAATCCACATCCTGAAGATCGGCAATATCTATAATGGCCCTGATCTTATCGTCAGGAGAAATTTGCAACAAATTTTGAATAGCCCTACCCTTGCTGTTTTTTTCGCCTTCAGGAATTTCATAGACATTCAACCAATGGCACCTCCCCTTTTCGGTAAAAAATAACATGGTATGATGGGTAGAAGCTACAAAGAGATGCTCAATAAAATCTTCATCTCTTGTGCGGCCGCCCATCGCCCCTCTTCCACCCCGCCTTTGCGCACGAAACTCAGTGGCTGATGTACGCTTAATGTAACCAAGGTGAGAGATAGTGATCACCATATCCTCTTCCTTGATTAGGTCTTTGATGCTTACTTCATTATCAAGAAATGTAATGTCAGTTTTTCTTTCGTCGCCAAATTTATCTTTTACTTCAAGCAGCTCTTTTTTAATCACTTCATACCGCATTTCTTCATCTGCCAACAACTCCCGCAGATAAGCAATCAGTTTCATCAATTCGTCATATTCCATCTTTATCTTATCACGCTCCATTCCGGTAAGGCGTTGCAAGCGTAATTCAAGTATTGCCTTGGCCTGAATTTCATCCAATCCCCAACCTGCATTTACCAAAGCTTCTCTGGCTATATCTGGAGTTGAAGAAGCACGAATCAAACGGATCACTTCATCTAAATGATCTAAGGCAATCAAATACCCTTGTAAAATATGCGCCTTCTTTTCAGCTTCTCTTAATTCAAACTGCGTACGACGAACCACTACTTCATGACGGAACTCCACAAACTCGCTTATCTGTTCCTTTAAGTTCATGATACGCGGACGGCCTTTTACCAGCGCCACGTTATTAATGCCATAACTTGTTTGCAGTTCGGTAAACTTAAATAACTGGTTTATAACTACATTAGCAACGGCATCGCGTTTTAAATCTACAACTACACGCGTGCCTTCTTTTTCGTTTGATTCATTATTTATATGGGCAATCCCTTCTATGATTTTTCCATTTACTAATTGACCGATACGATCGCAAAGCGCATCTCTATTAACCTGGTATGGAACTTCTGTAATAATAATTTGTTCCCTGCCACTAGGTTTAGTATCCACATGAAGCTTGCCCCTTAATACTACCCTTCCCCTGCCAAAATGAAAACCTGCTTTCACACCTTCCATACCATAGATAGTTCCCCCGGTAGGAAAATCAGGCGCTTTAATATGATGCATTAGTTCATCAATAGTAATCTCCCTGTTTTCAATAAAGGCAATGCAACCATCAATTACCTCGCTTAGGTTATGAGGCATCATGTTGGTAGCCATACCCACGGCAATGCCACTTGAGCCATTCACCAATAATTGAGGGATACGTGAAGGAAGAACTGAAGGCTCCTTAAGTGAATCATCAAAATTAAACTGGAAGTCAACTGTGTCTTTTTCAATATCCTGAAGTACACTTTCCGCTATGCGGTGCATACGTGCCTCGGTATAACGCATTGCTGCAGGTCCATCACCATCCTGGCTGCCATAATTACCCTGCCCATCAATCATTGTATAACGCATGCTCCATTCCTGGGCCATACGCACCATTGCATCGTAAACAGAAGAATCACCGTGGGGGTGATATTTACCCAGAACCTCACCGACAATACGAGCTGATTTTTTGTAAGGACGATTATACGACATTCCCAAATCATGCATGGCATATAAAACCCGGCGATGCACCGGTTTTAAACCATCCCTGGCATCGGGTAAAGCACGGCCAACTATCACCGACATTGAATAGTCAATGTAAGCGGTTTTCATTTGCTCCTCGATGTTTACTGGAATAATGCGATTAAAATCGTTTGTTTCTGGTGGTAATTGAAGATTTTCGTCCATTCTTTATTTGCTTGATTTAAAGCATGTTTAAGCTGGCAAATTTATTGTTTTGCAGCTTAGGAACCATAAAAAAAGCCTTTTACAAGAAAAGAAACCCCCATCATTAGAAATTGGATGTTAATATTTTATTTCGTTTGGATGAGAAAAAATTATATAGGCACAAAATTTTCTTTATTATCAATAGAAAATTTATCATGAGTTATTTTTTATTGCGTAATAACCGCGAGTCCGGACCTTTTTCCATACAAGAATTAAAGGAGATGTCTTTACATCCAACTGATTTGGTACGGTCGGAAGAAGGTGCTACCACATGGATCAATGCCCGGGAAGTGGATCACCTAAAATCCTTCATTAATTATTCAGATAGATTAGCCGCTTTTGACACGGAAATAAGATCTTCTGATAGTAGTTCGACATTCCATTCAAATTATAAAGCACAAATGCCCGGTACAGTTCGTCTTAAGAAAAATTCCCTTTTACCGAAGATTTTTTTTGCTGTAGGGATCGCGGCGGTTTTGATGGCAGGTATATGGGTAGTTACTAAAAAATCAGAAAAAATAGAAGAACCTATAGCCATGCAGCCTGCAATCCCTGTGTCGGACATTATCATTCCAGTTGGTGCTGCAGATTCCCTTAAAGAAGATATTAAAGCTGCTCAGGCTAAAAAACTTGCAGATAGCATTTGGCTGGAAAAACGGAAGCCAAAAAATTTAAGAAAACTTGTATCCCTGGAAGCTAACGATTATAAAGTGAAGATTTTAGGGGGTATTAATAACCTGAAACTTACCGTAGAAAATAATTCTGATGTTTTGCTGGGTGATGTAAGCATTCAAGTTGATTACCTAAAGCCGAATGATGAAGTTATCCATTCTGAAAAAATATTGACAAAAAACATAAAGCCTCAGGATTCAAAAATAATTGATGTTCCCTCACATTCAAGAGGCGTAAAAGTAAAGTATAAAATTATTACGCTTAACGGTGATGCAATTGATTCTACCGAAGAAATTTAAAACCTTAAGTTTTGTATAGCTCCGTAAATAAGAGTAAGTAAGGCTACATTTATTGACAATTATATTATTCAATGAATACCATTCTATTATTTGGTGCAGGCAAATCTGCCACAGTATTGATTGACTATTTGCTTACTGAAGCAGTTACAGGAAATTGGAAAATCATTATTGCAGACTCGGATGAAATATTGGCAGAAGAAAAGCTAAAAAATTCTGCTGAAGGTATTTCAGTTTCTTTTGATGTTAGAGACGAGCATAAACGGGCCCATTATATTTTGCAATCGGATATTGTTATTTCTCTCCTCCCTCCTTCCCTGCATTTTTTGGTGGCGAAAGATTGCCTGTTGTATAAAAAACATTTGTTGACCGCTTCTTACATAGATAGTGAGATAGAAAAATTACGGACAGAAGTAAAGGAAAATGATCTGCTCTTTTTATGCGAAATGGGGCTGGACCCCGGAATTGACCACATGAGTGCAAAAAAACTGGTTGATGATATTCACACCAAAGGAGGTATCATTCGTTCTTTTATTTCGCATTGCGGTGCTTTGGTGGCACCAGAAAGCAGTGACAATCCCTGGCAATATAAAATAAGCTGGAACCCTCATAATGTGGTTTGTGCGGGTAAAGGAGGAGCTTCTTTCAAACAAAATGGCCAGATAGAAACATACGCTTACGAACAAATTTTTGAAGAAAAAAGGTATGTAACAGTATTGGATGAAATTTATTGCTGGTATCCTAACTGTGATTCATTGGTTTATATGGACTTGTATAATTTGAAAGAGTGCTCTACTTTTTTACGTACAACTTTACGCCATCCCGATTTTATGTATGGATGGAAAAACCTGGTTGAATTAAAATTCACTAATGAAAATATCTTCTACGAAACAGATGGAATGACATTAATGGATTTTTTTAAAACCCACATGGATAGAAACAATTTTACCAACTGGCTTGAACAAAAATTACAAGACCAGTTTAAAGAAACCCAGGGGCTGTTGCAAAACCTTGTTAACCTTGTGGAGCAGAAAGATATTAAACTAAGTAAGACAGACGCTGAAGATGAAGACCTGATGATGGTAAATGAAAAAGGATTGCTGGAGGAAGTAGATATGGATGATCTGAAAAATAATGCGGCAGCTTCTATTGCATTTAAAATGCATGAATCGAAACTTACACTCCGCCAGCTTTTTTTCCTTGGCATGGATGATGATAAAACCATTATCAATAAGGGAAAATGCAGTGCTGCGGATATATTGCAATTTGCCATTCAAAAGAAGCTGGCTTTGAAAGATGAAGACAAAGATATGGTGGTAATGCTTCATCAAATTGAATACGAACTTAATGGCATCCATCAAAAAATTGAAAGCTCTTTAATGGCTATGGGCAAAATTAACCAACATACCGCTATGGCTAAAACAGTGGGACTGCCATTAGGAATTGCAGCCAAATTAATATTAAACGGAACTATAAAAACCAGAGGGCTGCATATACCTATCGCTAAAGAAATATATGCCCCTATATTGACGGAATTAGAGCAGCATGGAATTATATTCGAAGAACAAAACCAACTTTTATGAAATACCATGCATCGGTTAAGGAGGCCGTTGAGAAATTAGCCAGTGAAGAAACACTATTTGTTACCATGATGGAGCAAGGTAACATGCGGGTAGAATTTTATGTACCGGAAGGCGAAGACCTGCAAACACCACACAAACAAGACGAATTATATATTATTACTTCAGGAGTAACAGATTTCATTCGTGATGTAGAAATTATAGCTTGTAAACAAGGCGATGTGCTTTTTGTTCCCGCCCGGATGGAACACCGCTTTATAAATTTTTCTGAAGACTTTGCTACATGGGTTATTTTTTATGGGCCGGAGGTTATGATCTAATAGAATTGAAGTCTTTTTACTAAGATTATAAATGCTTTTGCAACAGCTCTTTCAGATGCTTCACTCCTTCTGTGGCCGGTTTTTCTATAATGGTTAGATTTTGTAAAGAAGATGTATAAGGTATACGCTTGTCTATAATAAACTTTGGTATTGGCCAGGGCGCATAATTAACCAGTCCTGCGGCGGGATAAACCGCTAATGAGGTACCAATGATGGCGAAAAAATCTGCGGTTCTAATGATAGGAATTACTTCTTCAATCATTGGCACGGCTTCTTCAAACCACACTATATGCGGCCTTAGCTGCTCTCCATCCTCTGCCTTATCCCCTATCTCTATGTCTTTTTCAATCGGGTATATAAGCAATTCATTTTTTTCACTACGCATTTTCAAAATCTCTCCATGCAGGTGCCATACATTTTCAGAGCCGGCCCTTTCATGTAAGTTGTCTATATTTTGCGTGATTATTTGTACGTCAAAATCTTGTTGCAATTCGGCCAGGCCATAATGTGCAGCGTTTGGCACAACATCATTTACACCCTTGCGACGGAGATTGTAAAATTCTAAAACCAGCTTTGGATTTTTTTCCCAGGCTGTAGCAGTGGCTACCTCGTTTATGTCATATCCTTCCCACAAACCATCTTCATCTCTAAATGTTTTTAATCCGCTTTCGGCACTAATGCCGGCACCGGTTAATATTACAAGTTTCTTTTTAGCCATAATTAAATTTTGTTTCAAATTGCAAGCGCAAATGATATACCTAAACTCTTTACGCCTAACAAATGTAACTTGCTTTCTTAACCCATAACCGGACACCTCTTAGTTTAATTCACTTATCCATCTTACATTATGATAGCTATAGTCATTGGCGCCACAGGCTTGGTTGGTACACATTTGATTGAAGAATTAATAAACCACACTGAATATGAAAAGGTTATAATCATCACCCGCAGGACCGTAGAAAAGCAGCACGTCAAACTTGAAAAGCATCTTGTTGATTTTAATAACCCAGCGCAATGGAAACACCTGGTAAAAGGTGATGTTTTGTTTTCTACCCTTGGTACTACTCTTCAGAAAGCCGGTAGCAAAGAAGCACAGTTTCTTATAGATTATACCTATCAATACCATTGCGCCAAGGCAGCCGCAGATAATAACGTGTCGCAATACGTATTGGTTTCTGCAGCCTATGCTTCACCCGACTCAAAGATATTTTATGCTCGTATGAAAGGTGTTCTAGAAAAAGATGTTGCAAAACTTTCTTTTCAAAATATCTCTATCATTAAGCCTGGTATTATTGCTGGTGACAGGCAAGATAAAAGAATTACAGAACGCATTTCCATATCTCTTTTCAATCTGCTTCATCATGTGCCGGGGCTACATTTTATAAAACCTATACATGCTTCAATTATTGCAAAGGCAATGATCAGGGCAGCACAATACCATCCTAACCGTGTGAATGTTTATCAACTGGGAGCAGTATTTAAGCTTGCTTAGAAAGGTGTGATAGGTTGATGAAAAGATAAATAGTAACCCTTTGTATCCGCAAATAAAAAAGCACATAACGCAATTCCTTTATTTTGTAACATGAACAACCCTATAAATGTTGGTTTAATAGGTTTTGGCATGGCTGGCCAAACTTTTCATGCGCCTACTATCAGTTGTGTAAAAGGTTTTTTTTTATCTAAAATCAGGGAAAGGAAGGAACCGAATATTTCTATTATAAAAGAACGTTACCCCACCACAACAATTGTAAACGATACACATCAGATTTTAAATGATGCAGCAATTGATCTGGTTATCATTGCTACACCAAATACCAGTCATCACAAGCTTGCTACAGAAGCCCTCAATGCAGGTAAACATGTGGTAGTTGATAAACCTTTTACAGTAACATCGGAAGAGGCGGGTGAACTTATTGAACTGGCAAAAAAACAAAACAAAATTCTTACTGTTTACCATAATAGAAGATGGGACAGTGATTTTAAAACTGTGCAAAAAGTAATAGCCTCTGGTTTGCTTGGAAAGCTGGCCGAATGCGAAATTCATTATGATCGCTTCCGTAATTCCCTACGGCCCGATACCTGGAAGGAAGATGGCGTACCGGGTACCGGAATGCTTTACGATCTTGGGTCGCACTTAATAGACCAGGCGCAGGTTTTGTTCGGGTTACCAAAATATGTAACTGCATATTTAAGATCGCAGAGAGAGCATACCCGCATCGTAGATAATTTTGAAATTATTTTTGATTATGGCCACCTGAAAGTTTCTTTAAAAGGAGGCATGTTGGTGAAAGAACCTTTACCCCGTTATATTTTATTGGGCAACAATGGCTCTTTTGTAAAGTACGGTTTGGATGTGCAGGAAGAGCATTTAGCAGCCGGATTAAAACCACATCAAAGTGCTGCATGGGGCGAAGAGCCGGAGCAAACCTGGGGTATTATCAATACAGAATTTAATGGTATTGAATTTAGAGGAAAAGTGAAAAGCGAAAGAGGTAACTACACAGGCTTTTATCAAAACCTCTGTAAAGCATTAAAAGGCGAAGAAGAATTAATAGTGATGCCTTCGCAGGCGAAAAACACAATCAAAATTATTGAACTGGCAAGGAAGAGCAATGAGGAAAAAAGAACAGTGGGGTTTGAGGTATGAGGAACCATTTACTTTGCCTGTGGCCTGCTGTACTAAAGTTTTATAATCAGGGGCTGCAGTATGAAGACCGGTAGCACGTTTTGTTGTTTGCATAAAAAAGTTTTGATGTTCATGCAAAACAAAGCCTCTCTAATTTTAGCGAGGCTTACAAACTACCGAAGGCTTAGTACAACATTAAGTTGCCAAAGTGGGGCAGAAGAAGAGTACCAGCCTTTCGTAGACAGGAACAAAGAGAATATTCAAAAGGATCCTGCTACTTACAAAAAGCGACAAGCCATCATAGCATCCTTAGGGCATTATAAGTGCAGATATAGTACATTACTAGTTTTTATTCCCACAGTTTGAATGATTAAGATTATAGTTATTCCGGGTGTATATCTAAGTTCTTTTGTAAGAATTCCCTATTCGTTTTATTATACCAAAAACAGCATTGGCAAAAGCTTCACTAAAAAATTAAAAAAGAATTTTAACTCTTTGAGCTGAACAACTAGTTTTGCCGACTAAATGAAGCCCGTATTAATATTTCTGTATTTCTTATGTTTCTACCCCTTCGGTAGTTATGCGGGTATAAGTGGGCAGGAAAGCCAGAGGTGCTATACAACTGTTAATACCATAAAAAAGGTACAACAGTTTAATGTTCCATCTGCCCGTCAAAATTATCTCAAACCCGCCAGCCCTTTCTTAGGAGGATTAGAAGATGAACTTATTGTTTTCGAAGATGAAGAAGATTTGCATCGCAAACAAACAGTGTTAGCCAGGCACTTTTCAAGTGCTTTTCAATTTGTCTTAAATTACTACTATTACTACTGCCTCTCCAATACTCATTTTGTTTCTACGCCTTCTTCCCAGGTAAGCTCTTGCAGCAAATACATTTTGCAAGGAGCCTTAAGAATTTGATATTATTTATTCGGCAACCGCACGGCTCTTAAGCATGGAATTCATTAAACCTTCCTTGCATCATCTGAGCGCATTGTGCTGGCCAGTGTGTAACACGTCGGGGAAACTTTGAAATAGCACCATCTAACATCCATTTTTATATTATGAAGAGAATTGTAACGCTTTTGAGCTTATGTGCCATCTTATGCCATACAAGCTGCACATCTGAAAAAGAAGTAAAGGAGGAAGCCAGTAAATTTGCAGTTACTACTCCTTTTAAAGTAGATACCTCCTTCGCTAAGGAATACGTATCGCAAATACGTTCCATCCGCAACATCGAGATAAGGGCACAGGAGAAGGGATACCTGCAAAATATTTATGTTGACGAAGGCCAGTTTGTAAGAGCCGGTCAGTTGTTATTCAGGATTATGCCAAAAATATACGAGGCTGAATTACTGAAAGCACAGGCTGAAGTGAAAGGGGCAGAAATAGAATTATTGAATTCAAAGACGCTTGCCGACAAAAACATTATTTCGAAAAACGAGCAGGCCTTAGCACAAGCTAAATTAGACCATGCACGGGCAGAAGTGGCACTAGCAAGGCTTCACCTTTCATTCACCCAGATCAGGGCTCCATTTTCGGGAACAATTGACCGCATTCCATTAAAATTAGGAAGCCTTATTGATGAAGGCGAATTGCTGACAAGCCTTTCTGACAACACCCAGGTGTTTGCCTACTTTAATGTATCGGAACCAGAATACCTCAATTATAAAACCAGTCCTAAAAGTAATGCAGCCAGCAAAGTAGCCCTGGTGCTGGCCAATAACCAGCTTTTGCCTTATAGTGGTGTGGTAGAAACTATTGAAAGCGAGTTTGACAACGAGACAGGAAATATCGCTTTTAGAGCAAAGTTTCCTAACCCCGACAACCTTCTGAAGCACGGCGAAACAGGAAAGGTGCAAATGACTGTTCCACTCCGCAATGCATTGATGATTCCACAAAAAGCCACGTACGAAATACAGGACAAGGTGTATGTGTTTATAGTGGGCAATGACGGTGTGATTAAATCAAGGGCCATTACCATCAGCAATGAGATGCCTGATTTGTATGAAGTAGGTAGTGGGCTTTCCGAGAATGACAGGATACTGGTAGAAGGAGTGCAAAAGGTAAAGGAAAACGATAAGATCGAACCGCAATTCGTTGCACCTAAAGAAGTTATCTCCCGCCTGAAATTATATACTGAATAGTGGTTCAATACCTAAAAAGACTTCATAAATGTTTAATAAATTTATACACAGGCCGGTCCTATCTATTGTAATATCGCTCATCATTGTTTTTATGGGAGTGCTGGCTATTACCAAATTACCGATAACGCAGTTCCCTTCTATATCACCACCCAAGGTGAACGTGTTAGCAGAATATCCCGGTGCTAATGGAGAGCTCATGACCAAAGCAGTACTCATTCCACTTGAAAGAGCAATCAATGGAGTACCCGGAATGAAATACATGGCGTCTGATGCCGGTAACGACGGCGAGGCTACCATACAGGTAATATTCAATTTGGGAACCGACCCAAACCTGGCTGCTGTAAACGTGCAGAACAGGGTGGCTTCCGTTGTGAATAAATTACCTCCTTTGGTTGTACGTGAAGGCGTAAAGATTACCCGTGAAGAATCAAACATGTTGATGTATATCAACCTGTATAGCAAGGACCCTCACACCGATCAGAAGTTCCTTTTCAATTTTGCTGATATCAATATCTTATCAGAACTAAAGCGGGTAAACGGAGTTGGTTATGCCGAAATCTTGGGCAACAGGGAATATGCCATGCGTATCTGGCTGAAACCAGACCGTATGCTGGCTTATAAAATATCTGCCGAAGAGGTGATGAAGGCCCTTGATGAACAAAGCCTTGAAGCCTCACCTGGTAAAACAGGCGAAAGCTCGGGTAAACGCTCACAAGCCTTTGAGTATGTACTGAAGTATCCCGGCAGGTTCAGCACGAAGGAAGGCTATGAAAACATCATCCTGCGATCCAGCCCTAATGGCGAAATTCTTCGCTTGAAGGAGGTAGCGAACGTGGAGTTTGGAAGTGCCATGTATGATCTTTATTCTACCCTCAATGGCCGTGCTTCGGCTGCCATTGTTGTAAAGCAATCCTATGGTAGTAATGCCAGCCAGGTTATTGCTAATGTAAAAGCGAAGCTGAAAGAAATTAAAGCATCTTCATTTCCGAATGGAGTGGATTATGAGATCAGCTATGACGTATCCAAGTTCCTTGATGCTTCTATTGAAAAAGTAGTACACACCCTGGTGGAAGCCTTCATTCTTGTGGGGTTGGTGGTGTTCCTCTTCCTGGGCGATTGGCGCTCAACGCTTATTCCTGCCATCGCCGTGCCGGTGTCCCTCATTGGTACGTTCATGTTCATGCAATTTTTTGGCATCACGCTTAACCTCATTACCTTATTCGCATTGGTATTGGCTATCGGTATTGTGGTTGATAATGCCATTGTGGTAATTGAAGCGGTACATGCCAAGATGGAAACAAAACATCTTTCGCCACGGAGGGCTACGATAGAATCAATGCACGAAATCAGCGGAGCAATTATCGCTATCACATTTGTAATGGCAGCTGTGTTTATACCCGTGGCATTCATGTCTGGACCTGTAGGTATATTTTACCGTCAGTTTTCTATTACCATGGCTACGTCCATTATTCTATCAGGTGTGGTTGCTTTAACGCTTACACCCGCTCTTTGCGCCATCATGCTAAAGAACAATCATGGCAAACCGAAAAAGAAAACACCTCTGAACAAGCTGTTAGCAGGCTTTAATAATTGGTTCAACAGGCTAACGGGTAGGTACCAAAAGTTACTACGATCCATTGTGAACAGGAGGGCGGTCACTTTTACTATGCTTATAGCATTCTGTGCCGGTGCCTGGTTGCTCAATAACAATCTTCCTTCCGGCTTTATCCCGAACGAAGACCAGGGAATGTTTTATGCGGTAATCCAAACACCTCCCGGTTCTTCATTGGAAAGAACAAACCAGGTTTCCGAACACCTGCAAAAAATTGCAGAAGGTATAAAAGATGTGCAATCTGTTTCTTCCCTGGCGGGCTACGAGATCCTGACTGAAGGAACAGGTGCAAGCTCCGGAACCTGTTTAATCAACTTAAAAAGCTGGGAAGACCGCAAACATTCTGTTCAGGAAGTAATTGAAGAACTGGAAGACAAAGCCAAAGAACTAAAAGGGGCTACTATTGAATTCTTTCAGCCTCCTGCCGTACCGGGCTATGGTGCGGCCGGTGGTTTTGAATTGCGTTTGCTCGATAAATCAGGAACAGCCAGCTTTAAACAAATAGAAACAGTGAGCCGCGATTTAGTGGCTGCACTAAGCAAACGTCCGGAGCTCTCTTCCGTATTCACTTTTTATAGTGCCTCCTTCCCGCAGTATATGCTAAAGATTGATAACGACATTGCGCAGCAAAAAGGAGTGACCCTTGAAAATGCCATGAGTACGCTCTCTACACTTTTAGGAAGTAACTATGAAACCAGCTTTATTAAATTCGGCCGCCAATATAAGGTGATGGTGCAAGCATCACCTGAGTACCGTGCTTCGCCGGAAGATGTGCTGAAGCTGTATGTAAAGAATAACAGGGATGAAATGGTTCCATTCTCCGCTTTCCTGAAAATGGAAAAGGTATACGGCTTATCGGAGATCACTCGTCATAATATGTACAACGCATCGGAGATAAGTGGTGCTGCTGCACCGGGCTATAGTAGCGGCTCGGCCATTGATGCCGTTAACGAAGTTGCAAAACAAAGTCTTCCCAGAGGTTTTGGTATTGATTGGGCTGGTATCTCTGCCGATGAAGTGGCACGTGGTAACGAAGCTATTTACATCTTCCTTATTTGTCTGGGTTTTGTATACCTTATTCTTGCTGCACAATACGAAAGCTTTATTCTTCCGCTCGTTGTTATCCTGTCACTGCCTGCCGGTGTATTTGGGTCGTTTCTCCTTTTGAAATTAATGGGATTGGAAAACAACATTTATGCACAAGTAGCGCTGGTGATGCTGGTTGGTTTGTTGGGTAAGAACGCAGTGTTGATAGTAGAGTTTGCTGTTCAAAAACACCGGTCGGGTGATTCCGTACTGAAAGCAGCTATTGAAGGATCAACAGTAAGGTTCCGTCCCATCCTGATGACCTCTTTTGCATTTATTGCAGGATTGATTCCCCTGGTGTTTGCGCATGGCCCCGGCGCTATTGGCAATCGCACCATTGGCGCAGCAGCCGCCGGCGGTATGTTGCTTGGAACCGTTTTCGGAGTTATACTCGTGCCTGGCTTGTATTACATATTTGCTAAAATATCAGAGCGGCATGTGCTCATTAAAGACGAAGAAGAAAATCCATTAACCGAAGAAATAGATCATCACGTTGAAAAATTAGAGCAATATGTATAAACCCAACCTATACACAGGCATTGGTTTGCTGGTCTTAAGTACTGCCATGTGGAGCTGTAAGGTGCCGGCTATTGTGCAAGCAAATGAAAACAAATCCGTACCCTCTTTTTATGGCAACAGCGGCGACTCCACAAACAATACATCCAACATTCAGTGGCGTACTTTTTTTACCGATAAGAATTTGGTAGCCCTAATTGATACAGCTTTAAAAAATAACCAGGAGTTCAGGATTACTTTGCAAGAAATTCAAATGGCAAGGAATGAGATCCTGCTTAGGCATGCTCCGCTAAGGCCAACAGCAGGAGCGAGGGTTGGTACGGGTGTTGAAAAAGTAGGACGCTATACCAGCCAGGGTGCGGGTGATGCCTCTACCGAGATTAAGCCTGGAAAGGAAATGCCTGAGCCTTTAATGGACTTTGGAGCGACTGTTTATGCCAACTGGGAAGTGGACATCTGGAAAAAACTGCGCAATGCAAAAGGCGCCGCTATCACTCGTTACCTGGCTTCTGTGGAAGGTAAAAACTTTGCGGTTACCAACCTGGTGGCGGAAGTTGCGAACTCTTACTACGAGTTACTCGCTCTTGATAGTCAGTTAGAGATTGTACGGCAGAATATTGCGCTTCAGAGGAACGCCCTCGAGATAGTAAAGGTGCAGAAACAAGCGGCAAGGGCTACGGAGCTTGCTGTGCAGAAGTTCACCGCTGAAGTATTGAAATCTCAAAGCCTGGAGTTTGGCCTTTTGCAACAGATCACAGAAACTGAGAACCGGATCAACTTCCTGCTCGCTCGTTACCCGCAGCCCATTCTGAGAGATAAAAGCAATTTTTTAACCTTAGTGCCTTCTACCATTTATTCAGGTATTCCTTCGCAATTGCTGGCCAACCGTCCCGATATAAAACAGGCCGAACTGGAACTAGCTGCTGCAAAGCTTGATGTGAAAGTAGCAAGGGCTGAATTTTATCCTTCGTTTGGCATTACTGCTGCTATGGGGTTCCAGGCTTTCAAGCCATCCTACCTGATAAAGTTTCCTGAGTCGGTGCTGTACTCGCTGGCGGGCGACTTAGCCGGGCCGCTTGTTAACCGCAATGCAATCAAGGCGGAATTCTACCTTGCCAATTCGAGGCAGTTACAAGCCATGTATAATTACGAAAGGAACATACTCAACGCTTATCTTGAGGTGGCTACACAACTTTCAAGAATTGATAACCTCGGTAAGAGTTATGAACTGAAGGCAAAACAAGTTGATGCGCTTAAAAGGTCTATTGATATTTCGAACGACCTGTTTAAGTCGGCCCGTGCCGATTACCTGGAAGTTTTGATGACCCAACGCGATGCCCTAGAATCAAAATTGGAATTAATAGAAACGAAAAGAGACCAATTGAATGCGGTGGTTAATGTTTACCGCGATCTTGGAGGCGGCTGGCAATAAAAACATAAACTTAAAAAGAGTTGGCAATACGCCGGCTCTTTTACTTGTCTTACCTGTAAAATGAAACCAGACAAAATTATACCACCGGTAAAAGCACTTTAATGTTGCGCCTATTATTGCTGTTATGGAGGTAAGGGAACTAAAGCCTCACATCGGCAAGGAAAGAGAAGCGATCATACGCATGATCAACGGTAGTTATTTGCCTCAACCTATCTTAGGGGGAAGCATTCCCAAGACGAGCGGTCAAATCCGTTTGCCTGGTATTCCAACGGTAACTGACAGGTGGTTACAGCAAGCAGTTGTCAGGGCAATCAAACCATTATTAGAGTTTGAATTTTAAGCCCCCAGCTATGGTTTTCATCCCAACAAAAATGCACGCCAGTGCATAGAGCAATCACAGCAGTACATTAATGAAGGTCATCAGCACATTGTCGATATAGACTTAAAAGCTTCTTCGATGAAGTAGATCATTGCATGCTGTTACAACTGCTGTATCGCAAGGTAAAATGCCCCGGTCACACTGCGCCTTATATGCGGGGATGGTCAAGAGCGCCGGTATTAATTAACGGCAAACTCGCCAAACGCAGAAAAGGAGTACCGAAGGGCAGCCCGATAATTGCGTTATTGTCTAACATTATGCTTCACGAGGGTCTACAAAATAAACAGTGTCAAAGGTATTTTTATGTAGCGGAAGAGGCGTTGTCGGCTCCATTTAAAAGAGCAAAACGCCGCCTTTTCTGCGGGATTAAAAACTATCATTTTCATTGTAGAAAAAGATGATTTTTAAATGAGTGTTTGTATTGAATTTAGTTCGTGATTTTGTCCGACTTTTCTTATAAGCACTTTTTTTCGTACACTGTTTGTTGCTTACACCCGTACGTCATACCTCTTACCTCGTACCTACTACAACCTTCCCCCTATTTCTCAAACTCTTTTGCCAGCCGGTTCATTTCTTCGGCACTAATGCTTTTGCCACTTGAAATTAATACACGGTATTGAAACGTTGCAGACTTGTTAGGCTTCAATGTAAAATTGAGGTCTTCTTTTCCATTACTGAAAATTTTTCTTCCTAAAGGGTTCAAAGCAAATAAACCATATCCACGTGCATGCCAGTATCCGGGATAGCCAATATTTTTTGGATGATCAAATATTCCAATGGTAATATCTTTCCCTTCTTTAACGCCTTTGAGCATAGCCCATTTGCCTTTTGTGCTCCATACAGAATCGCCCCGCACACCATCACTGTTATAGTACATTCCACTCACGCCTTCCGTGCTTACCGGCACTGTGGTTCTATTACCATTCGCATCTATATACTCAGCCTTTTCTTTTGATGGCATTTCTAATTCCCTGGCTACTCTAATTGCAAGAAAACCATCTTTCACATCTTTAAAAACAACTTCTTCGTCTTGTGCTTTTAAATTAGAAATGCGGTCAATAAAGAATTGAGCGCCCTTAACTCTAAACACATAAGTCGTCACTTCTTTAAGGATCACTTTGCCATCAGGTCTTTGCCAGTTGGCGGTAGTAATTAAAGTGGCCATATCTCTTTGTGCTGTTTGCACTATCACTTTCTCGTGCCTTATTGTTCCATAGTGGTTTCTTTTTTCGGGTGCAATGGCAGTTGAATTATTCCAGAAATCCAGGCCGTTAACTGATTCGTAATTCATCCATAATCCTACATGATGAGGATGATCAGTACGATCTCCGGCTACCGGAATAAGAGGATACCCCCGTGTAACCGTAATACCTTCAAGGGTATTGACAGGATATAGAAATGGTTTAAATACAGAATCGTGATAACAATAAGCTGTTAGCAGTTTTCCGTTATACAAAATATCAATTTGTTTTTTTTCTTCTCTGGGTACTAATTGAAATCCGTTTGTTTTCTGTTGCGCCATAGAGCACTGCACAATAAGCAGTAAAGAAAAAATAACATAAACCTGTTTCATACTTAATATTTAAATACTTTACCGCCTGCCATTACCTGCTTTGTTTTTTCATCAAAAGTGGCTTTTAAACCCGTATGCGCTGCGGCAGTAGTCATGATGTTGGCAATAGAATGGTAGTACCCCGCTTCCACAGGAGCATTAGTGGCTTTGCGGCTACGTACACATTCCATCCAATTTCGTACATGATTCGATGTAAGCCTGTCGCCACCGGTATTAGCGGAAACCACTACCGGCTCGCTATGTTGTAAACTTGCTTCCGGTAATAAGTTTGCCTGCATCTGCATGTCTGCGGCAAACTTTTGATTAAGGCCGCCGACAGGAGAAACTTTATTTGTATTTAAGTTTAGCTGTCCGCCGTTGGAATAATATATTTCAGCAGGGTTTTCATCTCCATTATGCATACGGGAACCAAAGGTTACCTGAAAGCCTGATGACAGATCGTTTGCAGGCCCATAATCGAAAACCGCAGTGATAGTATCCCAGTTGCGACGGCCATCCTTCCACATATAAATGCCACCATTGGCAACCACACTGCGGGGATGTTTTAAATCTGTAAACCAATGCACGGTATCTATCTGATGGCTCATCCACTGCCCAGGCAACCCCGATGAATAAGGCCAGAACAAACGATACTCCAGGTATTTTCTTGCATCAAAAGACTCTGCCGGCCTGTTCATTAAAAAACGCTTCCAATCTGTATCTTCCTGTTTTAAAAGCGGAACTAAATTTGGCCTTCTCCAACGTCCGGGCTGGTTTACATTCCAGGTAAGTTCTACCATAGTAACAGGCCCAAACTTTCCAGACTTTATAAATTCGTTTGCAGCATGATAATTTGCCCCGCTTCTTCTTTGTGAGCCTATCTGAATAATTCTATCGGAAGCCTTTACTGCTTTTAGTGCTGCATTTGCATCGTCCATTGTTTCTGCAAAAGGCTTTTCCACATAAGCATCGCATCCGGCTTTTACGGCTTCTATTGTATGAAGCGCATGCTGAAAATCGGCGGTACTTATGAATACGGCATCCACCAATTTCTTATCATACATTTCTTCATTATTGCGACAGCTAACAATATCATGGCTCATTTTTTCTTTCCATGCTGCTACTCCTTCTTCCCTTCTCTTTTTCCATATATCCGATACTGCAACTAAATCAAAATTCAGTTCCTTGTAATGGTTCATAAAAGAAGGAATATGAGAGCTTCTATGCCGGTCAGAAAAGCCAACCACTCCTACCCTTACACGATCATTGGCACCTATAATACGGGAATAGCTTTGAGCACTTAAACCCATAGTGCCCACATATACACCGGCTGCAACCTGTGACGTTTTTATAATAAAATCTCTGCGTGATGACATGGTGAATTAATTGAATTGAAAGTGGAAAATATTTAGCTAATAGTTGATGCGGCACCAACTGAAAATTGCAAATCTGAAACTAATGTAATTCCTGTATTTTAATGCTTCTGTAATATACAGCATCTCCATGATCTTGTATTAAGATCCGGCCTTTATGCGCCATGCCAAAATCTGCAAATGCAGCATACTTACTACGTGCTACCAAAGCATCATAATAAGGTGCGCCACGTTGGTATTCCAATACTTTCCACCCATTAAGGTAATGCTCTACTTTATTATCGGGATATACGATAATGATGCCCTTGTTCCATTCACCAACCGGCCTTCTAGCTCTTGGCTCGCGGATGGAGGGAATAAGATCATATAAAGAAGCAAGGGTGCGGTTGTTTACTACACCCAGTTTGGCATCTGGGTGCTTTGCATCATCTAAAACCTGGTATTCAAGACCAATTGACGAACCTGCAGTTTTGTCTTTACCAGTAACAAAGTATTTGATTCCACTATTGGCGCCTTCGGTTAACTTAAAATCAAATTGAAGCACAAATGCAGCATACTCCTTATCAGAAATAATATCACCTCCATTTGCAGCCTCTTTGCCCTGTGATTGTGAAACGCTTAGAGTGCCATCTTTAATTTCCCACCCTTTTTCCGGAAAGCTTTCTGTTTTAGCGCCTTTCCATCCATTGGTTGTTTTACCATCCCATAAAAAAGAAACTCCGTTACGCATTTCTGCTTCTGATAAATTGTTTGGTAAAAGGTTAACTATAAAAATATGATTGTACGGGGAAGGCTTAATGTTTTCTGTTTGTATACGCAGATTGCGCCAGCGTATCTGCCGGCCTTCATCTTCTTTTTTTTCAATGGAATGTACCTGTAAAGCAATAAAGCCCTTACCTGTCATGTCATCAATAACATGAGCGGCAGCAATGCCGTTAACCCAGGTACGAATGCTTGTACCAATGCACTCTATACGTACTTTATTCCATTGTGCATTTTTATAGGCTGTTTTTGCAGATGGATTTAAATCGAGCGAATAAAGCCAGTCCCGGCGGGCTTCATCATAAATGCCGCCAGTCCATCTACGCTTTGATGGATCAATTTCAAATTGATAGCCATGCACTCTGCCATTCTTAAAATTGGCTTTGCTTTCGCTACGAAACTGTACCCCTGAATTCATGGTACTGTCCACTTTGTATTCAAACTCCAGAATAAAATCACCGTAATCTTTATCTGTTGACATAAAAGAATTAGGCTCACCAAAAATCGTGGTACCTACAATTTCGCCGTTTTGTACTGTGTATCTGGCTTTACCATTCAATTGTTTCCAACCGGAAAAATTCTTGCCATTAAATAAATTTTTCCAACTTGCAGTTTGGGCACTGCCTAATAAACTACCTGATAAAAACAGCAATAGCCACACGTTTTTATTCATAATTACCTTTTCTTAAATTAGATGATTAAGCGCCGCAGTTTAAAATTAAGAAGAGCTATTAAATATATCTAAGTTATTTAAGCAGCACTTACATTGCACTAAAATGTTTGCATTGTTCTTTAGGGTGATATGATGGAAGATGAATAATTGGCCGGGAGCCAATGTTACTATTGAGCTTTTGTTGCACAGTTTATCCCGCCCTTGATGCGGGACTCCATTCATCGTTCGGTAATTCTGTTGAACAGGGGCGTGTCGCTTTCGAGAAACTTCAATGCTTTATAGATTTAAATTAATCTTTGAGTTAATCAAAAGGCAGAATAGGTTCTTTTCTTAACGGGTAAACATGTTGCTAATTACTCATTCCTATGTTCAATTGTTCATTAAAAATGAATGATCCTTTGGTCCGTTTGCAATTGAAAATTAATTAGTATTGAAACAATTACTTGCGTTACGCCGTGAGTTTGCGGCAATGGTAGTGATAACCTCACGTATCTTAATATAGCTAGTCTAAGCACAAACCTCTTTTTGGCTACAACAAAAGTAGATAAGACTACATCTGTTTATTTATTGCGCCAGAGTTTTGCATAAACAGAAAAAGATGAATACAAAAAATAAAATAGCATTGGTAACCGGTGGTAGCCGTGGACTGGGAAAGAATATGGCAATCAGCCTTGCGAAAAAAGGTCTGCATGTCATTCTTACTTACAACAGTAAAAAAGAAGAAGCAGAAGCAGTAGTGAATGAAATAAAAAGCGTGGGGCAAAAGGCTGTTGCCATTCAACTGGATGTATCGCAAATCAATACCTTCAATGACTTTGGCAGCAACGTCAAAACTCAACTTCAAGCAACATTCCAAAGTGAAAAAATTGATTTTTTAATTAACAATGCTGGCATCGGTATTCACAATCAATTCAGCAATACTACCGAAAAAGAGTTTGATGAATTAGTAAGTATTCAATTTAAAGGCCCGTTTTTCCTAACACAAAAATTATTAGAACTTTTGAATGATGGCGGTGGTATTGTAAATATATCCACAGGTTTAACCCGCATAACGTTTTCGGGCTACTCGGCTTATGCCTCTTTAAAAACTGCTATGGAAACACTCACCAGGTACCAGGCAAAAGAATTAGGCGAAAGAAAAATTAGAGTAAATGTAATTGCACCAGGTGCCATTGAAACCGATTTTGGTGGAGGTGTCGTTAGAGATAATGAACAGCTAAATAGTATGATTGCTGCAAATACTGCACTTGGGCGGGTTGGTTTACCGGATGATATTGGAGGGGTAGTAGCTTTCTTATGTACCGATGAAGCCCGGTGGATTACCGCACAAAGAATTGAAGTTTCCGGAGGACAATTTTTATAAATATAAAACTTGAAATCAATTTTGCTGACTAAAAAAATTGTGCAGAAATATCAGATCACATTATATCCAAAAAATAAAATTTCAAATAATGAAAATAGTAATTACAGGTTCATTAGGACACATCAGCAAACCACTTGCAGAACAATTAGTACAAGAAGGACATGCCGTTACGGTTATAAGCAGCAATCCCAAAAAACAAAAAGACATTGAAGCATTGGGTGCCAATGCTGCCATTGGTTCACTTGAGGATGTGGATTTTTTAGTAACCGGTTTTACCGGTGCAGATGCCATTTATTGTATGATACCACCAAACAATTACTTCGACCAAAACCTTGACCTCGTCGGGTATTATAGAAGACTTGGAAACAACTATGCGCAAGCCATCAGCCAATCGGGTGTAAAGCGTGTTGTTAATCTTAGTACGATTGGCGGTCATTTAGAAAAAGGCTCAGGTATTTTGCGGGGCGCCCATGATGTTCAAATAATTTTGGATGAACTACCGGAAGATATATCCATTACCCACATGCGACCAACCTCTTTCTTCTATAATTTATATGGCTATACGGATATGATAAAAAACCAGGGATGCATTATGGCAAACTATGGTACAGAAACTAAAATACCCTGGGTATCGCCATTGGATATTGCCGATGCGGTGGCGGAAGAAATAACAACACCATTTGCCGGCAGAAAAATTCGCTACGTGGCAAGCGAAGAACTTACAGGCGAGGAAACGGCCACCATTTTGGGTGCAGCCATGGGTAAGCCTGATTTGAAATGGATACTGGCTACAAACGAGCAAACGCTAAACGGGTTGGTCACAGCTGGGATGAATAAACAAATTGCCTCCGGATTGGTTGAAATGTATGCCAGTCTTCAAAGCGGTTTGTTGTCAGAAAGCTATTTCCGCAACAAACCAGCGGTTATGGGCAAGGTAAAGCTGAAACATTTTGCAATAGAATTTGCTGCAGCTTTGGAATAACAAATACTACATTGTGATATGCCAAACATACAAACGCATAGATTTAAGACGATAAGCGAATTTCACCGATTCAGGGGGTTGCCGCCTCCGGCGCATCCGTTAATAAGTGTGGTTGATTATGCCTCTATCAAGCATACAGATGATGAGGCAGTAAGTTTAGTTTTGGACTTTTACTCCCTTGCGGTTAAAAGAAACATTAACGGCAAAATTAAATATGGGCAGCAGGATTATGATTTTGATGAAGGGATCATGTTTTTTATTTCACCCGGGCAGGTATTTAGAATTGAGGTGGAAGCAAATTCATCGCTAAAACGATCGGGTTGGATATTACTCGTTCATCCTGATTTTTTGTGGAGTACATCTTTAACAAAAACAATAAAGAGCTACGAATATTTTGAATATTCAGTGCATGAAGCATTGTTTCTTTCGGAGAAAGAAGAAGTAACCATTGCAGGCATCATAAATAATATTCAGCAGGAATATCATTCAAACATTGATAAATTCAGCCAGGATATTATCATTGCTCAATTAGAGTTGTTGCTGAATTATGCTGATAGATTTTATCACCGTCAATTTATCACCAGAAAAATAACCAATCATACTATCTTAAATCGTTTAGAAGAAATAATTACAGAATATTTCAATAGTGATTTATTGGCAAAAAGAGGATTACCTACCGTTCAATACATTGCCGAAGCATTAAACGTATCACCCAATTATTTAAGTGGATTGCTTAAGGTATTGACAGGGCAAAGCACCCAACAACACATACACGATAAATTGATTGAAAGAGCAAAGGAAAGATTATCTACTACCACTTTATCTGTAAGTGAAATTGCATACGAGTTAGGATTTGAACACCCGCAGTCGTTCAGCAAACTATTCAAGACAAAAACAAATTTTTCGCCTTTGGAATTCAGGCACTCGTTTAATTGACAAATACTTTTAATCAGCGGGCTAACTTACAATTGCCGTATCATCACATGTAAAAAAATAGAAATGAACAGTATAAAAACATCAACTTAGGGTACAGGATAAAAGGGTAAAAATATTTTCTTTTGTCATTATGGAAAATCATATACATCTTATATGGCAAATATTGCCTGGTAATAATCTTGAAGCAGTGCAAAGAGATTTTTGAAATATACTGCAGCAGATAAAAAAAGACTTGCTAAAAATCATTTGAACGGTTAGAATATTTTAGAGTAAATGCAAAAGACCGGGAATAAAAATTCTGGGAGCGAAATGCGCTAAGTATAGAGTTAAGAACTAATTCTGATTTCTTGCAAAAGCTGGAATATATACATTAGAATCCTGTTCATGGAGGGATATGCAATTTGCCTGAAGAGCATCATTATTCATCAGCCCGGTTTTTATGAAAAGGGCATTGATAATTGGGGTTTTCTTTCTTATTACCGGGAGTGAACTAAATTCGCCTGTTGGTGAAGCCATCACACAAAGCAAGGCCAAATACCAACAGGGGTGTTTAAAAACGTTAATCAGAATGCGGTGCAACACTCTAACAGTTTTAGTTGTCAACCCAATAAATTCTAATTATGCGACTTGCTCTTTTATGCTTAATAATTATTTCAGGACTGAGTTCTTGTAAAAAGGAAAAAGTCGACGTTAATTCATATTGGCATTGCAATCAGTCACAAACTCTTGACTCCATAGCCATTTCAAGTAAACTTATAGGTTCATGGACGTGGGCAAAACAATCTTGCTTTTGGACAGAAAAGACTAAATCGGCAGACAAGAATGTACAAGTGGTATTTAAAAGTGACCATACTTTTTCAGTAAGTGAAGGCTCAAATACGCTGACACAAGGCACATGGAACTTAGAACAAGTGGACGGAACCTCATGGGGACTTGATATGTCATCTTCCAGTGATTATTTGTATGGGCGCATTTTATTTTGTAACAATCAGGTTTTATTTAATCACAGTTACATAGACGGTTGCGACAATTTATTCAACAGGAATAATTAAAAACTTTTATTGCGAGAAGAAGCACATGCCTGCAACAAATAAGGCTTGTCGGGCACGCAGTGCTAACAATGAAGCCTCGTTGTACAGAGCCGCACTTGTAGATGATAGATATAGTTGGAATGCAGTTTTTTATGTTAAGTAAGATTTACCATCAAATTACCATCGAAAATGAAAACGATAAACTGGGGTATTATAGGTTGTGGAGATGTAACTGAGGTAAAGAGCGGGCCTGCATTTAATAAAGTGCCCCGTTCAAAGCTTGTAGCTGTAATGCGGCGAAATGAAGAAAAGGTAAAGGATTATGCACACAGACATAATGTTCCCAAATGGTATACCGATGCCAATGCTTTGATCAACGATCCAGATATAACAGCTATTTATGTGGCTACGCCCCCATTGCAACACGAGGAGTATACTATTGCTGCCTTACGTGCAGGAAAGCCCGTGTACGTAGAAAAACCAATGACATTAACCGCAGCTTCTGCTAAAAGAATGCTTACTGTAGCAGAAGAAACAGGCACCCCTTTATCCATCGCTCATTACCGCAGAGAACAACCTTTGTTTAAAAAAATCAAAGAGCTTATTGACACAAAAGCAATTGGTGAAGTCCGTAATGTTAGTATTCAGTTATATCAACCTCACCAATCAAATTTGGTAGTACAGACAGAAACAAACTGGAGAGTAGACTCTGTGGTTTCTGGTGGAGGCTTGTTTCATGACCAGGCGCCCCACCAGCTTGATCTGATGATCTATTTTTTTGGTCACCCTAAAAAAGCTTGCGGCTTTGCAGTGAATCAAAGCAAACTATATGAGGCAGATGATTGTGTAACAGGTACGATCATTTTTCAGTCAAACGTGCTTTTTAATGGCAGTTGGTGTTTTAATACTCCGCCAGAAGAAGCCAGGGATGAATGTGAAATTATTGGCTCTAAAGGTAAAATTGGCTTTAGTGTTTTTAATCATAAGCCATTGGCACTTACAATTAACAAGGAAAAAAAGGAATGGCAGTTTGAAAAGCTTACGCATGTGCAACAACCAATGATTGAGCAGGTGGTATCTTATTTTCTGGGAGATAACCATAACCCTTGTTCTGCAAAAGAGGGATTGGAAGTGATGAAAATCTTAGATGCTTTTACTATAAAGTAGGAATGGTTAGATGGGTACTTAATGGTTAAACACGCACAAGTATATTTTGTTCCTTCAAATAATTTTTTAAATCCATTATTTCTATTTCTTTAAAATGAAATATGCTTGCCGCCAATGCGGCATCGGCATGTGCGGTTTGAAATACATCTACAAAATGCTCTTTCGTTCCACCGCCCCCCGATGCAATGATGGGTACAGGCAAATTATCAGACAATACTTTTGTAATATCCAATGCAAAACCAGCTTTTGTTCCATCATGGTTCATGGAGGTTAATAAAATTTCTCCTGCTCCTAAATCAACCGCTTGTTTAGCCCAGGCAAAACATTTGGTCTCCGTTTTGGTACGTCCCCCATTTAGATACACATACCATTCTCCATCTTCTTCCTGTCTTGTATCAATAGCCAATACCACACATTGGCTACCAGCAGCCCGTGCAATGGCTTCTATAAGGCCAGGGTCATTGTAAGCCGCAGTATTCACAGAAATTTTATCTGCGCCTGAGTTCAGCAAAATACTAACATCTTCAACTGTTTTAATGCCGCCACCCACCGTAAATGGTATATCAACATGACGGGCAATACGTTTGACAAGCTCACTTAAAGTTTTGCGTTTTTCCACAGTAGCTGTAATATCTAAAAACACTAATTCGTCTGCCCCCTGCTTTGCATAAAGGGCCCCTAATTCTACCGGGTCGCCGGCATCACGAAGGTTTTCAAAGTTGATGCCTTTTACAGTGCGGCCATCTTTTATGTCGAGGCATGGGATGATTCGTTTTGCGAGCATTTGGATTAGAAATTTAAAATTTGATATTAGATGCGGTCTTCAAACTTTTGCCCCTTGATACCTATTGTTGAGATATTCTATATCTGGATATCCTCAAATTTTTTAATGGTTGCCATGATTTCAAATTACAAATTTCAAATCCTTCAGCGCAATCCTCCCTTCATAAATAGCCTTACCAATTATTACTGATTTACAATTGATATCCTGCAACTGGTACAGATCGTCCATACAACTCACACCACCACTCGCAATAAAATTTAGTTCGGGAAATTTTTTGATGATGTTTTTATACAACTCTATTGAAGGCCCTTCCAAGGCACCATCTTTAGCAACATCGGTACAAAATACTTGTTGTATTCCATGGTCAATGTATTTCTGTACAAAATCATATATCCATATATCGGTTGTTTCCAGCCAGCCGTGCACTGCTATCTTTTCATCTTTTACATCAGCGCCTAACATAAATTTATCAGCACCATATTTTTTCAACCAGCTCACGAAAGTTTCTTCATCTTTTACAGCCATGCTGCCAATGGTTATAAGCGTTCCACCTGAATCAAATATGATTTGAATATCCTTTTCAGTTTTTACGCCTCCGCCAAAATCAATGATTAAAGATGTTTTCCCTGCAATGGCTTCCAGCACTTTCCAGTTGCAAACCGTACCAGCCTTCGCACCATCAAGATCAACAAGGTGTAACCGTTTTAATCCTGCGTCTTCAAATTGCTGTGCTACTTCTAAGGGATGTTCATTGTAAATTTTTTTTTGATTGTAATCTCCCTGGGTTAAACGGACACATTTTCCTTCTATGATATCTATTGCCGGAATGATCTCCATGAATAACTTATTATGTTTGGCTCAACTGAAAAATAAAAAACTTACTTTATAAAAGATTTAAAATTTATCATGCACTATAATCTACTTGCAGTGTAGAATAAAGTTCTCTAATATTTGACTCCCAACTTCTGCACTCTTTTCGGTATGAAACTGAACTCCATAGAAATTATCTTTTTTTACGGCTGCAGCATATTGAAGCCCATAGTTACAGCTTGCAATTGTATGCTCACTGTCTTCAGCATAATAGCTATGAACATTATATATAAAACTACCTTCTTCAATGTTTTTAAAAAGATCAGAACTCAAATTATAGATGTTGTTCCAGCCTATTTGCGGCACTTTCCTCACCCCTGGCCCCTCTCCTAAAGAAGAGAGGAAAGAGAACTTTCGAACGTTTACAGGAACAATGCCTAAACATGTCGTGTCGTTTTCTTCTGAGTGTTCACATAGCAACTGCATGCCTACGCAAATGCCGAACACTGGCTGCTTTAAGTCTTTTATAACCTTATGGAGGTTGTTTTCACGCAAGCTTTTCATTGCACTGCTGGCTTCGCCAACGCCCGGAAAAATAACTTTGTCAGCAGCTTTTAATTTCTCCGCATCATCTGTTACTTCGGCCTGAACGCCTATACGTTCTAAAGCGTACAGAACTGACTGTATATTTCCTGCGTTGTATTTTACTATTGCCAGATTCATGAACAGAGGTTTATTTTGAATGCTAAATTTTGAATGCCACAATTATTACCTAATGTATGATTGCGCCTAAAAACTCCTGTGTTTTTGCGTTGATATCAGTACAGCTTTCCAAAGCTTTTATATAAGCAGTTCCGATGATAGCGCCATTACCATAAGTGCAAGCTTGTGTAAAAGTTTCTTTGTCTTTAATACCAAAACCCACTAATACCGGGTTCTTTAAATTTAATGCCTTGAGCCTTTTGAAATAAGCTTCCTGGTCGCTAAGGTTTTTATCCTTTCCAGTAGTGGAAGACGAAGAAACAGCGTATAAAAAACCAGTGCTTAAACTATCCAGTTTTTTAATCCTTTCCTCCGATGTTTCCGGTGTTACAAGAAAAATAAAATCAAGATTGTGTTCCTTAATAATCTTACCATACAAAGTTTCAAACTCATAAATGGGAAGATCCGGAAAAATGAAGCCATCTACGCCTACCTTTTCCGCTTCTGTACAAAAGCGCTCAAAACCATATTGCAGTACCTGGTTTATGTAGCCCATTAAAATCACCGGCACTGTTATTTCGCTCCTAAAATCTTTAAGCTGTTCAAACAGTTTGGCTACTGTCATTCCATTTTCTATAGCCTTACTACCGCTTGCCTGTATCACCGGACCATCGGCTAATGGATCGCTGTAAGGAACTCCTAATTCTATTAAGTCTGCACCAGAATCTTGTAATGCCTTCATCACTTCTCTGGTACTATTAAGATGAGGGTAGCCTGCAGTACAGTAAACGTTCAGAATGTTCCTGTCTTTCTTTTTAAATATGTCTTGTATTCTACTCATGGTTGTACCTCACCCCAGCCCTCTCCTGAAGGAGAGGGAGGAGATCATTTATAACTACTGCTTTTTTATTGAATTGATGTTTATATTTTTTGCTGTCTCTTTTATCTTTCTTAAAGTAGCCGACATATTTTTTAAGACGTCATCATTAGTAACCCTCATTATCTTATATCCCAATTCTATAAGATGCTGATCTCTTGTTTGATCATACTCTCTATTTTCGCTTTTATTGTGAATACCGCCATCTATTTCCACTATTAGTTTCTTTTCATGGCAATAGAAATCGGCTATGTATTTATGGAGAGGATGTTGTCGCCTGAATTTTAAATCATCAAGTTTGCGGTTTTTTAAATTTCTCCACAAAAGTTCCTCTGCTGATGTGGGTTCTTGTCTTGAATCTTTTGCATATCCAAATAAAACCCTGGACGCGTCAAGATGTAAATCGTTTTTAGTAGAAGATACTGCTGTACCTATTCCTTCTCCTTCAGGAGAAGGTGGCCGAAGGCCGGATGAGGAAAAAGACTGATCTATAAACAAGTCTTTCTCCATTTTAATATTAGATCTCTTGTATTCTGAACTTCCTAAAGGCACTTCTATAAAGCCATGCTTTTTATAAAGATGTATTGCGGATGCAAGTACAGTATTTGAATAAAGAATTAATTGGCGTGCTCCCAACTCCCTGGTCTTCTCAATAGCTACGGCCAATAATTTATGACCAATCTTTTGCCCTTGAAACATTTCATCAACAGCCATTTTACCCAGTTCAAAAACTTCATCGCTTACTTTCATCAGGGCAAAAGTTCCTACAATCTTTTCTTCCACCTGGGCAAAGAATATATGCCCACCTTTATCAATAATAAAAGAATTCGGATCAGAAAGCATCTCTTCATCAATTGGTTCTACAACAAAAAACTTATGCAACCATACAATATTCAATTCTTTAAAATAAGATTGCAGATCGTGGCGGTATGGAATTATATGTAAATTGGTTTCAATCATTGCTTAATCCATCTGTTCATAAAAGCCTTCCACTTCATCCCATTCCGGATCTTCCAAAATTTCATAAGAACTTTCCCTGTTCATGGCAGGCAGGTAAGCATTTAAATATTCTTCTACTTTATCAGGAACCTTTGTATAAAAAATCAATTCTCTTTTTAATGATAATGTTGTATGCCCCACGTGAAGCGTTTCCCCGGCAATTTCTATTTCTGCTATAATATCCTGTTCCGCTTTTAAAAGGTAATCATACTCTTCGCCCTCTGGATGGCCGTTCTCATTATATTCTAATGGTATGATGCTAATAAATACTGCATGATGATATTCAAAACGCTCATCAAAATATTTTAGATCTTTATTGATAATAGCTACCGCAGGAAACCCATCCTCTTCAAATTTAAACCCGGTATAAGTAGCGCTTTTGCTGTTCATGATGAATATAGTTATGAACGTACAAGTGAGTGACACAAGGAACGATCAATAGAATTACATTAGCCCGAAACCTCATTTCCTTCCACACCCATAGCCTTCATATATGCGGCCAAATCTTTATCGCCCCGCCCTGATAAACACAACACCACAATATCTTTTTCTTTAAACTGCATTTGTGCTAAGGCCGACAAAGCATGCGATGATTCAAGTGCAGGAATGATGCCTTCAAGCTTTGCCAGGTTGAATGCTGCTGCCAACGCATCATCGTCAGTTGCATTGATGAATAAGCCACGGCCACTATCATACAGATGCGCATGTAAAGGTCCTATGCCCGGATAATCTAACCCGGCTGAAATACTGTGTGGTTCCGTTACCTGCCCATCTTCTGTTTGCATTACGAGGCTACGGCTGCCATGTAAAATACCATCCTTACCAAGTGCAGTGGTGGCTGCACTAAAGCCACTGTTCACGCCATGCCCTGCTGCTTCTACTGCTACAATTTTTACAGAAGGCTCATCTAAAAAATGGTAGAACGTCCCTGCTGCGTTAGAGCCGCCACCCACACAAGCCATTACATAGTCGGGAAGTTCCCTGCCTGTTTTTTCTTTTAACTGCCAACGGATTTCTTCGCTGATAATGCTTTGGAAACGAGTGACCATATCGGGGTAAGGATGCGGTCCTACAACCGATCCGATTATATAATGAGTATCCCTTGGGTTATTGATCCAATCGCGGATCGCTTCGTTTGTTGCATCTTTAAGGGTTTGGCTCCCGCTCGTTGCGGGTATAACAGTAGCGCCCAACATTTTCATACGAGCCACGTTCGGTGCCTGGCGCTCAATATCTTTCGAGCCCATGTACACAATACACTCTACGCCTTTAAGCGCACAAACCGTTGCGGTAGCAACACCATGCTGACCGGCACCAGTTTCAGCAATGATGCGTTTTTTACCAAGCCGTTGTGCCAGTAAAATCTGGCCTACCGTATTGTTTACTTTATGTGCACCGGTGTGGCAAAGGTCTTCACGTTTCAAATAAATATTTGTTTTGAACTGGGCACTTAAACGCTTTGCGTAATAAAGCGGTGTGGGCCTTCCTACATAATCCCGCAACAAGTCCTGGTACTCCTTTTGGAAAGAAGAATCGTACATTATTTCCAGATACCGGCTTTGCAATTCCTGAACATTGGGATACAACATTTCAGGAATAAATGCACCGCCGAACTTGCCATAGTAGCCATGTTCATTTGGTTGTTTGTATGTGGTCGTTGACATTTTTTATTCGTTTTAGCTTATGTTGCCTTTTGCCACAAAGACACGAAGACAGAAAGTTGCACTAAGCTTTGTGTCGCTTAGAGCACTAGTGTCTTAGAGGCTATGTATTTTTTTTATAAATTCTGTTACTATAGGTATGTTTTTTACTCCAGGTTCTATTTCAAAACGGCTATTAATATCTATTGCAAAAAGCTGGGGATGATTAAATATCTTAAGTTCATCTGCTTCCTTAGGTCCAATTCCGCCACTCAAAAAAAACGGCTTTGGAATTTGTACCTTTTTTAGTAAGCTCCAATCAAACTTTTTTCCTGTGCCGCCATATTGTTTGCTATCGGTATCGAACAAAAAATAAGTACAGGCATCCTGGTAATTATAAAAATATTCTTCCAGCTTTGTATCAACACCTATTCGAATTGCTTTGATAACTGGCGCAAATGCTTCTACCTCTTTACAAAAAAACACGCTTTCATCACCATGTAGCTGAACGTAATCCAGCTTATATTCTTTTACTAACTCTTCTATTTTTTCTATTTTTTCATTAACGAATACTCCAACGCGTTTCAATTGAAGATTGGCGATTGCAGATTTGTGTTGTGCCAATTTCTCTCCTACAAATCGTGCAGATTTTTCATAGAAAATAAACCCGGCAAAATCTACTTCCAGTTTATCGAGTTGTTCTAACTGCTCAATGCTGCTCATGCCACATACTTTTATCTTCATATAGGCATGGCTTTTAATTCTTCTGCAAATATTTTAAATGCTTTGCCTGGATCTTCCTGCTTCATAAAGTTTTCACCAATTAAAAATCCTTTGTAACCATACCCTTTCAAATATTGTATGTCCTCAATTTTATAGATACCACTTTCTGAGATTTTTATTTTGTCTGAAGGAATCAAACTGCTTAAACTAACTGACTGCTCCAGGCTTACTTCGAAAGTCTTGAGGTTTCGGTTGTTTACACCAACTAAATCCACTTCATTACAAATATGCTCAAGCTCTTGTTCATTATGAATTTCAAGTAAAATTTCAAGTCCCAGATTTTTTGCGGCTGTGGCGAGATTCTTTACCTCCTGAACCGATAAATTGGCTGCAATCAGGAGTATGACCGATGCCCCATAAGCTTTCGCCTCATGCAGTTGGTATTCATCAATCATAAAATCTTTCCGAAGCAATGGAACCTTATTTAGTATAGCTGCCTTTTGTAAATCGGCAAGGCTACCACCAAAAAACTCCTCATCAGTCAATACAGATATACCAGAGGCGCCATTGGCCGCATACGCAGATGTTACTTCCTCTACACTTGCATTATTATTTATGATGCCCTTAGAAGGAGACTTACGTTTATATTCCGCAATGATGCCTGTTTTGGCTTCATCAAGCAATGCCTCTTTTAAAGAATAGACTTCTGATTTATAAAATGGGCCATGCGATAACTCAGTAACGCTGCTCTCCTTTTTACGGTTTTCAACCTCTATTCTTTTTTGCGCTATTATAGTATCTAGTATGTTCATGAATGTGAATGGTCAATAGTGAATGATGCTTTATTACTGTAAGTATATTAGCTTTTGTAAACATCGATGCGCTTTTCCACTATCCAAACTTTCTACTGCAGCATTGAAAGCATGATCATAAGATGCAAAGCCACCGGTACATTGTAAGGCCATTGCTGCATTGGCAAGCACCACTGCGTTCTGCGCCCAACTTCCTTCGCCCTTAATAATCTTTTGGAAAATTTTAGCCGCCTCTTCCACTGTGTTGCCTCCATGAATATCTGTTGCACTTACCAAACGCTTTCCAAGAAATTCTGGTGTTAGCACCTGCTCGCCTTTATTGGTTATAACTTTTGTATCATTGGTTAATGATATTTCATCATATCCATCAAGGCTGTGGATGATGGTAAACGGCTTACCTCCTTGTTGCAACAAATAATTATAAATACGGGCCATTTCAAGATTATATACTCCTACCAATTGATAACTTGGTGATGCAGGATTTACCATTGGCCCCAGCATATTAAAAAAAGTTCGGAGTCCAAAGTTCTTACGAATGGCTCCTACGGTTTTTAGTGCCGGATGAAACATGGGTGCATGTAAAAAGCAAATATTTGCTTCGGCTACTTCCTTTTTTAATCTTTCATTATCGCTTTTAAATTTGTAGCCCAATTGCTCCATTACGTTAGAAGCACCGCTAACAGAAGACGCCCCATAGTTACCATGTTTGGCTACTTTTTGCCCCGCACCCGCTACAATAAAACAGGCTAGTGTTGATATATTAAAAGTGTTCTTTCCGTCGCCACCTGTTCCTACAATATCCATTACCTCAAACCCATTCAAATCTACAGGCACACATAGCTCTAACAAACCATCACGAAACCCTTGCAGTTCATTTATCGTGATACTGCGCATTAAAAACACGGTGATAAAAGATGCGATTTCTGTTTCGTTGTAATTGCCTTTGCCGATATTGATTATGACATCCTTTGCCTGCTCTTGGGAAAGCGTTTTGTATTCGAAGAGGTATTGTAAAATCTTTTTCATGGTGTCTGAACGGGGATTTGGGTTGATTTTAAGGATTAAGATGATTGTGGGTACTAGTGAACTTTGGATTGGTTAGCCTTTTAAACTCAAGACTTATTGAGCCGAAGTTGATTAGTAATCCAACTTCAAGATTATAGGTCTCTAAGTAGTTTCTTGCCTGCGCATAATGTACAGGCTCAAGAGGTATGATTGCTTTTAATTCAACACTTATTTTATCTTCTATCAAAAAGTCAACTCTTCTCTCACCAACCTGTCTTCCTTTGTAAAAAATAGGCATACTAAACTCTCTTTGAAAGTTTATACCATTATCTTCTAGTTCAATTTGTAATGCTCTTTGATAAATCACTTCCTGGAAACCATTGCCAAGAGCCGCATGAACCTTCATTGATGCGCCTATAATTTTTTGAGTGATTTCTTTATACTTTAATTCTGACATAAACATGTTTTATCAAAAAATCAATCCAATCCTCCCAAATCACCGTTCAGACAGATAACCAATTCCTCAATATCACTTCTCCTTGTGGCGTCAACACACTTTCCGGATGAAACTGAACACCCTGCACATCATAAGTTTTATGCTGCAGGGCCATGATATATCCATTATCATCCATCGCTGTTACTTCCAATACATCAGGAAACGCTTCATCAGAAACTACCCAGCTATGATAACGCCCTACCTCAAGCTCTTCCGGCAATCCGGCAAAAAGGTTCCTTGATGAATGGTTGACAGTGAGCTTTGAATTACCAGCCATTGACAATTCACTATTCAAAAGCTTTATGGGTGTTGCAACGCCGTGATAAACCGTTGACAAGTTTACCAGCTTTCCACCAAACGCCTCTCCTATGGCCTGGTGGCCTAAACAAACACCAAGGATAGATTTAGTGCTGGCATATTCTTCTATCAAAGGCAACAACATACCGGCTTCTTTAGGTATACCCGGGCCAGGAGATAAAATAATCTTATCATATTCCTTTACCTTCTCAAGCGGTATCTGGTCATTGCGATATACATCAACTTTTTCACCTGTAATCTTTTCTACAAGATGAACCAGGTTATAGGTAAATGAATCATAATTATCGAAAACCAATATTTTCATGTTACACGATTAATCATTAATGAATGGACTCCGCCATTTTGAGGGCAGTCTTTAAGGCGTTCAATTTATTATCTACTTCTTTCAGCTCACTTTCCGGAACACTGGCAGCTACTATACCGGCACCGGCCTGGTAATAAAGGGTATTATTCTTACTTAAAAATGTACGGATCATAATAGCATGATTACAACTACCATCAAAACCAACAAACCCAATGGTACCGCTATAATAGCCCCTGGCTGTAGGCTCATGTTCATCTATCAATTGTATAGCCCTGTATTTGGGAGCACCGCTTAAAGTACCTGCGGGATAATTGCGCATCAATACTTCAAAAGGATTAGTATCCGGGGGCACGGTACCTACCACCTCACTTACCAAATGAATAACATGAGAATAAAAGTGAGACTTTCGGTATTGTGATACATGCACATTAGAGCATACCGTACTTAGGTCATTGCGGGCAAGATCAACCAGCATTACATGCTCTGCATTTTCTTTCGGATCTTTCATAAGATCAGCGGCTAACTGCTGATCAGTTTCATCATCACCCGTTCGCCGAAAAGTGCCTGCAATCGGGTGCACAATGGCTTTCCCATCTTTTATAATCAATTGCGATTCGGGCGATGAACCCATCAGTTTATAATCACCATAATCGAAGAAAAATAAATAGGGTGATGGATTAATACTGCGTAATGCACGATAAACATTTATCTCATCGCCAATAAACGACTGCTGAAAACGACGACTCAATACAATTTGGAACACATCGCCACGAAGACAATTGTTAATGCCTTTCTTCACCATCTCAATATATGTTTCGTCACTCATGTTACGGCCTTCTTCACCCACTATCTTGAAAGGATAAACAGGAACATCTTTGCTTTTAAGAATGCTTTCTACAATGTTTAATTCGCTCTCTACACCTTCTACCTTATTCTCGCATAGTATTAATTCATCCTTGAAATGATTAATGGCAATGACATATTGGTAAAGCCGGTAACGTGCCAGTGGAATATCATTTTCGGTTTTATCTGTCCTTTTTAATTGCAGGTTTTCAAACAGCTCTATTGCATCAAACGTAAAATAACCATACAATCCTTGTGCAAAGGCAGCGGATTTCCTGTCGTCCGTTGTCGCTTCAAATCGTTGCATAAACTCCCATAAAATAGCGGGTAGTTTTTCCGTTCCTTTCAAAGCCTTTTTATCAGGGGTCACCCCCGGAAGCTTAAATTCAATGCTGTGCTTATCTTTTACTTCTATGCCCGCAAAAGCATTAATACAAATGAAAGAATAACTGTTTTCTGCTGCCTGGTTATCTGTGCTCTCCAAAAGAACCGTATCTCTAAAACGGTCACGCATACGCAGGTAAATACCTACCGGCGTGTACAGGTCGGCAAGCATTTTCTTTACAGTGGTTTCTATCCGAATAGGTTTCATCTATTTTTATTTAACTGCAGAATATAAAGGCATGAAATTGGCAAAGAAAACAAAGACTTTATATCTCGCTATTTGAATCATGGCTGGCAATAAAAAAAGCCCCGAAAACTTTCGGGGCTCTGAATATATTTTATTCAATACTGCAATGACTTACAGAACCCCTTTTGAGTTTGTATGCCACCACCAGTATTTATTTATAATTACGTTCATTGAAATGCAAATATGAGAAGCAAAAATTAATTCAGCAAAAAATCTTTTTATTCTAATACTAAACCTATGCATATTCAACACAAACAAACGGGCTCAAAAGGTGCATTTATTATTGAAGAAGAGGGAGATACCGTAGCGGAAATGGTGTATGCAAATTCAGGCGGAAACATGATTATTGAACATACACAAGTTGATGAGGCATTAAGAGGCAGGAACATTGGTTATGAGCTTGTGCATCATGCTGTAGAATATGCCAGGAGCCACCAACTAAAAATTGTTCCAGTTTGCCAGTTTGCTAAGGCAGTGTTCGATAAGAAACCGGATTTTAGTGATGTGCTGGGTTAAATAAGTTAAAGACATTTGTTGACCAGCTTTAGTAATTCTAATAGGCTTCTGTTGCGTCGCACACTTGTACGTTCAGTAATTCTAATCAGCCCTTAGCTGACAAAGAATTTGAAGCACCAAGACGCTAAGACAGGAAGATGCACAAAATAAATATTTCTTTTATTTTTTTTCTCTCTTTGTGTTCCTTTGTGCCCCCGTGTCTTTGTGGTTCAAATTCTTTGTGATTCAATTTGCACAATAGAATTACAAACCCCTGAAAAGTGCGACGCAAGGGAAGCTGAAGAGAATTACTTCAGCTGGCTACCATATTTCAACCTTATAAAAGAAACCGGCTTGCGATAAATACTGCAAGCCGGCAACTATTATCTGGTAACGGGCAACCTCCCCTAGTAAGCTTTCGATTCTTTAGATTGCTCTTCTGCCTGAACAACCGCTTCGTGTGATTTTGTCGTTCCTATTGGTCCTTTCTCCCCATTGTCGCCAGGAATTTGTAACCCTTCTGCTACCCTGCGGCCATAATCAGCATCGCAATTAGTAAATAGCTCAATCATCTTATCCTGTATATGTTTCTTTACGGGCTTTAAAGTATTCACCAGGTTTAAAATCAAATCATTTCTTTCCCAATCTTCCAACATCCTGAATCGTTCACCAGCTTGCTTATAATCGTTACGGGCCGGTATCTTTTCCCGCACCAGGTTAGCGTTGTAATGAGGCGTATGATCTTTTCCAGACTTTGGCGCTTCTTTTAAATTATTAAGGGACGAAGGCTCATAATTTACATGAGGATTTGTACCCGGCGCTATATCCTGGTGAAAGGTCATCTGGCCATCACGCTGGTTTGTCGCGTATGGGCAACGTGGCGCATTGATTGGTAGGTGCAAATAATTTGTACCCACACGATAACGCTGTGTATCAGAATATGAAAAGGTGCGGCCTTGTAATAATTTGTCATCAGAAAAGTCAAGCCCGTCAACTAATACTCCTGTACCGAAAGCAACTTGCTCTACCTCGGCAAAATAATTTTCCGGGTTCTTGTTTAAGGTCATTTTACCAACTGGTAAAAATGGAAACTGATCAAGAGGCCAAAGCTTCGTAGCATCCAAAGGATCAAAGTCCAACTCAGGATGTTCATCATCACTCATAATCTGAACACATAGCTCCCACTCAGGGAAGTTTCCTTTCTCAATATTTTCAAACAAATCCTGAGTGGCGTGGTTAAAGTTCTTTCCCTGGATAGATTCGGCTTCTGCCTGTGTTAGGTTTTTAATTCCTTGCTTTAAGGGCTCCCAATGATATTTTATTAAAACGCCTGCGCCTTCTTCATTTACCCATTTATATGTGTTTACGCCAGAGCCCTGCATTTGGCGATAGTTAGCCGGAATACCATACGGAGAAAACAAAAACGTAATCATGTGTACGGCTTCGGGCGTGTTGCTTATAAAATCAAAAATGCGTTCCCCATCCTGCTGGTTAAAAACAGGGTCGGGTTTAAAGGCATGTACAACGTCTGGAAACTTTACCGCATCCCTGATAAAAAATATTTTAAGGTTGTTTCCTACTAAATCCCAGTTGCCATCTTCCGTATAAAATTTTACGGCAAACCCACGTGGGTCACGCAAGGTTTCCGGAGAGTGGCCGCCATGAATTACTGTAGAAAAGCGAACGAAAACAGGCGTTTGTTTTCCTTTTTGTTGAAACAGTTTTGCCCTTGTGTATTTTGAAATTGGTTCCTCGCCTACAGTGCCATAAGCCTCGAAAACGCCATGAGCACCCGCTCCGCGGGCATGCACTACTCTTTCGGGTATACGCTCCCTATCAAAATGAGCAACCTTTTCGAGAAACTGGTAGTTCTCCATTGTTGCGGGGCCGCGGTTGCCAACTGTTCGCAGGCTTTGGTTATCAGAAACCGGGTGACCCTGACGGGTTGTTAATGTGTTGCCTGTAGCATTGTTATTTTGTACTCCGTTGTCCTTGCCGCTTCCGGAGGTCCCATTACCATTATGCGCCGGGCTATTTAAATTTTCATCAGTCATGTAAATGGGTATTTAATATTTAAAGGGGTAATTTAAAAACGAATAACAAAGTTAAGGTTGAGAAGGTTGATGAAAAATGATAAAACGAGCAAAAATATATTCCAAATAAAGAAGGGATAATTCCGTTTCCATAGCATAGAATTTGCCGTTTAGAAAGAATTGCCTAGTTTAATATTGAGCGAAAGGGCAATGCAGGATAAAGCATCATTTCAAATAGTAACTTATGAAACACATTCTTTTATTTTTTTCATTCCTAATTATAACTGCTGCATCAGCTATTACAAAAGAAAACCCTGATGCCATTATTGGTGTTTGGATCGCTGGCGGCGGTAAAGGACACATCCAGATATTTAAACAGAACGGGAAGTATTATGGCAAAATTCTGTGGCTAAGAAATCCAAAGGAAGCGAGTGGAGAAGTACAACTGGACAGGAAGAATCCTAATCCGGCAATGCGGAATAAACCAATTATAGGCACTTTGTTGCTGAAAGATTTTGTGTATAAAAAAGGCGAATGGACAGATGGTGTTATTTATGATACATCAGTAGGAAAAGAATATGATGCTTATATAAAATTGAAAAACAGCAATACGCTTGCATTACGCGGTTACATTGGTTTTTCTTTGATGGGGAAAACGGATATTTGGACCCGGGTGAAATGATCTGAACGAGGATTGGGGTGGATTGAAAAGATGAAGGAATGGTCTAATTTAAATTTGAAAATGTGTTGTTTAATTACCGTTCTTACAGATTCTGATTTGTATATATCGTGTTCCTAAATAGCCGCTTAACTTTTACACCTTTAATTGAACCGTATGCATACTTCGTTCTTTCATTATCATCCAGCATGTTGCACTAACGTATCCTGTTTTGTTAAAATAATAGAAGTAAGTTTAAAGTCTTCTCCACAAGCAGAACGGGTACCATAGATTCAGTGCGGTGAGCTAATCGTAATTCTTAAACCCTATTTTATTTCTTGCAGGTGGATTTCTGTGTTTTTCTACCAACTCTTTCAGCACCATAAAAATATTTTCAATGTCCTTGCTATTGCCCTTAACCTCTTTTTCCAGTTTGCCCAAGTGTACTAAAATTTCCTTGTGTGTCAAGGCATACTCCCGAAGCCTTGTAAAAACTCTGATGATCCGGATATTTACTTCGATGGCTACATCGCTGTTTAAAACACTTGACAACATGGCCACGCCTTGTTCTGTAAATGCACTCGGCAGTTTCCTTCTACCACCCCAGCTTCTTGATGTCGCATTTTGCGACTTCAAGTTTTCATATTCTTTTGCCGTAAGAATAAACATAAAGTCTTTGGGGAACCTTTTGCTGTTTCTTTTTACCTGCTCATTTAAACGCCTTGTTTCCACTCTGTACATTTCTGCCAGGTCTTCATCAAGCATGATCTTCTGGTCTCGCACTACATAAATATGATTCAGTATTTTTTGCTCCTCTACGAGTGCCTGTAATTCTTTCTTTGCCATTGCAGCTATTTTGACTTTGTAAATATAAAGGGTAAGGGTTTACATCATCATAGAGGTAACTTTCTTACATCAGCTTGCAGTTCGTTTATCACATTTGGTTAATAAGCTTCTGTTGAACCCACATTCTTATGTCCTACCAGGTAATACACTTTGTAAGATCACAGATTCTTAATCATGCTGCACTATGAATTTCATACTGCCGAAAATATATCTTATGCTTGGCTTTGCGTTATAGCAGGCCCTTCGTGGACGGCAATTCGTTACTTGAAGCATCTCTTTTTACTGCCATCTTGATTGCCTTTGCAAACGCCTTAAAAATCGCCTCGATTTTATGGTGTTCATTGTCTCCACGGCATTCAATATTTAAATTGCATTTAGCCGCATCGGAAAACGATTGAAAAAAATGGAAAAACATTTCCGTGGGCATATCTCCTACTTTTTCACGGCTGAAGTCGGCGTTCCACACGATCCAGTTGCGGCCACCAAAATCTATGAGCACTTTGGCTTCTGCTTCATCCATTGGCAAAGCAAAACCATAACGTTCTATACTTCGTTTGTTGCCCAATGCCTGGCTAAATGCTTCTCCTAACGCAATGCCTGTATCTTCTATAGTATGGTGTTCATCAATATGTAGATCACCTCTCGCTTCAATTTTTAAATCAATCATACCATGGCGTGCAATCTGGTCGAGCATGTGATCGAAGAATCCGAGGCCCGTATGAATATTTCCTTTACCCTTACCATCCAAATTCAACTCAATCCTTATGCTGGTTTCATTGGTAGTCCTTGTGTGCTCAACAATACGTATACCCAATTTTAAAAACTCATAAATATCCTTCCAGCTCGTAGTTTCTAAGGCAACTACCTCGTTTAATTCATCCTGCTGGTCCGTTATTTCAGCACCACCAAGATTAGGATCATTATTAATCCAGATTGCTTTGCAACCCAGGTTTTTTGCCAGCTGTACATCAGTGATCCTATCACCAATAACAAAAGAATGTTGCAGATCGTAGGCAGGATTATTAATGTATTGTGTAAACATCCCAATGCCCGGTTTACGGGTTGGCAAATTTTCTTCAGGATAGCTCCTGTCTATATGTTCTGATGAAAAACTTACTCCTTCATTAGCAAAAGAACTCATTATTAAATTATGCGGAGGCCAAAACCTTTCTTCAGAAAATTTATCAGTTCCAAGTCCATCCTGGTTGCTAACAAGCACTAGTTCATAATCCAGTTCCTCTGCAATTTTTGTCATGTATTTAAATACATGCGGATAAAAAATTACCTTACTAAAAGAATCAATCTGGTAAGTAGGTGGGTACTCTTTTATTAAGGTTCCATCCCTGTCTATAAACAATACTTTTTTCATCTTTATTTTTCTTTAGCCCGAACCATCTTTACTTCCGCAGGGGTTACTATGCTTGCCTTGTTTCCAAAACTATTTCTTATATAACTAAGTACGTCTGCTATCTGTTGATCAGTTAAATGTGCCTGCGCCGGCATGGCATTTTCAAACCGGTCACCATTAATTTCAACTGTTCCTTTTGAACCCTTTAAAACCTGGCTGATTAAAACCTCCTGGCTTCCTAAAACCCAGGAGGTTTGTTTTAATGGAGGATTTAAATTCGGAACACCAGAACCATTCGCCTGGTGACACACTAAACAGTTGGTGGCATACACAGTCTTGCCACGGGCAACGGAAGATTGCAAGGCGTTATTTGATGTTGTAGTAATTTTTTTTATTGTGGTCTTTTTTACCACTGTCTTTTTTGTTTGCGCCATTAACGCAACTGGTAAGAGTAATAATAAAAAGACTAGAATTTTCATAAGCACTATTTCCGTTTATGATTTACTTTCCAAACCATACCTTTTACATCATCAGTAATGTATAATGATCCGTCGGGACCTTGTGCCAATCCACATGGACGATACACCGCGTCTCCCGGAGAAACAATTGCATTGCTACCAGCAAAGCCTGATGCAAAAACCTCGTATTTACCATTAGGCTTCCCATCTTTAAATGGTTGAAAAACCACAAAAAACCCTTTCTGTGTTAACGGCGCACGATTCCATGATCCATGAAATGCAATGAAAGCTCCGTTCTTGTATTTTGCAGGAAATTGATCACCCGTATAAAACAACAATCCATTAGGGGCCATGTGGCCAGGATATGCTGCTGCAGGAAGAGTAATGCCATCGCAACGGCCAACCTTTTTTCCATAACCACCATACTCAGGATTCAACATTTTTTTTCTGGCAAACTGGTTATAAAAACAGTAAGGCCATCCAAAATCGTCTCCGGATTTTTTAATTTCCAACATTTCTTCTGCCGGTAGTTCAACGCTAACAGAATCAGGAAAAAAATGATAATCCTGCAAACCATCACGACCATGCTGCATAGCAAATAAAGTATTGGTGCTGTTATTCCAATCTAATCCAACAATATTTCTAATACCGGTGGCATAACGTATCCCTTCCGGGTACGATTGATTTTGCTTGTCTGCTTTAAATTGCCAGATGCCACCTGTTTTTTCCAGCAAAGGACAAGGATCTTGTCCTGGTGCGCCGGTTTGCCTGTCTGCACCCTGGCACACATTAGAAGGAGCGCCAATGCTTACATAGATGTTGCCGGCATTATCTAATGCAATGGACTTGGTGTTATGTGTTCCCGCATCAACTAAACCAGTAACAATAACTTCAGGGCTGGTTGTATCTGGCTCATTATTATTAAGCTTATACCTATAAACGGTTGTGTTAGATGCAGCATATAAGTACCCGTTTTTAATAGCTATTCCGGTACCGCCATAATTGCCAAAACCGGTGGTGTCATCAATCTTTCCATCCTTGTTAAGATCACGTAACCTGATAATTCCTTTGCCCCCTTTTACCCGGGCAAGCTTTACATATACATCACCATTGCTATTAACCACAATATGGCGGGCACGGTTTAAGCTTTTGCCAATAACGCTATAGGTAAAGCCTGGTGGTAAAGTAAAATCCTTTTTAGCTGCACTGGGTTGTGCATATCCATTGGTAGCATTACATGTTACGATAAGCATGCAAAAAATAAAATAGCTTATTTTGTTCATTTGATTTGTTTGAATGGAGGCCCAATTTACGCCCTATTTAAAACTTCCCAATGTATCAATTAATACACGATTTTCTTTTTCTGTTCCTACAGTTATGCGCAGGCAGCCTTCGCATAAAATCACATTGTTGCGGTTACGAACTACAATGCCGTTATCCCTTAAATAATTATAAACAGACACTGCATCTTGTACACGCACCAGTATAAAATTTGTATCAGAAGGATATACTTCCAATACAAATGGAATTTGCAATAAAGTATAACCTAACTGATCCCTTTCTTTCACAATTTCCAATATCATTCCATTTACGTCTTCAAGATTATCCAAAGCCTTGATAGCTAAATCCTGCGTGCACTGGTTAATGTTATAAGGAGGCTTGATTTTATTTAATACGGTAATAATCTCTTTTGACGCAATAGTCATTCCCAAACGAAGGCCGGCAAGTCCCCAGGCTTTTGAAAATGTTTGCATCACCACAAGATTGGGATAATCGGCAAGGTCGGCGCTAAATGTACGCTGCCGGCTAAAGTTTATATAGGCTTCATCTATTACTACAAGGCCATCGAAATTGTTTAAGATCATTTCAACATCTTCTCTTAGAAGGCTGTTTGCTGTAGGATTATTAGGCGAACATAAAAAAATCATCTTTGTATGCTCATCTATGGCTTCCTCCAGCCTTTCAAGGTCCAATTGAAAATTTGTTGTTAGCGGAACTTCTTTTATTCCAACATTATTAATGTTAGCACATACTTCATACATGCCATAAGTTGGTGGACAAATAATAATAATATCCTTTTTCGGTTCACAAAAAGCCCTGATTAAAAGATCAATACATTCATCGCTCCCATTACCTAACAAAATGTTTTCCGGGTCAACAGCCTTAATGTCGGCAATCTTTTTTTTCAACTTCAATTGCATCGGATCGGGATAACGGTTATACCATTTTGTAAGCGGCGACCCAAAACTGTTTTCATTAGCATCCAGGTATATTTTCGCCTCGCCTTTAAATTCATCTCTTGCAGTGGAATAAGGCTTTAGGCTTTTAATATTTTCCCGGGTTATTTTTTCAAGATCAAACATCTTTGTTCTTTTTAATTCTTCAATCAAACTGCCCTACAATAATTTCTGATTGTGAAATCCTAATATTTTGAATTCCTCATTCAGCCAAAACTTTTGCCCTGGGTTGTTTGTAACGTAACAAATCAACTCAACAGCTGTACAGCCTTTTGCTTTGGCGTATTCATATATCCATTTCATCATCTGCTCTCCAACTCCTTTTCCCCTATAATCGGGATGAACCACTACATTGTCAGGCTCTATGTGTTTGCCAACATAATACTTTACAAGCGTCCAGAGTCCTGAAATCCCAATCAATTTATCATTATCATATACTCCTACACATTCATATCCAATCTTCACCATCTCATCAAGCCTGCTTTTTAAAACCTGCTCTTCAATCTTATTGCTTAATATTTCCAAAAGAGGAATAATGGAATACATTTCGTCTTTTGCAACCAACTGTATTTTATACATAACCACAATTGAAGAATCATTTAATGATTTGCTTACTTATTGCTCAATTAACCTGCCGCTTCCTCACGGCATTTGCATGTGCTTGCAGACCTTCTGCTTCTGCCATTTTAATCACAGTGTCCGCTATTGAATGCAGGCCTTCCGCACTTAGTTTTTGAAATGTGATCTTTTTTACAAAGCTATCTACACTTACTCCGCTATATGTTCTGGCAAACCCATTGGTGGGCAAGGTATGATTGGTGCCACTTGCATAATCGCCTACGCTTTCGGGTGAATAATTGCCAATAAAAACTGAACCCGCATTCGTAATCTGTTCTGAGATGCTGTCGGCAAACTGGCAGTTAATAATCAGGTGCTCAGCGGCATAATCGTTTACAAGACTTACACCATCAATTATATTATCAACAATAATGGCTTTGCTGTTATTAAGCGCTTTGATAGTAATTTGTTTTCTTGGCAATTCTTCTACCTGTTTTTGAATCTGCGCCAATGTTTTTGTAACTATATCTTCTGATGTACATACGAGCAATACCTGGCTATCGGCTCCATGCTCCGCCTGCGATAAAAGGTCGGCTGCAATAAAAACGGGGTTAGCTGTTTCATCGGCAAGCACACATACTTCGCTTGGGCCTGCAGGCATATCAATAGCCACACCCTCTACTTGCACTAGTTGTTTTGCTGCTGTTACATATTGATTTCCCGGGCCAAAGATTTTATATACAGAAGGAAGAGTTTCTGTACCATAAGCCATGGCTGCTATTGCCTGGGCGCCACCAATTTTATAAATTTTATTAACGCCACATTCTTTTGCAGCATATAAAACTGCCGGATGTACCGTTCCATCTTTACGAGCTGGCGTACATAGTATGATCTCTTTACAACCGGCCAATGCCGCAGGAATGGCAAGCATTAATACAGTAGAAAATAAAGGAGCGGTGCCCCCGGGAATATATAAACCAACCCGGTCAATGCCAATGCTTTTTCGCCAGCATTGCACACCTGGAATTGTTTCAATAACTTCTGCTTTTTGTAGCTGCGCAGCATGGAACTTTGAAATATTTTTTTTCGCTTGTTGAATGGCTGCTTTTAATTCTGGCGCTATCAAATTTTCTGAAGCAATAATTTCCTCATTACTTGTTATTAGCTCATTCAGATCAATTCCGTCAAATTGTTTGGTTAGTTGCCGCAAAGCATTGTCGCCACCCTCTTTTACTGTTTTTAAAATGTTTTGTACCGAATCTAACACAGATGCATTATCATAATAAGGGCGCTGCAATAAAGCCGGCCAGTCTTTTTTAGGAGGATGTTTTATGATTTGCATGGAGGTGTAAGGTTTGAGGTTTTGAGGTATCAGGTGTGAGGTATGAGCATTCAGCATTTAGCGTTATCCATCAACTAATCATCTTTTCAATAGGAATTACTAAAATGCCTTCTGCACCTGCCTCTTTCAGTTGCTCAATTTTTTCCCAGAATTCATTTTCACTAATCACACTATGCACCGAACTCCAGCCAGATTCTGCCAAGGGCAAAACAGTTGGGCTACGCATGCCCGGCAAAAGGCTAATAATTTTATCTAACGAGGAGTTAGGCGCATTTAATAACACGTACTTATTTTTCTTTGCTTTTCGCACCGCCCTGATACGAAATAGCAATTGATCAAGTGTCTTTTGCAAAGAAGCATCAAGTGTTTTCGTACGAATCATTACTGCCTGACTTTGCAAAATTGTTTCTACTTCCTGCAGGCCATTCATAAATAAAGTAGAACCACTGCTAACAAGGTCGCAAACTACATCGGCCAAACCTATGCCAGGCGCCAGTTCTACAGAGCCGCTTATTTCATGAATCTCTGCCTCTATTTTATTTTCGTCAAGAAACTTTTGTGTAATAACCGGGTAGCTTGTGGCAATTTTTTTTCCTTGAAGAAAAGAGGCATCAGAATAACTATCGGTTTTTTTAACTGCAATAGATAAGCGGCATTTGCCAAAACCAAGCTGCTCCACTACATCCACTGCTTTGTTTTTTTCGAACATTACATTCTCACCAACGATACCAATATGCGCCACGCCATCTTCCACATATTGCGGAATATCATCATCGCGAAGAAAATAAGCTTCGATAGGAAAGTTATCAGCTACACTTTTTAACTGGTTATGTCCATTCTTTAAACCAATGCCACAATCGTTTAATAGTTTAATAGAATCTTCGTGCAGCCTGCCTGATTTCTGAATACCGATTTTAAGGTTCATTTTATAAAATTAAAAAGGCTTACCAATTGGTAAGCCTTAATTATATGTATGCATATTCATCAGCGGCTTACCTCTTTGAAGAAGTATGTGCATGATGTGTATGTGCAAATAATGTCATGATTGTGGCGCAAAAATAAGGGATGATTGAAAATAGACAAATTTTTTTTGGGACCTCACCCTGGCCCCTTCCAGCAAAGATGGAGAGGGAACAGCACACAGCCCTGAAGAGCAAACATTCTTTTTGAAAACAATTAAACAGTTTGGTGGAGAAGCGTGATGCTTTATTGAATGACTTATCATTCGCAGGGCCCGGGCTCGGAAGTAGGTACCTAATGAACAAAAATTTGACAGTGAGCTGTTAATGCAATAGATAAAAAATGTTTTAGTCTACGGCCTCCTTCTCTAGCTCTGCTGGAGAAGGATAAGAGGATGAGCAAAAACTTCCTATATTTGCCCCGGCAGGTCTTACACGGCCAGCTCCTGCTGAACTCCCCCAGGATCGGAAGATAGCAAGGGTAGGTGGTTGTAGCGGTGCGATGTAATAAGCCTGCCATTTTTATCTTTCTTCGATTACCATTCTTCTCTACGCCAATCAGCTAACCGCCAGCGTTCTATTTCATCTATATTTGTGGCCTTAATTATTTATCATGAAGTTTTTTATTGATACAGCTAATCTTGCACAAATAAAAGAAGCAAACGAATTAGGCATACTTGACGGTGTTACCACCAATCCATCTTTAATGGCTAAGGAAGGTATTAAAGGCCAGGAAGCTATTGACCAACATTATAAAACAATCTGCGAATTGGTAGATGGCGATATAAGCGCCGAAGTGTTGTCTACTGATGTTACAACCATCATAGAAGAAGGAAAAAAATTAGCTTCTATTCACCCAAATATTGTGGTAAAAGTGCCGATGATAAAAGATGGCATTAAAGCTATAAAATGGTTTAGCGATAATGGTATTCGCACCAATTGTACATTGATCTTTTCTGCAGGGCAGGCAATCCTCGCCGCTAAAGCCGGTGCAAGTTATGTATCGCCTTTTATTGGTCGCATTGACGATAGTGGTTGGGATGGCGTGCAACTAATAGCGCAAATTGCCCAGATATATTCAATACAAGGATTTAAGGCTGAAATACTGGCGGCCTCCATCCGTAATGCCAATCATATCATTGCCTGTGCTGAAGCAGGTGCCCATGTATGTACATGTCCGTTGGAATCTATTTTGGGTCTATTAAAACACCCGCTTACCGATATTGGCCTGGCAAAGTTTTTAGAAGATGCAAAAAAAATGTAGGCTATTTTTTATCTTTTTTTGACCTCGATCTTAATTCTTCCAATACTTCTTCTGAAGATTTTAAAGGCTCTGTAAAGGGCCTTTTTCTTATGTAGATAACTATGTCTTTGGATAAAGAAGGATTGCTTTTAAGAATAGCTTTTACAATAACCTTATCGCCTGTGTAAGCACTGTCAATAAAAAGATCATTGCCTTTAAACCTTCCTGTATTTGCAGAAAATACTATCTGCGTTGAGTCTAAAGGACTCCATGTTCCATCAGCTAATTTTGCATCAACATTTATATAGTTATAAAAACCTTTTTTAAGGCTATCAGTGTATAAATTAAAGTATATATCCTCCACTTTTTGAGCAAAGCAAAATTGACCAATGAGTACAAGTATGCATATCAATATTCCTTTTTTCACGAACGCATTTTTATAAAAGTCGCAAAAAGTTTAGGAATAGTTGTTTTGATACAACAGGTTAACAGAAAATTGTGGTGAATGACAGATGGAACCAACGGCCAGATGTTGCATAAATGGATAAGAGCGGATACTACAGCGGTAGCAATAATTTCACTGTCACTAGCTCTTTTTTAATTGTATTAGCCTTCCACATAAATCAACTAAATCTTATTTTTGAAACATGGCAGCATGTAATTTTAAAATTCCTTTCGCAGGTTCGGCAGAAGAAGTTTTTCTAAAAGCGCAAAAAGCAGTACAAAGTCAGAATGGAAATTTTTCAGGTGATACAAGCAAAGGATCGTTTGATGTGTCTGTTTTCGGCAATAGTATTGCCGGAACCTATACTATTACCGGTAATGAAATGGATGTTAGTATTACCTCAAAACCCTTCTTGCTTTCCTGCGGTATGATTGAAAATTATCTTAAGGGACAGATAGCCGTTTAGTTCATTGTAGCATTAATACCTGGGACTGTTGGACAATGCAAATGGTATGACCCGAAGCTCCATTTAAATTTTGTTAGCTATTTTGTTATTACTGAATTGTGATACTATAATACAAAGATGATTGAAGAATGTTACCATGATTATCCCAACATGTACGCTTAACCAACACTAGTTTTTAAAATTTTGCGTAACCATCAAGCCCCTTCTGCCTCCGTCTATTATTCCAATGCCAACTCTTCCGTATCGTTTCTCTAAAATATTAGCTCTATGTCCCGGAGAGTTCATTAGACCACTATGACAAATATTTAGCGTTTGGCCAAGAGCAAGGTTTTCACCAGCAATTAGGAAACGGATACCTGCTTCTCTTATTCTATCAGAAGAAGCTTTCCCTTCGGGACTAAAATGCGAAAAATAACCGCGTACAAACATATCCTGCGAGTGGCTCCTTGCTACTTTTAATAATTCGCTATCAGGCAACAATGCCCCTAATCCTTCTTGTCTTCTTTCTTTGTTTACTAACACAAGCATTTCTGCTTCAAGGTCTGGCCGTGGTGTAGCTGTTGTTACTTTAAAAGGAAGAATAACGGTTTCATCAGACTTGGGATGAAGCGTTATCTGGTTCATTGATTTATTAACAGCCTTATCAAAAATGGGAGAAACTTTTTCATCAAGCCACTCAACATGCATAGCCAGCGGAGCTGCTACTTTGCTTTTTTTAGTAGCAGCAGAAACTGCATCTGATAAAGGGAAAGATAAAAGCAAGGCGGCCGCTAGTGCAGCATAGATAAACCCATTTACACCGCCGGGTATAATGCCCAAAAACTTGTTGGCTGTGCTGGTATGCGTTTCTTGTGGAGTAGTGTAAACAATGCGGTTGGTAATAATTGACAGAAGAATACGGGCAAGTATGATCGTTAAAATAAAAGCAAGCGGGTATGTGTAAACGCCAATGGAAAATATGCGTTCTATAAAATTTGCCATGTACCTGTAAAAGTACAAGCCAATTAAAACAGAGCCAATCCATCCTGCCAGATCCAGCATGCCGGTGATAAATCCTTTGTTCCAACCGCTCCATATCGAAACTACAACTATCATCAGCAAAACCAGGTCTATCCAATTCATATCCCTTCTTTATTATTTCTTAAAAGCAAAAAGCATGCAGGGCTGCACAAAAAGTGAAAAGCTATTGCATACCATGCCATGCTATGTTCTAATCGCTTATTTATTGCATTTGAACGAGGCATTAGCATATTTAAACTAAGAGAAAAATTACTGGAAAAGCAGTACAGTATGTTTGTTATGCAATCAACAATATCCAACGAAAAATCAGTACCCTTTCTTTTATTTTGATTAAAGGTCGTAACCAGAACATAACTGCAACGGAAAACCAGAACTATCACCTAACCCCTTTACAAGACTTAAAGACTGCCGGATGCAGTCTTTTGTTTTTAAGTTTGTTCAACAATAAGGCGCTTATATTTAGTGTGGCATAATCTTTTATAAATAATGGAGTAACTATTTGTTTCAACTGATGTAAAGAAGTGCCTACGCTTTACCATTGAAACACGGCACGCTTTTATGGAAATTATTTCTACATCTCCTTATATACTTTACGCTGAAGATGATACTGACGATTTTGACATATTGAAAGATGCCATTTCGCAACAAACAGATAAATATTCATTAGTGCAAGCCAAAAATGGTTTTGAAGTAATTTCCTACTTACAGGAGCATGAAAATGAACTTCCCTCGCTTATTGTACTGGACTTAAACATGCCGTTAATGAATGGAAAAGAAACGCTTCAATGGCTGAAAAAGGCACCTGCTTTTCAGCACATTCCCACTATGGTTTTTACAACTTCTTCAAGGGAAGAAGATATGAAACTATGTAAAGACAATGATTGCACTTTTTTTAGAAAGCCCACGTTGTACAGGGATCTTCTGCATATAGTACAGGTAATGCTGCAAATGTGTGCCCGTTAATTGTGAAGGCAGGTTTTATAAAAAAACAGTTACGCTAAAGTTTTTTTTGCATCGCAAGTATATTACATTTGCACCCGATGAAAAACCTTTATATAATTCTGCTCTCTCTTTCAATTAACCTTCTTTCTTCATGCTCCTCCGAACCAGCAAAACCTTCAGTCCAGGATTCGACAGCTAACAGCAATACCAAAGATTCGGTTTCGGCTACACCAGCCCAAAAGAATAAGGCTAATAATGCTACCATAATTGCCAAAAAGCAAGTTCCTATTTTATGTTATCACCATATTACTAATAAGGTAGCGCCTGCGCTTTATACGGTTAGTATAGATGCTTTTAATGCACAATTAAAAATACTTGCGGATAGCGGCTATCATACGATCTTACCAGAAGAGCTTTACAATTATCTTGTTTACGATGCTCCACTGCCAGAAAAACCTGTAATGCTCACTTTTGATGATACAAGAGTAGAACATTACACCGTAGCTGCAGAAGAGATGAAAAAATATAATTTTAAGGGCGCCTTTTTTATTATGACGATTGCTATTGGCAAACCAAACTATATGTCGTCACAGCAAATTAAAACTTTGGATAGTACAGGGCACCTTATAGGGAGCCATACATGGGATCATCAGAATTTAAAAAAGCTTCCCGCTACGGAATGGGTAAACCAGATAGACAAACCAAAGCAAAAACTTGAATCAATTATCGGACACCCGGTAAATTATTTTGCTTATCCTTTTGGCTTATGGGGAGACACAGCAATTGCAGAGTTGAAAAAGCGTGACACCAAAGCTGCTTTTCAATTAACAGACAAACGCAAAGAGGATAACCCTATTTATACCATCAGAAGAATGATTGTTCCCGGAGGAATGAAACCAACGAACTTATTAAAGTATATGCGCAGTTCGTTTTAGGGGGGATGAAGGTATGGGGTGTGAGGTATGAGCAGTTACTGTTACCTGACACCTGATACTTTTACCTCACATTCACGACCAATTTTTATCAGGTTGCTTTTGAAGCCGCTTTGATGCCTCTATTACATCCTGCAACTCTACAGGATCGCTAAAAGGATCTTCGTCCAACACAGTTACCCTGTTCAATTCTTTTTGCCATCTTCTTAATTCATCCACATAAGGCTGGTACAGCACACGCCGCAACACATTACCCTCCTGTATCAAATCGCATATTCCATTGTTCAGCCATTTGCCTGTATGCCAATCCTGCATATCAACGGCAGGAAATAAACAAATGCCATGAAGATCCATCCCCTGCTCTACAGCAGCTAACGATTCTTCCATAACATCCTTTAACCACGCAGCCCGTCCCTCCCCCATCCCGCTTGTTTCGCTAATAATCATTGGCCGGTGATAACGTTCCCACACACCCTTCATTAATTCACACAAAGATTTTATACGGTCATCATGAGGATCAAGTGCCTGATGAGGACCATGCTCCCTGTATTCCATTTGTCCAAAAGAATAATTGTTAGCACCCACTATATCCAATATCTCCGGCGAGCCACCTAATTCAGGATGCTCTTTTCCGTATAAAATATCCCAGGCTAAAAATGTATCTATATATGTTTCATGATCTGCTGCTGCCTGTTGATCCGGCCTGTCTCTCGGAGGCACTACCTGCACCAGTGGATCCATGTGAATCATACGTGCTTCAGGAAGAACCTCCCTGATCGCCTTAACTCCTTCAATAGCAGCTTTGCAAAGTATTTTGCGAAATTGAAAACGGTCTTCTTTCGTGTTTTTGTAAGGGGCCACCCAACCCCATTCACCTCCGCAAAAAGAAAAAAACGTAATCTCGTTAATGGGTGTGAAATAATAAGGGCCATGCAGTTTTGGCATTACGTATTCAGCGGCAGCTTTACAATAAGCCCTAAAGCGATGGACAAACGAATCAGTAAATGGGTCCAGGTCATCAGGATAACCATAATGACAAAGGTCCCATATAGGGAGAATTTTATGATGATTCATTGCTTCAATCATTGGATCAATGCAGGAAAAGTCGTAGCTGTCCCCTTTATCTACAAGTGGCCAGGGAATGCCTTCGCGGGACACTGCAATACCAAGCAACCGAAGCATTTCATAATCCTTAAAAGCAAATTGGTCATGCTGCGTTTCCTGTATCAGGTTGCGTCGTTTTTTATCTTTCCATAAAAACGTAGAACATTCAAATCCAGAGATAAAAAACGTTGGAAAAATGCCAGGGCGGTGTGTCATATTATGAAGCTATGTAAAAAAAAAGAGGTAAATGAATACCTCCTTTTTTAGTTTTTAATCATGCCCTTCAAGCTTTACTAATTTATTGTAAAGACCCAGCAATAAGAAAGGTGCCGGCCATTGACCAATAAAAAGGCTCTTGTGTTTTTGCCCTGCAATCTGCAAGGCAGCAGACACAGCCATAGCTCCAAGAGCTGCCCATAAAAAAACATCAGATGGTATTTTTGCTGTTTGCTCTTCTATAGCTTTAGCTACAGGTCCCTCTTTATGTTCGGGGTTTAAGTTTGTTGCCATAAGTTACATGTTTAAAAGTGTTTACTCTTCGCGTTTCAATTACCTTGCCAATGCCCAAAGGGCTAAAGAGTGTTTAAAACTTTAGTATTCAAAAAAAAGTTTACTTAAACAATTGTTTTTATACAAAGACAAGTTGATTTTATACTCTCAAAATATTTTTTATGCCAGCAGCAAAATTACCCGAGGTATGGTTAAGAGGAGCCTTACCTGGTGTGCCTTTAGTATTACAACCCGTAGCGCATTGCCTGTTACAAGCAAGAGAAGAACTAAATGAAATATTGCAGGATTTTCCGGAAACTCTATTATGGGAAAAGCCTGCAGGCTTAGCTTCTCCAGGTTTTCACCTGCTGCATTTAAAAGGTGTTTTAGACCGCTTATTTACTTATGCCAAAGGCAGCGCTTTAACAGATGAGCAACTAGAGTACTTAAAGTCAGAAGCTGCTTTCACTTCTTCTTTGCAAACGCTGGTTAATGCCTTTAATGACCAGGTTGAAAAAGCTATTCAACAACTTAGCACTACCGATGACACCGTACTCACAGAAACAAGGTTAGTAGGAAGGGCGCAAATAGCCTCTACGGTTTTAGGATTATATGTTCATGCTGCGGAACATACCATGAGGCACCTTGGCCAACTGTTAGTAACCGTAAAAATATTAATGTTTCAGAGGGTTTAAAATCTAAAAAATGATGTTTAGAATATTATTAAGTTGTGACAGAATGAATTTTGTTTAAAAGCATTTCTATAAACTATGGAACTTTTTGTATCAAAAGAATCTATTGTACGGAAAATATGGGGTAAAGGAGATATGATACTTTTTATTTTCGCCGGCGCATCAGCAGAGTTTGCATTAAACAAAGCTGTGGACTGGCTTTACTTTACAGGCCGTCTTCCCTCTGATCCGTTGGGGCGCTTGTTTTCTACTGTTGCCTATGCGAGGCGCATTGTTTTTTCTTCTACAGAAGATGCTAACAAAGCAATTGATAAGATGCGGGCTATTCATTCGGGTGTAGAAAAAAACAGGGGAGCCACAATTCCTGACTGGGCTTACAGAGATGTTCTTTTCATGCTGATCTATTATGCAATTGCTTCTTTTGAAGTGTTGGAAAGAAAACTTTCAGAGGGTGAAAAAGAAGAAGTTTTTGATGTGTTTTACAGGGTAGGCGCCCGGATGAAAATAAATGGCTTACCTACCAGTTATAGGGAATGGCTAGTTATGCGCCAGCACCATTTGCAAAATGATCTGTTGAGATCAGACTATACGATAGATTTATATAAACAATACCGCAAACACCTTGGCCCTGTGCGTTACAATTTATTATGTGAAGGACAAAAGCTGGTTGTTCCGCCAATAGTTAGTAAGCTATTAAATTTTAGCCGTCCGGGGATTATCATTCCACTTCTTTACTCTTATAAGCTGAGTAGAAAAATTAAATTAGATTGGTTATTAAAATCAATCATTCTTCCAAAGGAATATAAATCAGAAATCAAAAATTTAGATGTTTTACCAGATTAGTTATCTAAAAGCAATCCCTAAACCTTAGTATGCTGAAGAAGTTCTGTAAAACCGATGCTTCACCGTGGTGCCTGTCTGGAAAGCTTCATTTGTTATGCGCCTCGCAAATTCGCTCTTCTAATCAGGAGGAAGAAATTCATCTATCCATTTATCGAAAGACGGAAAATCCTTATTGTATACAGGAATTTGCTTTTCCACAGCCCTGCATTATAAGCTGTTGATAAACTGGCTTATGCTTTAAGTTGCTAATACAGTAAACATGCAACCTTTTTCCGCTCTCTAAAAAAATTTGGCCAATTAAAAGGTTTGCTTGAACGATGGTACTCCAAAAAACAGGCAAGATCGCCACACTAATACAAGCTCCAATTTCTTTAATTCCAAATTTTTCATTTTACATTCTCTCTCCTTGCTATTTTTAAAGAACAAAAAAGAGCTATGAAGGTTTTTAAATTTGGGGGGGCTTCAATTAGTACAACAGAAAGGATAATAAATGTAGGCTCTATCATTAAAACCTATAAGGGAGAAAAAATTATTGTGGTTATTTCTGCAATGGGCAAAACAACTAATGCCCTGGAAGAAGTAGTAAAGGTATTTTATGCTAAAGAAAACACACTAGCCTTAAAGCTTTTTGAGCATATAAAAAACACACACCTCACACTGGCAAATGAATTATGTAATGAACCAATTGATCAATTGAATGACCTGTTTACCGAAATAGAATGGCTGTTACACGATAAGCCAGTTCATGAATTTGATTATTATTACGACCAGATAGTGTGTATTGGCGAGCTGCTTTCTTCAAGTATTATCAGTCATTATTTTAATGTAGCAGGTATAAAAAACAAATGGGTTGACGTCCGTGATATTATTCGCACTGATAATAATTTTCGTGATGCAAAAGTTGACTGGGAGTTTACCAACGCCCGTGTACAAAATGTGATACCAGCCCTTTTTAATAACTATGATGTAGTGATTACCCAGGGCTTTATTGGAGCCACAGACGAAAACGAAAGCACAACCCTTGGCCGCGAAGGAAGCGATTATACTGCTGCTGTTTTTGCAAACCTTCTTAATGCAGAAAGCCAGACGATCTGGAAAGATGTACAAGGTGTAATGAATGCCGATCCTAAACTATATACAGAAGCACAATGGATCAGGGAATTAAGCTACCGCGAGGTAATTGAAATGGCCTATTATGGCGCCCAGGTAATTCATCCTAAAACCATTAAGCCTTTGCAAAACAAAAACATTCCACTGCATGTAAAATCATTTATCAATCCTAAAGAGGAAGGAACAATCATACATAATAAAAGTATTGGCTGCTTACCTCCAATTATTGTTTACAAACAAAACCAGGCTTTAGTCCAAATCAGTTCAATAGATTTCTCTTTTACAAATGAAGGCTTGTCGGGAGAAGTTGAACGTCTTTTTAACGAATTAAAATTTAAGCAAAATCTTACTCAAATTACTGCTATCAGTTTGCTTAGTGTAGTAGATGACATACCAGAAAAGCTGGAGCCCTTTGCAATAGCGGCCTCGCATTTATTTGATGTGCAGGTAACAAAGAACCTTACTTTATTAACCATCCGCCATTACAATGAACAGATATTTAAACAACTCACAAACGAAAAATCCATACTCCTTCAGCAGAAAACACCAGAGATAATTCAAGTGTTGTTAAGGGGCTAATCATACCATTGATTTTCAAACATTTTCGCTGGTTTAGCGGAAATGAATTTTTGCAGTTCCTTTTTGAAGCAATCTATTATTATCCTTCATGGCATCTTCTACAGTGGTTTTCATTTTTCCTTTTAAGTCATAAACATCGCTCCCCTTTCCACCGTTTATTTTTAATTTAATACGGGTTGTCGTTTGCTCATCTATTACAAAGTTATCTTCTCCTTCAAGCCCGTTTAAATAAACTATGCCTGTTTCATTTGGGTAAAAAGTTCTTTCATATATTTTATTGCCTCTCTTTTGTTCTTTGTACCGATACACATTTACAGTTAATTTGTTATCATTTCCACTCATTTCAAATAGCTCACTTTCCGCAGTGCCCAATACATGTACTGTGCCTGATATAAATGCATAATACTTCATGGCATTTTGAAGTAGTGAGTTTCTACGACTTATAAGTTTCCTGGAAAGATCCTTTCCGTTTATGGCATACACTTCTAAAGGCAATTTTTTTATAGCTTTTTCTATAACCGAATCTGGCAATGAAGCCACAAACAATTTTATGCCTTTCTCCCATGTTGCTGCATCTAATTCATTTAAAAAAGTTTTATCAAACGACCACGATTTAAAATTTAAGTTCTTTAGCTTCTTGCTTTTGTTTTTGAAATTACTGATATGCTTCATGCCAAAGATTTTAATAAAATTGGGAAGCAAACCATCAGTCTGATAAAACGCCTGGTCGCGGTCGCGTGGAATAGCATAATAATATTTTTCGCTACCTGACTTAAAAGAACCCCATCTCCATTGACCTTCGTGGCGATCCCAATCAGCAACAAACATATCCAAAAGGCGTGCTTTTAAAACCTGTTCCTGCAAAACCAAATGATCATTTTCCTCTATAATTTCTTCCATCACTTTATCCGTTTCCTCTGTTTCTGATCCATCTGGCGTAGGCTCTTTTTGTTCCAAAAAACAAATTGTATTGCTTATAAAGTTTCTAAATTCCCCAAGGTTTGGATCGTCCGGAACAAAATATAATTCAGGTCGCGGTGCTGCAATACCTGAAGCCTGTGCAAGAAGTCCAACAGGTATAGCCGCATACGGGTGAGAGGCAGAAATCATTTCCTGTAGAAATTTAATGGCAAGGGGAAAACGTAAATTTTTGGGAAGAGCAACATCTTTTACTTTTTTATCAACAGATCTTAATACCCAGTTCCTACCTTTCTCATCAACCATATTGAGTGAAGTTGTTTGCTGGCCACCGCCCTTTTCTTTTGGAGTAAATCCTTGATTTTTTATATTGAATAAAGGCATACTAACCGGCTCTGCCCATTCCTTTCTATAATTGCGCCCCATAAGGGCCTTGCGTAAGAAGGAGGCTTTTAAATAGCTTGAATTAGCGGCGATAGTTACTGAATCCCGGCTTTGGTTGAATATTAAACTTTGAACGTTACTTTTCTGAGCCTTCAGCAAGGAACTACAAAAAATAAAAATTGTGATGAAACAAAACTTCAATGTGTCTGAAAATTGCCGGTTTATATATCCAATCATTACACTAACCTTTTATAATAGCCAAAAATAAAATTTCTTCTTTGCCACTTTCTATAACAAATGATTTGCCTAATTGTTACCCGTGATTAAAACAATGGAACTTTACCCGATGAATATGAAATTATGGCCCTGTACTATTGTTTACCAAATTATAATTTTAACCCTATGAAAATATCGCTGTGGGCCATTGGAAAAAAGGATGAATCATTTGTAAAAGCAGGTGTAGAAGATTTCACTACCCGCATCTCCAGATATTTTCCTGTCGAGTGGACAATTATTCCCGCACCTAAAAATGCAGGACTGATGACTGAAACAGATCTTCGAAAAAAAGAAGCAGAGGTAATATTTCAATATTTAAAGGTGGAAGACTATCTGGTGGCATTAGATGAACATGGAAAAGAATTGAGTTCAGAAGGAGTAGCGCAATTTTTACGGCTAAGGTCAAATGAGAGCCATAAAAACATTGTATTTCTTATTGGCGGGGCTTTTGGTTTACATGATGATGTGTTGGAAAAGGCAAAATTTAAATGGTCTCTATCTCAATTGACCTTCCCTCACCAATTGGTACGGCTTATTTTAGCAGAGCAGGTTTACAGAGCCTGCACTATATTGCGGAACGAAAAATACCATCATAAGTAATCTACAAGTACGAGGTACGAAATATAAAATACGAGGTGCGAAATAATTTTAGATTAGTGATTGCAGATTAATATGGAATATTGACAGGCTTTCAAATAAAAATTTTAAACTACAAAATTATACATGCAGCTTTCCATTACCCTCGTTATCATCATCATAACTGTCCTTGTTTCTATTGGAGGTTTAAGCAATCAAAAAATAGTTGATGATCTTATTTTTTATCCTCCTGCTATTAGCAAACAAAAGCAATGGTATCGTTTTTTTAGTTGCGGATTAATTCATGCGGACTGGGGGCATCTTTTCTTTAATATGCTTTCTTTCTTTTTCTTTGGCCCGGAAGTAGAGCGAGTGTTTTCATCTTTTAATCCTGAAGCTGGCCGTTGGATATTTTTATTGCTTTATGTAAGTGCACTATTGGTTTCTCTATTACCCACCTACTTTAAAAATATAGACAATTATCAATACCGGAGCCTTGGCGCTTCGGGTGCAGTAAGTGCTGTTATTTTTGCCGGTCTACTTTTGTTTCCAGGCTCTGAAGTATATGGTTTTATACCTTCTTTTATTTTTGCACCTCTGTATTTGATTATGTCTGCATTTATGGATAAAAAAGGTACTGACAATATCAATCATTCTGCGCATATATGGGGTGCCTTATTCGGGATAGCGTTCACCATTCTAGTGGGTTATTTAAATGGGTACAACGTGATACAGTCTACCATAGATGAAATAAAAATGTATATGCAGATCAAGGGTTGGATATAGAGATCTCCAACACTTTTTTTGTAAAGCGGGTTACTTTTGAGCGGATGTTGTTGTCAATCAGATTAATCAAAATGAAAATTCAAAAAAATTGATTGGCTTATCTAACAAGTATGCAACACTTGCTATATAATTATTTGAAATTTGGAAGCTTTTGATTAGCCACTCTTTTTTTGAAACTATAACAGCGCTGTCAACTTTGTTTTCTCCATTAAGGCAAGCAATGCAATTAAGATCATTCACAATTCCCATTCCTGTTGCCTTTAATAGAGCTTCTTTCCGGGTCCATAATAAATAGAAGGCTTTAACAGGTTCAGGCGCTTTTGTAATGAAGTTTTTTTCTTCTTTCGTGAAAATGGCGTCAATAAGTGACTGATACTCAAATAAATTTTTCATCTTTTCAATATCAACACCAATTTCATCCTTACCAACTGCTATTAATATGTAGTTTTCTGAATGTGAAAGATTAAAAGATAAATTAAAACCGCTTGAATCTCTTAAAAATGGTTTTTTGTTTTCCTCATAATCTATTAAAATTTCTTTAGGTTTTTGAGAAGTATAAAAGGCAAGGAGAATTTTTGTTATTCCTCTACCTAAGATGCAACGGTTATAATCCTTTTCAAAATGATATTTAGATGCGACTTTAAGTTCAAATACATTCAATAAACTTTTAAAATGGTCTAAATTATCCTCATTGGATGAAATGCGAAATTTCCAAATGCTTATTTCTTCATCTATGGATGATAGCAGTGGCCAGCTATGTTCCCAAAGGATGGGATTGCTTATTTCCGAACAAAAAATATTAGTTATCATTTATACGGCACGTAAAACTTTTATGTTTTCAATTAAAGCTTTTGATTTTTCCACTTTATTGTTTTCATCCAGCCTTTGCTGCAATCTTAAAGAAAATTTTTGCACAACAAGAGGACCAAAAAGTTGGTGATGATCGCCATCAAATTGATAAACATTTACACCGTTAAGAGCATAAGGCTTCCATCCAAAATACTCAAAGTCATCAATATAATAATGATGCTTAGTGGCCTTAAATAAATCAATCCTGCAGTTCAACGGCGTAGGTCTATATTTTCTTAATGCTTTTACATACTTTTTCCTTGATTTGCTGATATGGAAAAAAATATCTGAAGGGTCTATTTTAGCGTGATACTTAAAAAAATGATAAAGCGCATGTGTGTTTTTATAGAAAAAGTGTTTCAATTGCCAAAACTTCATTTCCGGATGTTTTATTAATAAGGAGCATCCATACAATTGTTGTCTTATCTTAAACGCAACATCTTGCTTTACTCTCTCCATCTTTGATTGTGATTCAGAATAGTTATACGTAAAGGCATCTAACATCCCTAAAAAGGTTACATTTTTTTTAATGCTCTTTAATTGTTTTGCCATTTCGAAAGCTATTAATCCTCCCATAGAAAAGCCTGCAAGTGCATAAGGACCTTTTGGATTTTGCAGCAAAATTTCTTTAATATAGGCAGCAGCAATCTCTTCTACGCTATTATAAGAAATATCATTCTTTCCATTGAGCCCTAATCCCTGCAGGCCATATACCGGCTGTTCAACATCCATATTACCCGCAAGCGTATGAAGAAACAAAACATTTAACCCTGCACCATGTACTACATATAAAGGTGGTTTACTGCCGGAAGGTTTGATAGGGACAAGGCAATTCCAATTAACACTGTTCATTTTGCTCTTTTCTTCTTCTATAATTTTGAAATGCGTATCTATTTTTTTAGAAAGCAAGTGCACCGTTGGATATTCAAATAAACTGGTTAATGGAAGCTGCACACCGGTTTTTTTCTCCAACGCTTTGGTGAGTTTAATTGCAATTAACGAATGACCTCCCAATTCAAAAAAATTTTCATGTAGTCCCACCCTTTTGATACGTAATAATTCCTGCCACAAACAAGAAACCATATCTTCTGTAGACGTGGTTAATGTTGTTGATAATTCAGAAGAATGTTGCTGATGTACATTTGGCTTAGGCAATTTTTTACGGTCTATTTTGCCATTCGGTGTTAAAGGAAGCTTTTGAAGAAAAACAATATCATTGGGAGCCATGTATGAGGGTAAGGACGTCATAATTGCTTGTCTGCATTTTTGGTTAAATTCATACGGTACATGAACTACTCCATCCAGACTTTCCCAGTTCTGGTGTGATATTACACTGTTAGTCTGCTGGATATGTTTCTCCGGCACAACATAAGCTACTAACCGCTGGTCATCTTTTTGGTCTTCCCTGGCCATTACTACCACCTGGCTTACACCTTCCTGCTGTGATATACAATGTTCTATTTCCTCCAGTTCTATACGATGACCCCGAACTTTAACCTGGTGATCTATCCTACCTAAACATTGAATTTCTCCATTGGATAAAAACTTTCCAAGATCACCTGTACGATACATCTTTTTTGAACCTTTTTCGAAAGGATTACCAAGAAATTTTTCTCTTGTTAAACTCTCTCTGTTCCAATATCCTCGGGCTACGCCTTCACCTCCAATAAAAATCTCTCCAACAGCATTTTCCGGAACGGGTCTTAATTGCTCATCAAGAATATATATTTGGGTATTGTCAATTGGATGCCCGATTGTAATAATCTCATCTTCAGAAGTGATACGCTTAGCGGTAGACCATATAGTTGTTTCAGTAGGACCATATAAATTAAAAAGGGAATTACACCGCAGTAATAATTTGTCTGCAAGATCCTTTTTAATGGCTTCACCACCGCAGCAAAGGACAGGGATGGTTGTAAGTTCTGACCATCCAACTTCTAACAACATTTGCCAGGTGGAAGGCGTTGCCTGCATCATTGTAGGTTTGGCAGACCTAATAGCCTTAAGTAGCAAGTTGCTATCTTTAGCTGTTTCTCCATCCACCAAAATAAGCGTAGCTCCAGATAATAAGGGAAGATAAACCTCCATGCCAGATATATCAAATGATATTGTTGTAACAGCCATTAACGAGTCCTGATCTTTAACAGACAGAATTTTTTGCATACTGCATAAAAAATTCACAAGGTTATGGTGTTCAATCTCAACCCCCTTAGGCTTTCCTGTAGAACCGGAAGTATAAAGTATGTATGCGAGATCATTGCCTTCAACTTTTATCTCGGGCTCAAGGGCGGGATAAGCTGACAACTTTTTCCATATATCTTCAAGAACAATTTCTCTGACTTTTGTATTATATATTAATGAATATTTTTTGGAAGTAATTAAAAGGCTGGCCGACGAATCTTCAAGCATAAATTCTACCCTTTCTTTTGGATAAGTAGGATCAAGAGGAACATACGCTGCGCCTGTTTTTAGAATAGCCAACAGACAAATGATTGTCTTCTCAGAACGATCAATCGCTAAGCCTATCCTATCTCCGGTAGCGACTCCATACTCAAGTATTAAGGCAGCAAGGCTGTTTGACTTTTCTTCCAGCGTAGCATAGCTAATTTTTTCGCCATTAAATTCAATGGCAGTTTTTTCCGCATATAAGTTTGCTTGTGCAGTAATAAGCTTTTGCAACGATACGTTACCCGGATACTTGCAGGCTGTTTTATTCCACTGAGCCTGCCAGTTTACTGCCTCGTTTTTGGTATCACTGCCAAGCGACAAGTCTTTTATAGATATTTTTTCATTAGCTATAATTGAAACCAACATTTGTTCAAAACCAATCATCCATTGCCTGATAGTTGATTGCTTATACAATTGCGTATTATAAGACCATTCAACCATCAATGCACTTTCAGAGCCACTTAGGTTAAGAAATATTTCGAAGTTTTCGAATACCCGGGGATTACTTTTAAGTTCATAGTTAAGGCCCGAAAAATTCACACCCTTATCAAAATCCATATCTACATTAAAAAGTACGGGAACAAGGGGTACTCTTGACGGATCCCGCTTTATTTTCAGCTTTTTTAAAAGGCTTCCAAAAGTAAAAGGTTGATTTTCGTAAGCGTCTAATATGACGGATTTCTGAGTCAATAGAAAGTTGAAGAAAGATGCAGTTTCATCGATCTCACACCGTATAGGTAACAAGTTTACGCAATGCCCAACAAGATTAAAGCTTCCTGTTACGGACTGCCCTGCTGCCGGAACACCAACTACTATACTCTTCTGACCAGTTAAACGATATAGATATATTTCGAAAGCAATTAATAGCGTAGTTACAAAACTGCAGCCTGCTCTTGCGCCAATTTTTTTTATGGAACTTGCAATTTGCGCATCTAATTTAAAATCATCCCGCTGACTTCTAAAGGTGCGTACAGAAGGTCTTGGATAGTCGGTTGGTAAATCCAATACCGGTACATCTTCCGTATAGAGATCCAGCCAGTATCCTTCAATTTTCTTAAAGTCTTTTGTGAGCGCAAAGCTTCTTTGATCTGACGCATAATCGCTATACCTCACCGCTTCCTGCAACCTTAGCACCTGATTATTTGCAAAAGAAGAATATAGCTTACTAAGATCAAGAAGTATAATTCCAAGTGACCAACCATCACAAATAATATGATGTGCAGTAAACGTAAAGTGGTATTCTAAATCTGCTATTTTGAGTAGTGAAATCCGAAATAAGGGTCCATTTAATAAATCAAATGGGGTTTGAACCTCTTTAAGAATAAATTTACTAATGAAAGTTTTTTGTGACTCATTACTTTGTTCTGATATATCGTTAGAATAAATACTGAGAGTTGTTTCCTTTCTGATTTTCATTATACTGCCATCTTCACTAAAACTGGCTCTAAGCGCTTCATGCCTGTTTATAAGCTCTTGTAAAGCCTTTTCCATGGCTGTATAATTATATACTCCAAAAAGCTTTAAAGAAATGGATTCGTTATAAGAACAATTGGCATCATCTTCTCCCAGGATGCATGAAGCAAAAATTTCAGTTTGAGGTTCTATAGCTGTAACCACACATAAAAAATCGTCTGCTGTAAAGGGGTCAAAATCTACCGGAATAAATTCTATATGGTTGGTAGTTGATATTTTCATCATCTAATTTTTAAAATTCAATTGGAGGTATTTGCCAGGTCGGTTAGGATCGCTAATAAACCATGCAGATTTACCATTTGGGTCACGACCTAATTTCGCTCCCGGAACCGGGGGTTCGTTTTCTTCCACTTGTTGTTTTGCAACTCTATTTAGGGTAGAAGGCAAGAAATCGGCTTCAATCAATTCATCCACACTTGATTTAAATACTTTTATAATAGTACTGATATCTTCCTCTGTATGCGCTTCTGTTATAAAGCAAGGAAATGGATCAGCAATATATATGCCTTTTAAACGCATCAAACTAGCCAGCAATTCACTGTAGGGAAGTTCCTGGGTAAATTTTAGGCGCCACAATGAGCCAAATTGTACTATTACTAATGGCAAACCATAACTTTCGCAAACCATATTTAAAGACTCAACAAGATGTGTGGTTTTAGCTGACACACCTTCTTGCAAGGCTGGTCCTTTTGCTTTCATATACTCCAAAGAAGCCTTGGTACTCGCTAATGCTAATGGATGGCGAACAAATGTTCCTGCAAAATACGTAACACCAGCCTCAGGTATGGATGCATCGCCGTACTGCCAATAACCACCATCTAACGCATCCATAAAATCTTTTTTGCCAGCTATTACACCAACCGACATGCCACCACCAACTACCTTCCCATAAGTAGCTAAATCGGCCTGGATGCCAAACATAGCCTGCACTCCGCCTGTATGCATTCTAAACCCGGTAATGATCTCGTCAAATATTAATGTGGTTCCGGATGCCTGTGTAATTTTTCTCAATTCTTTTAAAAAGGCGATGGGTTGAAATTCCGGCCTCCGGCTTTGTACCGGCTCTACTAATACTGCGGCCAGTTCATGTGCTTTATCCTTGATAATCTGCAAACTTTCTTCCGTGCCGTATTCAAGAATAAGCATATTCTGAACCGCTTCTGGCATAATGCCCGGCGCTGCCGGAAAGGTCTTTAATTTTTTTGTGCCTCTTACAAGGGCTTCATCTATAATGCCATGATAAGAACCTGTGAATGCCACAATGGTTGACCGGCCAGTTACGGTTCTTGCAATACGCATTGCACCTAATACTGCTTCTGAACCGGTATTACAAAGAGCAGCGCGATCAAATCCTGTAAACTCGCAGATAAGGTTGCTTACCTCTCCTGCTAATTCATGCTGTGGGCCAATCTCGAAGCCACTATCAATCTGCTCGTGCAAAGCATTTTTTATGTGCTCATTCTGGTACCCTAGAAAATTTGATCCAAAACCATTCAGTACGTCTATATATTCATTGCCATCAATATCCCATAATCTGCATCCCTTTGACTTGTTAACTACAAGCGAATAAACCATTTCTTTCAAAGCCGGTTTAAAACCAGATACTACTCTGGGGTCTGCCATGCAGGCTCTATATTTTTGCGTATAGCGTTTACTCTTTTCAGTTTTCTCTGTGTAATTTTTAATAAACCTGTCTAGAAATTCCTGTTGCTTAGAACTTAATGCCGTGGAGTGTTTTTCAATACGGGCGATGGCACCGAACGGTTTTTTAATTTCACTTTCTTCTTCGGCTTTTAGCTCTACACTTATTGGTGGCATGTTTGAACTAATAGCTTCTGGAACCAAAGCCGAACCTGGATTAGCATTTTGAAGCAGCGCTACTTGTTTTGCAAGTAACTGCAATTGTTGTGATATTAGTCCCAATGCAGTTTCACTTGTTGGCAAACCAGGAAGTAGAGAAAGGTTAGGTGAAGCTGGCGTTTGAGAATTAAAATGCGTATAAGTTGTGGGCTCCTCTTTTGGCTGATACTTATGTGCCGGAAGATTTTGATCCAGGTAATTACTTAAAGCATTAAGGCAATTATATTCTTCATTTAACTGACGAAAGCTTATAGGCAGAGAAAATTCTTTTTTTAATACTAAAGCTATTTGCGTCAGCAAAAGCGAATCAAGGCCTATTTCAATGAAGGTGGCTCCCGCATCAATAGATTGAATATCTACACCGGAAGTATCTTCAATAATCTTTTTCAACTTTTCAACTAATAGTGTTTTTCGCATAATCTTGTTTTCGGCGAGAGCTATTTTAGTTTGGATTATTTCGTTTGCTATTTCCAATTTGGGATTGGCAATGTTCAATTGGGCAGGTAGAGGATCAACCCAGAAAAGCTTTCTTTCGAATGCATAAGTAGGTAGCTGAATTTTTAATCTTTTTTGTCCGGCATAAAAAGCTTTCCATTCAGGCTGAACCCCGTTTATCCATAACGTTCCAATGGTGTTTAAAATGCACTCATAGTTTGACACATTTCTAGTCAAATCCGCACTTTCCAATATGACTGAATTACTACCAGATGATTGTTGTTTGGTTAGCGTGGCCAAAATATTTCTAGGGCCGGCTTCAAGAAACATTTTAAAACCCCTGTCTAAGCTTGTTTTTATTGCGGTGGCAAATAAAACTGGGGCTCGTAAATGATTAGCCCAGTAATGTGCGTCTAAAGCTTCTTCATTGGTTAAAAACTCACCAGTAACGGTTGAAATTATTGGAATGCGTGGGGGGTGTAAAGCAATGGTTTGAACAATTTTTTCGAACGGCTCAACTACCGGGTCCATCATGGCTGAATGAAAGGCATGACTGGTATTTAATAAACGATTGACAATTCCTCTTTTTTCAAGTTCTTCAGAGAATGTGTGCACCAAATTATAGGGGCCTGCAACAACACAAAGTCCAGGACTATTGATTGCGGCGATGGACAGTGTGTCCGGAAGTAATAATTTTAGTTTATCTGGTTCTATTCGGATAGATAACATGCTCCCCTTTGGTAACTCACTCATTAAAGAACCCCTGGCAGCTATTAATTTAATTGCATCTCCTAAACTAAATACCCCCGCTAAATGAGCAGCTACAAATTCGCCAATACTATGACCAATAAAACAGGAAGGTTGTAAGCCCCAACTTATCCATAATTTAGCAAATGCGTATTCTATAACAAACAAAGACGGTTGCGCATAACGCGTATTTTTTAAATTTTCCTCTGCCTCCGTATTTGCGTTTTCAGGGTATATGAATAAACGTATATCCCCTTTTAGTTCCTTTTCAAATAAGGCCACACACTCTTCTACGGCCCCTTTAAATACAGGTTCGTTATGATAAAAATCTTTAGCCATATTTATGTGCTGTGAACCTTGTCCAGGAAACATAAAAATTATGTCGGTTATATCCTTATCTATTTTCTTACCTGATGATTCGAGCTTGAGGCTTAGCTTTTCAATCAAATCTTTATTAGAAGATGCAACTATATAATCGCGATGATTAAACTGCTGTTTGCAAGTTTGTAACGTGTACGATATATCTGCCAGGTTTACCTCCTCATGCTGCAAAAGATAATTAAGTAATTTTTTCGGATATTCCCTTAAACTCCATTCTGTTTTTGCAGACCATGAAATGAGGTGTGTAGGACGATTTACTGAGGATTCTTTGTTAAGCGCTTCGGCTTCTTCTAAAATTATATGCACGTTTGTGCCGCCAACACCAAAAGAACTTACACCAGCTATTTTTTTATTTTCTGATTTCCATTCTTTAAACTCATTATTTACAAAAAAGGGACTGTTCGTAAAATCAATTTCGGGGTTTGGTTTCTTAAAATGTATTGAAGCTGGCAATTGCTTATGATGTAAAGCCAACGCAGTTTTTATTACCCCTGCTACACCTGCGGCAATGGTAAGATGGCCCATGTTACTTTTTATAGAACCTATGGCACAATACTGATTTTTTTGCTGATGCCCGAAAGCTAATTTTAAACCTTCTATCTCAATAGGATCTCCCAGAGGGGTTGCTGTGCCGTGGGTCTCAACATAGCTTATAAATGACGGATCAATTCCGGCATCTTGTATTGCCATAGAAATGGCAGCTGCTTGCCCTTCTGTACTTGGGGCAGTAAAACTTCCTTTATCTCCCCCATCATTGCTTATTCCTATACCTTTTATTATTGCATATATGGTATTGCCATCAGCCTCTGCTCTATCCTTTCTTTTTAAAAGTATAACACCTGCCCCATCGCTAAATACAGTACCGCTTGCACTGGCATCGAATGGACGGCAATGCCCATCACTGCTTAACATGGCACCTTCCTGGTAAATGTGTCCATTGTTGATAGGAACACTGATAGCAGCTCCCCCTGCAATCGCAACATCGCACTGGCTCTTTCGTATAGCTTCGACAGCCTGCACGATAGCCAGCAACGAGGTTGAACATGCAGATTGAACAGTTACTGCGGGTCCTTTAAGGTTTAAACAATAGGCTGTTCTACTTGAAATATAGTCTTTATCGTTTACTGTGGTTACCTGCAAACTGCCTGTCTTCTCAATCAAATCCTTTTGAGAAAGTACATTGTTTATAAAGTATGTATTATTTCCACACCCTGCATAAACCCCAATTGTTCCAGGAAAATGTTCTGGTAAGTGATTAGCAGTTTCTAAAACCTCCCATGCAATTTCTAAAAAGATTCTTTGTTGGGGATCCATCAGTTCTGCCAACTTAGGATTAATGCCAAAAAATGAAGCATCAAAGTATTGTGCTTTATCAATTATACCACGGGCTTTAATATATCTTTCATCCTGCTTTAAACTCTTACTAATTGAGGGATCAAGTTCTTCTTCTGAAAAAAATTTTGTTGTTTCTTTTCCTGACTTCAAAATTTCCCAGAGTTCTTCAATAGTATTAGCACCAGGAAAACGGCCTGCCATCCCTATTATAGCTATATCATTACACTCTGTGGCTTTCTTATTGTCTATTTTTAATGTTGTCGGTTGCTCATTCTTCCCTTCAACAAATAGTGCTATTTGTTTGATAGTCGGGTATTGATAAAGCTTTGCGATTCCAAGCTGGAACCCATGCTTTTGTCTAAGCGCTGCAATTGTTTTAACTGCCAGGAGAGAATTACCACCAAGCTCAAAAAAATTATCATTAACCCCCACTTTATCCAACTGCAATAATTCGGACCATACATTTGCGATTGTTTTTTCTGTTGCCGTATAAGGCGGTTTGTATAATGAAGAAAGTTTGGGCCTTTTAAAATCAGGTTTAGGTAGGGCTTTTCTATCTACTTTTCCACTTGTTGTTTTCGGGAATTCTTTTAGCCAGACAAATACGGAAGGAAGCATATAGTCTGGGAGTTTTTTTGCAAGCATTTCTCTCAACGCTATCGTATTGTTTTCTCCGGAAGACGAAATGAGATAGGCGGCTAAATATTTGTTTCCGGGTACATCTTCCCTTGCTATTACTGCTACTTGTTGTATGTTATTTGCCTGGCTAATGGCTACTTCAATTTCGGCAAGCTCAATGCGGTTTCCCCGAATCTTTACCTGGTTGTCCTTTCTTCCCAAAAACCCGATGCTTTTATCTGGATGAAAACAGCCCAAATCTCCTGTTCTATAAATCAGGGTGGGCCCTTGCTCCGGATGTTTCCATTCCAGAAATTTATCTTTGGTTAATTCAGATTGATTTAAATAACCATCAGCAAGGCAAACACCGCTAATACATATTTCCCCCGGTACACTTTCTGTAACAATCTCTAGTGTTTCGTTCAATATAAAAATTTCTACATTTTCAATGGCTTGCCCAAGCGATGGTAAAGCAGGCCAATGTTCTGCATTTCCTTTTAGTTTATTTTCGGTTACCCAAACACTGGTTTCTGTTGGCCCATACACATTTACCAAAGTAGCTTCTGATAGAACGGAAAAAAACCTCCTTATTTGCGATGTAATTTTTAAAACTTCCCCACCTGTAATCACCTCCTTTAAACATTTGGGGAAAACATTGATTGCTTCAGCCGCCTCGGCTAGATATTGAAGTGATACGTAAGGAAGAAAAATACGATTGATATTTTCAACTCCTATTGTTTCCAATAATTTATGCGCATTTAAGCGTGTATCATCATCAATTAATATCAAATGTCCCCCAGAACTCAATGGAACAAAAATTTCCTGAAAAGCTGCATCAAAGCTTAAATGACAGAATTGCAAAGTGCGGTCTCCTGCTTTTAAGACTGAATTTTTTATTTGTGATTGAAGTAAGTTGACTAACCCTTCATGTTTTAAACAAACTCCTTTCGGCACGCCCGTAGAACCAGAAGTGTATAGGACACAAGCAATAGAAGATTTTTTGGCAGGACGTAAATTTAATTGGGGGTGGTTTCCGTCTGTATTGATGACATTTAATCCAAGTTCAAGAAAGTCTGTCTTTTCAGTTCTCATTGCAAGACATGTCTTAATTCCAGAGTCTTCAACAATTTTTTTAAGACGCTCTTTAGGATATTTTAAATCAAGGGGCAAATATGCCTTACCGGCTTTTAAAATGGCAAGTAAACCTATTACCATTTCAATATTTTTTGTAGCGCTAACTGCAACAATATCCTGGTTGGTGGCTTCAGCTAAAATAACTCCTGAAAGAAGATCGGCTTTTATGTTAAGCTCTGTAAAGGAAATTTGTTGATAACCAAATGAAATGGCAATACTATTAGGGGTTGAAAGCTGCTGCTGTTCAAAAAAATCCTGTACATTTTTTGGGCTGAGAATGTTTTTTTTATGCCCGATATCTTTGTTCATAGAGAGCTAGTAAGCAGTTTGTATATATCCTTCCCTTATGTGTATTCTACACAGTATTCCCACATCTTGCACAGGCAGTTGCTATGTGCCAGTTAAAACCATATTGATGATGAGCACCCATTCGTAAAACTTTATTCGATTTATATTTATGATATGCGACTAAGATAAGCACAAGAAAAATAAATTGCAATTTGTTTGTGTATTTTTAAATAGCATTTATTAAGCCATTTTCATTTTGCATGAAGATGGTTTTCAATAGGTTGATCAGTGGAAGCATTTCTGCTGCTTCTCTTATTTGTATGCAAAAAACAAACGTTTAGAGAAACGTTGCCTTTTAATGGAAATCGAAATTTAATTTTTTTTCTTTTTGGAGATAAGTAAAGAAATTTACTGATATTAGGCCTTCCACATATAAGTCGTTAGTGCTGATTGAGCATTAAGCCCAATTTCTAACTGTAATATGCTAATGTTTGTAGTTTCTAAAACTTTTTTCTTCAGGGCATTGCGATTTTTTTATAGGAAGATAAAATTAATTGCATTGCAGATACTTGGTTTTAGATTGCTAAGTCAGTCAAGGACATCCAACCTGCTAGCTTCTTAACGTATAAAGTACTGGCCAGGAAACAGCTTTCAACTCCCTCAAATAATAAACATTGCAAAAAAGCATCAGGAAATATTTAAAGCGACAACCCAACAAGCTTCAGCGGCCCAGGTTTGGAAAGTAAGTAGTTCTAAAATAAACTTAACACAACTACCTAATGGCAGCATGCATTTAAACGGAATGGTGTTATGCTTAGATTCAAATCATTTGGGATTTTATAAAACTCTAAAAAAAAGACATAGCCGGAACCCTCTCACTTGTAAAACACTTATTGCCCCTTGGAGCCAGCTTACTGATGAGTTTTATTTTTTTGGTTACTATGATTTTGTCTTTTTAATTGCCGCTAAACTCGGCCGGATAAAACAAGCAATATCAGAAGATACATTTGCAGAAGCTATAGTTTCGTATTCGTTATATAATACTCCATATGAAAAAGAGTATTTTGAATTGTTGGGAATAGCGGAAAAACAAGTGGTGGATAGCAAGGAGTACAAAATTGAATTTGAAGAGGTTATCTTGGCAGACATGGGACATCTAAAATACCCAAATTCACATGATATTTTTGGCCTGAAATGCATCGTTGAAAGTAAACTTAATCTACAGCGAACGGGCAGTAGCCGGATATATATCAGCCGTTCCACAAGACGCCGCATTATTAATGAGGCCAATCTTATTAACATGTTGAAAAAATTTGACTTTCAAATAATTGAAGATCAGCAACGATCGGTTACAGAGCAGGTGCAGCTTTATAAAAACGCCACTTTTATAATTGGGCCACATGGCGCCTCATTTTCCAATATTATCTGGGCCGAACCAGGTACACATTTATTTGAATTGTTTTCCCCTAATTACATGCCTGACTTCTTCCTTTATTTAGCCCAAACAATGAGTATGAAATACACAGCCTATTGTTTCTTCGAAAATAAAAAAGAGATAGGTATGAATGAAGCCATCTTTGAAGATATTTATGTTTGTTTGCCCGAACTGGAAAAGTGTTTAAATAATATACTCGGTATAAAAAAATGTATCAGTTAAATGTTCAGTTCTTGTTCTGATACATGCAGATCAAGGGTTGGATATAGAAATTTCCAAGACCTTTTTTGTAGAAGGAGTTATTTTAAAGCGATCATCAATGCGATAACCCATTACCCAGATAATTCGTTTATCAGACTCTACGATCCAAACCTTTTCTTTATCTGCCAATGATAACTTCTGGTCAATAAAAAACCGGGAAATTTTTTTCTTTTTTCTCAAGCCAAGCGGGTAGAAATAGTCGCCGGTTTTCCATTTGCGAAACAATAAAGGAAATTCAATTTTATCCGCATCAAGCTGTGCTATTGTATTTGATGATTTGAGTTGCCACTTATCTTTTAAATATGTTTTGAAAGAAAGAGCATGATTCAAGATAGCAACTTGTTTTACTTCTTTATCTACAGCAATGGTTTGAGTTTCGGCAGCTTTCGGCGTAATGATCAATTTATTCCTGTGACGGATAATTTGATGAGTAGCACTTTGAATAAACTTCCCGGATTCACTCTCCAAAAGTTTTGTTACTTCATCTACCTGTTTTTCTCCGAACCCATACTCTTTAATTATTTCATAGATCAATGCCGTATGTAGGTATAATGCCAGTTTAGCAATAATAATATGAACTTCTTCACCCTGTTTCCTACATACTTTATTCTTAATTTCCTGCACGCCTAATTGGTACAACGCATTTATTTGCTGAAAACGATTAATATTATTTAAAACATTTTCTTCGGCCTGGGGATATACTTTTTGTATAGCTGGGATAACCTCGTGGCGAAAAAAGTTCCTGGTATATTTTATAGATTGATTAGACGAATCTTCTACCCATTGCAGATTATTTGCCTGGACAAAGCTTTCTATCTCTTTACGTGTATGATGAAGTAGCGGCCTTAGTGCTTTAATATAAGAAACCGCAGAAGGTATGCCGGTCAGGCCATCCAATCCCGTTCCCCGGAAAAAATTCATGAGTGTTGTTTCTACACTATCATTTGCATGGTGCGCCAACAAAAGAAAATCATACTGCTTAGCCTGATGTAAAGCAAGAAACCACTGGTACCTTAAATTCCGGGCCGCTTCCTGTATCGAAATTTTTTCTTGAGATGCGTATTGTGTTGTATCAAATTTTTCTACCAACACCGCTACACCATATTTACTGGCCAAAGAACGTACAAAGGCTTCGTCACCATCACTCTCCCCTCCTCTTAAACCAAAATTGCAGTGAACTAAATTAAAAGAAACCATAGCCTGGGCGCATAACTCGCAAAGAACAACCGAATCAATACCGCCACTTATAGCTACGGCTAATCTTAAGTGTTGCAATTTTCTTTCTGCAATAAATTTTTTAAACTGCTGTATCAATAAATTTTTTTAAGAATTTTAATTAATGACTTCTTCATAAGCTGATCTTAGTTCGTTATAGGCATGTTGCTCTCCTGCTGCCTTTGCCTTTGCCATTCCCTTTTCATAGACCTTTATTGCATCATCAATTTCGTTTGCCCGTTCATGCAGTTTAGCCAGTTGATAATAACTTCCAACATAATTTTCGTTTTCCATCAAAAGCTTTTGCAGCAACCTTTTTGCTTCTTGTTCATCGCCAAGCTTCACAAATTCTAAGGCAAGCGCATGTTGTAAAAAACTATCTGATGGGCTTGTTTGCAGCATGTCGTTTATCCGTTCAATCCTATTCATTTAGAAAGGTATCTTTAACTCCTTATAGTTGTATATTCAGTTGTTTATGCAACTAATGATTCCTAATTTTATTTTTATGAAAATATTGGTATGTCTTAGCAAAACACCCGACACCACCGCAAAAATAGCCTTCACAGATAACAACTCGAAATTTGCTGAAGCCGGCGTACAATGGATCATTAATCCGTACGATGAATGGTATGCTTTAGTACGTGCAATTGAATTAAAAGAAGCAGATCCTTCTACAGTTATTCATATATTAAATGTTGGATTACCCGATGCTGATCCCATTATACGTAAAGCATTGGCGTTAGGCGGCGATGAGGCTATTCGTGTAAATGCAGAACCAACAGAAAGCTTTTTTGTTGCTGCGCAAATTGCTGCAGTTATAAAAGAAGGGGGTTATGATCTTATTTTAACCGGCAAAGAAACTATTGATTATAATGGCAGCGCAGTTGGGGGAATGGTAGCTGAAATTCTTGACCTAACCTATATCGCGTTAGCCACCAGTTTGAAATTAGAAGGCGGAGTTGCCACATTAATAAGAGAAATTGAAGGAGGTGAAGAAACAGTTGAAGTGTCGCTTCCGTTTGTTGTAAGTTGCCAAAAAGGAATGGCTGAGGCAAGGATACCAAATATGCGTGGCATCATGGCCTCCCGAACAAAACCTTTAAAAGTAGTAGAACCACAACCTATTGATG
>JAYULK010000060.1:0-11262 GCA_043763635.1 Chitinophagaceae bacterium
CGATGAACTTTTCGGCAAATCGCTGCCCGAGCGTTTGCTTAAAGATTATAATGGACAAACTTATTGGTTCAGCTTTAATCTTAAGTCGTTTTCAAAAAACAACAGCATCCCTCATTGGCTGAACCTGGCTATTGGATATGGGGCTGATGGCATGTTTGGTGGTTATGAAAACGTTGCTTTAGATGAAGATGGAAACCCTTCCTTTATAAGAAAAGATATAAAGCGCCGACGACAGTGGTACATATCTCCCGACATTGATGTTACAAGGCTTAAAACGAAGAGTAAAGCTTTAAGAACACTATTAACAGGTTTAAATTGCATTAAAATTCCTGCTCCTTCCATCGGGATTTCCAACGGAAAGCTTAGTGCACATGCCATTCATTTCTAATGCAGCCATGCACCCTCTATGCTTTCTTCATTTGTCTTTACCGTAATATGCTCCTGTAGTGTAGTAGCAATAGAAAGCCCAACATAATCTGTTTGAATCGGATACAGTTTATGGCTGCGCTCAACCAAAACCATCGTTTGAATGGAGGCCGGTTCAGCATCTAGAAAAGGCTTTAAAGCGTATAACATTACTCTTCCACTATTGGCCACATCATCTACTAATATGACGGTTTGATTATGAAGCTCTGTTGGTTTATCTAAAGACACTTGCAAAGGATTGCTCTTATCAATAAATACCGTTACAAATTGCAGGGAACAATCTATAATTTGTTCCAGTTCTTCTATTAGCCTTTTTGCCACTACAATTCCATTGCCTGCTATCCCTGCAATGATCAATTTTTTACACCCTGCATTCCGTTCAGCAATTTCAAATGCAATGCGCCGAATTTTTCTCCGAATATCCTCGGGAGATAAAACCTGATTTGTTTGAACAGTATTCATCTGGTAAATTTATACACCTTACATTAGCAAATCTAACATTGGATTATGCAGTTAGCACAACAAATTTTTTTTATCATTCTCCTTATTGTTGCTTTATCCTTATTCATAAAAAAATGGAAGACCATCAACCGAAATATACATCTTGGTCATGCAGAAGAATTTTCTCCTCATCCCGCACGATGGAAAAATGTATTGCTCATGGCCTTCGGGCAAAAAAGAATGTTTGATAAACCGTTTGTAGCTCTTTTACATTTGGTTGTTTATGCAGGGTTTATTATCATCAACATCGAAGTACTGGAAATAATATTGGATGGTGCATTAGGCACACATCGTTTATTTGCGCCTTACCTGGGTGGTGCTTATAGTGTTATTATCAATTTCTTTGAAATACTTGCATTTCTTGTTCTTTCTGCTTGTGTTGTTTTCTTACTCAGAAGAAATGTTACTAAAGTTGCAAGGCTAGATATGAAAGAATTGAATGGCTGGCCAAAAAGTGATGCAAACTATATCCTCGTTTTTGAAATTGTATTAATGACGTTATTTCTTTTAATGAATGCTGCGGATAGAAGTTTGCAACTGAAAGGGAACGAACATTATGGTGATACCGGTAATTTTTTAGTATCAGGAGTTCTTGCGCCAATGTTTGGAAATTTTTCAACCGAATCATTAGTTGCAATAGAACGTGTGGCCTGGTGGTTGCATATCACGGGCATTTTTGTGTTTTTAAACTACCTGCCTTATTCCAAACACCTTCATATTATTCTTGCGTTTCCAAACACATATTATGTTCGTTTGATGCCACAAGGAAAAATGCAGAACATGCCCGAAATACAGCAGGAAGTATTGTATACAATGCAACCCGAAACAGTACCCGCAGTTGCTTCTATAGAAGAACATAAAAAATTTGGTGCAAAAGATATAACTGATTTAAGCTGGAAGAATTTATTAGATGCCTACACCTGCACTGAGTGCGGACGGTGCACAGAAGCCTGCCCTGCAAACCAAACCGGCAAAGTGCTATCACCGCGTAAAATTATGATGGATACGCGGGACCGTATGGAGGTTGTTGGAGCAAACATTGATAAGAATGGTAGTTTTAAAACCGACGGCAAAACTTTACTTCACGATTATATTTCAACGGAAGAACTTTGGGCTTGCACCAGTTGCCAGGCTTGTGTGCAGGTCTGCCCTGTTTTAATTAACCCTTTACATATCATCAATGAACTCAAAAGATACCTGGCCCTTGAAGAAAGCAACCAACCTCAGGAATGGAACAGCATGTATAGCAATGTAGAGAATAATTTTGCCCCGTGGAAGCTTTCACCTGATGATAGGAATAAATGGGTGGAAGAAATGAAAGGTTAGGGTATGTTTTTCTGTGCAATCAGCTTTCCTTCAAATTAATTAAAAGACGACAACTATGAGAAGCACATTGTCGGTTATAAAATTTATCTAAACATCTAATGAGAATTTTGCTTCTGTCAAATAGCATTTTCTTCTAATGGCAGGCCAATATAAAAACTGGAACCTTTTCCCGGCTCGCTTTCTGCATAAATAAACCCATTATGATTTTCTACAACTTTTCGGGCAATTGAAAGACCTACGCCGGTACCACGGTATTCTGCATTGCCATGCAAACGGGTAAACACCTGGAATATTCTTTCTGCATCTTTTTGCTCAAAACCAATACCATTATCCTTTACCTGAAAATAATGGTATTCCTTATGCATCAATTCATCATTCAATGTAATGCCTGCTTCAGCGCCTTTAATAATTTTTGAAGTAATGGTAATTTGCGGCGCTATGCCAGGTTGATTGTATTTTATAGCGTTTCCTATGAGGTTCTGAAACAATTGCTGTAATTGCCTTCTATGGCCTTTTATAGCAGGCATATTTTCAATAGTAAAGCTTGCGTCTTTTTCCTGCACCGCCATCTCCAGGTCATTTAAAACCAGCTCTATTTTTTTATTTAGATCTACGTCCTCAAATAGCTCTGCGCCCCTGCTTACCTGCGAATAATCCAATAGGTCATCCACCAACGAACGCATTCTTTCCGATGCAACTTCAAGCCTTTCAAGTATCTTATTTCCATCACTGTTTAATGAGCCTGCATGTTGTTGCTTTAAACGGTCGGCAAAGAAATGAATTTTCCTTATTGGTTCTTTTAAATCGTGTGAAGCGGCGTAAGCAAACTCCTGCAGCGCAGCATTAGATTTTTCGAGTTCTTTATTATTATTTTCAAGCGCCAGTGTTCTTTCATTCACTTGCCTGTTCAGTTCTTCTTCAAACAATTTTTGTTCATGAATATCAGTGCTTGTTCCTATCCACAGTTGTATAACGCCATCAGCATCTTTTTGCGGAACGGCCCTGCTTAATTGCCACCTGTATTCGCTTTCTTTATTTTTAAAACGGTGATTAAAAACGAAATCTTCGCCGGTTTGAATGGAGTGCAGCCATAATCTTATATTCTCTTCCCGTTCATCAGGATGAACAATTTGCAACCAGCCCTCTGCTTCAATTTGTTCCGTGCTTAGCCCCGAATAATCATAAACCGATTGGTTAAAATAATTCAGGTTGCCATTTGTATCACTCGTCCACACAAATTGCGGCATAGCACCTGCCATCAACCGAAAGCGGGTTTCACTGCTTTCAATTTTTTTTGTAGCCATCACTTGTTCCGTAACCTCGGTGGCCACGGCCATCACTCCGGATATGCTTCCATCAGCCTCTCTGAATGCTTCATACACAAAATTGAGGTAGACAGTTTCCATTTTTCCATTTCTTGGCAAATTGGTAGCTAAGCCATAAGCAGAGAAAGGTTTTCCAGTTGTAAATACAGATAGGAGTAATTCTTCAAATCCCTGTGCTTTTGCCTCGGGCAATCCCTCAAAAATGGGCTTACGAATCATATCTTCTTTTGACTTGCCCCAGATTTCAAACATGCGTTCATTGGCTATTTCCACAATAAATTCCGGGCCCCGAAGTATGCACATTGCTACAGGCGCCTGCAAAATAATGTTCCGCAAATTCTGTTCACTTTCTTCAATTTTTTTTCTGGCTATTACTTTATCAGTAACATCTACGCCGGAAGCTAATACACCATACACTTTATTTTCCTGATCAAACATGGGCTTATACCATAAATCAAAATACCGGTTACTCCATGTTCCGTCTTTCAAAACTTTTGTTTCTACATCTTTTACTGTATAAGGAATGCCGCTTGTATATACATCATCTAACAACTCTGGAAAAGGCTGTCCCTCTAATTCAGGAATGGCTTCAATTAATGTTAGCCCAATTACCGAATTATCTCTACCCCATGTTTCGAGCAAAGCTTCATTCACAAACTCTATTTGCATTTCCCTGCCAATGTAAAGGCACATAGGTATAGGTGCTGCTTCTATGAGATTACGAAAACGTTGATCAGACAGTTTTAAGCTTTGAATGTTTTTTACTTTTTCAGTGGTCTCATTACAAATAACAAGAACGCCTTCAACTTTTCCTGACTCTGTATATACGGGACTATAACCAAAAGTCCAGTACACATCTTCTAAGCTGTTATTCCGGTAAATTGGTATCAACTGATCCTCGCTCCATGAAGGTTCTCCGTCCTGTAATACCTGGTCAATCAATGGTTTGATGGTAGGCCATATTTCAGGCCAGCACTCTTCGCCTCGTTGCCCCAATGCAGTTGGATGCTTCCCATTATTGCCAAGGCTTGGGCGGTAAGCATCATTGTAAAATTGTATCAAATCATCTCCCCACCAAAGAAACATGGGAAACTTAGAATTGAGCATAATGCTTAGCGTTGAGCGCAGACTTTGGTGCCAATGTTCGGGAGAACCAATTGAAGTTTCAGACCAGTCAAACAACCTCGTTAATGACGCCATTTCTCCGGCTCCTTCAAAAAAATAGAAGTCTTTTTCTTTTTCCAATATTTCAGTTTGCACTATACACGGTTAAGGTTCCTGAATGTACTAATAAATATGAACGCAAATGTTTGAGGCTTTTAAAAACTTAGAAAAAATTTAAACGTTTGACATCATGGTTACACACTTAATATCCCACTTTCTCTTTTTTGATAGCAGCCGGTAGCACCAGGCTATGATTTTCAGGCAGGGTAATGATAAAAGTAGCGCCGCTATTTGGTGTGCTCTCTGCCCTGATATGTCCTGAGTGTTTATCAATAATTTTCTTGCATATAGATAGCCCTATGCCCGTGCCTTCATACTCGTGATAGCTATGCAAGCGTTTGAATACTACAAAAATGTCATTGGCATATTGCGGATCGAAACCAATGCCATTGTCAGTGATAGTTATCTTATAAAAATTTTGTACAGGCAGGCCGAATTGGCCATTGGTCATCCTTTCCGACCTTATTTGTATTTGGGGCGCAAGACCCTCTCTGGTAAACTTTAAAGAATTAGATATAATATTTTGGAAGAGTTGCCGTAACTGGCTTGGAATGGCCCATATTACCGGAAGGGTTTCTACTTTAATATTCGCTTCTTTTTTTCCCGTTTCATGCTCCATGTCGGTAAGCACTTCCTGAACAATTATATTGAGATCAGTTTTTTCAAACCCGTGCATATCATCTGTATGACGCGAAAATTTTAGCAGATCGTGTACCAGTTGCTGCATCCGCCCGGAAGCTTTTACAATTTTTTGCAGGTAGTTGTCTGCTTCTTCATCAATCTTAGTTTTATACCTTGTAAGCAGCTTATCACTGAATAACATGATCTTTCTTAAAGGCTCCTGTAAATCATGTGAGGCCACATAAGCAAACCTGTCTAACTCCTCAATTGTATTTTTTAACTGGTTATTATTATCAACTAACTGATAGTTCAATAACCTTATTTTTTCCTCGCTTATTTTACTTTCTTCAATTTGGTTTTCAAGATTTTCATTAACAGCTATCAGCTTCTTTTCCTGTAAAACCAACTGGTGGTTTTTGCGATATAATTCTGCAAACACACTTACTTTAAAACGCAGCAGCTCAGGGTTGATGGGTTTATAAATAAAATCTACGCCACCCATTTTGTATCCTTCGTACATCTTTTCTTCGCCCTGGTTATGAGCTGTGATAAAGATGATAGGTATATGCTTTAGCTTTTCTCTTTCATAAATAAGAGATGCCGTCTCAAAGCCATTCATATCAGGCATCTGCACGTCCATGAGGATAAGCGTAAAGTCGTGCTGCTTTAAAAGCACTTTTAATGCAGCACGACCCGAGGTAGCTTTAAAAATATGATACCCTTCCCTCTCCAATATTGTTTCAATAGAAAAAAGGTTGTCTTCCCTGTCATCTACCACAAGGATTTTTATTTCTGATTTTGTTTTATCGTTAGGTACATTCTGCATCAGGATGGTTTACTTGTACAGCCAAACTCTCATTAAAGAAAGAAGCTGGTCTATTTTCACAGGTTTGGTAATATAATCGGAAGCGCCGGCTTCTATACATTTCTCCCGGTCACCTTTCATTGCTTTAGCTGTTACTGCAATGATAGGCAAGTTGCTGTTTTTATGCTCTCTTCTAATTTTTTGAGTGGTTTCGTATCCATCCATTTCAGGCATCATAATATCCATTAAAACCATATCAATGGTATTATTCTCTCCTAATATATTAATGGCTTCCTGGCCACTTTCTGCAGTGATCGCTTTTATGTTATGCCGTTCAAAAGCTGTGGTTAAGGCAAATAAATTTCTTACATCATCATCCACTACCAAAATTATTTTGTTTGATAATACATCTTCCCTTATCCTTAAGTTTTCTATCATCCTGCGTTTTTCCGGTAACAGCAGTTTATGATCAAGATGCAGATGCAGCACGGACTCTTCAAGCAATAATTCCAGGGAGTTCACATTCTTCAATAAAATGCGGTTAGCATATTGTTTTAGCTGCGTTTTTTCTTTTGGAGAAAACTCCTTTGCAGAATAAATGATCACCGGGGCCATTTGGGCCTTCTTAATAGTGTTGATCTCAGTAACAAATTCCAGCCCGCCTATGTCGGGTAACATATAATCAACAATGATACAATCGTATTCATTTTCTCTTATCAGCTGGAGCGCTCTTTTACCTGTCTCAGCAATTTCAATTTGGAGCAGGTCTCCGTTTTCAAGCACTTTGGCAATTTGCGAAGAATCAATTTCATTATCCTCCACCAGCAGCAGGCGTTTAGATTTGCGTTCGCTAAATTCTACAATGTCTTTAAACAATATGTTTAACGCTTCGGACTTAAGTGGCTTAAGCGCAAAGCTGCGGGCCCCTCTCTGCATGGCCAGCAAACGGTTTTCTTCTCCTGAAATAAGATGAACGGGTATGTGCCTGAAATTGACATCATTTTTAAACAAATCTAAAATCCTCCATCCGCTGGCGTCAGGCAATTTTACATCAAGGGTTACCGCAATAGGACTGTACTTATTAGCGAGGTCGAATACACTTCCAAAATTAGTAGCTACCACAACTTTCAACTCAACTTCATGGGCTTTTTCAATCATTATCTTGGCAAAACGAACATCATCTTCTACAACCATCACTACTTTATCGCCCGTCATGATTGTATTTCTATCATCGCCAATTTCATTGATGATTTCATTTATTCCATCAAGGTCTCTGGTATCAGGAATTTTGATTGTTTGTACTGATTGAATGGGAGAGCCATCAATCTCTGTAGCAACAGTATATTCGCTTAAGGTTAAGCTGCTTTGTTTTTCCTTTCTAACGTGTGCCGGATTATAATCAATTGGCAGATACAAAATAAAGGAACTTCCGCTGGCAGGTTCGCTTTCCAATTCAATAGAACCTCCAAGAAGGTCGGCCAAACCACGGCTAATGGAAAGTCCCAAACCTGTACCGCCATACTTGCGGCTTGTTGAACCTTCAGCTTGCTGAAAGGCTTCGAAAATAATGTTTTGTTTGTCTCTTGAAATACCAATTCCCGTATCTTTTATTTCGAATGCGACAACAGTTTTTGCATTTTCAAGGCTTGGATTGCTTTGTTTCCAATTATGCTTGGCATCGTATATCTTCAGCTTTACCTCTCCTTTCTCAGTAAACTTAAAGGCGTTAGATAAAAGGTTTTTTAATATCTGGTTTAACCGCTGAATGTCTGTTTCCAGGACTTCGGGAAGACTATTATCCATTTCAATACTGAAACGGAGATTTTTACTTTCTGAAATGTGTTTAAATGTAGTCTCCACAAATGAAGTGATTTCTATAAATCGAACATTAATAAAGTCCGTTGAAATATAACCGGATTCAATTTTAGACAAGTCAAGAATGTCGTTGATCAATTGAATCAAATCATCGCCGCAACTGTGAATTGTTTTAGCATACCTGATTTGCTTTTCAGTAAGGTTGCCTTCATGATTTTCGTAAAGCTGTTGCGCAAGGATAAGAAGGGAATTCAATGGTGTACGCAGCTCATGCGACATGTTTGCAAGGAACTCTGATTTGTATTTGGAAGTAAGCTGTAACTGTTCTGCTTTTTCTTCAATGGAAAGCCTTGCTTCTTCCACCTCCTTGTTCTTGGTTTCCACTTCTTCTTTTTGTTTTGCAAGAAGATGGGCTTTATCCTGAAGCTCTTCATTGGTTCTTCTTAACTCATCGGTAAGTGATTGAGATTGTTCCAACAATTGTTCTGTCTTAGAATTTGTTTCAATTGTATTTAATACAATACCGATAGATTCTGTCAACTGGGTTAAAAAGTCTAAGTGAATTTCGCTGAAGTTCTCAAAAGAAGCCAGTTCAATAACTGCTTTAATTTCTTTTTCAAATAGTACCGGCAGTACAATTACACTTACCGGGGCAGCTTCGCCAAGGCCCGAACCAATTTTAATGTAATCCTTCGGAACATTGTTTAAAAGAATCCTTTCTTTTTCAATAGCTACCTGTCCTACCAAGCCCTGCCCCATTGCAAACTCCTTACTCAGGTTTAGTTCCTCATTATAAGCATAACCTGAGAAGAGTTTTAATTTTTGATTAAAGCCATTATCATCCTGCTCAAGAATATAGAACATACCCTGTTGTGCATTTACCACCTGGGCTAACTCTGAAAGGATCCGCCTTGTCACAGTGTTTAGGTCTTTCTGCCCCTGCAGCATTTGCGTAAATTTGGCAAGGTTGGATTTTAACCAGTCTTGTTCCTGGTTCAAAAGTGTCGTCTCTTTAAGGTTGGCAATCATCTGGTTGATGGTATCTTTTAACTCTTCAACCTCTCCTTTCGCCTCTACCCGAATCATTTGTGTAAGGTCACCTTTTGTTACAGCTGATGCCACTTCCGAAATCGCACGTACCTGAGTAGTAAGGTTTTCTGCTAACTGATTCACATTTTCTGTTAGGTTTTTCCAGATACCTGAAGCACCCGGTACGGAGGCCTGTCCCCCCAATCTTCCTTCAACTCCCACTTCACGGGCAACCGTTGTTACCTGGTCAGCAAAGACCGCCAGCGTATCAATCATCTCATTAATTGTATCAGTCAACTGAGCCACCTCACCCCGGGATACAATGGAAAGTTTTTGTTTTAGATTACCAGTTGCAACAGCGGTTACCACCTTTGCAATACCCCGAACCTGGTTTGTAAGATTCGATGCCATCATGTTCACTGAATCCGTCAAATCCTTCCAGGTACCTGCCACACCTTGTACTTCGGCCTGCCCCCCAAGCTTACCTTCTGTACCTACTTCTCTGGCCACACGGGTTACCTCAAAGGCAAATGAGTTCAACTGATCCACCATTGTATTAATGGTATTCTTCAGATCAAGAATTTCTCCTTTTACGTCAATTGTTACTTTTTTGGAAAGGTCACCAGAGGCCACAGCCTTCGTTACTTCAGCAATATTTCTTACCTGCGATGTAAGGTTACCGGTCATTTGGTTTACGGAATCCGTCAAATCTTTCCAGGTACCTGCCACACCGGGCACAAATGCTTGTCCGCCCAGCTTACCATCGGTACCAACCTCACGGGCCACACGGGTTACCTCAGAAGCGAAGGCCCGCAATTGATCCACCATCGTATTCAGCGTTTCTTTTAGCTGAAGAATTTCACCGCGTACATCCACTGTAATTTTTCTTGACATATCACCATTTGCCACTGCGATCGCCACATCCGCAATATTCCGAACCTGTGCGGTAAGGTTACCGGCCATCTGGTTCACAGAATCGGTCAAATCCTTCCAGGTTCCCGCTACACCAGGTACATTCGCCTGTCCTCCAAGTTTTCCTTCTGTTCCTACCTCTCTTGCCACACGTGTTACTTCAGAGGCAAAACCCCGAAGCTGTTCCACCATCGTATTGATCGTATTCTTTAACTCAAGTATCTCTCCTTTTACGTCCACCTCAATCTTCCGCGATAAATCACCATTTGCAACTGCTGTTGTTACCTCGGCAATGTTTCTTACCTGCGAGGTTAAGTTGGAAGCCATTTTATTTACAGAATCCGTCAAATCCTTCCAAAGACCTTCCACACCTGGTACATCTGCCTGGCCCCCTAGTTTTCCTTCCGAACCCACCTCACGGGCCACACGAAATACCTCTGAACCGAATGAGTTCAACTGATCCACCATTGTGTTAATGGTGTTTTTCAACTCAAGGATTTCCCCTTTTACATCCACTGTGATTTTACGGGAAAGATCTCCTTTGGCTACAGCTGTTGTTACGTTAGCAATATTTCTTACCTGGGCTGTAAGATTAGCTGCCATTTGGTTTACAGAATCTGTCAAATCTTTCCATGTGCCACCCACATCCTGCACCTTCGCTTGTCCGCCAAGCTTACCTTCTGTACCTACTTCCAAGGCCACCCGGGTTACTTCCGATGCGAAGGAGTTTAACTGATCCACCATTGTATTAATGGTGTTTTTCAACTCGAGGATTTCACCCTGCACGTTTACCGTAATTTTCTTTGAAAGGTCACCATTTGCAACAGCAGTTGTTACCTCTGCAATGTTTCGCACCTGTGCGGTAAGGTTACCAGCCATATTATTTACAGAATCTGTCAAATCTTTCCATGTACCACCCACACCTTGCACCTTCGCTTGTCCTCCTAGTTTTCCTTCCGTTCCAACCTCAAGTGCCACACGGGTTACCTCCGATGCAAAAGAGTTTAACTGATCCACCATTGTATTAATGGTATTCTTCAATTCAAGGATTTCACCTTTTACATCCACTGTAATTTTTCTTGATAAGTCACCCCGTGCCACGGCTGTTGTTACTTCCGCAATATTTCTTACCTGGGCTGTAAGATTTGAGGCCATCTGGTTTACAGAATCCGTCAAATCTTTCCAAACGCCACCGACACCTTTAACTGTAGCCTGTCCGCCAAGCTTTCCTTCTGAACCAACCTCTCTTGCCACCCGCGTTACTTCCGCAGAGAAAGA
>JAYULK010000061.1:0-45226 GCA_043763635.1 Chitinophagaceae bacterium
TACTTTATCTATGCTTTGCTCTCGGAAACCTTTTTTCATCACATTTTCCTTTCCATAAAAATTGCGTAAAACCCAGCCAGGAATTCCTTCTATCTCCATACCTGCAGTTGTTAGTCCATCCCGATAATTCTCAGCTTCTTTACTTGAAAAACGTATCCAGTCTGCTAATTCTATTTGCGCTGCATCCCGATGCGACTGCATTCTATTGGCTTCAATCGTTTGCTCATTCAGCCATTGATTTTCTTTTGCTGTATTGGGTATAAACTGAAAGAAATCAATTTCGCCATTTATCAAATAATCAACATCTTCTTTTTTTAACGCATCACTGAGATAGTTGGACCTTACTGTTCTGCGATGTCTTATTTTATTAGTATCGTATGTAGCTTTCCCAGTCGATTTTATTAATACTACATCTACAATATCTTCATCCTGATTGGTGGTTGCAAGCACATCGAATTGACAAGCATAACCCAGACTATTTGCGGCATATTCAAGATTTTGAACAAAAGCACCAATTGATAAAATGGTTTCACGCTGAGTGGGGTCAACTGCAGTCAGCCATTTACTTTTATCATTCGCGATTATCCAATGATAAGGTTCAATGTATTTTACAAACCATGGCTGGGTATTATGTCCGCTGGGTGCAAGAGAAGCTAAGTACAATATCTCCTTTTCATCGGCCCTTATTGTAATGGTGCCTTTATCATCCCGCTTAACATCAGCTCTTGTAAAATTACTTTTGTCGCTCATTAGGTAATAGGTTATACCTCCAATAACAATAGATGCTCCTGCAATACCTAAAAATTTTCTTCTGTTCATACTAATTATATTAACGGACGTAAATCCACCTCGCCATTTTTCCTTCATTTTTTGCTTACTTTTTATATAAAACCCTTACTTGAGGTAACAGGGCAACAAAGAGGATAGCAATCGCTAAAAACAATAGAGTGTATGAGACCAATGAACGGCCCGGAGAAACGTCATTTCTATCTGTATCCAAATAATCAGTGCGAAGGCTATATAAATACAATAAGTCCACGCCCAATGCATATCCTTATAAAAATTAAGCGGTTCAGCTAATTCAAATGTTGGCTTTTTTATCAAAGCGATTGTGACCCCAAAAGGAACTAAGCCAAGCACGGTAAATAAAATAATACCCGGAACCAAAAAATTAGTGAAAGGCGAATTGGCTAATAGCGATAGCGGCATTCCGAATAATGCCCCTGTGGGAGAAATTATTAAGACGCATCCGCCAAAAATGGCTCCAAGCCCCAGAAAAGCCAATAGGATCAGAAGGAAATTTCTTGCCGTTTTAGATTGCATGTCTTTTTTTTGCCTTTAAACAAAAACTATTTTTAATTCCAAAACCTGCTTACTCCTCAAGCAAGTGTGTTGCCAGCTTTTTGTCATGTCCATAAATATCATCTCTGAAGTTTAGTAATCCCTCACTGTCCACCCACGCTGTAAAATATGTTATGAATACAGGTACTGATTTTTTTAATAGAACCCATTTTTCTATAGAAGCGGACATGGCAACTTTCATTTTTTGAGCCGTCCATTCAGGTTGGTTGTGCAACAGGTAAGCAGCCAATTTCTCAGGTTCGGCCAGGCGTATGCACCCATGGCTAAATGCACGGTTTTCTTCATTAAACAATGACTTTGCCGGGGTATCATGAAAGTAAATATTGTAGCTGTTGGGAAAAATAAATTTCACTTTGCCCAAAGCATTCGCTCCACCTGGCTTTTGACGTATCACGGGCAGGCCCTCACTATAACCGGTTTGCTCCATATTCATTTTTGCGAGGTAATTACGGTTTCTCCTTATTGCAGGAAGTATTTCATTTCGCACTATACTGCGCGGCACATTCCAATAAGGACTAAACACCACATGTTTCAGGTTACCCGTAAAAATAACCGTTTTATGTGCCTCCTTGCCCACCACAATATTTGTACTAAACATCTTTTTTTCACCTTCAAATACATGTAGCCTGAATTCAGGAATATTGACAATGATATATTCTTCTGCGGGTTGCTCCGGAACCCATCGCATTCGCTCCAGGTTTATTAGTAGTTGCTTTATCCTGCTCTGAACGGGAACATTCAACTGGTTGATTAATTCAGTAGAAATAATACCGTCTTGCTTAATGCCAAAACTCTTTTGGGCAGATTTTATTATGGGAATTAAGGCAGTTGTATAATACCCATTGCTATCACTATTTGTATGATCACCTGAAAAAAGGAAACGTTGTTTTAGCTGCCTCACAAGAAGGGAAGAATCACCAACCCTATAATGTTTTTTATTACCCAATACCATCTTATTCCATCCGCCTCTTTTTTCAATTTCATAAAAATGTACAAGCTCTTTTTTCAATCGTTGGTAGTATTTGTTTACGGGCTCCCAGCCTTCAATGTTTTTACCGTTGCCGGCAATCAGTGAATCTAACAGACGTAATGCATTTATTTTCTTCCGGGGAATATGCCACTGTAATTTATCAGGATCCACCTTGCCTAAATAAGCATTGCCCGAATATTCAAAAAAATGTTTGGTTAACTGAAGCTCTGTTTGCAGCACTTCTTTGGATGAAACAGCAATTGTAGTGTCTTCATTAAGCAACTTATAAATGTGTTGGTGGAGGAGCTTATACTTTAAAGCCGTGTCGGCAAAAGTTTTTATATAATTGTTGTGCAGGTTCCAAAAAGAAAGGGTGTGTTCTGCAATGCCGTCTTCTGTAAACCAGGCAAATTGGTAATTTCTACTGCTATAAAAAATTCGCAGATTTAAAGCAGCGCTATCACTAACGCTGTGCTCCTTCACAAACGAATCCAGTATAACACTATCCAAAAAAAGCGTGGAAAAAGAAGTTGCCGTTGTAATAGTAGTATCTCTTACTGAGGCAATAGTTTTTTGCTGCTGTGCCTGGCAACTACATAATAATAACATCAAAGCTAAGCCTGGGAGAATATTCATAACAGCACACTTACAAAACAAGGTATGTAAATACCATGCAATAGTTCAAAAAACAGGAAACGAAACAAGGTTTTTTTGCCTTTATAAAAGATGCCGCACACCGCTCAGATCTTTAGCTCATCAATCAACCACTCATGATTTTAGCCTTCATTGTTTTCGGTCATCATGTTTCTAATGTCTTCTATAGTGGCGTTTCTAAGCGTTTCAACTTTCAAATGCTTGCCTATTAATCCATGTTGGCCATCAAAAGCAAGGAAGCAAGAATCCTTTGGCATTTTATTTCCATACAGATCGCTCTCCATTATAAAAACATTGTCAAGGTGAGGATAGGCAAAAACTCTTGCTTCCGGTGCAATTTGCGCATTCACCGGCTTGTTGGAAAGTCTTAAACCAATTTTTTCGATGGTCTCGTTATCCAGGTTTATCTCAGTTGTATCTATCATAAGTGTTTTTTAAAAAGTAGTGATGATTTTCACAAGGTGGCTAAGAGTTCAATCAGGGTGGCTTACTGGAAGAAAACCCATATCATGAAAGGTAGGCTTAGTAGGAAGGCTATGGTGTTAACTCCTTGCTTATTAATAACGTGTTAGTGTCGCTAGCTTTAAATACGTAAATGCAACTCGTTAATGAATATGTATTCGGGAAAGCACTCACAGAAGCAGGCTGGCCGCCCATTACTCCCTTCAGATCTTTAATTACTTCTTCCACGGATATGTTTTTTTCTAAGCATGCCTGATTTAACGGGCGCCTGCCTTTGCAGCAAAAGTCAAGATGATATTTTTCAAATACAGAAACTGTCCGGTGGTTAGAAGCTACAATTTCGGTAAGCGTTTGATTTAAAATATTATTCATACTCTTAGTTTTATAAATCTTTTTTATTAAAAGAGCGAACGGCAAGCAACAAGGGCAATGCTATCCATATAAGCATAATACCTGTGGTATAAAGCATACCAAGGCTACTGCCAAAAAAGTTTTTATAGGTGGCGCCGGTATATCCCATTAAAGCACTTACATCCATTTTCAACATGATGGAAATTCTTCCCAAATCAACTGGATTTAACGACGAGAGAAGCAAGGTGATCTTTTCTAATGGATAATCGCTAAATGAAAAAAGTATCATCAATACAAACCCATCATAAATAAGGGCAAAGTAAAACCATAGCAATAAAGCTGTTCCAATGCCTCTTGCTTTATCCTTTGATTTTACCGATGCGAAAAAAGCAAGCGACGTGAAAATAAATGTCAATAAACATCCTGTTATTATCAACGATACCCCTGTTTCATCAAAGTTGAAAAGCAATACAGGAATGCCAACGCCAATTAAAAAAGCGGACGACATAGAAACGGATGTTCCTACATACTCGCTTAGTAAAATTTTACTGCGGCCCACTGGCTGGGCCACCATTAATTCTATAAATTCATAAGAGTTGTAATAGTGAATAGTGGCAAATACCATACTTACAAGAGGCACAACGATCAATACAATGTTTAGTAAACTTAATATGGCCTTGCTGCTATTTTCTTCCATCGAAAAAAGGCTGAATGATATAGCCATGAGAAACAGTGTATAAGCTATAATTACTTTGCTTCTTACAATATCACTTAAAACATAGCGGGATAACTTAAGCATATTTAATGTTTAAGCGTTTAACAATAGGACCAGTTGCCTCTTCTCTTCCAAATCCTTCTTTCATGATCTTAGCTATAGCTTTCTCCAATCTTTCTTCCCCGGTGTGTTCTTTCAGTTTTCCTATAGGCTCATATACCTGCACCTTGCCGTCCTGCAAATACATTATATCCGAAGTAATTTCATCAAGGTCGCTAAGAATATGACTCGTGATCAGGATCAATTTGCCTTTTTCTTTTTCCTTGTTAATCTTTTCTTTCAAAATTTCACTGGCTAAAGGATCCAGGCCCGCAGTGGGTTCATCTAAAATCAACACATCAGGATCAAACAAAAATGCGAGTACGGCACTTACTTTCTGCCTGGTACCGCCAGATAAGCTCCGCATTGATTTGCTGAGCATCGTATCCATCTTGTATGCGTAAAAAAGTTCTTCATCAAGCTTGTTATTTTGGTTTCGGATATTCTTTATCATTTGGATAACCTGACCAATATTCATATTATCGGGGTATCGGCCAATTTGCGGCATGTATCCTATATGTCCCCTATACGCCACATCATTATTTACTTGCTGATGATTAAAAAAAATACTACCGCTGCCGGGTTTTACAATTCCTAAAATAATTTTGATGAGCGTTGTTTTTCCAGAACCGTTTGGACCCACTAAGGACACCACATGACCTTTTAAAAATTCTGCACTAACATTATCAAGCGCTTGTAATTTTTTAAATCGTTTCTGTATTTGCTCTACCCTTATCATAGTTTTAAGGCTTTCATTATTGGACTTTCATCGCGGAGGTTTTCGGATGTTAAGCTTGGGATAGCTCTTTCTGCCTTATCAAGAAGTGATACCATAAAGCTATGCAACAGCATAAGGCTATTGGGGTTCTCTTCTATAATTTGCGAGTACATACTTACGGGATGATACGCCACATCTCCAAAGCCATCTTTATTCAAATCGTACCCCTCATATTTATCCCAATAATTGTTTGAAAATTTATTTAAAACCAATGATCCATTTGTGCCTACATCAAATGTGTTTGACAAAAAATTATTGTGTAGAAAATTGCTCTCACTGCAATTGGCCTGCACTTTAGAGGCCCAGCCGTTTTCTTTAAAAATATTTTGTTTCACCTCAATTCTGTTGGCTCCCTCCATCTGCATGCCCACGGTGTTTTTATAAAAAGTATTGTTCAGGATATGGCTGTCGTTAATTTCTTTTAATAATAAGCCATAAGCTGATGGGCCCCAATTGTTAAAAAACATATTGTTGCGCATGATCACTTTCTTCGAGTACATTACTGCTACACCGGCGCCATTGTTTTTGAAAGTATTACCTATATATTCGTCATCGTTTGAGAACATAAAGTGAAGACCATAACGTATGTTTTTTTCACTCAAATTTTTACGGACAACAGAATGTGTTACAAATTCAAAATATATTCCATCACGGTGGCCATGAATTTCATTTTTCTCAATTAATGCGTTGGCAGATTTCCACAGGTGAATGCCATTGCCTGTTGTTTGCTCGAATTTGGTTAATCCTTTAAAATAATTATTACGAACAATGCAATGAGAAGTATTTGCCAGATGAATGCCAAAATAAGCGTTAGTGATACGGTTGTTTTCAACAATTATATTAGTGCCATCTACTATTTTGATAGCGGCAAAATCATTCATGCTGGAATAGCCTGAGTTAGTAAAATGCAATCCTTTTACAGTGATGTTAGTGCCACTAAGTGTAAATATTTCATATTTCTTATCACCACTTAGTGTGGGATAGTTTTCGCCAAGCACGGTGATAGATTTTGTAATAACAGCATTGTTGATATAGTACAATCCTTTTTTAATAATAATGGTATCGCCATGTTGTGCAGCAGCAATTGCTTTTTTTACAGAATAGAATTGTTGGCCTGGCCCTACAATAAGGGTGCGGGCCTTTACTTGCATGGAAAGAAGTAAAACGAATATGATATATCCGTATCGCATGTTATTGAATATCGCTGTATAAAGGTTGCCAGTTCTTTATCTTACCATTAAATGTCTTGTTGTGTTCTGTTGCTGCCTGCTCACTGCTGAAGGCAGCGGCATTACTATTCATAGGGCTGCGCAACTTGTCGCTAATTATAAAAGTGGCTTTAGTTACATCAATAAAGTCATTTTCCTTATCATAGTTAATTGCCAGTGTTTGCGCTATATCTTCAGCTTTCACTTTATCTTCTTTCAAAAAAGAGATAACGCAGTGCATATCATCGAATTTAAAAACCTTTCCTTTTTTTGTTAGAACCTCTGCGCCAAACTTTGGTGAAACGATGGTCATTTTACAGAAATGGCATCCGTCTTTTCCATAGGCCATGGGGGCTGGTTTTACTGTGCAGGAAGTAAGTGCTATAGCAGCTACCACGCTTGCCACAACGATTGTATTCTTAGGTAAATGAAAAGACTTATTGGCTGCTTTGCTATTGAGTATCCTGCTTTTACGCCATTCTAAAAACCATATTACAGATAGTACGGCAAAAGAACCAATTATTATCCATGCGCCTATATCAGGATATGAATAAGCATCAAAATTTAATAGCTTCTTATGCCCTATCAATGGCGGTTGGTAACTTAATCCCGGTACTTGTATGGCAGCTTTTGGGTCCAGATTATGTCCATAATCATAGCTCCATAAATAAAAATCGTACATGGCTGCAAATCCCGCTAATACAAGAACAATAAGAAAGAGGAACAATAATTTTCTTTTGCCTGTGATGGCCACTAAAAGGCCAAAGAGAATGAAGGCAGCAACAATATAGACCAGGTAGGTAAACTCAGGAAACATTTCAGCGCTTATATGCTTCATACCAATATAGTGGTTCAACCCGTTGATGATTTCTACCTGTCCTGTGATTTTATTTAACCAGATGTTCATGGTTAAACCCTCGGGGTATTGTGGTGCAATAAGATAAATAAACCAAACAGGCAGAAAGTAGGTTATTGCCAAAGCAACAGAAGCAATGCCGGTAATTATTCTCGAAGAAACACTCATCTTGTTCATACGCACCTCTTTATTTTTCTGAAAATGTACCAGGATAACTTTATTTGGCTGGTGGCGTTAATACACCGTCTATTACATGAATGATGCCATTAGAGGCAGGGATACTGGCTATTATAACAGCAGTATTGTTGAGCATTACTTTGCCATCCTTTTTTGTAATAGTAACATTGCCCCCGTTCACCTGGTTCAACACCTGGCCATCCTGTAATAAATCTGTCTTTAAACTCCCTACATATACATGGTATTGTAAAATATCCTGCAGCTTTTCTTTATTTTCTTTTTTCATTAAATCTTCTACAGTGCTCTTTGGCAGTTTTTCAAAAGCTGCATTAGTTGGTGCAAATACTGTAAATGGACCTGCATTAGATAGAACATCTACCAGTTCGGCTTGCTTAACTGCTGCTATTAATGTAGTGTGGTCTTTCGATCCTGAGGCCACCTTTACTACATCTTTTGCAGATTCATTATCCTGCACCGCTGATTGCCCGGCGCCAGGTGATGAGGCTTCAGTTGATTCCGGCTCGTTTGCTGATGTGGTATCGTTACAGGATACAAGCATAAAAGCAAGAAAAACGATTGTAGCTAAAAATATCTTTTTCATAAAATTAGTTTAACGAAGAGCAGTTTTAAACTGCTCTTCTATTATATTATTTTGCTTTTGTGGTGGCGGTGCTGTCAGGGGCAGATAAAACTGCAGAAGGTTGGTTGGTGCCTGTGCTGAAGAGCAGCGCTACATTGCTTGCAACCGGAGAGACCCTTAAATACCCAGACATTTCCTGGTGTAGTGCGGAACAGAAATCCGTACAGTAAAATGGGAATATACCAACCCTGTCTGCTGTCCACTTAAGTGTTTGCGTTTCCCCCGGCATCACTAAAATTTCTGCATTGTTGGCACCCTTCATAGCAAAGCCATGCGGAACGTCCCAATCCTGCTCAAGGTTGGTTACGTGAAAGTAAACTTCATCACCAAGTTTCACCCCTTCTATATTATCAGGTGTAAGATGAGAACGAATGGCCGTCATCCATACATGCACCTGATTTCCTTTACGTTCCACTTTTACCTGGCCCTCTCCTTTTGTAACGAAAGTGTGTTTGTTCTCTTCTATTTTGTAAATTTTTCGTTGCTTGCTCATCAACATGCTTGCCGGTATTGCCTCAGCATAATGTGGTTCACCTGTTGTTGGAAAGTCAAGTATGAGCTTTATTTTTTCCCCGCTGATATCATAAAGCTGGGCACTTTGGGTTAACTCAGGCCCTGTGGGCAAATACCGGTCTTTTGTAATTTTGTTGTACCCAATCATGTATTTGCCATGAGGCTTTGCAGTTGGCCCTCCTGGTATAGATAAATGTCCAATAGAATAATATGTTGGCACACGATCTAATACCTTAAGATCTTTAAGGCTCCATTTTACAATTTCAGAAGAAACGAACATAGATGTGTACGCATTTCCTTTGCCATCAAACTCTGTATGCAATGGGCCGAGGCCAGGTTTTGCCACCTCTCCGTGTAGCACAGATTCATATTTTAAAACCGGTATGCCATCATAGTTTCCATCATAACTTTTGCTGGCAATGGCTTGTTGTATTTTAGTAAAAGAAAATACCGGGATAGTTGCAGCCAGTTTTCCTGAAGCTACTATGTATTCACCTGTAGGATCAGTATCTGCTCCATGTGGAGATTTTGGACAAGGGAACATATATATCATATCGGGACATTCGGCTGGATCTAATACCAGAACTTCATTTTTCATTGTTGATGTAGCAGTATGAGTACTTTCATCATACACATTATGTGCATATTTCACCGCTTGTTTCTTTCCCTTTCCCGCTTTTAGATATTCTTCTGCTTTCTTCCAATTTACAGCCATGATAAAATCTTTATCTTTTGCTGAGGCATTTACTTCTAAAAGCGTATTTGCTTTTTCAGAATTATAGCAACTAAAAAAGAACCAGCCATGAGATTTTCCCTTGCCGGCACGGGATAAATCAAAATTTACTCCGGGAGTTCGTATCTGAAAAGCAATATTCATTTCACCGGAGGTTTGGTTAATGGATACGAAGCTTAAAGATCCTTTGAAGTTCTGTTTATAGGTGTTGATGGGAACGTCGCCGTTCTGATCGTCGAAAGGCACACTAAATCTTGTAGCTGCAACTACATATTCAGAATTCTCTGTAATAAAAGGAGATGCATGATTACCCGCACTATTGGGTATTTCTAATATTTCTGCAGTGCGAAAAGTAGTAAGATCTATTCGTGCTATTCTTGGTGTATTGTTGCCATTGGCAAACACCCAACGTCCATCATGCTCCCCTTTTGTTTGCGATAGGGCAATGTGATGCTGATCATCCCATGGCACAAATCCGTGTGATGTATTTAACATGGGCTTTGTTTCTTCGCTAAAGCCATAGCCGCTTTCCGGTGACTGTGAAAAAACGGGGATGATACGAAACAAGCGCCCGGATGGTATGCCATAAACCGCAACCTGGCCATTAAAACCACCGGAAACAATATTATAAAATTCATCGTACTTACCAGGAGCAACGTATGCTTTTGAAGCATCACCCCCTGAAGCTGCCTGTGCGGTTTTTGGCTTGCAGCTATACAAGCTACTCACAGCTGTGGCCAGCATTAATACACATAAAAATTTGGTTGACGGGATATACATAAGTGAACGTTTAATTTTAAAAGAATAATTATTTTTCTCCATCATTGCTTCGTTGAAACTCTACTATTTGACGTGCTTCATCTTTTGTAAGGTTTTGGTTAGGCATACGAACGATGCATTCCTCCAGTAATCGTTGTGCTTCCGGATCTGTCTCAAGCATTATATCTACGTTGGTAATCATATTCATGATCCAATCGGGCTTACGTCTTTTGGTAATACCGGCCCAGCCAGGACCAATTAACTTATCATTGTTTAATTTGTGGCATGCCTGGCATTTTACGGCGTAAATGGTTTTGCCTCCTGCAACCCATTGCGCATCGAGAGGATTGGTTAAATGCACATCACTGGCTTTTACCACTTCACCATGCACTTCCTTCTGGTATTTGGTTAACTCCTGAGTGTTCAAAGGTTCTGTACTGCTTGGCCTTTTGTCTACACAAGCAATCATAAATAAACCTATAGTGATGAGTAGAAAAAGAGAAAATAGTATGTGCCTCATATTGGTTATATAAATACAGATGCAGATCTAACTATGTGATTAAGCCTGCAAATTTATTGCTGATACAGACGGTGGTTTGTGACAGCTATCATTATATATACTGACAATAGTCACCTTTAAAAAGCAGAGTTATATGATACATATCATACCTTGATGCTCTTATCAAGAGTTATCTTAGCTACGTTTTTAAAACCCGCATTTAAAGAGTATTACCCATCATTATCTCAAATAAGGCTGAGGAATAGTTTGCATCTATGCCTTACCAGAAACCCTCAGAAATCACTGGTGCATTTTTTGTGTTACTTATAAGCCTTTAAAAATTTAAATACTAAACCAATTGTTATGAATCTAAAACAGTTTTTTTCAGCCTTATTCTTTGCCGCCCTGGTAGCGGTAGCATGCAATACTAATCCTGATTCGAAGGAGAGCACAGGGGTTGAAGGGTCTGGTAATGAAAAGGCAGCAATTACCGAAGGGGCAGATCCAAAAGGTGTTGGTCCTCATCAAAATGTCACACTTACACATCCATTAGACGAAAGTATGATTACCACAGGTAAAACTGTATACGAAGTAAAATGCCAAAGCTGTCATAAGCTGACAGACGAAAAACTGGTGGGGCCCGGATGGAAAGGAGTTACTGATCGCAGAACTCCGGAATGGATAATGAACTTTACAACAAATACAGAGGAGATGCTTTCTAAAGACACCGCAGCTCAAAATATGCTTGAAGTTTGCCTGGTAAAAATGCCTAACCAGGGTGTAGCTGAACCAGATGCAAGGGGGTTACTGGAATACATGCGCAAGAATGATGGCAAACAGTAACAACGTATTTAATCTTTTTCAAAAGCCGTGACATTCGTTACGGCTTTTGTATTTATGAAACTTGTTTTGTGTATTACTAATCGGGTAAATAACAACATAACGGCACCAATAAGCAGTATTATACTTACAGCCCATAGCAGCCAGTTATATATATAGCTGTTTGTTTTAAATAATATGCCAAGGCCCTGAAACATCAGTAAACTTTCATTGGCAATAATACCAAAGCCAAATACTATAAATGGATACGTAATAACTTTATTTTTTCTTGTAAAATATTCGTCCTGTATTAGTAGCGATAGTACAAAAAAGCTAAGAAACCCCAGGAATACGAGGTGCAGAAATCCAATAATGATGGGCCTTGCACCATAAACTGCATCACCTAATGCCGGAATTATAGTGCCTACATTTAAAGCCATTTTTAAACCAAACGATAAAGCGGAAAGAACTAATAAATTTCGGGCACTGCGGCTTGTAAATACCTTTTTTGTTTCAGTATGCATAGCCAATTTAAAAAAGTAAAAAAGGCTTATCAGTATCAAAATGCAACCAGCAATGGCCAACACGTAAAAAGCATTAAGATTATGCCACAAGAGTGAAAGAAATAAAGCGGGCACAACAGAAAGACAAAGGAAAATGATAAACTTCCGTGCGGACAAACTAATGCCAATCTGTTTTTTTGACATATACTGAAAGAACAAGGCGAAAATTGATAATGTAAAAAACCCATTGTATTGAAAGTGCAGGAATGTATAGATGCTATCTCTGTAAAGAATTGAGTTGCCCGACCTTGAAAGCAAAATATAAGAAAGCGCCAGTGGCCCTACTGCCGACAATACAAGGCTAATAATGCCGCACAAACTGAGCAACCTTACATACTTGTTTACAGGCACACGTAATAAGTCTTTAATAAACACCCAGGCAAAGAAAAAAGAGGTAAAAATATAAAGTGACGAAAAAAAGGTAGAGACGGCATTATAACCAAAAACAGGAAAAGTAAGCGCCATACCTAAAGAGCTTACTTCAATAACCCCTAATATCCACTGGTACACTTTTTTTCCTGAAATGCTTTCGGGCAAAAGATCATAAATAAGTAAGGTTATTAAACAAAGCCCTGCCCAACCAGCAAAAGCAAAATGCGAGTGGGCGCTAAGAATGTACCTGTAATTTATAAATGGAATTGAAAATAATATCTTGCTTCTTAATAAAAAACCCAGCAAGGCCACAATACAAAGGTTAATAAGACATAGGCTTATCCAGAAACTTCTTTTCTTAACCATGGGTTGTATATAGTTTAAAACACTAGCAATTAAGAGCTGTAGCTTCAAAAGGTAAGCAGTAAAAATAGGTTTTCATTTTATCTTTAGGCTTTCATCTACAGCATGGTAATTGACCATATAATGTTTCGCACAATGGTGGCCAGGCTTTTTATTATTGCAATCCTATTTTGCTAAGCAAAAGGAGTATGACGCTTGATAGAGAATCAGGAATTATTTAAAACTCTTGATATCAAATTAGGGCTTGCCTCTTTGAATTCTTCTTTCAAAAAAGTATTAATGCTGCCCTCCAGAATCGGGTATTTTTCTTTTGCAAAACCCGTAATTGTAGAGAGGGCTTTAATGGCAGCCTCCTCGGTAAGGCCTGCATTACTAACCAATTGCTTTAATAAAGATGTGTTTTCCATGGATTGCGTGAAATTCTGTCAAACGCAAATATTGGATAGAAATCTTTGTCAAAACATCAAAGGGCATAAAAGTAAACGAATCAATTACAGATTAAACCAATTCAGCTTACAAAAGGAACGAACTGCTTTATAAGGTTTTGCCATTCGCTGTATGTATCCGGCTTAACAAGGTAAAGCGAAGCCCCAAGGCGTTTGCAAATTTCTATATCTGCTTTATTAGACGAGGTGGTAACAATAATCACAGGAATGCTTTTATAATTTTCGTGTGCTTTTATTTTTTGTAAGGTTTGCCTGCCATCTATCTCCGGCATATTAAGGTCAAGAACAATTAAAGAGGGCAAATCATCCTGCACTAATTTCGAAAGGTACTCCAAAGCCTGCCTTCCGTTTTCTACAAAATCTATAGTAATTGCAAAGCACAGCGCTTTGCATGTTTCTATTACCCAGGCTTTATCATCAGTATCATCATCGGCGTATAAAACTTTTTTGAGGTGGCTCACAGAATTAAGTTTGTGTTTCTTTTAGCGATAGATACATAAAATACCAGTTCAAAATGCAATGGCTTAATCGTATCAATTTACTATAAACATATCATGAAAAAACATGAACTTTCAAAACTTAAATTATAATAAGAAGAAACCCCTAATGTTACAGGCTTTCTATAATTCCTGCTATGCCTTGCCCTCCACCAACACAGGCCGTAACCATTCCATATTTTTTATTTAGTCTTTTTAAATCGTGAAGCACTTGTATGGTTAATTTAGCTCCGGTACAACCTAAAGGATGGCCTAAAGCAATTGCGCCGCCATTAATATTTATTACCTCAGGGTTTAAACCTGCCTCCCTGATAACAGCCAGCGATTGTGATGCAAAGGCTTCATTCAGTTCTATTAAATCAATATTATCCAGGCTCATGTTAGCCGCTTTCAATGCTTTTGGTATGGCTGCCACAGGCCCTATACCCATAATGCGCGGATGGACACCTGCCGACACACAAGCCACCAGCCTGCCGATAGGTGGTATGCCTAACCTATTTACCATACGTTCACTCATTACTAAAACAAAAGCTGCTCCATCACTTGTTTGAGAAGAATTGCCCGCAGTAATAACACCCCCGGCAGCAAATGCAGGTTTTAATTTAGATAAGGCTTCAATAGATGTATCAGCCCGTGGGCCTTCATCTGTATCTACAATAAAATTCCTTTTTTGCTTTTTGCTTTTTTCATCAAGGTATATTTCTTCCACATTGATAGGTAGTATTCCTTCCTTAAAGAAACCGTTGCTAATAGCATTTAAAGCTTTTTTATGCGATTGGTAAGAAAATTCATCCTGAGATTCACGGCTTACATTATATTCTTTAGCAACAGCTTCTGCCGTTAGCCCCATATTTAAATAATAATCGGGATCATCTATAGCAATTGAATAAGCAGGCACGGTTTTCCAACCCGCAGTGGGTACCATGCTCATACTTTCTACGCCTCCTGCTATAATGCAATCTGCCATGCCCATACGAATTTTTGCTGTGGCAATTGCAATTGTTTCTAACCCCGAAGCACAGTAACGATTAACCGTCATGCCCGGCGTATCGTATCCGATAGCCCTGGCAGCTATAATACGTCCTACCTGTAACCCTTGCTCCGCTTCGGGCACGGCATTACCTACTATAACATCATCAACAAGTGTTTTATCTAACCCAGGCAAAGAATTCAATAAGCCTTTTATAACTTCAATAGCTAAATCATCGGGTCTGTAAAAACGAAATCCCCCACGTTTAGCTTTCCCTACAGCCGTTCTATAACCTGCTACTATATAGGCTTCCTGCATAAGTATAATTGTCCTATAAAAATAAAACTATTTTCATGCATTAGTTGCGTAAAACAACTTAATTAAGTTGATGCCTGGCGAGGTAATGGTTCAGGACTACTGAGACCTTTACACGATATCATTTAAAAAACAAAAAGGCTGTCTCTATAAGAAACAGCCTCGCTTAAATATTTACTATTATTTACAACCCACTAACTGTAATAGTACCAGACATTTTTGTTTTCATCGGAATAATTTGTCCCATTACTTCCATGGTTCCGGTGCCATTGCTTTCTACGGTTTTCTGCTTCATTAAGCCTGTCTTTTTATCCAGGGTAATTTTGCCTGTCATCTTATTTTTAATATCAATGTCCATGGTCATGCCATTGCCTACATCCTGCTTTTTTTTTGCACTTCCTTCAGAAGTGTAGTCTATTAAAATATCAGAAGTGGTTACATTATTTACGGTGTAAGTAATAGCTCCTACTTCCGCGCCTTTTAAAGAGTCTGACCAGGTTTGGCCTTTGGCAAGATTACCTTGCGCCTTTACCTGTAAGGGGAAAATATCACCAGTCTTCGGCATTTCAAGTCCTTCCGCAAACTGAGCCATCATATTACCCATCATGTCTGTACTTTTTTCGGCTGTTTTATTCATATTATCATCATCAGCTTTTACGTTTATAATATTTCCTGTAGCGTCAACTGTAAGCGTATATTTATTCTTAATGCTCTTTTCCATTGACTTTCCCATATCGCCTTTCATGTCTTCTTCTTTTTCAGAGTCAAAAGCCTGCTTTTGTCCCATCGCATCAAAATCAAATTGAACTCTTTTTACTTTATGTTCAATAGTAGCTGTGCCGCTTTTTACGTCTTCTATATCAAAAGAACGATTGATGGTAGAGTTAATATTTACTTCCATAGACTGGCCCATCACTTCCTGGGTAACTACAGCCTTTGTTTGGGCAACCATTTCTAATTTTTGGCCTTTCGGGAAAATAAGTTTGTTACTGCTTTGAGAAAATGTAGCAACGCCGCTTACAACCATACATACCAGCACTAATAATTTTTTCATTCTTTTTAATTAAGTGTTCAAAGTTGATGAATATTTGGCTTGCTGGTGTTAAAAGATGATAAATTATTCTTTGTAATGTTGGTGCCGCTGTAATTAAAATTCAACTTAATTTTTAAGCAACCTCATCGTGGCCATATCTCATCTGTGATAACTGATAAAACCAAACCATTGCCATAAAACTAAAGCTGCGCTTATAGCAGTTGATTTAAAGGCCCGGCATAAATTTTTAGTATACTATTGAAAGTAATGTTATGAAACCAGGAATTAACCACCAACCGCCCTCAGGCAATGAAAGAGATTTAAATGCTAACAGGGGAGAACGCATGTCTTCAACTCCTAATGATCTTCCGGATAATGAACATGACAAGGAACGTTTAAAACCCGAAGAAACCACAATTGATCTGCCGGATGTTTTTGACATTCCGGGACAGGAAAACATAACCGTAGCTCCGCTGGGCGAGTTAGCAGATACAACTATATCTTCCGATGACGAAGAAGGCGTAGGTTTATTTGATGATGAGGACGAAGATAGCGATGACGATATAGCCTACGTAATGGGCACAACAGGCGACGTAGGAAAAGAAGAACGCAAGGTTTTAAATGATGATAATTATATGCCTACGCGAGATGAAAATAACCTAAGGCGGGCTTCTTTAGACAACACAGATTTCCAGGGCGAAAAGCTGAATGAAGGAAGCTTTGGCGATGAAAGAAGCGGCAAAGACCTTGATGTACCTGGCACTTCTGCCGATAACAACATGGAAGCTATTGGCGAAGAAGACGAGGAAAATAATGAGTACAGCCTGGGAGGAGATAATAATAATTAATAAGGCAGAAGGTATGATACAAGTGTAACAGGAAGACTATGTAAATAGCTTATTGAGCTTATTGCCAATTTTATATCCCTTTGCATATCGCTGTTTTAACTGACACTTTAAGTTAGGAAAAAGACAGGAACGGCCGTACAAGGATAGCAACGTGTTCCTGCTATGCGCAAAGCCGGGAAAAGGAGACATGGCTGGTACCTAATAGCAGAACTATGGTAAGGCACAGGTACATTTCCTCACAAAGCAATGCTGCATACCTGCGCCAGAGTTGGGGGAAGACCTATTTGGGCTGGCTGAACTATGAGCATGACTTTTGTAACACTACCAAAAACGTCTTATGTCATTTTTGACCCGCACGGGCTTATTGTTTATCCTACCAGCCACGTTAATCGCAGCGCCGGGCTGTGATACAGCCGCAAGAACTTCAGCCGCCCCAGACATTACAACCCTGCTGCTCATAGGACTGGTTCTTGGTGCACTCATCATGTTCCTCGTAGGAAAATTATTTTTAAACAAGGGTAACCGTGTTATAAAAGAAAGTTCTCACACGGTAGTAGAAAGTATGCGCAAGGTGTTTAAAATTGTTTTTGCAGAAGGGCATTTCAATGAACTCTATACTTTTGAAGAAAGCAAAAAACTGTTTGGCTTTATTCCTTCCAAGAAACGGGCGCTGGTAATCATTGAAGCGAAAGTTTTGGTGGGCTATGATTTTGAAAAATGTGTGTGGGAGACAGATGAGAAAAATCAAACTATAAAGCTGGTATCCTTTCCCGAGCCACAAATCATCAGCATTGAGCCCGATTATAAGTATTACAATTTTGATGAGAACATCTTCAATCTTTTGGGTCGGGATGATCTTACCAACATACAGGCTAATGGTAAGAAGCAGGTTGAAATGGCAGCTATGAAAAGCAATCTCCCAAAAATTGCAGCCGAACAGATGCGCACATTGTTGCTGGAAGTTGTAAAATCAAAGCATTGGGACCTTCAGAATGCAGAAGAAATTACTGCCAGGAAAAAGATGGAGCATTTTGCAAATGCTTCTGCCAAATAAGTGGATACTTTACTGCTGGTTGTAATGTGGACTTGAAAAATAGGGGAACACCTGCATCGGCGAAAAGAAAGAAAAAAGAGTAGGGTGAAAAAGCTCCAGGACGCTCTCCCAAGATGAAATATTAAAATGAAAAGAAGAACACTACTTAATATACCTGCCTTTTTATAACGGTATCCACAGTCAGGATGGCCCGTAGCGACACACTAAAAACCGCAATCCCCATAATACTCAATCATCTACAAGTGCGGTTCCGTACAACCGGGGCTTCATCGTTGGCACTGCGTGCCCGACGAAGCCTTATTTGTTAGGCGATGCTATTCACTTTTAAATGCTTCATTTCATTAATTAAAGCATTCACATGATTTTCAAGTTTACCTTGGTTCAGTCGCTGCATTAAATGCATAACGATAGCAAAGATTATCCATCCAGTAATGACGATCAGAAGTGAATTAAAAGTGAAAGACATTAGCAATGCTGTAATTGTCCACACCAACAAAACGCTACTGAGAATATACAAACCTTCCTCAGTTATTGACGTTGGAGTAACCTCAGCTTTAACCGTGGAAATACCACCTTCGATTGGTTGAACGGTTATATTGATAAAACCACGTCCTTCAGTAGCATTAAAGAACGTAGGTTTCAAAGCAATTTGAATAATATCCCCCTTTATACAGCGTGGCTTAACCTTCTTGGACAAAAACTGTACAATGACTTCACTAGGTTTGTCTACTCGAAAGGAAAGAGTACTTTGATATTTCTTTAGGAATGTCATTTTAATTTCAGCCAACGATTGTATTACCGCTAATATACTCTAGCTATCCGTAGTGTTTTTTAAACTTTCGGAAATGCTGTCCTGAGTTTGTAACTCAGGACTTACTTAAACTTACAACCAGGCTATTTCAATAAGCCTACTGGCTTGCCATAAAAATAATCCCGTGCGCTGCTGTAAATATACTCCTCTGCTTTTTCCATAATACCGGCTTCAACAGGATTGTTACGCACGTACTCAATCTTTTGATTACTGAATTGCTGGCTGTAGCATTCTTTGATCTGTTATGGTATAGCCTTTTTGATTATTTATAGGCTAATTTAAGAAAATGTCCTGAGTTAAAAACTCAGGACAGCGGGTCGTTTAAAATTTATAGAACACTACGGATAGCAGTGGGATTAAAATCTTTTTCATACAAAGTTGACACGGAGTTTTTATAGACTGTTGCATGGCAGGAAATTTTTTTCCGTGGCTATCACCAATGTAGATCCTTGCTTTGAACGCTATCAAATTGACTAATAGTTATTAGCCGCCAACAGTTTTTTATGATAGATAATCCAGAACTTTCCGAAATATTTTGCATGAGCAAACTATCACAAACAAAAGATCCGTGGTTTGGTAATCACAAACAGCTACGCCCCAACCTGCATGAAGGTTGATCTTATTTTTACCATTATTTAAAAAGTCCTTTTACTTTGTCTACCACACCGCCGCTACCCGCAAAGAATGCTTTCAGGTCCTGCATGTCCACATCACCATCGCCATCTTTATCCAAACTTCCTTTAAACTTTGTCATCATTCCCTGAACATTAAGTCCATTTGTTTTTCCACCACTCACCTCATCAAAAATCTTTTGGATATTGAAGCCTTTATCTGCAGGATCCGATGTTTTTTGTACCAGTCTTTTAAACACCGTTGGTATGAGGTTGTTGGCTATGTTGGCTGCCTGCTGCACATTTAAGCCGTAGCGGCTTTGCAATCGTTCCATAAAATTACCGGTAGCTTGTTGGGTAACAGGGCTGGCAGTAACGTTATCGCCGGTACCATTAAAAAGATTGGCTACTTCTTTTACGTTGCCGCCGGATAAAGAGTTTTTTAACGAGTCCTCTATGGCATTGCTGGCTTCCTGAACGGCTTCATCATTCTTATCATTAGGGATGGCCGTATTATTAATTATGGTCGCATCTGCATTCTCTTTTACGAGGTTGTTTAAATTCTCTATCATAAAAAAATATTTTTTTGTTTAACTCAATTATTAAAATTAATCCTTTGGATTGGAACAGCCAGAAGAAGTCCTTCCTGTGGTGATTAAAACATTAGATGAATGTAAGAAACGCTGCCCTGTTGAACCTCCCTTTTTATAGTGCCATCCCCGGTCAGGCTGAACCGTAATTAAACACTAAAAACGCAATCTCCATAATGCCTCGATTATCTGCATGTGCGGTTTCGTACAACCGAGGCTTCATCGTTGGTACTGTGTGCCCGACGAAGTCTTATTTGTTAGCGGTAGTTATAGTTGATTTCGTAGTATCTCTAATTTGTCATTTAAAGGCATTAGTTTATTGTCGTGTAATGCGAACCTGTCAAATTTTTCTATAATTAGTTTTTTACACTCAATTTCAAGTGAGGGTTGATTTTGAACTGGGAATTGAATTTTCTTGTCCTTAAATAAAAAAGACACTTCAATATTGCTTTTTTTAATTTTTTGTACTTCTCTCATCTTTTTGATGCCAGTACATAATATTGAGCCAATATGATAAACATCAATTCTAACCCTAATTTTGTCTTTCACAAAAAATCCCATATCTACTGTGTAACCAATATTTATGCGTCCGCTATCTTCATTAATTCTCTCATAATTCTTTGCAAAAATGTTGTCTTCCCTAAGAATTGTTAATTCACCTGGAAAGTTGTTCGAGCCCTCTATTTTGTCAAATAACCTATTCATAAGCTTTTGCGTTTCCTTCTCCATTTTTTCTATTTCCTCATCGTCAGTAAGTTGTCTGAATAGCGGCATAGTAAATTGTTTCGTTAGTCTGCATTTATAATTGCAAATAAAAAGTCGTAAAACTTTACGGCTGTTTCTTGTCTAATTTCTTCGGTTAACCCCGTGTCCATAAACAAAACTTCTGGATAAGGCAATTGAATAAAGCCACTCTTACTTGACAGTGAAGGATTAATAATGTAATCAATTCTTTTTGGATGACTATTAGTTTCAAAAAAAACCACTTGATTTTGTATTATGTCAGGCAAAATGATTTCAAGTTGTTTCTGTGCCTCTTCAATATCAATTGAAGTCGGAATTCTTTTAAGCTTAGTAAAGTCAACCGTTGTATTCATTATAATGCTTTTAAAATGATAAATAGGTATGTTGATTATTATTCGAGTGTTTGTATTAAGTTTATATAAAAGTCCGATTCAGTATTACCCAAATTTCTCGATTTAATAAATGACTCTAAAGCTTTTTGTATATTACGAAGTTTGAAATGAGCAATTGCTATGTTATAATGTGCTGTTTCATTTTCAGGAAAATAGGAATTACAAGTATTTAAAATTGTAACTACGTTTTTTAGGCCTTCTGTTGATTCTTGTGCAAAATAGCATTCTGCAAGGCTTGTATAAGCGTCTTCATTAAGCTTCTTTTTATTAATCGCTTTTTTGTAATTTTCGATAGCTTCATCATATAGCTTTAATTCTTTTTGGGCTTCCCCTAAATTAAAGTAGCAACAGCTATCCCAATCATCGTTGATAAAATCAGAAACTTGCTTCAAAACAAGTGCTTGTTTATAATGTTTGGCTGCTCCAACATTATCTCCGATTCGTATTGCATTTACCCCCTTGGAAAATTCAGCTTCTATTTGATCAACAGTTATATTCTTTTGTGGCTTTGCGGAATTAGCTTTAAAATAGACAATATCAATGTTTCGGTCATGCATATGCAAAGTCACTTTTTCAACGACTTTAGTATTTAAATGCAATGTCAATCCGTAATCTGCAAAAGAACCACCCGTCTGGTCAGTTCCATAACCTCTCAATTTAATACCTGTGTTATTTTGCTCAATTATTTTCATTTGTTTTGGTGCCATTTGAATATTGTTACCCCAAACTGGATGATTCCCATCTATATTGTACATCGTTACAGTATAGCCTTGTCCACCCGAAATATTATTTTGAACTCTTAGGCCTCTCCAACAATCATCATTGTGTCCTGAAACATCCTGTCCATTCTGATAGCGGATATGGTCGTTGGAAATAAATTTCATGTCTGAAAGGTCAATACTTGGATTGTCAGAGTTGCCTTTTAAGAAATCAAATAGTCCCATAAGTTTTGTTATTTGGATGTTTTGGTGTGTCGCTGAATAATTACCGCTATCACATACAAAAGTATCCGAAAAGCCCCCTTACAAAGCCCCGTATTAAAAGTTTGTGTCAGGGCTTTGCGGTATACTTTTAAGTTGACTGACCTCGCCGTATTAACTGCTACTTTGGGAGGTAAGTATTAACCGGAACTTTTCTTTAGCGTTGCATTTTAGAAATCAATTTACGTGTTTCCTTTGTTTGTTGCCATGTTTTGGCTTATAAATTTTTGATTGTGTAAACCTCGGCGATGAAATGAGGATAGAAGCTGAATAGCATTACAGAACGATGAAACGAGCGTGGCAACAAAAGCCAAATAGTAGCACTACAGCCCGCTACCCAATTCCTCATTTTCTTTATCGCTTCTTTCTATAACTTCTTTCTTTACCACCTCTCTTCGTTCGCCTACTTGCTGGCGCCACATGGCATAGTATAATCCTTTTTGCTGCAGCAGTTCGTTGTGCGTACCTATCTCCGATACACTGCCACGCTCCAACACATAAATAGTATCGGCATGAAGAATGGTGCTGAGGCGATGCGCAATCAATATACTTATCTGTTCGCGGCTTAGCGATATGTCGCGGATGGTGTTTGTAATGTCTTCTTCTGTAAGCGAATCAAGCGCCGATGTGGCCTCATCAAAGATCAGCAATCGGGGATTGCGCAACAGAGCACGGGCAATAGAAATGCGTTGCTTTTCACCACCGGAAAGTTTCATACCTCCTTCGCCTAACGCTGTATGTATACCTTGCGGACTGCGGGATAACAATGGAGCGCAAGCCGCTTTGTTTAGTGCTTCAATTATTTCTTCATCAGTTGCATCGGCTTTTACAAATAAAAGATTGTCGCGTATGGTGCCTGCAAAAAGTTGCGTATCCTGCGTTACAAAACCTATCTGCCTGCGCAAGGGGTTATAGCGTATGGCGGTTGATGGCTGGTCGTTAAAAGTTATCTCGCCACTAACAGGTTGGTAAAGGCCCACCAGCAATTTTACAAGTGTACTCTTGCCCGAACCGGAAGGGCCAACAAAGGCAATGGTTTCACCGGTTTTTACAGAGAATGAGATGCCATCAATAGCATTTATGTTAGCAGTTTTGTGTTGAAAAACAACATTATCAAAGCGCAGGTTTTGCAAAGGCCCTGTTTCAAGAGGGTGCTCCGGCCGTTCTTCTACCGGCTTGTGCATAAGCGTATCGAAATTATGGATAGATGCTTCTACCTCGCGGTACTGCAAAATAATATTGCCCAGATCCTGCAAAGGACCAAAGATAGAAGTAGAGATAAACTGCATGGTTATAAGCTCGCCTGTGGTAAGCACGTTGCGAAAAATGAGCCATAACAATATAAATAAAATAGACTGGCGAAGAAGGTTGAGTGTAGTGCCCTGCAAAAAACCAAGGGTTCGCACCTTGCGTGTTTTTTCCATTTCAAGATTGTAAATGCGTTGCGTAAACTGGTGCAGCCTGCGTATTTCTGGAAAGGTTAACCCAAGGCTTTTCACCAGCTCGATATTGCGAAGGCTTTCTGTAATAATGCCGCTCATTTTATTGGTCTCCTTGTTAATGCCTCGCTGAATAGTTTTTATTTTCCTGGAAAGCAAGCCGGTGAGTGAACCAAGCACCAGTATGCCAATTACAAATACAGGAACGAGCATCCAGTTTTTGGTGATGCTGTACCAGATTAAAAAACCGATGCCGACAAAAGAAGAAAACAATATGTTGATAAAAGCATTGATAAAACGTTCTGTATCTGTTTTTACTTTTTGCAGTACAGAAAGGGTTTCGCCACTGCGGCTTTCTTCAAACTCCTGGAAGTTGAGGCGAAGGGTTTGACGCAGACCATCATTAAAAATCTGCATCCCAAACTTTTGTACAGCAAGCCGTGTGGTATAATCCTGGAAAGCTCTTGCGAGCCTTGCAGCAAGCGCAATGACTACTGCAATGAGCAACCATTTGATAACGCCCTGCATTAATTCTGTTTGATTGGTTGTTATAGGTTTTATAGCATAGTCATCTATGATCTTACCGAAAATAACAGGATCAAGCAGCGTTAATAATTGGGCAACCGTGGCAAGCACAAGGGCCAGAAACACAAGGCGGCGTTGGGGCTTGAGGTATAGCCATAGAATGCGCATATTGCGAAGGTAAGAGAGGCACCCGAGGAGAGGTGCAAATATGATAATGTGCAAATGCGGAGATAAGGATGTAGGGCAATATGCAGATATGTTGAGGTACCAATATGGCGAAGAGAAAATGTTAGTGATTGCAATTTTTGTAATGCTCCTATGGAACAATAGATTTGCAAATGATGATACAGGAAAATATTTCCCTTAAGCCATACAACACATTCGGGATTGATGTACAAGCCAGGTACTTCTCTCCGTTTCAATCTATTGCCGAACTAAGTGAGCTACTGACCTACACACCCAATAATAATAAACTTGTACTTGGTGGTGGCAGCAATCTTTTATTTACGAAAGATTTTGATGGGCTGGTTTTAAAAAATGAGCTTACAGGGATTGAGCTGGTAAAAGAAGATGAAGAATATGTATTTGTAAAAGCAGGAGCAGGCGAAAGCTGGCACCAGTTTGTTTTATATTGCCTGGCGCATAACTATACAGGAGTAGAAAACCTTTCATTAATACCAGGTAATGTAGGTGCATCGCCTATGCAAAACGTAGGTGCTTATGGGGTTGAGATCAAAGACGTATTTCATGAATTGGAAGCTTTTCATATTGACGAAAAAGCTTTGCAAACCTTTTCCTTAAATGATTGCAGGTTTGGTTACCGGGAAAGTGTTTTCAAAAAAGAGTATAAAAACAAATTTGTTATTACATCGGTTACTTATTGTTTGAAAAAAACGCCGCACTTCAATATTAATTATGGAGCTATATCCCAGGAGTTGGAAAAGATAGGTATTAAAGATTTAACCATACAAGCTATTTCGCAGGCAGTCATCAACATTCGTTCTTCAAAACTTCCAGACTGGAAAGCTTTAGGCAATGCCGGAAGCTTTTTTAAAAACCCTGTTATAGAAAAAAAAGAATTTGCTGACTTAGAAAAAGCTTTTCCGAACATGGTTTCTTTTCCGACTTCAGAAGATAAAACTAAACTAGCAGCAGGCTGGCTGATAGAGCAGTGTGGCTGGAAAGGGTATCGTAAAGGTGATGCAGGTTGTTATGAGAAACAGGCGCTGGTGTTGGTAAATTATGGAAATGCAAAAGGAGAGGAAATTTTTAATTTGAGTGAAAAAATAATCCTTTCAGTAAAAGAAAAGTTCGGTGTAGATTTAGTAAGGGAAGTAAATATTATGTAACATATTTGCATTGGCTATATCTTAAACAACCAAAACTAATTTATGAAAAAGGTTATTTTAGGCTTTCTCTTAATAACAGCTACATATACATCCTACGCACAAAAAGCCGCTAAAGCAGTTTATGCAGAGTTAGGCGGTCCCGGGGTTGCCTCTTTAAACTTCGACACCCGTTTTGCTAAAAAAGAAGATGGCATTGGCGGGCGAATAGGTTTTGGAGGATTTAATATTGATGGCACCAGCGCTATTTTTCTTCCCATTGGCATTAATTATATTATAAGCAAAGACAAAAAACATTATTTTGAATTAGGTGGCGGTTTTACTTATGTAAATTATAATGATGACTTTTTTAATGATGAGGATAAGGGCGCTTTTCAAACCTCGTTCGGACACCTGAATATTGGTTACCGCGTACAACCTGCTGATGGAGGATTTTTTTTCAGAGCTGCTATCAACCCAGTTTTCGGAAAAGGATTTTTTATTCCCTATTATGCCGGAGTGGGTTTTGGTTATAAATTTTAAAAGGAGCAAGAATTGCTCTTGCTTAATACACTGCTATAGCTCCTTCCGGTTATGCAGATGAACGGATTGCGACGCAACGAAGACGCCATAAAATACTATAGTTGGTATTTTAATTATAACAATAGTGAGAAAGCCTGCTTAAAAGATAGAGCCTGTATGTGCTTACACGCTCCATCTTTTTACTACCTGTAATCATCTTCTTCATCCTCCTCCGGAGATGAGGATTGCATATTGAGCATGCTTCCCATCAGGTCTTTAAATTCTACAGAAGTTTCCAAAATCTTTTTGCTGATTAGAGAATACGATGAAAGACCATGCAATACAAACTCCATCAACAAGGCAGCTTCTTTTTCATTTGCCTGGGGAAAGGTTTTTTTCACCAGGGCATGCAAGCCATCTACAGTATATAGCTGGTTTAATTTATCACCGTCTTTAGCATTAAAAAATGAATTGAGATGGCTGCCTTTATCAAACCATGATATGATAGAACGATAGGGATTATCCACTGGTTTCGGGGCCTCCCCTTTTCTTGGAGCACGCTTCTTTATAGAATCAGGGTTAGGAAAATATTGCACGAATTGTGAACGGATTGCCTTATCCAATAAATTCATAGCTACCTGGTACGGGCCCTCCTGTTCGCCTTCGTATACAAGTTCAATCTTTCCGGTTATAGAAGGTATAATGCCTACAAGATCAGATATCCAAACCTGTGTTGCCTTTTCTTTATTTATGATGGCTCTTCTTTCTGCAGCACTAACAGCATTTTCATAAGCCGATATGGTAAGCCTTGCACTTACCCCGCTTTTCTTATCAACAAATTCGGAGGTACGTGCTTCAAATGCTACTTGTTCAATCAGTCGCTTTACAAGATCACTTACAGTTACTTTTTGTTTTTGCTCTTCTACCACTTCAGCTTCCTGTTCCGTAATTGCAAGAGCAGTTTCCAGCGACTTTGGATAGTGCGTTAATATCTGGCTTTCTATCCTGTCTTTGAGTGGTGTTACAATAGAACCACGATTGGTATAGTCTTCAGGATTTGCAGTAAATACAAATAAAATGTCCAGTGGCAATCTTAATTTAAAACCACGTATCTGCACATCGCCTTCTTCTAAAATATTAAAAAGTGCCACTTGTATACGGGCTTGCAGATCGGGCAATTCATTGATCACAAAAATGCAACGGTTACTGCGTGGGATAATGCCGTAATGAATCACCTGTTCGTCAGCAAAACTTAGCCGCAGATTAGCTGCTTTTATAGGATCTATATCACCAATTAAATCGGCCACGCTTACATCTGGCGTGGCCAGTTTTTCGCCGTAACGTTGACTGCGGTGCATCCATTCTATCGGCGTATCTTCTCCTTTTGTAAGAAGTAAATCCCTTGCATATTTTGATATTGGAATAAAGGGATCTTCATTAATATCACTACCGGCAATAACGGGTATGTATTCATCAAGCAGATCGGTCATTCCCCTCGCCATACGGGTTTTTGCCTGTCCACGCAAACCAAGAAACAAAATATTATGCTTGCTTAATAAAGCTCGCTCCACATCAGGTATTACTGTGTCTTCATAACCAAGTATTCCTGAAAATGTCTCTTCTTTAGCGGTTAGTTTTTTAATCAGGTTTTTCCGCACTTCTTCTTTAATACTCTTTGGCTTATACCCTGCTTCTTTTAATTCTCTTATTGTGTTTATCCTTTTAATATTCATTATAATTTTTTTACCTCATCCTCGGTCCTTCTCCAACAGAGTTGGAGAAGGAGGCCGGACAATAGAATATTTTGCATCTATAGTGCTAACAAATCGTCTATGAAATTCTATTCGTCAGGTTCGTACTTCAATAATAGAATGCTTCTTCTCAATCATAAAATTTTATCCTTTACAATTCACCCTTCTCCAACAAAGAACTAACAGCTTCCCGAAAGAATGTTTGTTCTTGTGGGCTGTGTGTCGTTCCCTCTCCAGCTTTGCTGGAGAGGGTTAGGGTGAGGTCACCTTCTCCAACAAAGAACTAACAGCTACTCGAAAGAATGTTTGTCCTTCTGGGCTGTGCGTCGTTCCCTCTCCGGCTTTGCTGGAGAGGGTTAGGGTGAGGTGTCAATACACCGTCTTCCTCTTACCGCTTTCAAAATCTTTAAATATAAAAGCACCTAATTTATCTAAGCTTGCAAAGTAAGCCTTACCATTATTTGTTTCTGTAAACTCCTGAACAAACCGTTGCAGGTAAGGGTCTGTAGCAATCATAAATGTTGTTATCGGAATTTTTATTTTTTTGCATTGCGCAGCCAAATTCAAACAACGGCTTGTTACTTTCCTATCTAAACCAAAACTGTTTTTATAGTAACGCTTACCTATTTTTAAGCAAGTAGGCTTTCCATCGGTTATCATAAAAATCTGTTTGTTTGGATTTTTTCTTCTGCGCAAAATATCCATTGCTAATTCTAATCCGGCTACGGTGTTTGTATGATAAGGACCAACCTGCAAATAAGGCAAATCCTTTATCTCAACAGGCCATGCATCATTGCCAAATACTACTATATCCAAAGTATCTTTTGGATATTTTGTAGTGATCAACTCACTCAATGCCATAGCTACTTTCTTGGCAGGTGTTATCCGGTCTTCTCCATAAAGAATCATCGAATGGGAAATATCAATCATTAACACAGTAGACGTCTGTGTCTTAAAATCAGTTTCACGTATTTGCAGGTCATCTTCCCGCATCTGAAAACTTTCAACGCCATGATTTATTTGCGCATTACGAATAGATTCTGTGAAATCTATCTGCTCCACCATATCACCAAATTGAAAGGGCCGGGTATCAGGATTTACTTCCTCACCCCCTCCAGGCTTAAATGTCTGGTGATTACCTGACTTTGTTTTTTTTAGCTTACCAAAGATCTCTTCGAGGCTTTTCTTTCGGATACCCTGTTCTGTTTTTGGTGTGATCCTGATTTCGCTCTTATCTCCTCCTTCAGTTATGTATCCTTTATCCTTAAGATCATCAATAAAATCTCCCATACCATATTCATCATTCGTCATGCCGTATTCCCGGTCTAACTGGTTAAGCCATTGCAATGCTTCTGAAACATCACCGTTGGTATAAGTAAGCAATTGCATAAAGAGGTTAAGCAACTGGTCGAACTTGCTTTTGCCTTCCTCATTGGGATCAAACTTTGTAAAATGAAAACCAATCATACGCCACTTTAATTATCTTTTCAATCTACAATAATTATGCACTAATTGTTCATTTAAGAACTGTTAAACAAAAAGCCCTCACGAAATATGAGGGCTTTATAAAACTTAGTACTTTATCGTGCAGAGTCAGCGGGTTTATCAATAACCTCGGGATACTCTACAATTGGTGGTTTCTGGGTATATTTCTTTTGTACTTCGGTGAATACCTGCAGCATCAATTCGTTTATTTGTGCCTCTGTAGCTAAGGACTGGTACAACGCATCTTTTTCCGTTTGCAGATAGTCATAATATTTCTTTTGATCGTTCAGGTCTTTCTGAATAGCGGCGCCCAGTTTTTGTGCCAACGGTTGATTGCCTGCTTTATAAGCGGCTTCCATATAAATTAAAGCAGTCTGGTTGTGCGAATTATAACGGCTTGCCATTGCATAAGGAAGATTCTCTGTATTAATTCCTGCCTCTGCTTTATTTAAAAGGTTCATCGCTTCCTGCTTACGGTTTTGATCGGCAAGGTTTCCGGCAGCTTCACCAAAACTGGCACGAATAGATAATAAATGCCGCCTGTTCTCTTCATCAAAATAAACACCCGATTTTTCAGCACCACCAAATTTAAATTTGTTTAAAAGGTTGTTATACATAACATCGGTATTATTATCCCTTATAGCAGTACCACCCATACGAGCCTGGCGGAGCGCCTGATCAACCATCCAGTTTTGCTGTGGATAATTATTTTTTACAGGAGTTAAGCGGTATGACAAACCGTCCTTTCGTATGTATTGACCAAAACCCAATTCTCCAAACGGAGAAGTAAAATAGATAGGCCGCTTCCAGTTGTTGGCGGCGATTATATTCATAATAATAAGGTCAGCCCGGTTTAAATCATTCTTGCCTTCAGGTATTTCAAAAGCCATTGGACTAATGATGGTATCTGTGGCGTTAGCAACACCACTCTTACGAAGAAAGGCAGTATCTACTGGAACAATAAACCGCTTTACAGGAAATGAGCTTACATTTTCACCTTTACCCAGAACATTTTTCATTACATCAAACAGGTCATAAAAACGATCTTTTGATCCTGCCTGCTGGTAACGAATGTATTCTCTTTTATGACCTTCAATTTGTTCTGCTGTCCAAAGAATATCAATAGGAGCACTTTCATTTACTTTATACCGAAGCTGGTTGGCATACCAATCAATACCTAATAAACTATAATTAATAATGCGTATATCAGGACGGACATTTTCTACTTCCTGAGCATACCACAGGGGATAAGTATCATTATCGCCAAACGTAAAAATGATGGCATTGGGAGCACAACTTTCGAGGTAATTTTTAGCAATATCCGGCGCTAAGGTTTTTTGGCTTCGGTCATGATCATTCCATTCCTCAAAGCCCATTATTACAGGCGCTATCATGCATAAAGCAAAAGCAGTGATGCTTGCTATCCTTGGGTTTTCATTTTTTGATACAGCCTTGACAACATAATAAAGAACGACTGTGACTACAGCAAAAACACTAGCCATCATAACAGAACTAAACAATGACCCACTCATTGATTCGTAGGCATTGCTCATTAACCCAATAATAAAAGTAGTAATGGTGCCGGCAGTTAACAGGCCAACATAAGTTTTCCTGTTTTCTCCCTTCCTTGCCAAACGCACCAATCCTACCACCGCTAATCCTATCCATATAGCAAAGGCATAGAAAGAACCTACGAATGCATAATCCCTTTCTCTTGGTTGGTTGCCCGGTTGGTTTAGATAAATAACCACGGCCAGACCTGTAAAAAAGAAGAGTAAAAAGGTAACAATCCAATCTTTGCGATTATTAATAAACTGGTATACGCAACCGATAATGCCCAGGATAAAAGGAAGCAGGTATAATTGGTTATGAGCCTTATTGTTTTTTATACTGGCTGGGAGGCGGGATTGATCGCCAAGGCGGGCATTGTCAATAAATGGAATGCCGGATATCCAGTTACCATCCCGTTTATTACCAAAACCCTGAATATCATTTTGCTTGCCGGCAAAATTCCACATGAAATAGCGCCAGTACATAAAGCCCATTTGGTAGGTTACAAACCAATTTATATTATCGCCATAGCTAGGGTCAGTATATTTGGACGGGGCGCCTTCTGTGGCTTGTTGCGACTCCAAACCTAACCATTGCGCATAAAAATCTGCATGACCCTGGTCATTGCTTTTATCCCATACACGCACGAATAGCTGATAATCGCCACTTTCAAAAATCGGCTCCTGCTCTCTCCCTGTTTCAATATATTTTTCTTTTCCCTTTGTGTATTTCATTTCCCCTTCATCAAGGTCTACCATTCCATCACCATTATTATCAGCATAGTCAGCCATAAAGTGCGGACCATAAGCTATGGGTTGTGTACCGTATTGCTCACGGCCTAAATAATATACAAGGCTCATTGGATTGTCTACGTTATTCATATCAATAGCCGGGTTGGCAGAAGAACGCACCAACGTTGTGATGTAAGCTGAATAACCGATCATCATAAAAATAAAACACCATAAACCAAGTCGTAGAAAAGACCACCCTTTTTGATCAGCCCAACGAAGGCCCAACCATACTAATACACCTAATAAAATAAAGAAGAAAATAAAGCCTGAGAAAAATGGCAGATCAAAACCATTGACAAATAAAATATCAAATTTACCGGCAAATTTTACGGTCCATTTTACAACCACTACCTGAACGACACCTGTAAGAATACATCCGATAACAAATGCCCAGATAGCACTATTTCTTGAATACGTATAACGCTTAAAATAATACACCATTACAATAGCGGGAATGGTCAACAAGTTCAATAAATGGACACCAATAGAAAGCCCCATCATGAAGAAAATAAATACAATCCAGCGGTCAGCCCTGTTTCTCAAAACCCTGTCGTTACCAGCAAGATCATCAGCCCGTTCCCATTTTAGCATAGCCCAAAAAACAAGCGCTGTAAAAAAAGATGATAAGGCATACACCTCGCCTTCAACTGCACTAAACCAAAAAGAATCTGAAAAAGTATAAGTAACAGCCCCCACAATACCGGCACCTATAATAGTATAGGTTTGCTGGTTGTTAGGTTCTTCGATAGTACCAAGCACCAATTTGCGGGCAAGGTGCGTGATGGTCCAAAAAAGAAAAAGTATAGTAGCACCACTGGCCACTGCACTCATCATATTTACAGCAAACGCAGGATTATTGGCACCGAATAAAACAATAAACAACCGACCTATCAATACAAACATAGGAGCTCCCGGAGGATGCGGCAATTGCAGTTTGTAAGCACTGGCAATAAATTCGCCTGTATCCCAAAAACTTGCTGTAGCTTCTGCTGTAAGTATATAAACAAGGGAGGCAAAAAAGAACACTACCCAGCCGGTAATGTTGTTCACTTTTCTAAAATTCATGAATAGGTTGGTTTATAAAACGAGGCAAAAATAGGGAAGCAGCTAACATAAGGTAAAACAAGATAGTTAAAAGTTAAAAGTGAATGACGGAGTTTGTGGTTTGTGGCATACTATGACCGCAGGGAGAAAGAGAGAAGGAGTTGCGTTAATAGGTTCCATTATTCTTCCATTTTGGCGGATATTTCTTTGGCAGTATTTCTTCTCCCAACCTCTTTATATTTACGCTTTTAATAAATATAATTTTATGAGCAAAATACGATGGGGCATAATTAGCACGGCTAAAATAGGAAGAGAGAAGGTGATTCCTGCCATACAAAACAGTATGCATGGAGAGGTAGTGGCAATAGCGTCGAGAGGGATAGAAGAAGCAAAAAAAAGTGCGGCTCAATTAAAAATTTTAAAAGCGTATGGCAGTTATGAAGAATTATTAGAAGATAAAGATATAGATGCGATATATATTCCTCTGCCCAACCATCTACATGTTTCATGGGCTATCAAAGCATTACAAGCCGGTAAACATGTTTTGTGCGAAAAGCCCGTAGCACTGTCTGCTGCTGAAGCAATTCAATTAAATGAAGCAGCAAAAGAATCACCTCATTTAAAAATAATGGAAGCATTCATGTACCGCTTTCACCCGCAATGGCAAAAAGCAAAAAAGCTGGTGAACGAAGGTTCCATTGGTACATTAAAGACAATACACGCCAGTTTTTCTTATTATAATGCTGATCCTAATAATATCCGAAACAGACCGGATATTGGTGGTGGCGGCATGATGGATATTGGTTGCTATTGCATTTCCCTGGCACGTTTTATTTTTGATGAAGAACCCAAAAAAGTAACGGGTTTGATTGATTATGATCCCGAACTAGGCACTGATCGTATGGCCTCAGGAATGCTTCAATTTGAAAAAGGCACTTCTACCTTTACCTGCTCTACTCAATTGATGCCCTTTCAACGTGTAAACATTATAGGAACTACTGGCAGGATTGAAATAGAAATTCCATTTAACGCTCCGCCTGATAAAACAACAAGACTTCATTTATATACAGCAGGCAAAACAGAAGAAATAGCTTTTGATCCTGTTAACCAATACACAATTCAATGCGATGAGTTTGCATTGTCAATTATTGAAAATAAAGAAGTGCCTGAGCCTTTGAACGATGCTATAAATAATATGAAAGTCATCGAAGCGATTTTTAAAAGTGCAAAGGAAGAATGCTGGGTGACGCTTTGATGCGTTATATAGATAAATTTTGTTTCATTAAAAGTTGCTTTTATACTGATGCTCGACCCTTGCTCTAAACAAGTTGTGAGGTCTCTGCCTTAGTCTACACAATAGTGTTTCTAACCCGTGCCCTTTTGGCTGCTGCCTTATTGCCCATTGCCTGTTGCCTTATTGTCTATTGCCCATTGCCTATTATCTTTTTGCCCATGGTATGCTATTTGTTTTCATACCCTAAACAAAAATTATGAATCAGCATATTGTGGAAAAAAGGAAAAAAAGCGCTACAATGGAAAGGGAAATGAGTAAGAATATTTTTTTAGTAGCGCCTAATGTGTGGCGAATGAAAGATGTATTCGTCAATGTTTTTATTATACAAAACAACCACAGCAGCAATTTTGTTTTGGTTGATACAGGTCTGAAATCTTCTGCAGTAAAAATAAAAAAAATGATTGCCGATGTACTTAGCCCGGCAGCAACGCCAATGGCTATAGTAATGACCCACGGGCATTTTGACCATCGGGGTTCTATAGAGCAATTGGCTAACGAATGGAGAGTTCCGGTATATGCACATCACTTAGAATTACCTTACCTGACCGGCAAATCTTCATACCCTCCTGCTGATCCGAGCGTTGGCGGAGGCGCAATGGCAAGTCTTTCCTTTATGTACCCAAAAAAACCTATTGATGTAGCTGAGCATTTGGAAGAATTGCCTCAAGATGGATCAATACCTGGCTTACCAGAATGGAAATGGATACATACTCCCGGCCATACGCCCGGGCACATCAGTTTATTCCGTGAAGAGGATGGTGTTCTTGTAGCCGGTGATGCTTTTGTTACAACCAAACAAGAGTCCGTATTTTCTGTAATGACACAAAAAAAAGAACTTTGCGGCCCGCCAAAATATTTTACACCAGATTGGGCTGCCGCGGCAAGAACTGTAAAAGCCTTAGCAGCTTTAGAGCCTAATGTAGTTACTACAGGTCATGGCCAATCAATGTATGATGATGAAGCGAGGAAAGGATTACATAAATTATCTAAAGAGTTTTGGCATAAAGGAATGCCTGCTAATGGACGTTATGTAAAGGAACCGGCATTGTTTAATGAAGATGGCGTTACTTATATACCCCCGGCACGTACAAATTATACTTTACTAACTATTATTGGTGCAACAGCATTAGTAGGTATAGGCTATTTTCTATACAAAAAGAAACATAAGTCGCTTGGAAAAGCCCTTATGGATAGTTCGATGGAGCTATTAACAAATTCAATTTCTAAAGCATCAGCACTCTAATTGCCTCAATAAATAGCCGAATTGGTGCCTGAATTTTTGACACAAAACACGGATATATATTTGGGTCAAAAATTCAGACGAGGTATCTAGCAGATAATAAAACAAGCGACTGTTTAAAGGAGGCAACTTCATTCGTAGTCGCTTGTTTCTAAGAGCACTCTGTACAATTCGCCAATTTGCTTCCACAATTCGGAAGCAAAAGCCTTCTATCGTGTTCTTCAAAATGATAAAGTCGGTGAAGCAGAAATCATCAAAAATATGTCTGCACTGCCGCTCGTGTGTAACATACAAAGAGCTATGTATTTAAAACAGCAGTGAACTTATAGCCACCGCAAGAAATAGCTGTATGGAACATCAGATTGCAAATTAAAGGACAAAATAAAAAAAAACCCATATAAACCGCCCGATTTGAAACGGTATATATGGGTTAGTACGCTACGCAGATGGAAAGGTTAATTTTATTTAGCTTTTACTTTCTTGACCGTACCCTTACTATCCGTTTTAACCTTCACTTCAGTATCACCCTTCGCAGAGTTGGAAGAAGTGCTTGTTTTAGTTTTTGTGGGAGTTGACTTAGGTACAGGTTGTTTTGTTGCGGCATTTTGCAATGCCCTTATGTTTCCCTGCAATGCCGCATTAGTGGGATCAAATTCCAAACCACGTTGTAAATAAGAAATAGCTGTTTCTTTATCTTTCTTGATATTATTATAATACCCTGCCAAATATCCTGCAGAAGCAACCCCTTGCGATTTTAAGCGTGCTTTGTCTTTTGCTGCAACCTCTAAAGTTTTTTGATAAGCCGCTACTGCCAGGCCTTGCTCCATTGTTGTATCCATTTGTGCCCGTGATACAGCACTCCAATAATGCCCGTAAACACTATCTGGTAATGCAGTTGCGTAAGCATTAAACACACTGTCCGCACGTTGAAAGGATCTTCCCTGGTAATATGGCAAACCAATTTGGAAAAGTTCGGCAGGGTTTGCCCTGTCACCTCTTAGTTGGTAAGAAAGTAATCTTAAGTCTGCTTCCAATAATTTATTGCCGGATTTTTTAAATCGGTCAATACCTTCATTCAAAACATTTATTTGTCTGCTTAATACACTATCCATTTTGGCTGCTTTTAAATAAGCTTCTCTAACCATTCCCGGGTTATCTTTTGCGTAGGCATCTGCTTGTAAAATATAGTCCATGGCTGCGATATCTTCCTCATCTGCAATAGCAAAAAATTTATCAATGAAAGGACGGGCTCCTACGCTATCTCCTTTCTCCACAAAGCTGTATGCTAGCATACGATATACACGTGGATTAGTCTTTGTGCCCGCTTGTGCAATTATATTTTGGCCTATACTGATTGCCTGTTCGTAATTCTTTTGTACAAAATAAGTTTGTGCTTTTATGTAGTCGTTATCAATGCTTTTATCTGCAACAGCAATGTATTTATCGGCAAATTCCTGAGCCTTTGCAAAATCTTTTTGGTATAATAGATTGTAGTAATACAATTCCAAATATGCAGGAGCAAACTTCGGATCAGCGGCGATTGCTTTGTTATAGTTTTCAACTACCACTTCCCAATTTTGCTGGGTAGAATACAATTTTGCCAAACGATAAAAGGCAGCAGCCAAAGATGGATTTATAGCTCCCGCCCGTAAATAATTAGTTGCCGCCTGGCTGCCACTTCCCTGAACTTTACGGTAAGCATTTCCTAAAGCAAGGTAAGCATCAGCATTTCTTTGGTCTATCTGTGTGGCTTCGGTTAACTTCTGAATTGCATACGCTATATCACCAGCTTTGGAATCAGTATTTGCACGACCTATAGCAGTTAATACTATAGGGTCATTCCCTTTTTTACTTTTACTTAAACTGATTGCTGTTTCAAAATGTTGTTTTGCTTCGGCAGTTTTTCCCTGCATTAGCTCTATTTGACCCATGCCTACTAATGCCAAAGGAGCATTCGGATTGGTAGCAAGTAACTTTTGATATTGTGCTACAGCAGCCGCTGTGTCCTTTGTTTTAATTAGTGTTTGGCCTAACCAATAGCCAGCTTCTACATTAGAACCCATTTTTTCAAAAGCTGATCTGGCACTTTGATATCGCTCGGCATAAAAATGACTCACTCCTTCCTGCACACTCTGCGCAAAAGCAGAAAGAGACAGAAAGCCTGTAAGGAACATAACAATCGCTGATTTCTTCATTTTTCTTTTTTTTAAATGTCTATTTAAGATGTCAAAAATTATACACTAGTTTATATAACAGTTGTTAATGTTATTCCCTTAAAGATGCATTCCGCACATTAAATCCCATTAATACAGGCATTAAGTACGCTCTCTTAAAAATTAGTTGTCCCCGTTGCCCGCCCAGGAAATAAGCAAATCCATGAGCAACGCCCTGGCCTTTTTCTTTAAGCACATATACCAAATCGCGTACCATAGGATATCGCCTGTAATAAATATTGTATTGTGCCGGTGATACAAACTTATCCTGTTCTTTAATACTTTCTATCTGTGCTACCTTAACTTTTTTGAGATAACTAAGCTGGGTTGAATCTTCTTTATTACCTATCCAGCTAACGCCAATAAAGCCCACAGCATTAGGCGTTTTAGCTACATAATCTACTACCTCCTGGCTGCTTCTTGCTGCTTTTACCACAGAACTTAAAGCTTGTCCTTTTAAAACAGAGTCAATTACAAAACGCACTGTGCTTGTAGCACTAACGCCATCTAATACAGGCAGTAGTTTTTTTTGATAAGTGCCGAGTAGCAAAGACTTAATTTCATCCATAGTAAACAAAGAATCTGCTGCGCCAGGATGTATTACTACGGCAATAGCATCTTTTGCAATAACCATTTTAGACGGACTTACGCCTAAAGAGTCAAAAATAAATTGCTCTTCGTTTTCCGTATATCCCCTTGTAGCAATCACCATTTTTATACTATCCACAGCAAAATCCTGCAGGCAATCTGCTTCAGGCTTGTAATGCACCACTACATGGGCATCAGGGTAAGAGGATTCAAAAACCTGTATTTGCGAATCAATAACGGGTTTAAATGTTTCATCAACACTAATATGTACCGTTCCATTTTCGAGAGATACTTCAGATTCATTTGTACCCCCGGAGCTACAGCTATTGCAAAGCCAAAGTATACAGATTACCGCAATTATTTTTCTGCCTGCTATAAAACGTTCAAGCCTCATTTTCTTATATAATTCTTTTTATATCCCCTATACATTCTCCAGGAACCATAAATAATAAACAACCCTCCGATAAGTTTATCTAAAGGCGAAGATTTTCTGCCCATCATATCAATTCCAAAACTTTCATAAACAAGAAAAAAGATTCCAAGGCAAACAAAAAAAATACCCATTCCATAATTGCTGATGGTACGCATTTGCGTCATCTGTTTTTGCTTCTTATTTTCAAATTCTTCAATCATCTGTAATATTTACAAGTCTGGCAATTTAATGATTTTTCATTCTTCAAAAGCCATAAATGTAACAGGCTGTGTAAACATAACCGATACATTACGTCCATTTTGAATAGCAGGTTTCCATTTCGGCATTTTCTTTAACACCCGTATTACTTCATTATCAAATGCCTCGCCGCCCGATTGAATAATTTGGAATTGTGTAATGCTTCCATCACTGCCTACAGCAAATTTTACCATCACTACTCTTTTTTGCCCTGCCTCCAATTCTGCCGGCGTACTTAAATGCCTGTTCAAAAATGCCGCCCAGGCTTCCTTTCCACCGGGATATTCTGCATTGCTTTCCAACACCGTAAACTCTTGGGAGGTTGGAATGATCTCCCCTTTAAAACCTCCTCCCTCTACCTTGCCTGGTGCAGGTTGTGCTCCGGATGAAGGTGCTCCATCAGAATGATTATTCGAAATGGCAGCATGCTGCAAAGCATCATGATCAGGAAAATCTGTTTCTTCAAAATCAGAGACGATTTCAATTCTATTAAGAAGTTTTTCCCGGGCTATGTTGGGCGTTGTTGCTGCTTGCCGTACGACTGGTCTTTCAATCGGTGGCGGCAGCGGATCATCAATCATTGTTACAACCACTGTATCAGATTTTGAAAAATTTTCTACAACCTGTCGAATTTGTTCTGAGCTGGAGTTAATGATAAGCGCCAATAATAACACGGTGCTTAACATTATGCCAATACTGATTCCCATACGATAATTATAATGCCTTCTTAATTCATAAGCACCATAGTTTTTGTTCCGGTTTTCAAAAATTATATCCAAAACACTTGCTTTTAAAATTTCATAGCTGGTCATGGTTTTTAGTTTTTAATAAGATGCCCGCATTTTCTCTTTCCATATCATTGTGAAAGAAATCTTCAAACCCCAAATATTTTGAAATCTTAATTTTACAAACAATAACTTCTTACTATGAAAATTTTGATGGTGTGCCTGGGAAATATTTGTCGCAGCCCTTTGGCCGAAGGTATTTTAGAACACAAAGCAAAACAACGAGGTTTAGATTGGCTGGTTGATAGTGCGGGAACCAATGGCTATCATGTAGGCCAGGCGCCACACAAGCTTTCACAGAAAGTGGCAAAGCTAAATGGCATCGATATCTGCCATCAGCGGGCCAAAAATTTTGCGAAAGAAGACTTTGACAAGTATGATAAAATATACGCCCTGGCGGATGATGTTCTTGATGAAATAAAATGGATTGCAAAAGAAAAATATAATTCCCAAAAAGCAGATCTTTTATTGAATGAATTGTATCCCGGAGAAAACAAATCAGTACCCGATCCATGGTATGGTACAGAGCCGGGTTTTCATGAAGCTTACAAATTAATTGAAAGCGCCTGCATGCAAATAATAAACAAGTATGCCCCTCTGTTTCCCGAAGGACAAATCAGATAATTGCTGTGCGCTACTTATCTTGCAGCCCTTAATTAAAAACATGATTGTGTAGCCGGCATTAGTAACTCTAATGAACTTCTGTTGCGTCGCACACTGCATCAACAACAATACTATTCAACTTATACCGTATGTCTAAAAATTCCCCTTCAGGGGCTGGGAGCAAGCCATCTCTTCCACAAGGCACACGCGATTTTGGCCCTGATGTGGTACGCAAACGTCAATACATTTTAAACACTATTAAAAATGCGTTTGAGCTTTATGGCTTTCAGCCGCTGGAAACCCCGGCTATGGAAAACCTTGATACATTGATGGGAAAGTATGGAGAAGAAGGAGACAAGCTTATTTTTAAAATCCTCAATAATGGTTTAGATAATCCTGCAAAAGAAAATAACGTAAGAGAAGAATTTGAAAATGTGCTGAAAGGAAAAAATACAAAAAGCATTACCGAACGAGCTTTAAAATATGATCTGACAATTCCTTTTGCAAGGTATGTGGCCATGAACCATGTACAACTAACCTTTCCCTTTAAACGCTACCAAATACAGCCAGTGTGGCGTGCCGACCGTCCGCAAAAAGGCCGCTACCGTGAGTTTTATCAATGCGATGCAGATGTGGTAGGAAGTAATGCTCTTTTGAATGAAGTGGAGTTCGTAAATATTTATCATCAAGTGTTTACACAATTAGCAATTGACAATTATGAATTAAGAATTAACTCAAGGAAAATATTATTAGCTCTTGCTGAACTTTGTGGCGGCGAAGAGCGAATGATGGACATTACTATTGCCATTGATAAACTGGATAAAATTGGAATAGAAAAAGTAAAAGAAGAACTTATACAAAAAGGCATCAGCAATGAGCAAATTATTATAATAAAAAGCTATTTAAATATTAGTGGATCTAATGAACAGAAGCTTCAGGCCATTAAAGAACTGTTTGCCCAATCAACTACAGGAAAAAAAGGAGTAGAAGAATTAGCGTACGTACTGCAGTTAACGGTGAATGCGGAAAGCCAAAAGCGGAACGCGGAAAACACAATCAACAATCAACAACCAGCGAACAACAATTTACCCTCTCCTAACCTTTCTATTGACTTTACCCTGGCCCGCGGCCTCAATTATTACACAGGTATTATATTCGAAGCTAAGGCACCGGCAGAAGTAAAAATTGGTTCTATTGGCGGTGGAGGAAGGTATGATGACCTGACAGGTTTGTTTGGGGTACCAAATATTCCAGGTGTAGGTATTTCATTTGGTGTAGATCGTATTTACGATGTGATGGAGGAGTTGAATTTATTTCCAACCACCGTGGAGCAGGGAACAAAAGTTTTGTTTTTTAATCTTGGGAAAGAAGAGAGCAAAAAAGCATATCATTCCTTACAGGCTTTAAGAGCAAAAGGTATGACTTCTGAAATTTTTCATGAAGAAACAAAGATGGACAAGCAATTTAAGTATGCTGAAAAAAAGAATATTCCCTTTGTAGTTATTATTGGCAGCAGAGAATTAGAAACTAATAGCTGCGTTCTAAAAAATATAAAATCAGGCGAACAAAAAACCTTGTCTTTTGATGAATTAGTGAACGAACTATTCACGTCTTAGACGCCGGCGTACAACCTTTGGATAGCTTGCATAGTTAACAGAAGAATCAAACTTTATTTCAAGATCAGAAGAAACATTGCGATAGCCAAAACGCAAATTGCCTTGCTTTACTTCCCGCCAAAAGAAACGTGTACTACTATCCATGCCTTTATACATCCAGCCGCCAGCCGGGTGTGGCAACCGCACATTAAGCTGCTTATTAATAGGCTGGTATTCTTTCAATGTATCAGCATTGGCAAAGTAAAGCATGGCACCGTTGGGGTATGTATAAACCAAAGCCTGGTTGCCTTTATTGTCTACAAGCTTTTCTTCTTTTTTATAATTCTTTGGAACAAGTAAAGGCAAGCTTCGGCTTACTTTATCTGTAGTATAAACAAACTCTTTTTTTCTTAGCCCCCGAAAAGGAGAACAAAAGGCAAATAATAAAACGAGGCTACATAAAATAATCTTCATAATGAACAGCTTTCAAAATATCAGTTGCGCCTGCCTTACTCCTACATATGGTAGCTAAACCATACTTAAATTCCACGGCGCTTCGTTTCCCGAACTAAGGTAGTTGATATTCTAACCCAATTGCAAACCTGGGGATGAGAAGAGAGTAAAGGTTATACATTATATTCAGAAGTACTCTGATGATGCATTGTTAAAGATAATCTGATAAGTGTCCTCTGCTGCTCTTACTCTTTCGTTCCCAGTATCTTTACGCCATGATCCAAACTGCTCAAAAAAATATTCGTCATTTAAGCTTATCAGAGCTGGAGCAATACTTTGAAACGATCAATGAAAAGAAGTTCAGGGCCAGACAGGTATGGGAATGGCTTTGGCAAAAACATGCCCATAGCTTTGCCGATATGACTAACCTGAGCAAGGAACTTCGCCAGAAGTTAGGTGAGCAATTTACCCTTCCATCCATTACTGTTGATGCCACCCAATTCAGTTCTGATGGAACCGTAAAATCCCGGTTTAGAACGCATGAAGGTCATTTATGTGAGGGCGTATTAATACCAACAGAATCACGTTATACAGCCTGTGTTTCCTCACAGATCGGCTGTTCTTTAAGTTGTCGCTTTTGCGCAACCGGCTACATTGATCGTAAAAGGAATTTAGATTTTGATGAGATATATGATGAAGTGGTTTTATTAAACGATCAAACAGAAAAAGTATACGGCAAAAAACTGAGTAACATTGTTTTTATGGGTATGGGAGAACCGTTGCTTAATTATAAAAACGTATTAAAAGCCATTGAAAGAATAACTGCGGAAGATGGCCTGGCCATGAGTCCAAAAAGAATAACTGTATCTACTGCAGGGGTAGCAAAAATGATAAGGCAATTAGGCGATGATAAGGTTCGCTTTAAACTTGCGTTATCCTTACATGCAGCCAATGATACAAAGCGCAATGAGATAATGCCGATCAATGAAACAAATAATCTAAAGGCTATCATTGATGCGCTCAACTATTTCTATCAGCAAACTAAAAATGAAATCACGCTGGAATACATCTTGTTTAACAACTTTAATGATAGCACAAAAGATGCTGATGAATTAATAAAAGTATATCGGCAGGTGCCCGCAGACCTGGTTAATATAATTGAATACAACCCTATTGATTTTGCCAAATACGAAAAGCCTTCAGAAGAAAAAGTTTTGGCTTTTATGAGCTATCTCGAAAAACATAAAGTGAATGCCCGCTTGCGCCGAAGCAGGGGAAAAGATATAGATGCAGCGTGTGGACAGTTGGCAAATAAATCATAAGCCGAACAGCCCACCTAAATCCTCCCGAAGGGAGGACTTCTCAGCACACAGCGCCAGAAGGTCCAACATTAAATGAAGTGAGCAGTGCTCTTTTAATATAATGCTTTGTCTATTAAAAAAGTTTGAGTGATTTATAGGTGCTGTGCGGCAGCAAAGTTCTCCCTTCGGGAGGATTTAGGTGGGCCGTTCTTCTCTTAACCATATTTAACCTTCTTTCACTTAAACCATTTGTCTCTACACCTGTCTGATGTATGTTCAATTTTAAATAATAAAAACTCATGAAACGTATTCTTACAAGCGCATTAATAATTATGCTGGCCATAGGTGCAGCACAAGCACAAAACGGGGAAGGAAATAGCAAAGGCCATAACAAAGAACATAAAATGGCTGCTAAAAAAATGAATTTAACGGAAGATCAAAAAGCCCGTTTGCAAGCCATTCGTGAAGATTATAAAAAAGAAGCAGAGGCTTTAAAAAATAATACTGCCTTAAGTGCGGAAGAAAAGCAAACCCGCACCAGGGCCCTGCATGAACAATTTAGAAACAAATCACAAGCGGTTTTAACTCCTGAACAAAGAGAGCAGCAAGCTAAAAGGAAAGAAGATTTCAAAGCAATTCATGAAGATAGAAATGGCAAGTTTCACAAAGATGGTGCAGGTAACATGCATAATGGCATGGGAAAACGTAAAGACTTTGAAGCTGAGCTAGGCCTAACAGCAGACCAGCAAGCTAAAGTTACCAGCATCAGAAGTTCTTTTAAACCAAAATTTGAAGCCTTGCGTAATAACACATCATTAACCGAAGAACAAAAAAGGGCGAAAATGAAAGAGCTTATGAAACAACAAAGAGAACAAATGAAAGCCGTGTTAACCGCAGAACAGATTAAGAAGATGGAAGCATCAAGGCATCAATATTCTAAAAGGAAAAACAAGTAATTACCTATGAGCAGGTATTTCCTCACCTATTGAAAAATATAAAAGGTCACGCAGTGCGTGGCCTTTTATATTTTTGCGCTATATAATTCAGGCATGAAAAAGCAAACAGGTTTTGAGAAGTTTCAAAAAGTAAAGAAAGGAAGTGTTTTAAAAGAGCAGATCAGACAGGAGAAGAAAAAAGTAACCAAGGAAAGAAAAGAATATTTTGAAACTAAACGGAAGGAACAAGCAGAGGCAAGAAACCCGGAGGTCAAGGCAGCAGCCCCTGTAGCTCCAAAATATACCCCGGTAAAAAAATTGGCTTCCGAAGAAATGCCCCTTAACAAATATATTTCACATAGCGGTGTTTGTTCAAGGCGGGATGCAGTAGAGCTGATTAAATCGGGTAAAATAAAAGTAAACGGAGAAGTGGTTATAGAGCCTGGCCGAAAAGTTACCTTAAAAGATGAAGTTACTTTAGGCGCTAAGAAAATCTATCCCGTAGACGACCTGGTGTACATCTTATTAAATAAGCCAAAAGATTATATTACAACAACAGAAGACCCGCAGGAACGCAAGACCGTTCTGGAGTTGATTACTGGTGCCACTACGAACCGTGTTTATCCCGTGGGCAGGCTTGATAGAAATACATCTGGTGTACTACTTTTAACCAACGATGGAGAATTGGCACAAAAACTTACACACCCCAGTAACGAGGTAAAAAAAATATATGCTGTTACTTTGGACAGATCTCTTGAAAAAAGGCATTTTGATGAAATACTTAAAGGGGTCAAGCTGGAGGATGGATTGGCTAACGTTGATGTTTTAGCGTACACCGATGCTGCCGATAAAAAACAAATCGGTGTAGAAATACATAGTGGCCGCAATAGAATTGTACGCCGCATCTTTGAAAACTTTGGCTATGATGTGAA
>JAYULK010000062.1:0-3076 GCA_043763635.1 Chitinophagaceae bacterium
TGGCAAAAATTGCCAAAACTAAACATGCAAAATTTGTTGTAGATACTTCAGGTGAAGCATTGAAAGAAGCCGTAAATGAAGGTGTTTTTCTGCTTAAACCAAATTTGGGTGAATTAAGTTTTCTTACAGGAAAGGCACATTTACAAACACATGAAATTGAAGCAGCAGCCAAAGAAATTATTGCAGCGGGTAAATGTGAAGTAGTGGTGATATCTATGGGCGAAGAAGGCGCCATGCTTGTAACAAATGATTTGGTAAAAATTATAAAACCGCCACCAGTAACTAAGAAAAGTACTGTGGGAGCGGGGGACAGCATGGTGGCTGGTATTGTTTATTATTTATCGTTAGAAAAAAGTATTGTAGATGCGGTAAAATACGGCGTCGCCTGTGGTACGGCTGCTACAATGAATGATGGAACAGAATTATGTAAGCTAAAAGATTCAGAAGAAATATTTAGAATAATAAATTCAGAAATATCAAATATTCAATAAAAGTTAATATTCAATAGAAAGTAGAGTAATTAGGACATAAATAAAAACAACTCACATGAAAAAAATACTTGTAACAACCGATTTTTCTGACAACTCAAAACCGGGTTTATTATTTGCCATTCAAATGGCTTCGCAAAATGATTATGAACTTACTTTTTTTCATACTTATCATACGTTGGTGCCGACAGCGTGGAATCAAGTAAGAATAGAAGGTTATGAAAAAGATGAAGCTATTAAGATAGAGGAGAAACTAAACGCATTTGTTGAACAGACTTACTTGGAAATAGACATCAGCGTAGCACATTATAAATGTGTAATAAAAAGTTCTGTTTTTGCAGACAGTTGCATTAGGGAATATGCTGCGGAAAATGATTTTGATTTCATTTGCATTAGTACAAGAGGTGCAGGAACTTTTAAGCGATTGCTTGGTACAAATACTGCCAATCTTATAAACAATTCTGAAGTGCCGGTAATCGCTATTCCGCATAATTATGAAAAACATGCCATAGATAGCATCCTCTATTTATCAGATCTGCTTCATTTTGAGAAAGAGATTTTAAAAGTTATTGCATTTGCAGAACCGTTAAAAGCATCAGTAGAATTACTTCACCTCAGCTCTTCATTTGATAAAAAAAGCGAGTTAGATTTGATAGAAAAATCAATAAAAGGAATAGCTGCTTATGATGTAAAGTTTGAAACAACAGTCAGAAATCCTGATGTAGGACTTGTAGCAGATATTGAGGAGGTAGTAAAAAATATTCAACCTTCTGTAATGATCATGTTTACTGAGCAAAACAGAACCTGGTTTGATAAAATCTTTATATCAAGCAAATCTGCTGAATATTCCTTTAATGCAAAAGTGCCTTTGTTGGTGTTTCATAAATCATAATAAATTGAAAGTATGGATATAAAATACCCAATAGAGTTTGTTCATACTTTATCTGTAGAGGAAACAGTAACGGCGTTGGATACCAATAGTGGAAATGGAATTGCTGCTGCTGAGGCATTAGCCCGTACTGCCAAATTTGGTGCAAATATTTATGCGGTGCAAAAGCAGAAATCAATCTGGCTTATTTTGTTGCTCCAGTTTAAAAGTCCTATTGTTTATTTATTGTTGTTTGCCATAGCTGTAACACTGTATTTTCAAAATCATATTGAAGCTATTGCCATTGGTGTTGTTATTTTGGTGAATGCATTGATTGGTTTTTTTATGGAGTTGCAGGCACGCAGTTCTATGAATGCATTGAAGGAAATGGATGTGATACTTTCCAATGTTGTACGTGATGGAAAAATGATTCAGATCCCGTCTGAAGAAATTACTGTAGGAGATTTGATCGTGTTGGAAGCTGGTGATATAATACCCGGCGATGCAAGATTGGTAGAAGCAAACCAGTTGCAATGTGATGAATCATCTCTTACCGGAGAATCGCTACCCACAGAAAAAAATACAGAAAAATTGCCCAAAGAAACAGCATTGGGCGATCAGCTTAATATGGTTTTTAAGGGTACATCTGTAATGAATGGAAATGGAAAAGCAGTGATAACCGGCATTGCCGAAAATACACAACTTGGTACTATTACATCTTTGGTAGAAAGCCATGAGGAAAAGGAAACACCCCTGGAAAAGAAGATAGCAGCATTGAGCCTGAAATTAATTTGGATAACGTTGATAATGACGTCCATTTTTGCTGTCACAGGAATTATTCAAGGGAAACACTGGGCTATAATTCTGGAAACTTCTATTGCATTAGCCGTAGCGGCCTTTCCCGAAGGCTTGCCAATAGTATCAACAGTTGCCTTGGCTTATGGCATGTTGCTTATGGCAAAACGAAATGCCATTGTAAAAAAATTATCTGCTGTGGAAACGCTTGGCAGTACTAATGTTATTTTAACCGATAAAACCGGAACCCTTACTGAAAATAAAATTTATGTAGATACCTTTTCTTTTCCCGAAGAAAATATAAAAGTTACTATAGAAAACAATGCTTTAAAATATGATAAAGCTGCTGTAGAAAAGAGTAGGAACAACTTTGAGAAATTAATATTGATTGGTGCATTGTGTAACAATGCTGCAGCCAAAAATGAAGATGATAAAAAGAAATTATTGGGCGATCCGATTGAAATTGCTTTGGTACAATTAGCAGATGCATCAGGCACTACAGCAGATAAATTAAAAGAAGCCAACGAAAGAATCGGGGAGATGCCTTTTAATTCTGATACTAAAATTATGGGCACTCTGCATCAAGGCAAAGCCAGGAATTTTGTTGCCGCAAAGGGCTCTGTAGAACATTTGCTTGAAAAATGTGACAGCATACTTTTTGGCGAACAAGAAAAAGATTTAGGTGATGAGGAGAAGAAAAAAATTATTGCCGAATCAGAAAAAATGGCTGCAGAAGGCCTCAGAGTATTGGCTTTTTCTTATAAAGAAGAAACAGATAGTAATAAGGAAGATTTTTTAACTGGCCTGGTTTATGCGGGCATGATCGGCTTTTTAGATCCGCCAAGGATGGATATTAAAGACGCTATAGTTTCATGTAGAAACGCAGGTATTACAGTTGTGATGATAACAGGCGATCATCCTATGA
>JAYULK010000063.1:0-3031 GCA_043763635.1 Chitinophagaceae bacterium
AAACTCATTCAATCAAAAATTTTAGATAAGAATGAGCTGTGGAAGACCATCTCACCACAATTGACTAATTTTTCTGAAATTGATTACAAACATTTGGAACCATTAATTTTTAACCAGGATATTCTAACCATACAATCGTATATCATATCAGGAAGTGTTACTTATGAAAAGCTTACCCAATGGTACCTCTACAGAATTGTAAAATTTGAAAATGATAAAAGCAAAGCGCTTAACAATATTATTTCTATTAACCCAAACGCAGTAAAAGAAGCAAGAAAAAAGGATAGAAATAGATCAGGTACTAATCATCCAATATTTGGAATGCCTGTGCTCTTAAAAGACAATATCAATTTTGAAGGTTTGGCAACTACCGCTGGTGCACATGTGCTTCAATTCAATAATGCCAAAGATGCTTTCATTGTTGAAAGATTAAAAAGTAATGGGGCTATTATTTTAGGGAAAGTAAACTTGAGTGAATGGGCAAATTATCTCTGCCTTGAATGTCCGAATGGATATAGCGCTATTGGCGGACAAACATTGAATCCATACGGCCCTAAAAAAATTGACACAGGTGGTTCAAGTTCAGGCAGTGGCTCTTCTATGGCTGCAAATTATGCAGCAGCAGCTGTTGGTACAGAAACTTCAGGCTCCATACTTTCACCTTCGAGTCAGCATTCCATTGTCGGTCTAAAACCTACAACTGGTTTGCTTAGTAGGAGAGGTATCGTGCCAATATCAAGCACCTTCGATACCCCTGGACCAATGACAAGGAATATAACGGACAATGCGATTTTATTGGATGCCATGAGCGGAACGGATAAAAGTGATGTAGCGTCTATAAACAATCCATCAAGTAAAAAATACTGGGAAGATGTGAAAGCAGGAAGTTTATTGGGAATAAAGTTTGGTGTCGTTAAAGCTTTTTTAAGAGATTCATTGTATAAGTTAAATGTAGAAAAAATTAAAGCTGCGGGCGGTACAATGATTGAAATTGAATTTGAACAAAATAACAATGAAGGCTTTGGAACACTGTTGAATACTGATATGAAAGTGGATCTAGCTAATTATTTGAAAGAATATGCCGGAGATAAAATTCCTCATAGATCTGTAGCTGATATTATCGCTTTCAATAAAATAGATACTTCAAAAAGCATTCCTTACGGACAAGGACGACTGGATGGGATTATAAAAGAAAATAAAACAAATGAAGAGATAGATAAGTTAAAAAAAGCTGTACGCAAAAATGGGGTTGGGTACTTTGAAAAACCAATGGTACAGTTTCAACTAGACTTTATTTTATCAGTTGCAAACAGAAGCGCAGGATTTGCCGCCGCAGCTAATTATCCTTGTATTACGGTTCCTATGGGTTATAGAACATCAGGAGAACCTGTCGGAATTACATTTATCAGCCGGCCATATATGGAAGATAGGTTGTTAAAAGTTGCTTACGCTTTTGAACAAATCACAAAGCACAGAAAAATTCCTTTAGGCTATTAAATGCCAGGCACCTTTATGGTGGAATCTGCAATATATTCCTTCCACAGTTCTTCTACATTCCTGCCTGTAATGTTTTTCCATGTGGCTTCTGAGTATTCATTTTTACGTGCCGCATCATCCAACAACTGCACAAAATTAGATTGGTAATGTTGTGTAATCCACAGAATAAAACGAGCAGTAATACGGTAAGAATTATTGTAATTATGTTCGGGTTTTACATCAGGTAAACTCCATTTTGCCTTTTCATTGTTAATGCCTTCTGTAGCTCTTACATAATCTGCAATACCTTCTGTAACCCAACCGGGTACTTTGTTTTGGCCATAAGCCTGCACCACATGCATCAGCTCATGCGTAACAACGTCTATGTCTTCGGGCTTCTTTTCAAACCATGCAGGATTGTATCTTATAGTTCCGTTGCTTGTAGCGGCAACTCCATCATATTTTTTATCAATAATAAATGTAACTGCGGTGGGGCTATTGGAATTATATTTTCTTACAAGCTTTGGGTATTGTTCAAAATAGGCACTTATAAAACGTTTTTTATACGCATCGGTAAATGAATTATCCTCATCAATTAAATACAATGTCAGGCCATTTCTTGTTATGGTATCTGGTTTGCTTTCATTTTTTAAAAATGCTTCATTGCTCATCGGCATTATATCTTTCACTTTTAAATAAATGTCTTTTTCATCCTTTGAAAAAGAGTAAGGTAAATCTGCTGTTGCGGTAATTCTTGCGTTGTTTGGTAATGCACTCATTCCAATAGTAAAACTGCCGCCTTTTAAAATATCATTATGAGCTAACCATGTTTTTGTATAATTAATGTTATTTAATTTTTGTGTTGAGACATACCTGTTTTCCTCACTATTGTTTTTTGCGTTGATGATAAATTTTTTACCATTTTCCAAACTCAACGTAACTTTTTTAAACAACGGCGCACCCAATACATATTGATTAACAGCAGGCGTAACCGGATAAAAACCCAAGGCTGAAAAAACGTACCATGCAGATGTCTGCCCATTGTCTTCATCGCCACAATAACCGTCAGGCGTGGGTTTGTACATTCTGTTCATTGTTTCTCTTACCCAATATTGTGTTTTGTAGGATTGGCCGGCGTAGTTGTATAAATAAATCATGTGCTGTATCGGCTGGTTGCCATGCGCATACTGGCCCATGTTCGCAATCTGCATTTCTCTTATTTCATGAATGGTGCCGCCATAATAAGTATCATCAAAGGTTGGTGGTTGTGAAAAAACCGAATCCAGCATATTAGCAAACCTTTTTTTACCGCCCATTAAATTGGTAAGGTTGTCAACATCATGAAATACACTCCATGTGTAATGCCAGCTATTGCCTTCGGTAAATGCATCACCCCACTTTAAGGGATTAAACGGACTTTGAAATTTGCCATCCTTGTTTTTGCCCCTCATTAAATTGGTTTCTTTATCAAAAACATTTCTGTAATTGAGGGAACGCTGTGCATAGGTTTCGATTTCTTTCGCAGGCCTACCCATTTTCTGCGCCATTTTAAAAA
>JAYULK010000064.1:0-3019 GCA_043763635.1 Chitinophagaceae bacterium
ATAAAATATTTGTGGGACACCAATACCGCCATTTATTATCTGCAGCAACAGTTCCCTCCGGGTGCGGAAAAATTTATAGATGATTTAATAACAACTGAACAGCCGGTGATTTCCGCCATCACAGAGATTGAACTGCTTTGCTGGAAAACCGCTACCGAAAAAGATTTGGAACTGTTGCACAACTTTATCAATGATGCCCTGGTAATAGAACTGGAACAAGCTATCAAACTTAAAACTGCCGACATCCGCAAAGCCCACCGCATTAAATTACCTGATGCCATCATTGCCGCTACTGCAATTGTTTATGATTTAACTTTACTCAGCCGCAATGTTGCAGACTTTGGGGGGATTGACGGTTTGAAGATTGTTAACCCCTGGATACAGTAAACAATCACTAAAAGACAAGGAACTCGTTTTTGAGTTCCTTGATAGCTTTATGAGCAATAGAAAAATTAAATCGATGATCGGGTAGGTTTGAAACTATACAGCAGGCTCAGCTAATATAGAACTTAGTTTCTTTTCTAATGCAACATAACCATATACCCCATGGCCAAATAACTTATCTGCTTCCTCCTTGGTTATCAGATGCCTTTCTTCATTAAACAATGTATCATCATAAATTACAGCAAAATATTTTTCACTGAGAGGGTCTTGCATTTTTAAAACGGGGATGGGCCATTCTTCCCTAATAAAATGAAAACTTGTTTTTAATAAGGGCCATTCTCCTTCTTCAATACCAATCGCACTAAACTGCCCAATTAAAGCGACTTTCCAACTATTAATATCAGCTATATTAAGTTCCTCGGGAGGCGATGGATAGATTTTATCAAAAAAATAGCCCAATGAACTTGTTTTGTACCTTCTGGCCATAAGCCCAATTCCATACCCGCCTTGTACCAAAGGAACGGCAAATATATCGCCTTCAATTACTTTTATTTTTTTCTTTCTCATTGTCCAATTTTCTTTAAGTGTTCCTCGGCTGCTTTTAAATAATTTTGTCCCTTGGTACTTTTAAGTGTTTTATCAGACATGGCTTTTATTTTATTTAATCCGCCATTTGCTTTTGATGCTGTTTTCTCAAATTTCTTGGAAAGTTGATGTTCCAAACCTCTTTGTGCTGCATGGCTATCCGTATGGTGCACTGCCTCAAATGTTAATCCCTTGGTTTCCTTGCCAGCTTCATGTTGAACTTTTCGTGTTGCTAAATTTTTCGTTCGCCCCGTTCGTACGATGGTTTCCCCCTCTTTTAAAACATAAGTACCTCCCTTGGTAATTTCCTTTTTTACTACCTGTTCTACTGTTTCTTTGGCTATTATTTCCGCACCTTCCCTTACAGCAGTTTTTATGGCTCCTTTGGCAAGCTCAGCACTTCGGCTGTTGGTGAAAACACACAACAGCGGCATGCCCGGATAGCTAACCTCTTTTTATTTCACATCTGCAATACCAACTACGGCAAAACATTCTTGTGTCTCATATCTAAGGACACTCAATTCACGGCACACCTTGCGCCATAAGGAGCCATACGGAGATAGTAGCCATCTTTTTACTCCATATCGGTAACACCAACCACGGCAAAGTATTACAACGGAGATTTTAATTTCAACTTTTTTCTAAGCTTTACATCAATTGTATAAAATAAATTCTCGTATTTTTTTACAGCCTCTATAATTCCATCTGAACTACTTATTAAATCTAAAAAAGGCAAGCCATATTTAATAATTAAATCATTAATATATTTTTCTCGTTCATTTTTATCAAAACTGTTATTATCTAAATCAAAAACTTTATCAACAAGTAATGATTTGGTAACTATATTTTGTAAAGTAAATTTCAAGTTATTCTGATAGTATTTAGGATATTGATTTCGCCCTTCCATCATTGATTTAAAAAAACATCCTACTAAATTTTCGAACTTACCGGAAAATTCAGACTTATCTAATACGAAAATTGTAATTGTTTCTTTATTATTCTTATAATACGTTTCTTTTTTCCTGATATATCCTTCAGGAATAAGTAATTTATCGACAAATTCATACATGTCTTTCTTATTTGTAATCATAACTTAATTTTTTGGGTAAGATGGAGTACCAAAATTATATTTATAACCGCCATTTGGAAGTTCTTCATACGTATCAACAACAACTTTCCATTTTCCGCCGAATTGTTTTTTCAATTGCTTAGCATATTTCTTTGCTTGTTTTAATCCTTCTCTTATCTTTCTTGGATTATTAGGCTTCAATTCTCTTACAATTTTATTTTTATAATTTACTGCATCTGGAATTTTACCGTTTTTCATTCTATTGAATTTCCTATTTGTAAAGTAGTCTGATCCAGGATCGTAATTGTCATGTGCATCTCTCCCTCTTTTAGTTGCACTTGTTTCACCACTACTTTTTGACTCTGATGAAGGGCTTGAGGCATCAGCAGCTGAAGTTGAAGATATATTTAACTGATAAAGCTTTTTTAATGTCCATGCAGCATCAGATGCTGCAGTTGCTCCCATTGCTATACCATGAGCAGCTACTGTAGCACCTGCTGCTGCTCCTACACCTACAGTTTGTATGCCAGTAGATAAAGCTACTCCACCTCCTACATTTAATTCACTGGCACCTTGTGCTGCGGCAATTGCATCGCCCCCTAACCTCCCTTTTAAATATGCTTGTTGCTCGTAAGGATCGGTATATGAGTTTAAGTGATTTCCCCCAAAAGCATCATAAAGACCAAGCGTATTTGCATTGTACAAAGCATCCGAAACTCCCCTTGCAGTAATTAAGCCAATTTTGGCTATGGTGGCTCCTCCTATTTTTGCTGCTGCAGGCGCTGCACGCTTTACACCATTTATAACTACCGGAGCTAAAAATGATTTCGCTGTAACTACCGCATCCCCGACATGACCTAATACAGCACTTCCTCCTTCCAATCCATCAATATCAATATTTGATATCGGGTCATTACTGGCATACTGATACGGTGTAAGTTCAGGGTAATCATCTGTTAAAGGATCCAACTGCGGAAACCT
>JAYULK010000065.1:0-10732 GCA_043763635.1 Chitinophagaceae bacterium
GAATGCTGAATGCTGAATGCTGAATGCTGAATGCTGAATGCTGAATGCTGAATGCTGAATGCTGAATGCTGAATGCTGAATGCTGAAAAAATTGAGGGATTTAAAGTTATTAATAGCCTATGGCATTTTTCCTTTTCTTTCCTGCCATAGCTGATTAAAAGATTGTTGGGGAAAGCTTAATGGATCCCGGTGTTTTTTCCAATCTTTTACAAAAGTGTTTACTACCCATGTTTTGGCCTTACCTGGTGCTATGTTCATGAGCTTTCGGTTAAGCATAGCTGACTTCCAAAGTTTCCAGGCCGTTCTTTCAGCAAATGACGAATGGTTTTCCTTTACAGCTTCATTGCGGTTCTCCAAAAGAAGTTCATGCAGGTTAATTTTTACTGCGCATACTTCTGTACAGTTTCCACAAAGAGAAGAGGCATAACTCAAGTGTTTAAATTCATCTAAGCCTTGTAAATGGGGTGTAATAACCGAGCCGATAGGCCCGCTGTATGTAGTGCCATAAGCATGACCGCCTATGTTTTTATAAACAGGGCAAGCATTTAAGCATGCACCGCAGCGAATGCAGTAAAGCGATTCACGGGTTTTAGGATTGCTTAAAATATTGGTGCGGCCATTATCTAACAGAATCACGTACATCTCATCAGGGCCATCCATTTCCCCTTGTTGCCTTGGTCCTGTTACCACAGAATTATATACGGTTACTTTTTGACCTGTACCATAAGTAGAAAGCAGTGGCCAAAACAAAGCAAGATCAATTAAAGATGGAATAACCTTTTCAATACCTACAATAACAATATGTGTTTTTGGCCATGCGCAACTTAAGCGGGCATTGCCCTCGTTTTCTGTAATTGCAATACCTCCAATATCGGCTACAATAAAGTTTGCACCCGTAATGCCTATTTGCGCCGCCGTATATTTTTCTCTTAACTTTTCTCTTGCTACCTGTGTTAACTGGCTTGGATTAAGATTGGGAGGAGTGCCCAATTTTTCTTCAAAGACCCTTGCACAATCTTCCTTGCTTTTGTGCATGGCTGGTGTAACAATATGGTAAGGCGATTCGCCATCAAGTTGCTGTATATATTCACCCAGATCTGTTTCAACACTTTCAATATTGTGCTGTTCTAAAAATTTATTCAGGTGAATTTCTTCTGTTACCATGCTCTTGCTTTTTACCACAGTGGTACAGTTCTTCGTTTCGCAAATTTTTAAAATTTCGGCTAATGCCTCTTCAGCCGTTTCAGCCCATAAAACTTTGGCCCCTCTTTGCGTAATATTAGTTTCAAAGCTTTCCAGTTGTTTATCAAGTGTTTCCAGCGCCTTCCACTTTGTGTTTTTTGCTATTTCACGGGCAAGATGAGCATCTGTAAATTGCTGCTTGCCTAAAGGCACTACTGCATTATACCTTGATATGTTGAAATTGATCTTACGGCGGTGTTCCCGGTCTTCTGCTTTAACGGTGCTTTTGGCTAAAAAGGTGGCGTTATCTTGCATTGCTTTTTTTACTTTTTACTGAATCTTTTGCTTCGAAGTAATCTAGTGCAATCTGGTGCAAAGTATTATAAAAATCAGTACCGAATTTGCGGATTAGCGAGTCTTTTAAAAACTGGTAAACTGGTAATTTAAGTTTTTTGCCTAATGCGCAGCCAGGATTGCAGAGCACATCACGTGGCTCGTAGTTCACCATCGTATACTCTTTAGATACATTTAAACGAATGGGAAAAAGGTGGCAACTAATTGGCTTTTTCCAGGACGATTTTCCATCATTGAAAGCTGCTTCAATGCCACACTTAATAATACTGTTATTGTCCCTAAAGCCGTAAGCGCAAATAGCGCCATTAATAGTAGGCGTAACCCAGCCAAATTCTTTATCATACAAAAATTTACCGCTCTTTTGTATTTCTTCTTTTCCCTCCGGTGTGAGGTAAGTTTTTACTGCTTCAAAATTTTCCTCCAGAAGTTTCATCTCTTCATTTTCAAGCGGTGCACCGGCATCGCCATCTTCGCAACAACCGCCTTTGCATTTTTGAAGGTCGCAAACAAACTTAGCTTCTACAACATCATCACTTACAAGTACATTTCCTATTGCTATCAATGAAACAGATTTAATCAAAAATACTTTATTCTTTGGGGCAAATGATTTGAAAATTATCTACTTCCATTTTAAGGTACCAATCAGATGTTGAAGATCTTTTTGCAAAAAATCATTTACAGGTTTTAGTGAATCTTCATTAGGAGTGGCGTCAAAATACAATGCCCCACGTAAGAAATGTTTGGTTGAATCACTTACAAAAAATTGATTTGCTGTTGCTGTATTTCCTTTCAGGGTAAAATAGATGCCACTAAGATCATTAGGGGTTGTAAACGCAGTTGGTTCAATTGAAGATGCCTTGTATGTATGTTGTTTGTACGACATGGTAAAGGCATCATTAACCAATGAATCAAAGTTATTTTTTTTGATGTCTTTATAAGAGATATGAATTTTACTATTGAACTGTGGGAAGCTGATATTTATCCAGTAAGGATTTTCCGCTTTTTCATCAAAGAAAAGAGAATCTTTTATAATTTCTCCGTAAGCAGGATATTCAAAAGAATAAGGATAGGGAGGATTATTAAACTCCTGGTATTTTTTAACCGGCAAGTCTATTTTATAATATCCCCTGGGTTTAATTGTATAACCGCTGTTACAGGAAATAAACAAAAGACAAAGAAAAAGCAGGTGGATTTTATTCATCTTCATCATTGTGTCGGTTGATGGCTACCTTAACGCTTGTTATTCGGTTTTTATTTAATTCCAAAACTGTAAAATCAAAATCTCCTGCATTCAATACCGCATTTGGCTGCGGAAATTCTCCTGCAAGTTCCAGCACAAGCCCTCCTAAAGAATCACTCTCGCCTCTTATTTTGTCAAATGTATCCAATGGAAGGTGCAAGGCACGGCACATATCATGCAACATAATTTTAGCATCTACAACATAACTATTTGCATCAATCTTTCGAACGGTATTTTCATCTTCATCAAATTCATCTCTTATATCCCCGATAATTTCTTCCAGGATATCTTCCATTGTAACAATACCGCTGGTGCCACCAAATTCATCCACCACTACAGCAAAATGCACCCGGCGTAATTGAAATTCCTTTAGCAGATCTTTAATGAGCTTTGATTCAGGTACAAACATGGCCGGCCTTATTAATGAGTGCCAGTCAAAATTTTTTTCATTAATGAAAGGCAACAAATCTTTTGTATTTAGTATTCCCGCAATTTCATCAAGGTTAACCTTGTACACTGGTAAGCGGGAGTAATGTAGCTCTTCTACTTTTTTTAGTACCTCACGAAAAGAGGCGCCATGTTCAATACCGTTAACATCTAAACGAAAACGCATTATTTGTTTCACTGAAATATTTCCAAACTTCACAATGCCTTTTAAAATATTCTTTTCTTCATCACTGGTTTGATCGTTATTAATTTCAATGGCTTCATCAAGCTCACGCATGCTTTTGGTCTGCACTTCATTAGCACCGCTATGCTCACTAATATTATCAGCAATAGCCACCATCCTAACGCTAATTCTTCTTAACAACAAGTGTATGCCTTCAATAACCGCCGAAGTGCTGTATGCAAAACGAAGATTGTTTTGTGTTGCCCACACTTTCGGTAATATTTTAGCAATCAAAACAATTATAAATGCAATCAGAATAATCTTGACTAATAAGTCCACATTAATAGGAACAATGATTGTAACAATACCAATATTGAAAAGAGGAGTTAGTAAAAAGTTGCTGAGAATAATGATGCTGATATTAAAAAACGTTCCGGCAATCAATAAGGAGGTGTAAACGGCTTTTCTTTCTTCTAACAACGTGGTTATGCGTCGTGCTGCTGCATGCTGCTTGGTTTTCAGCATATTTACGTCTTTGCTCTGCAAAGAGAAAAGAGCCACTTCTGCACCGGATGTAATGAAACTTAGAAGGAGTAATATTAAAAGAAGCACAATGTTTAAAACTGTGCCTTGGGGGTTTGTAAAAAGTAGATGATTGATCTGTAAAAAATTAGTAACCGAATGGTATTCCAAGGTTGAAATTTTGGTGAACACGCTTTAATCACAAAGGCAGGTCGTACGGCCTGCCCTTATAATCCAGCAAATTTATTGTTTCTATATTTAAAATGAAATATCTGGTGAAGGTTCATTTACAGGTGCGTCCGGATTTATTCCTTCTATACCTGCATCTCCGTGCGACTGGCCTGCTCCATCTGTGCGTTTATCAAGCATAATCAGGTTATCTCCAACTACTTCTGTGGCAAATTTTCGGTTGCCTTCTTTGTCTTCCCAACTTCTGGTTCTTAACCTTCCTTCAATATACACCAGGCTGCCTTTGTGCAGATACTTTTGAGCAAGTTCGGCCAATCCCCTCCAAAGCACTACCGTATGCCACTCAGTTTGAGATACCAATTTACCAGATCTGTCTTTGAAAGTTTCCGTAGTAGCTAATGGAAATTTTGCAACACCTATATTTCCTTCTAAAAACTGCACATCGGGATCTTTTCCAAGATTTCCAATTAGTATTACTCTATTTACACCTCTCATAGAAATACATTTACTGATTAAATAACTGCCTCCCTATTCCTGATAATGTATAGAAGATAATCAAATTGTTTGCCAGCAATAAAGTACAAAACTTATTAAAGACTGCTGCTGATATACTGCTGAAGAGTTTTTGGAAAAGGGTATGCAGCTAATTCCTTTTTTGATACCCAGTTAAAATTTTTAAAGGCTTGCTTATTACTGAGTTCTATAGATAAAAATTGAAAATGTATTAACTGGTGAGTAAGGCGCTGGACAAAGCTAACCTCGCCTTTATATTGAATGGTATCTAACCCATAACTTTTCTGCGCCTGTATCAAAATATCTGTTGCTAAAGCTTTTTTATCGCTTTCAATTAATGGAAATTCAAAAAGGCTTTGCCATATATCTTTTTGTGTACGTTTATGAATGACATAAAATTTATCATGACTAAACACCAGATAGTTGAACCATCTTTTTTTTACTACAACCCGCTTTAATTTTACCGGTAGCGTTAGTTGCCGGCCTTCTAAAAAAGCCTTACAATGGTTTTTGAAAAAACAAATAGCGCACTCTGGCAAAGGTTTGCATATAGTGGCCCCAAAATCCATGATTCCCTGGTTATAAATGGCAGATCTGTTTTTTAGTAGCAATTCTTTAGCTAGTAATGCAAATACTTTTTTCCCTTCACCCGAATCAATAGGAATATCAATGCAAAAAATGCGGGAAAGTACCCTAAAAACATTTCCATCTAATACAGCATAAGGTAGATTATAAGCAAAAGATGCAATAGCCGAGGCGGTATAGCTTCCTACTCCTTTTAGCGCTAAGATTGAGTCATACTCTTTAGGAAAAATGCCCCCTAATTCATCGGTAATATATTGAGCAGAAGTTATAAGGTTTTTACACCTGGAGTAATAGCCCAAACCTTCCCATAATTTAAAAACTTGTTGTTGGGGCGCTTTTGCCAGGTCTTTTATTAATGGAAAAACCTCAACAAACCGTTCATAATATTTAAGGCCTTGCTCCACTCTTGTTTGCTGCAAAATAATTTCGCTTAGCCATATCCGGTAAGGATCTTTTTCGCCTTTCCATGGCATAATGCGTCGGTTATAGTTATTGTTCCATGCTAACAATTGTTTTACGAATCTTTTTTTTAAACTTTGAAGGCCAGATTCAGAATCTTTTTTTAGCACTTTCATTCCTTCATAAACAATTTATTCTGTAAACTTGTTGTATATTATTGACAATCATTATTATTAGTGTTATATTGTTGTAACTAATTACTAAAAATTTGCTATGAGAAAAGTTGATTTAGTAAACCAGATCGCTGACAAAACCGGTATTCCGAAAGTAGATGTTTTAGTGACGTTAGAAACTATGTTGAAAGAAATTAAGGAGTCGCTATCAAAAGGCGAAAATATTTACATACGTGGCTTTGGCAGTTTTATAACCAAAAAAAGAGCCGCCAAAATTGGCCGTAACATAAAAAAAAATGTGGCCGTACATATCCCCGAACACTTTATACCTGCATTTAAACCTTCTAAAGATTTTGTGTCAGAAATCAAAAAAGCAAGTGCTGTAGAATAACTTTGCAAAAAAAAATTTGAAGAAGCCCCAGTGGATCACCTTAATACTTGCAGTAGCAGCAATTATTTTTTTATACGCTTTTACTTCCGGTCAGATATTTGGCAATAATGTTAAAAAGACGCCGGAAACTACCTCAACTGAAACGGCGGGTATAACCATAGATTCAATTTTGCATCATGCCAAAGAAAGGCTATCTGTAGATCAGGCAAACCGTTTAACCTTTCTCGAAAATAGCATTACAAGAGGCGATGTAGCTAATCAAAAACTTCACGTCTTCCACCAGTTGTCCCGGTTCTGGAGCGATTCCGCAAAAGTGTTTGAACCTTATGCCTGGTATATGGCCGAGTCAGCCCGGTTGGAAAGTTCAGAAAATTCCCTCACCTTTGCTGCCCATTTATTTTTGAACAATCTGCGAAGTGAAGATAATCCAGCGTTAAAACAATGGAAAGCTTTACAAGCTAAAGACTTGTTTGAACGTTCTTTGAAGATTAATCCGGCGAATGATTCATCGGCAGTGGGTTTAGGTGCTGTAATTCTTTTTGGTGGTTTAGGTACACCCATGGATGGCATACAAAAAATAAGAAAAGTAGTTGATGAACACCCTGATAATGCGTATGCCCAGATGACATTAGGCCATGCTTCGGTACTTTCCGGACAAATGGATAGAGCTGTAGAGAGGTTTGAAAAAACAGTTCAGCTACAACCTAAAAACCTGGAAGCTATATTATCACTTGCAGACGTTTATGAGCGTATGGGTAATAAAACCAAGGCTATTGACTCGTATAAAAAAAGCCTGGCCATCATAGAAATTCCAGGATTAAGACAAGAAGTGGAAAAAAGAATAAATGATTTAGGTAAGAATAACTTGTAACAATAAAATATTAACTGAGTATGCCTTGTGGTAAAAAAAGAAAGCGTCATAAAATTGCGACACATAAACGTAAAAAAAGACTAAGAAAGAACCGACATAAGAAGAGAAAATAGGTTCAATTTAATTAACGGGAGCATTACGCTGCTCCCGTTATTCTTTTTACCTGCCGATTACTTTGCCGTTTGCAACCCTCTTATTGCTCCAAAATTTTCAGTCCTTGCTTACTGCAGCAGTACGGTAATATCGAGGTAGTTAGCATTACAAGTGATACATTGATAAAGCTGTAGTATGTGAACAAAGAACTTATTATCAATGCTATTCCTCAAGGTGTGGATATAGCATTATTGGAAGACAAAAAACTCGTAGAGCTACATAGTGAAAAAAATGATGCCCGCTTTGCAGTGGGTGATCTCTATTTGGGTAAAGTAAAAAAGCTTATTCCTGGTCTTAATGCGGCTTTTGTAGATGTGGGTTTTGAGAAAGATGCATTTTTGCATTATACTGATCTTAGCCCTTATGCCAAATCTTTATTGAAATTTACGCAACAAGCCATCAATGATAAAACGCCTGGCGGTTTTGATTTTGGCAAGTTTGAAATTGAACCCGAAATAATTAAAACAGGTAAGATAAACGAAGTATTAAGTGGCAAGCCGCACATCCTGGTTCAAATTCTAAAAGAGCCCATTGCTGCTAAAGGTCCTCGTTTGAGTTGTGAAATTTCTTTGCCTGGAAGATTTGTGGTACTTACACCTTTTAATGATATTGTGGCTGTTTCCCGCAAAATTCACTCTTCTGAAGAGCGTAAGAGATTACAACGCATCGTTGAATCTATTAAACAAAAGAATTTCGGTGTCATTGTCCGGACCGCTGCAGAGGGAAAAAATACTGCAGAACTGCATGAAGATTTATCGGAACTCGTAGCTACCTGGACCAGCATTCAAGAAAATTTGCGTAATGCAATGGCACCTGCAAAGATTTTAAGCGAGCAAACAAAAACCAATAGCATTTTAAGAGACCTTTTAACCGAAGATTTTAACCGCATTGTTATAAATGATAAGGGGATTTATGGGGATACTAAATCTTATATTCAGAAAATAGCTCCCGAAAAAGCCGATATAGTTACACTCCATCAAAATGCCACTCCAATATTTGATCAGTATGGTATTACAAAACAAGTAAAAGCTGCGTTTGGTAAAACGGTAAATATGAATAGCGGGGCTTACCTTATTGTGGAGCATACAGAAGCTCTTCATGTTGTTGATGTAAACAGTGGTTATAAAAGTGTAAGTAATAACCAGGAGCAAAATGCTATGGAGACCAATATAGAAGCTGCTGAAGAAATTGCCAGGCAATTAAGGCTTCGTGATATTGGTGGTATAATCGTAGTTGATTTTATTGATATGAAGCTTCCTGATAATAAGAAGAGGCTGGTAGAATCAATGGAAGAATTTATGAGAACGGATAGGGCCAAACATGCGGTTCTTCCCATTTCCAAATTTGGGTTGATGCAAATTACCCGGCAAAGGATGAAGCCTGAAATGACCATTAATACGCAGGAAGTATGTCCAAGTTGTCATGGTACAGGCAAAATATCTTCTACTCTGATTTTAGAAGATGAGATTGAAAAGAACCTAAATTATCTTATTACACATAAGCACCGGAATTTAACCATTGGAGTACATCCTATAGTGTATGCTTACTTAACCAAGGGTTGGTTATGGTCGAAAGGAGCAAAATGGAAAAGAAAGTTCAATCAAAATATTATTGTACGTGCTGACTCAAACTATTACTTAACTGAGTTTAAGTTTTTTGACCAGGATGGCGAAGAAATTAAGCTATAATTAAAAACCCTGCAAGTAGCAGGGCTTTTAATTTATAGAGGGTTTTTTATAAAGTTAGTTTCTATCCCGGCCACCCATATAGATCATTACATATTGTAAAAGTGTAACTATTGCAGCCAAAGCAGCTACAACATAGGTCATCGCGGCCCACGTCAATGCATTCTTCGCCTTAGGATATTCCGCAGCGTTGGTCACGTTTGTAGTTTGCAACCAGGCTAAGGCACGGCGGCTCGCATCAAATTCAACTGGTAGTGTAATAAGCGAGAATAATACAGATAAGGCAAATAATCCTATACCTACTAATAACAGTGTTGAATTGCCAGAGCTTGCCATAACTACACCAATTAATAATACCCAGTTTACCAGTGTTGCGCTAAACTGTACCATAGGCACCAGCCGGCTGCGAAGCATAAGCCAGGAGTAAGCGGTAGCATGCTGAATAGCGTGACCTGTTTCATGGGCAGCAATAGCAGCAGAAGCAACGCTGTAATTATTATAAACTTCAGGATTAAGGTTTATTGTTTTATTTAAAGGATTATAGTGGTCGGATAAGAAACCCTGAACAGAAACAACTTTAACGTCGTATATGCCATTTTCCCTAAGCATTTTCTCTGCTACCTCTTTACCGGAGAGCCTCGCAGCTAATGGAATTTTGCTATAAGCAGCAAACCGCCTTTTTAGTATCATAGATACAAGCATACTAATTCCAATAAAAAGTAACGAAACAATTAAAATAGATGGTGTCATGGAGATAAAATTTTGAAAATCAATTTCAAATTTATAACCAAAACATAGATTTTAAGCGCAGCGCTTTTTATTTTAACTAATACAATCAACCTGAGTAACGTAACTTATTTTTTTTAATATGAATAAAAGCTTTACACTTTAAAATTTTTTCCAGCTTACCATTTTTAGAAATTAAAGCATTGAATTTCAAATGTTTAATTCTTAAACTCAATGAAAATCAACTTCTTAAAAAGAAGCAAAAGTTATTCACAAGCCCAAAAATTTATTTTGTAATCTGGGGCATATTTGTAATTTAGTGGTAGAATTTAATGGGTTAGTAAGTAAGGGGGTCGATCGTTTGATCGGCCCTTTTTACTTTAGTCTACTTTAATTTTTACATTCCTTTTTTACATTCGCTCATAACACAAGTTTCCATCCACTTCTTTTTATTCTTTAATGATATTTAAATATGTCGAAGGTTAAAACTGCTTTTTTTTGTCAGGGCTGTGGTTATGAAAGCGCAAAGTGGTTAGGTAAATGTCCGGGATGTCAACAATGGAATACGTTTGTTGAAGAATTGATTCAAAAAGAGGATAAGAAAAACAACACCAACGACTGGCAACAATATTCAGCAGAATCATCTTCCAGAAAAACACAATCGTTACATAGTATAAAAGCAAAAGAAACACCCCGCTATGTAACGAAAGATCAAGAGCTGAATAGAGTGCTTGGTGGTGGCATTGTTCCTGGCAGCATTATATTAATAGCAGGGGAACCAGGCATAGGTAAATCAACTTTGTTTTTACAAATGGGTTTACAATTGTCAGACCTTGTTGTATTATATATAAGTGGTGAAGAGAGCGAGCAACAAATAAAGATGCGTGCTGATAGAATAAATATCCCCAACGAAAACTTTTACTTGCTTACCGAAACTTCAACACAAACAATTTTTAGCGAAATAAAAAAACTAAAGCCAGAACTTATTATTGTTGATTCTATTCAAACACTTCAATCTCCTTTTATAGAATCTTCTCCTGGAAGCGTTTCACAAATCAGGGAATGCGCCGCAGAGTTTCAGCAGTTTGCTAAAGAAACAAATACGCCTGTGTTTTTAATTGGCCATATTACCAAGGAAG
>JAYULK010000066.1:0-2986 GCA_043763635.1 Chitinophagaceae bacterium
GAGTGTGATTGTTCAGTTTCCAGATTTTTATTTCGTGCAACCACCTGCTCCGTTACTTCATAACCAAACACCAAAATACCGTCAATATCTTTATCCTCATCATATATCGGTTGATAGCTAAAATTAAAATAATTTAATTGTGGTTCGAGTCCTTCATCACGTGCTAGCGTTATTGGCACATCAATACCAACAAAGGCTTCGCCGGTTTCATATACTTTTTCAAGTATCGTATCAAAACCCTGCCCTTCTAGTTCAGGCAGTGCTTCCATTATTGGCTTACCCTGTATTTTTCTTTTACCAAATAATGCCTGGTATCTTTCATTTACCAATGAATAAATATGAGTAGGTCCTGTAAGCGTACAAATAAAAGCAGGTGCAGTAAGCAATAAATCTTCTACCATTTTTGCCTGCGCTTCCATTTTTTTTCTGGCAACCACCACATCTGTAATATCATTTGTTATACAGATAATCCCTGTAATTACAGCTGCTTCATCAAACATCGGCTGATACACAAGGTTGTAATACCCTTTTTCATTTCCGCCGTTTGCTGTAATGGAATATTCCAGTTCTTTGATGTGATGCGGAATACCGGATTTTAAAACTTTGTGCAAAAAGGATTCTGCAATACTTTTTGTTTCAGGCATCGTGTCAAAAAGATTCTTCCCTACAAATTCCTGTTCACTCATTCCTACAATTTGTAAAAATGCTTCGTTCGCCATTTCTACATGAAAAGTAATCCCCTTAAAAATACTTACGCCAACAGAAACCTGTAGCAGTATATTTTTAAATCTTCCTAAAAATTCATCATCTTTTAATCTGTATTTTTTCTGTTCCGTAACATCTTCTATGGCAAGCAAAATAAATTTTTCAGCACCCATTTCACTTATTACTTCCCTCGCATTTAGCAACAATATTTTTTTACCAACCAACGGGAAGTTGTGCACCACTTCAAAATCTGTAAAGGTTTTGTTTTCTTCTATAATCCCATTAAGTAGGGTTCTCAAAGCAGGAATATTCCAGTGTTTGTTTGCCAGATCGTAAATTAAACTGCCCTCTGTATCTTTTTTATCAATGTTAAACGTAGTGTAGAATGCTTTGTTAGCACTGCGTATGCGCAGGTTTCTATCAAGCACCAATAAGGGTTCTCTAATAGTGGCTACAATAGATTCTGCATATTGCCTTGCTGTGGTTATCTGTTCGTTCAGGCTTATTAACTCCTGGTTTACCACCGTTAATTCCTCATTGGAGCTTTGTAGTTCCTCCTTACTGGTTTCCAGTTCTTCATTGAGACTTTGCAGCTCTTCGCTGCCACTTAACAGTTCTTCATTGGCACTTTGCAATTCTTCATTGGCAGCCTCCTGGTCTTCAGTAATGCTGCGCATATCTTCTCTTGTTTGCGCAAGTTCCTTTTCAATTTGTTTTATATAAAGATCTTTCTCTTCATGCAAAAGGATAGGCTCTGCGTTACCATTTGCAGCCACAGGAGTTGCAACATGCAAAGCTGCGTTCTCATGAAAAAGTATCAGGTAATGCGGCTCTACCATATTTGGGATCGGCATGGCCTCGATGTCTACAATGTGTTTTTCGTTGTTTACATTTATTAATATATTTTCTTTTATAACGGTAGCATTTTGCTTTTTTGCTTTGTGCAAAATATTACGGAGTTCAAATGCCAACCCGTTGCGGGCCATCTTTAATAAATTATGGCTTGGCTTGCCTGCAGCCTGCTCTAAATATAAGTTTGTATTCCCCCTAAAATGCACAATATCCATCGCCTCATTCACCACCACGCCCGGTGGTGTGTATTTACGTAGAATTATTTCATCGGCCGTTTTTTGAAAATCAGTTTGCATTGGTTCATTTTTAAAATAGGGCGAAATATCCTGGACACTTCTTTCACTTCTATGACTTGCAACATGCACAAATTTTGAGGGCCCATCCTTCTTTATAAATAATTTATCGTGCTTAACAACAGATTGAAAAAGATCAGGCGTGCTGTTGCTTGTTTCAGACTTACCAAGTAATAAATATCCATGTGGGTTTAATGCATAATGAAAAGTAGAAAATGCCTTTTTTTGTAAATACTGCTCCATGTAAATGAGCACATTTCTGCAACTCACAAAATCAATTTTACTAAAGGGTGGATCTTTTAAAAAATTGTGTACAGCAAATACACACATATCCCGCAGCTCTTTATTTATACGAAAGCCGGTATCTGTTTTTGTAAAAAATTCTTTTAACCTTGCATCACTTACTTTCTCTAACTCCGCTTTTGTATAGGTTCCTGTCCTGGCTTTTTCAATTGCAGGTACACTAATATCTGTTGCAAAAATCTGTACCCGCTCGTGGCTTTCACCTAAAAATTCTTTTAAGCATATAGCAATTGAATAAGCTTCTTCACCAGTGCTACAGCCCGCTACCCATACCCTTATAGGTCTTGTTTTATCTTTGTTTTTTACAATGAGCGGAAAAACAGTTTCGCATAAATTATCAAACACTTTTGCTTCTCTAAAAAAAGAAGTAACAGGTATTAAAAGATCTTGATACAACGCATCCTGTTCATCCTTGTGCAGCCTTGCATAGGCATGGTATTCTTTTATATTTTCCTTTTTATTTATCGCCATGCGGCGCAATATTCTTCTTCGTACAGTTGTTTGTTTATAGTAAGTAAAATCTGTTCCCTTTCGCAAACGCAATAGCGTTAAAATTTGCTTGAACGTGTCTTCTTCCTGTTTGGGCAAATGATCAAGATCTGCTTCATTCAGTTTTATTTGTGCAGTTATTTCTAATATTTTTTTGGGAATTTCTTCCGGTGGTAAAATAAAATCTACTACACCTGCATACACGGCGCTTTGTGGCATGCCATCATACGCTGCAGTTATATCCTGCGCTATCGTTATTCCGCCATTGTCTTTTATTGCTCTTAGCCCCAGCGTTCCATCAGATGCTGTGCCCGATAATACAACGCCTATTGCATGTGTCTGGT
>JAYULK010000067.1:0-43134 GCA_043763635.1 Chitinophagaceae bacterium
ATTTCAGAAGAAACTGAATTAAAGATGTTGCAAAAGATGGTTAAACAACGCCGGGATTCATTAGAAATTTATAAACAGCAAAGCCGCCAGGACCTTGCTCAAAAAGAAGAAGAAGAAATCCTTTTAATTGAAAAATTTCTTCCCGCACAATTAAGTCCTGAACAATTGAAGTTTGAGATAGAAAAAATAATATCAGAAACGGGTGCTACTTCGCCTGCAGATATGGGTAAAGTAATGGGAGCTGCTTCAAAGAAATTAGGCGGCAGTGCCGATGGAAAAACTATTGCTGCCGTAGTTAAAGAGCTATTAGCTAAATAACATAAGTTGCCATTCAACAAATCCTCACAGTATCGGCAGTTAGCAATTTCATTGTAAGTTTTCATTTAATGAGAGGATATCGAATTTTAGTCCCTTTTGCAAACTGCTAAATGATCATTGCAACTTAGGTTAAAGGAACATTATGTTTATTGATGGTATATGCGCTTTATTATTGATTGCCGCTGTTTTTAAAGGTTTTCGAAATGGGTTGATAGTAGGTGTCTTTTCATTTTTAGGTTTTGTAATAGGGCTTGCAGCAGCATTAAAGCTATCAACACTGGCTGCGGCTTATATTGGCAATCATACCACTATATCACAACGATGGCTTCCTTTTATTGCATTTGCTATAGTATTCTTAGGAGTGGCCTTACTAATCAGGATTGGAGCAAAAGCTATAGAAGGGCTTTTGCGTGTGGCTATGTTAGGATGGATGAACAGGTTAGGGGGTATCTTACTTTATACTCTTATCTACCTGTTTATATGGAGTACCATTTTATTTTATGTTAGTCAGCTGCATTTTATAAAATCAGAAACACTTGAGGCTTCAATTACCTATCCTTATCTTAAACCTTTAGGCCCAAAAATCATTAGTTCCTTAGGCTATTTTATTCCGTTGTTTCGGGATATGTTTCATCAGCTCGAAAAGTTTTTTGAAACTGCGTCCGGATAGCTTTTTAGTTCCATGGCCTGTAAGCATTTCAATATATTTTTTCAAAGCAAGGTTAGCGGTATTAATGTAATATACAATCAGGCAATAGAAAACTATATTGATAAATTTAAACAGTGTTGGAAGTTTGCTAATCTTTGAAATCTAATCATTTAGTAAGCTTTTTGGGTTAAAACCTCTATTTTAGCAACAACATAATTCCAAGGCGGTAGCATGCAGTACGAAATAAAAGAACACAGTAAATTTAAATTTGTTGAAGAGGGGCAGGGTGAGCCGTTGGTATTGCTGCATGGGCTATTTGGAGCATTAAGCAACTTTAAAGATTTGATTGAATACTTTAAGCAGCATTACAAGGTGATCGTACCGATGTTGCCACTTTTTGAGCTTGATCTGTTACATACAAGTGTTGGCGGGCTTGCTAAATTTGTTCATCGTTTTCTTGAACTCAGAGATTATAAGAATGTTCATCTATTAGGCAACTCCCTGGGGGGCCATGTAGCAATGGTGTACCTTTTAAAACATCCTGAACGCACAAAATCTTTAACGCTAACAGGCAGTTCAGGATTATTTGAAAGTGGCATGGGCGATACCTACCCAAAGCGTGGTGATCGTGAATATATCCGCAAGAAAACAGAGATGACTTTTTTCGATCCTAAAATGGCTACCGATGAACTTGTAGATGAAGTGTTTTCTATTACTAACAACCGCATTAGAGTTATTAAAATAATCGCCCTTGCTAAAAGCGCCATCAGAAATAACCTTGGTGAGGAATTAAACAATATTAAACAGCCAACACTATTAATCTGGGGGGGAAACGATATTGTTACTCCTCCTTTTGTAGCACAGGAGTTTCAGCGTTTAATTCCTAACAGTGAGCTGCACTTCGTAGATAACTGCGGTCATGCGCCGATGATGGAAGTGCCGCAGGAGTTCAATAGCATTTTACATAAATTTTTGAAAAAACTCAGTGAGCCTGCAACAGTTCATCCTTAGTAATTGTCTTTTAATAAAGGGCCGCTATCCATGTTAACAAGAGAACTTATATCAAACTCAATTCCTTATCTCCATAAAAACGATAAAGTTTATCACGCATTGCAATTAATGAACGACTATCATGTTGCTCACTTGCCTGTTGTAGAAGAAGAAAAATTTCTTGGTATTATAAGTGAAGAACAATTATTACACAGCGATGATGATTGCAATCTTGATCAACTGGCTATAAGTGATGACGGAACTTCAGTACAGGCCAACGAGCATTTTTTAAAAGCCATACATGTTGCAGTTCTTAACAAGCTTAGCGTAGTGCCTGTAATAGAGAATGGGCAAATACTTGGCATTGTTACCTACAATGACCTGCTCAAAAACGCTTCTGATTTTATGAGTCTTAATCAACCGGGAGCATTAATAGTATTGGAGTTAGAAAGCAAGGCCTATTCAATTGCAGAAATTAATAAGATCGTTGAGTCCAACGATGCTCAAATTACCCAGCTTAATACGTACACAGATTCTGAAACAGGTTTATCTCAGGTAACTATAAGAATTAATAAACTGGAAGTTTCTGATATCATCAGTACCTTTCAACGTTACGAGTACAACGTAAAATATTATTTTGGCGAAGAGTTATACGAAAATGAATTGCGCAGCAATTACGATAACCTGATGCACTTTATTAATATTTGATAAATCTCTCCAGGTAGCTATCATATTCTCACTGATCATACGTTCTATCAATACCTGATGAATTTTAAAAAAGCCTGTACTACATGTTTGCTAATTTTTTTGTGCAGTAAAGCCATTTTTGCACAGGCAGGCAAGGCTGAATTAAAGATTTTATATTCTACCACAGAAACAGAAGAAAAAGTTTCTGACACATCATCCAACCTTTTTATTATAAAAGAAATTATAATTGACGGGAATAAACAAACTAAAAGATCTACCATCCTCAGGGAACTTTCATTTTATGAAGGCACTGGCTACTCCCTTCCTGAGTTAGTAAAAAGATTTAAGGAGGCAAGAAGACAATTAATGAATACAGCCCTGTTTACAGAGGTTATCGTTTCATTAAACAGCCTTAATGGTTTTGATGCAGTTATAAAAATTGAGGTAAAAGAACGGTGGTATATTTTCCCATTACCCTTTATTAGAACAGTTGACCGCAGTTTTGGAGAATGGGTGAGAGAACAAAGAATGACTTTGGACCGGGTAAATTATGGTGTAAGAATTACCCATAGAAATACAACTGGCCGCAATGATAAACTTAGCTTCAACTTTATGAATGGCTATACAAAACAGTTTTCTTTATCGTATAGAAATTTATGGCTTGATAAAAACCAGCAATGGCTGGCCAGTGGTGGGTTTGCTTTAGGTAAAAACAGGCAGTTAGATTATATAACTACCGGAAATAAAAGACTTTTTTTTAAGGATGACCAACGTTTTGTACATTCTTTTTTCCGATCTTTTGCAGAAGTGTCTTACCGTCGTGCTATTAAAACAACACATACATTCGGCCTTAGTTATACATCAGAAATTTTCCCGGATACAGTATTTAAAATCAATTCATTTTTTTCTCCTGACCAGCAGAAAAAAATTAAGTACCCTGATGCATATTATACCCTCAGCCATTTTAATGTTGATTACATACCTTACCCTACAAAGGGCTATATAGCTGAATTATCAATTCGCAAAAAAGGCTTTGACGGCCAAATGAACCTTTTGCAATTAACCGCTAAAACTTCAGGTTTATGGCGCCTAAGTGATAAGTATCTTTTTAATTTACGGATAGCTGGGTCAATAAAACTTCCTTTTAAGCAGCCTTATATTAATCAGCAGTTACTGGGTTTTAATGATTTCTTCATGCAGGGCTATGAGTATTATGTTATTAATGGCGCTGCAGGTGGTTATACAAAAGCGATCTTATCAAGAGAAATTGTAAATACAAAATTTCATATACGCTCCGAAAAAATTAAAAAATTAAATACGATACCGTTTCGTTTATATGCTAAAGTGTATGGCAATGCCGGTTATGTTTTCGATCCCCAGCCAGGGGATAACAGGTTAGGTAATAAAATGCTTTATTCAGCAGGCGTTGGAGTAGACATGGTTACCTTCTATGATTTTATAATCCGGCTTGAATGGAGCTTTAATCAGTTAGGGCAAAACGACCTATATTTACACCGAAAGGAATACTTCTGAGATGGTTGACAGGTTAATTTGATATTTAACTAACTCAGACAACGCTATAAAATTTATGCAACCGTTTACTAATCAGACAATCAGCTAATAAACTATCAACTAACAATTGAAAGTAGCCATCTATAGCCGGATACTGGAAATAAGCCAGCAAAAAGACATACAATTATTCTTTGATGAACTGAATAAGGAAAATATTGTTCCTGTAGTTTATCAGCCCTTTCTCCATGAGGTAAACAAGCATATTTCCTTACCAGACACAACACAGACATTTTCCAGTTCTTTTGATCTTTCTCCTGATGTGGATTTCCTCGTTAGCCTGGGAGGAGATGGAACATTGCTGGATACCATTACACTTGTTCGTAACAAAAACATCCCTGTTATAGGCATAAACTTCGGAAGGCTTGGTTTTTTAGCCAGCATTGGGCGGGATGAAATGGCCGCTGCCGTTAAAGCAATGTCACGGCGTTCGTTTATTGTTGATAAAAGAACTTTAATTCATCTGGATGCTAATCTTCCGCTCTTTGGTGATACTCCTTATGCTTTAAATGAATTTGCTATTCACAAGCAGGACATTGCGCCTATGATAAAAGTGCATACCTATCTGAATGGAGAACTGCTAAATACTTATTGGGCAGATGGGCTTATTTTATCTACGCCAACCGGTTCTACAGGTTATTCTCTTAGCTGTGGAGGCCCTGTCGTATTTCCAGATGCCTGTAGTTTGGTTTTAACGCCTATTGCTCCGCATAATTTAAACGTTCGTCCCATTGTGATTCCTGACAGCACTATTATTTCATTTGAAGTAGAAAGCCGGTCAACAAACATCATTTGTGCCCTGGACTCAAGGAGAGAAATAGTTGATAAAAACGTTTTGCTTGCTGTTCGTAAAGAAAGCTTCATGCTTAACTTGGTACGGCTGAATGAAAATAATTTTCTTCAAACGCTTAGAAATAAGCTTTCGTGGGGGTTAGATAAAAGAAATTAGGAGGACAAAATTTGTCGCAGAAGTTGTGCCCTTAGGTAATCGCTGTAATAACTGGAATAAGCATTGGGCAATTTATAAACTTTGCATCAAGTTATAGATTTCTCCCATTCCTGATTACACCACGACCAATTCATAAAATTTTTCGGGTAACAAATATTTGTTGGCCAGTTCCTGCAATTGTTTAGCTGTTACAGTCTTTATAGTATTAATAGATTTATAAAAATATTCGTGGTCTAAATCATTTAAAATAATGTTTTTCCAACGGCCAATAATTTGGAAAGGGCCATCAAGTTCGCCCAGTATACCTCCCATCATGTAATTTTGTACCAGCAACAATTCTTCTTCGTCCACAGGCTCGTTTCGTAAAATTTCCATTTCTTTATATACTTCTGTTATGGTAGCTTCCGACACATCTCGTCCTGCTTCAGTACTTATTACCCATGCTGTTTCTTGGGTATGGTTTTGCATATAGCTATGTATCCCATAAGTATAACCTTTGTCTTCGCGGATATTACTCATCAGCCGCGAGCCGAAAAAACCCCCGAATAAATTATTAAGCACTTGGGATGGCAAATACTCCGGGTGATGCCGGTTTGGAAAATTAGTTCCTAAACGAATAGCACCCTGTACGCCATTAGGATCATTGATGATTCTATATTTCTTTTCTTCAGATGGAGATACCGTTATTTTTGGAGTATTAACAGGCAGGTTTTTTAAGTCTCCAAAATGCTGGTCAAGTAAAGAAAATATATTGTCTGGCAATCTACCGGCTACAAAAATCACGAGCTTTCCATCTATATAATACTGTTCATAAAACTCCAGCAACGCTTCTCGTGTAATAGAATCGAAATCTTCAAAGCGGGTAAAGCGGCCATAAGGATGATTCTCACCGTACAGGTATTTATCAATCAGCCGACTTGCGACAAAATCGCACTTTTTCAGATTTACATTTAGCCTCTGTTTCATGTTCTGTTTGTACACGCTTATTTCTTCTTCACGAAAAACTGAGTCTGATAAAATTTCTTTTACAACCGGTAATAAAGCTTCTAAATGTTTTGATAGAGAATGCAGTGATACCGAGGCTGTTTCATTGTAGCAATGGCGGTTTAAATAAGAGCCGTAATATTCAAAATGCTCATTCAACGCAAACGCACTTTTTTTTGATGTGCCATTCTTTAATAGAAAATTGGTGCTTGCTGCAACAAGGTTTTGTTTTTCATGCCAATTGCCCGCTTTGAACAACCATTCAATTTGTAGTACATCTTCAGCGCCGGCATTAATGGCATATACTTCCACACCATTTTTTAAAACATACTTATCGTAAGGCTTTAACTGAAGATTGAAGTCTACAGCATCTTTTATAAGTGGCGGATTTTTACGGTCAACTGTGTTCGTCATTTTTTATTAATCTTATTCAAACAAATTGGTAAGAGGCAAAGAATCGCTGTTATTTCTTGATTGATGAAAAACAGCTATGATGTAAATTTCAAACTTATAGTAAGTATATATAATTCTGTAGGATTTAAAAACAATCCTTCTTAGTTCTTTTTCTTTTATTGTTACTACTACTTTGCCGCACTCGGGATGGCTATGAAGAATTTTTACAGAAGAATATAGTTGCCTGATTAATCGGTTTGCATAATACTCCGAGTCTTTAGAAATATATAGCCTGATTTCTTTTAAATTGTTTAATGCCTCCATAGACCATTTTATTGAAACCATGAATCTATTTCTTTTTCAAAATCTTCTTCAGAGAGAACATTTCCTTCTTCCACATCTTTCAATCCTTTTTCAATTTTATCAAAAATTACCAACCGTTCAAGAAGGAGATCAATATCATCAAAACTTTCCTCGGGCATCTCCTTAATCATTTGGAGCACTTTTTCTTTTGTAAGCATGAGCGATGTTTTTACTAATTTACGTATTTAATTCTTAGCTAAATACCAAAGCGTATTGCAGTTGGTTTCTTTAAATATTTCGTTACACTGCTGCTGTATATCGTCCACGGTTACCTGGTTATAGCGCTCAAGTTCTGTATGCATTAAATCAGCATCACCCAATAACTCATAAAATGCAAGACTGTTAGCACGATTCATAATAGTCATGTCTTCAAAAGCAATAATGCTTTCAGTTTTATTTTTTACTTTTTGAAGTTCATTTTCAGAAATTACTTCGGCTTTGATCTTTTCTAACTCTTCATTGAGGCCAGCTTCCGCTTGTTCCATAGTAGTTCCTTTCACCAGCTTTCCTTCAATGGTTAGCAAGCCAGCTTCCACTGTTCCATGATGATAACATTCAATATTGCTGAATAACTTTTTCTCCTTTACCAATGATTGATATAATCTCGATGATCCGCCACCACCTAAAACTTCAGTAATGAGGTCAGCAGCATAATAGCGTGGATCAAGCCTTGAGTATATATGCCAGCATTTATACAAGGCATCAAGCGGAACATCAGCATGCACTTCTAATTTGCGATGGGCTGACTGACTAGGTTCTACAGGTAGCTGGCGCTCATATTTATCACCTGGTTCAATTGGCCCAAACCATTTCTCAGCCATCTGCCGCACCTGCTCCACAGTTACATTGCCGGCTACTGAGAGAATAGCATTTACAGGACGGTAATGTTTAAAAAAGAAGTTTTTTACATCTTGCAATTGCGCTGTTTCAATATGAGACAACTCTTTTCCAATTGTCATCCAGCGATAAGGATGCACCTGGTAAGCCAGTTCTCTCATTTTAAGCCACACATCACCATAAGGCTTATTAAGGTAATGTTCTTTAAATTCCTCGCACACTACTTTTCGCTGAACATCAAGGCTTTTTTCGCTAAATGCAAGCGAAAGCATACGATCACTTTCCAGCCAAAAAGCCGTTTCAAGGTTTTCGGCAGGAAGTTGTATGTAATAGTTTGTAAGATCGTTTGTAGTATATGCGTTGTTTTCTCCTCCTGCCATTTGCAAGGGTTCGTCATATTCTTCAATATTTATTGACCCGCCAAACATAAGATGTTCAAATAAATGTGCAAACCCTGTACGACCGGGTTCTTCATCCCTGGCCCCAACATCATACATCACATTTAATACTGCCATAGGAGTAGAAGTATCCTGGTGTACTATTACCCTTAATCCATTAGAAAGAGAAAAACGTTCGAACTGAACCACAGATTAATAATTTTAGCCAATGAAAGAATTGTTATACTGAGCAAAAGAAGAATTTTTCTTTTGGGTTGTAAATGTATTTCAAAAGGGGGAAAGTTGAGAAAGAAGGAATTGAATATGAGATTGAGAAGTACAGCAGCCTAACGCTTACAGAAGACAAACCATACATTTTGATTTACAAAAAAAGGCTGCATTTCTGCAGCCTTATATTTAATAAGAAACTTTTTATTAGTTCACTTTTGTAATCAATAATCTCGAAGCGCCATTGGTTACGGGCGTTGCCGTGCCAGCACTATTATATACTACTATTTCAACCTGGTCATTTGCATCCAGTGGGTATGTTACACTTAATGATAGCGGGCTAATGGTTGCATTATAAGGAGAAGGAGCAGCTATTGCACTTCCTGCGGAACCTGCAAACACATCAAGTCCATTTACTCTTAAGGCTAAAAACCGAACAGCACCTGCACTTGATGGCAGAGAAGCATTTACCTGGTATAAGCCAGTGGTAGAAACAGTAAATACACCTGTTGCTGTGTTCATCTGGTTACCATTGTTCAGTAATGAATTGCTGAAAGCTACTGTTGTACCACTGCTATAAGAAGCCGCTGCCGTTATTGTTCCATGATATTGCAAACTTGCACCGCCGCTGCTGGAAGCTGACCATATTGCACCTGTGCCATTATAGGTAAGTACCTGTCCATTAGTGGCACCAGTAGTATTGATCTTAGCAGTTGTTACAGAACCATCAATAATCTTTGATGTTGTTACAGCACCATCCATCAGTTTATTAGCGGTTACTGCATCATCAGCAATCTTTACAGTTGTTACTGCATCGGTTGCAATGCCTGGGTTTGGATAAGTTCCCGACAAATCACCACCCGCTGCGCCTGAAGGTGCAAAACCAGAAGGCACACCAATTAATTTACTATAAGATATTCCGTCAGCAATTTTTGCATCTGTTACTGCACCGTCTAAAATTTTAGCGGACGTAACTGCTGCATCTTTTATAATGCCTGAAGTTACCGAGCTATTAGTAAGATCAGCAGTTGCGATACTATTGGCCAGGTTTAATTTAGAATAAGCAATAGCAGCACTGGCGTTTATATCCCCATTTACAATTGATCCGTCAGCAATTTTAGCAGAAGTAATGGTACTGCTTCCAACAGTTGGATTAGGATAAGTACCAGAAAGATCGCCACCTGCAGCCCCTGAAGGAGAAGTAGAAATAGTGCCCCAAACTACGTTAGCTCCATTATAAGTTAATACCTGCCCATTGGAGGCGCCGCTTGCACTTATTTTACCTGTTGTAATAGCGCCATTTAAAATTTTGGGAGTGGTAATGGCATCGTTTGTAATGTCTGGTGCAACAATGCTACCGGCCAAATTTAATTTTGAATAAGAAATATTTGCAGAGGCACTTACATGGGTATTAGCTATACTTCCATCTGCAATTTTAGAAGCAGTTACTGCACCTGTTGCAATTGAAGGATTGGGATAGCTACCTGTTAAATCACCACCTGCCGTGCCAACTGGTGTAGCCGAAGGAACAGCCCACATAACATTTGATCCATTATATACCAAAGACTGTCCACCCGTAGCACCAGTACTATTGATCTTCCCAGGGGTCACTGAATTATCAGCAATTTTTGAAGTGGATATTGCTGCATCGGCTACAGATGGATTAGGATAAGTGCCTGTAAGATCGCCTGCTGCTGCACCAGTGGGCGGTAATGAAGCAGGAGCGCCAATCAACTTACTGTAAGAAATGCCAGTGGCTATTTTTGCATCGGTGATGGCCCCATCTGCTACCTTATTCGTTGTAACGGCATCATTGGTTAAGTCTGTGCTTAAAATGCTATTGGATAAATTTAGTTTTAGGTAAGAGATGCCGGCTGTTGCACTAATGTGGTTATCGCTAAGTGCATTGTCAGCAACTTTTAGAGCAGTTACTGCAGCAGTAGCAATTGTTGGATTAGGATAAGTTCCGGTAAGATCACCGCTCGCCGTGCCTGTTGGTGGCAATGCAGTTGGAGCGCCAATTAATTTACCATAAGAAATTCCAAATGCCAGTTTATCATCTGTTACGGCTGCGTCTGCAATTTTTGTAGTAGTAATAGCCGAACCTGCAATCAAAGGGTTTGGATAATTGCCGCTTAAATCGCCTGTAGCAACTCCTGATGGAGGCATTGAAGTTGGTGCACCAGTAACTTTACTGTAAGAAACAGAATTGATCTTATTATCTGTTACTGAACCATCTGCAAGTTTGGCCGTTTCTATCGAAGCATTAGTTATATCTGAGGTGGTGATGCTGTTGTTTAAATTCAATTTAGAGTAAGAAATATTTGCCCCATTGCTGATATGATTATTTGATAAAGCAGCATCGGCAACTTTAGTTGCGGTAATAGCTCCCGCAGCAACTGTAGGATTTGGATAAATACCGGAAAGATCTCCTGTTGCTGCACCACTTGGTGGTAATGAGGCTGGTGCACCTATAATTTTACTATAAGAAACAGTAGATATTTTTTCGTCTGTTATTGCATTGTCAGCAATCTTTGTTGTAGTTACTACTCCTGCTGCAAGAGAAGGGTTTGGATAAACACCCATAAGATCTCCGCTTGCTGCTCCCGATGGTGCTAATGAGGTAGGGGCGCCGGTTATTTTACTGTAAGCAACAGAGTTGATCTTACTATCTGTTACAGCACCATCGGCAATCTTATTTGTGCCGATGGAAGCGTCTGTAAGATCGCTGCCAATAATGCTGTTGTTTAAATTGAGTTTGCCGTAAGAAATACCATTTGCCAGCTTTGCGTCCGTAATAGCGTTGTCTGCTACTTTAATAGTTGTTACTGCGTTATTGGCAATCATTGTAGCCGATTGCGTTCCCGTTACTTCCCCAGCTAAAGCACCAGAAAATGAATTAGAAGAACGTAACTGGCTTATTATCTGGAATGCCGAGCCATCATATATTGCCGAAACAACCTGGTTAGCAGCAATATCATTTGGCAAAAGTGCATCAGTAACATTTTTTAAGATGGCCTTTGCGCCAAGGTTATTAATGTTCAGGCTGTCTGATCCAATATTGGCACCGGAAGTTTTAAAACTTACAATCATTCCAGCCATGTATTGCAAAGGCGCTACTTTAAGAAACACTGTATATGTATTGCCATTAGCCACTGCTACCGCATAAGTGAGGCGGTTGTTTTGTATACTTACTGCATTTACTGCATCAGATGAATCTGTTGCTGCTCCTACGCCGGTAATACGCCTGTCCGCTTCTGTAGTACCAGTCATTTGTAATTGCTTGTTAGCTTGTACTTGTGCTTCTGCCTGCGTAAAGCATCCACCGGCAATAAGTAGTGAAAAGAAGATTTTATTTTTCATTAGGGTTGGATTTTAATTATTATGGAGTTTGATAACTTTAATGGTTTCGTAAAAGTGCTGATTGCCTATGTTCAGGAAATAAGTGCCAGCGGGGAGATAGTTTAATCCTTTCAACTCAATACGGCCTGATCTTGCTATAGTATATTGTTTTCGGAAAAGCTGTGCACCGCTTACTGATATAATGCGCACCTGCAGCGGATCATCATCCTGTTTTACAACATCTATAGTTATATGATCATTGAAAGGGTTTGGATAAACATTGAAATAAAACACACCATTCAATGCCAGAGCAAGTATTTCACTGTATTGTTCTTTGCCGTCTTTATCAATTTGTTTTAAGCGGTAGTAAACTAGTTTTCCTCTGGCTCCTGCAAGCCCAGTATCTACATAATCGTAAGCATTGCTTAGCGCATTATTCTTGCCTTCAACAAAATCTATTTTAGTAAACGTGTTGCCATCCAGTGAACGTTCAAGATCAAAACCTTTATTATTAAATTCTGTTCCGGTTATCCAGTTTAATTGTGCACCTGCCGGCTTAACGCTCCCGGTAAATTGAATGAATTTCATTCTAAAACCTGTGTCAAGTAGTGTAAAGCTTTTGTTTAATGCATTTATGTTGTTATGAACGAACATGCGAGGGTCTGAAGCTGAAACATCCATACTTTGGGTACTCAGCTTTGCATAGTTTGTTTCTTTTGCATACAATACCATGGCAGGGATATACCTGTTGTTATCTAGTGACGAAAGCCATGAAAAACCAATATTTCTTCCTGATAAAGAAGAAGTAGTTGAATTGACCATCCAATTAGCAGCAATAGAAGGTTTTCCATCAATAGTTACTACTTCATCATTACCAGTATTTCGAATGATGGTAACATCACCTGCATCTGAACCTGCCGAAAGAGAAGCACCCAAAAACGTTTGCATCACATTGCTACCTATACTCCGGGTATCCATAATAGAACGCCCAATAATATGACTGCTCTTAGTTTCAACAGGGTTGGCAGCGGTTGTAGCAAAATGAATGGGATTGTCTGCATTGGAATACAAAAGGCCATTTACCAACACAAGTGAATCTATAATAGTAAGTGGACTTGCAAGCGCAACACCTGCTGCATTATTTACAGTAAAATTTGGAAAAGATAAAGAGTTGGCACTTAGGATTGTTTGCAACACACTGCCATTAGCAATAAACCTGGAACTACTGGCATAACCCAGAGCACCATCATTATTAAAATTTCCTCTAAAACTGAAAACACCAAAGTTTTGAAGCAGGCCCCGGTATTGAATTTCTGCATTTCCATCAAGCGAAAGCCTGGTGCCGGGTTGAACAGTTAAAGTAGTACCTGCTTGTATTGCTACTTGTGCTTGTGCCCTGAATAGGGGACAAAACAGCAGCAGCAAAAGCAGGTTACGTAGATTTCTCATCATAGGATAAGGATTATTTGGAGGACAAACGAAAAAATTAAAAAGCACAAAAAGAAGTAATGTATATGGCAATAAAATAGTTTAGGTGTTTTTCATTAACTGTGCTTACTAAGAAGGTTGTTTAATGCACAATAATGCCAAAAGCGCTTCATGAGGCACGTATTACCACTATTGTAAAAAATACTTTCCAGAGAAGTTTTCGATAAAAACTTTCTACAAAGCAGGTAGTAAATTATCTACTCAGTTAAGGAAGGATTGAAACATTAAAAAACATCAGGCAATGGTAAGTGCAACGATAGCCTTTAGCCTAATCTTGTCAAGGGTGAACTAGCATCGGGCTGTCTGTAATAGTATATAAACAAACAAAGGATTAAAATTGATTGAGGAGAATATAGACAAGTGAATGGCTAAGGAGGTTTATTTTTAATGCTGTATCTATCAACTATTAAAATCTCATCATCTGAGGGAGGAAGGATCTTAGCCCGGCATTAAAAGAAACATTGAATAGCAGTCAATTTTAAATTATTGAAACCAGATCCTTCGTGCCTCAGGATGACAGGGAAGAGGATGAACCGTGGCCTGCAGCGGAATAATTTGAAAAAAATGAGCCTGTTTTTAGTTCCGTTAGGAACTTTTGGTGGGTAGCTATTAATGAATATTGCACCAGGCGTTCCGATAGGAACGCCTGGTGCACAACTATACATACATTTCTACCCACCAATTGTGCCTAACGGCACAAAAAAACCCCCATTATTCAAGCAGAAAATAAGATGCGTTTGTCCTGGATTAGATCAAATTTACACTCCTGTTTACAAAGGCTGTAAGATCAGCACCAGTAAGCATACCCTGGGAAAGTAATGCCAGGTCGAATGCCTGCTTTGCAAGCTCAACCTGCTCTTCTTCTTTCTCTGATTTTAAAATACGGTTGATTAATTTATGATTTCCGTTAATGGCTACTTTATAACTATCAGGCAGCGATCCATAAAAACTCATTCCGCCACCGCCCATGCGGGCCATATCTTTCATCCGGCGCATCCACTCTTCCATTGTTACTGTTACCGGAAGTTCTTCACCATTAAGGGCTTCAATTTCTACTTTCATTTCTGGCTTGTTTATAGCCTTTTCAAAAATCTCTTTTACTCTGCCCGTTTCTTCTTCGGTAAGTACATGGCTTAGGTTTTCTTCTTTTGTAATCAGCTTATCCATTACATCAGCATCTACCCTTTTTAAAGAAACCTTTTCAACTTTAGTTTCCAGTTGCTGAATAAAGTGGTTGTCTATCGGCGAATTCATTACCAAAACATCATAGCCCCTTTTATTTGCAGTTTGTATATAGGCATCTTGTTTTGTCGGGTCATTGGTATAGAGATAAACAACAGTACCTTCTTTATTTGATTGAACCGGCTTTACCTTTTCATTGTATTCATCAAGGGTAAAAAATTCATTTTTAGTATTGGATAATAGTCCGAAGTCTTTTGCTTTTTCATAAAATTTCTCCTCGCTTATCATTCCATATTTTACAAATACACCTATGTCATTCCATTTTCCTTCATACTCCTTCCGGTCTTTTTTAAAGAGGTCGCCCAATTTATCTGCAACCTTTCTTGTGATGTAACTATTGATCTTTTTTACATTACTATCTGCCTGTAAAAAACTACGGGACACATTTAAAGGAATATCAGGCGAATCAATTACACCATGCAATAACATCAAAAATTCAGGTACAATATCCTTTACTTCATCTGTAATAAATACCTGTCGTGAGAATAGCTTGATCTTATTCTTCTGGAGATCAAAATCATTTTTAACCTTAGGGAAATAAAGCACACCTGTCAGGTTAAAAGGATAATCTACATTAAGGTGTATCCAGAACAGCGGGTCTTCAGCCATTGGATACAACTCCTTATAAAAATCTAGGTAATCTTCATCCTTTAAATCGGTTGGAGCCTTCGTCCAAATGGGAGCCGTATTATTAATTATACTATCAACTTCAACAAATTTGTACTTAGGCTTACCTTCTTCATCTTCTCCATCAGGCTCCTGTTCCGTTTTAGTTCCAAACTGTACAGGAACGGGAAGGAACTTGCAATATTTTTCAAGGATTTCCCGCAACTTATATTCATTCAAAAATTCCTCTGAGTCGGCATTGATATGCAAAATGATATCCGTTCCTCTTTCGGTACGTGAACCTTCCGTAAGCTCAAACTCTGTGCTTCCATCACATTCCCAACGGGCTGGTTCAGCCCCTTCCTGGTAAGACAGGGTTTGTATCACTACTTTTTCTGCCACCATAAATGATGAATAGAAACCAAGACCAAAGCGCCCGATTATTTCATTGGCATCTTTCGCCTCCTTAAATTTTTCCATGAACTCAGTAGCCCCGGAGAAAGCAATCTGGTTGATATATTTTTTTATCTCTTCGGCGGTCATACCTATCCCATTGTCAGAAAGGGTAATGGTTTTTGCCTCAGCATCAAATGAGATTTTTACTTTCAGATCGCCCAAATCTTTATTGTATTGCCCTAAAGCCGCCAGCCTTTTTATTTTTTGTGTTGCATCTACTGCATTGGATACGAGTTCACGAAGAAATATTTCATGATCAGAGTACAAGAATTTTTTAATAATAGGGAAGATATTCTCTGTATGAATGGAGATGGTTCCTTTTTCTGCTACCATAAATTGAAGTGATTTGTTTGCTAGGTAGCAAGGGTTATTCCAAATACTAAATCTTGTCAGATTGACAGAAATAATCTCAAGGCAACTTAGCTTTTGCTCCCGCCAAAATTTATGGTACTACGCTGTTTCCATTTAATTAGCCGCCATACCACTTCTGCACTAAATAAGGCAGCTAATGCAAAAGCTAAAGATTTAAAAGCGCCTCCCTCATCAAAAAAAGCCGCGACAATGGCAATAGCATAAACAGATAAAGGCAATAAAGTCATCAAGCAGAGGCCAGGAATACTTAAAGGAATTTTAAAAGGACGGTGCTCAAGTGGCACTTTATGACGAAGAACTATCAAGGTAATAAATTCTAAAAATAAAGCGGCACCATATAAGGTTACATCTATCACAAGTAAATCCTCAAAAGTCCAAAATACCATTAAGCTCACCACACAAGAGCATACAATAATAGAAATATAAGGAGTTTGAAACCGGGGGTGAAGAGTATTTAATTTGGCAGGTAGCATCCGATCTTCCGCCATCGCCTGTGGTATGCGGGATACAGAAAGTAAAACAGCAGAATATAGTCCCAGGCCGCTTGCCATGCCTCCTGCCGCTAATAAAGCTCCTAACCATTTACCTGCCAGCAATGTTCCAAGTACCGGAAATCCTTCTTCATTCAAAGTATTTAAATCAACTCCTGAACCTTGTGCTACAAAAACAGCAGCAAAGTATACAAGGAATATAAGGGCAAAGGCAGTGGCTATTGATATCATGTAAGAACGAACAGGCTTGTTTACTTCCTCTGCGTAAGTGGTAGTATTATCCCAGCCGATAAAATTCCACATAACAGTATAAAGAGCCATGCCTATAGATGAAAAAGAAAGTCCTTTTAACGAAAGGTGCGGGAAGGACAGGTTTCCTTCATAACCCCAAAGCGCATATATAAAAAGGATAAAAAATGGTGCAATTACAACGGCTCCTAAAATCATAGATGTTTTTCCTACCGGAACAATACCAATTATATTAAGCGCAGCGGACACCCAAATTATAGCCAGGCAAACAGGAATTTTAAAACTCTCTATCCCGGGGAAAAAGAATGCTGCATATTCAACAAATAATACCGGATAAATAGCAAGATCAACAAACGTATACAACCATGTCCACCACCCTTCATAAAAACCTAACCGCATCCCAAGGGCCCTCTTTACCCATTGATAATAGCCGCCGGTAACCGGCATCATGCTGTTTAATTCAAGCACTACAAAAATGGTAGGAATGTCCCAAAGAATTGGTGTAATAATTAAAAGTAGTAAGGCACCGTTTTGTCCTGCATAAGTTAACAATGGTTCCAGGCCATAAGGACCTCCGGAAACTGTGAGAAAAATAATAGCTGCAAGTTGTATTGGCCGGAGCTTTTTTCGGATAGATGTAGCTTGAGGCATAGAAGTATAAAAATATCTATTCCGTATTTATTCTTGCCATTATTTACTGTATTCAATGAGGCTTAAAATTGAAAAGAGGCGAACAATGTTCACCTCTTTTTCAATTTATTCCCTGGCCCCGCTGTGCCATCGGTCTATTTGTTTTTCTTTTGCCTTTCGTATCATTGCCTGCAGTTTATTCACAGCTTCATCTACAGATTGCTCAAACTCAGGACTATGTTCTTTAATAAATAAATCAGGGCCGGGTATCTCTAAACGTATCTCACAATAAGTATTGGGAACATTTTTATCCGGGCCCAAAAAAAGGGTAACGTTTGCACGAACAATGTGGTCATTAGGTGTAAGCTTACCTAGCTTTTCACGTATGTATCCTTCTAGTTGCTCACCTGCCTTAAAACCCAAAGATTGTATGATAATATCCATAGTTATTTTTCTTTAAGAATTACCATTATCGTACCACACTGCCTATATAACTTATTTGAATCTATAGCTTTAGGGATAATTCTTCCCCGGTTAAACTATAAAATAAATTTTGCAACTGGTGCAAACGAAAAAAGTTATTACTCGCAATAGCACCGTTTACAATAGCCCTGCCAAAGCACTCGCCATTGTTTTTTATATACCCGTAAATTTCATTCTTATCGCCGCCATTAACACCAAGTAACAACTTATATTCTCTTGCGTCCGGGTATAAAGCATATTCCTTATTATCTACAAATCCACATATTTCCAATAGTTCTGCTTTTAAAACTATGGGATAAATTAGTTTGGAATCGCCATGCAGCAATATATTAAAATGCTCTATGGTACACCTTGCCGTTATAATTTTATTATTTACCTTATGCAATATGTAGTTTCCAAGTCTTAATTCATTTACCAATAACATGTAGCAAAAGTAATGCGTCAACTCTTATCTAATTTTTCAAACTGAGCAAGGTATTCATATTGCAGGTCTTCATGCATTGAAGCAATTGCCTCTTTCAACTTTTTTTGCTGAGCAATGTAGATGTTGGTTAATGCAGTGCTGTTATGAAATGGGATTTTAGAATCATTGAGCTTATTGCAGAAATAAAGCAACAACTCTGTTTCTACAATTTTTGAACCTGTATACCTGATGTATTTATTTGCTATGCGTAAAATTTTTCGCAGGCTTTTTTTTGCAAAATATAAGTTTGTTTTATTGATGTCATTAAAGCTTTCATCCATCTCTTCTTTAATACTGCTGATGTAAGCTTCTATATCATGAGCCTCAAATAAAAGATAAGTAATCAACTCCTTGTTCTCTTTTTTATAACGTACCAGCCGCAAACAAAGCTCTATTAGCTGTGATGATGGCTTTTCTTTTAACTCTTGTTTTATTTCATTTACACTGGCTGCTTTCACAATAGAAAATTTAGTTGCATTTTATTGTACGATTAAAGCTAAGTTAACCTGTAAAGCATTTACTGTTTATTAATGCATCTTTCAATTGGTACGAAGGAGTACATGCACAAAAACGCCCGGAATACCGGGCGTTCAAACATTCAACTAAAACTTACGATCAAGGGAAAACTTTCTTTCTTACTGAATCTTTGCAATTACTACATCTTCAACCTGGCGTACAGATTTGTTTATTTCAAAAACTTGTGTGCTGTTTTCTTTTTTAGAGCGCAGGGTAAGCGTAATACGCATTCCGCTTAAATCAGCATTTTCAAGCTGAAAACTCTTAGAATACTTTACTGCTTTTACAACTTCAGAATAAAAAGTGCTACCCTTATCATCCTTCAATGAAAGATAGTACTCGTTTCCTTCAGCGTTGTCAAATTCTACCCTAACTACAGGCATATAATCTACAGTTCCCATGTACTTGATTTCAACAGTAGGCGCTTTTATTTTATCGCCATTGTCTGAAGCATTTGCATTGTTTGATCCTAAAAGAAAAACGAAAAGTGCTGTAAGCGTTATAACATTTTTAAATGCTTTGCTTAAATTGATTGTGCTTGAATTTTTCATAATAAAAATTTATGGTTAAGAATTAAAAAAAGCGTTAATGGGGGGCAACCGATATGTGGCAAACATTAGAGTGGCAAACAATAGAGTGGCAAGCGAAGGATAGATGATCAGAAGCTATTAATATTATTTACTGATCTGATACAAATGTAGTGTGCATATTTTTTCAGTACAATACAAGTTACAGGCTGTATTTTGATGCTTAACGGACTATAAAAAAAAGGAAACCTTTTGCCAGTAAAGGTTTCCAAGATTCTTTAACATAATGCCCAACACAGTTTTATTAATATTAATGAAGCATAAGTACGCATGTCCCACTTCAAAATCAAAGGGCTTTTACTATTTAGATTAAGGAATAGTTACCAGATTATAAACCACGTGCCTTTATCATCTTTTGAATAAGACAAACCATTGCTCATTACATGAACAAGATTTTTCGCCCCAGGTTCTGTGTATGTTTTTTGCTGGTAAACCCTGATGCCATTATTCTCACGTGTTAAGTATACAATCAGTGCATTTAATGTAGGGGATACATCATGCAACCATTGTTCATCGCTTTCTCTTACAAAGGCCTGGCTCATTTTATAAAAAGTAATATTGATAATTTACTGCTCAACATGAAGCGCTTTGTTTTCCACTATAGGTATTTGTATACAGTTTCTTTATACTCGTTTAGTTGCTCGTCAGTTGTTAGTTCATCAAATTTTCCCTCTTTGCTATTTCTTACAAGCAAGACAGCTTTTCCACCTGTTATTGTGCTCTTAGCTTTTGCAAAAATGGAATCCAACTCATTGATATTTTTTATTGTTTGCAACTCTTCCACCTTTGCTACATTAATTATAAGATCATGCATTATTGTTCCTTTTTTCTTTAAAATAAATTGACAGCTATAAAACATTTAAGCTGGTCCCGCACCAATTTATCCAATGCTTAATCATATCTAAAACCGTTCCATCGCAAAGCAATTTATATTTGCAACCTTAAAACCAGGTTTATGGTGAATTGCATTTGCATTGATGATGAAAACAAGCCCGTTCAAATACCATCAAAAAAATGGGTAAAGAAAGATGAAGAATATAGAATAACGCATGTTTATTTTCATCCAAAACAAGGCATACAGGGTTGCTCTCTTTATGAAAAGCCTTTAGATGAAAGCTGCAAGCCGTTTGAAACATTTAAGCTTAGCCGCTTTGCTATACAATTTAAAGATCTGGAGGCTTTTATTGAATTATGCAAGCTTTGTACAGAGTTAAACGAACTTGAAATAAAAGAACTTATTGAAGAGTCGGAATTGCAAACCATTTAATGCTTACCTACTTATTATTGAACAAAACCTACGTTAATTAAAGCATTGAGGGAGTCTCTCAATCTGTTACTTCTGTCTCAGCTCTTAAATCCTTTAAATTTTTTGGCTCGTATAGTATGGCATCTATTCTCTTCTCAAGCTCTGCGTCTGCTTTAAACCGTTTTATAAAAAAAGCTTCATAATAAGCTTTTATAATTGCGGTTAACGGAGTGGCTAATAATGCACCCATTACACCAAATGCTGCACCCATTGCTAATAAAATAAATAGGGTGGATACGGGGTGGATTTTCATGCTGTTCGAACGCAGTTTCGGCAAAATAAAATCGCCCATGATTTCATCCATTGCCAGAAAAAATACAGTTGTCCATAATGCCGTTGAAGGGCTGATAGATAACGCAACAAGTATAGGTGGAATAGCTGCTGTGTAAAAGCCAAGCTTTGGAATTAACTCTGAAAAGAAAGCAACGGCACCCCATATAAATGCTCCTGGTACATTCATAAAAGAAAGAAAAATGGTGATACAGACAGAGCGGATTGTTCCCCCTATCAGGTTGGCTTTAAACCAACCAATAAGCATGATAGAGGTATCGGACAAAGCTTTGGTGGCCTTGCCATGTTGCGCCAGAGGAAAAAATGAAAAATACAATTGTAGTAGTGGGCGTGGTGTGGTTACAGCATATACTACCATGCTGAGAAAAAGTATCCCGATTAATATAGCTGTTAGAATAGAAAGCGAATAATTGCCGATGCTTAATAATGTTTTAGGAATAGATGGAATCCATTGTGAAAGCCCAACGCCTTGTTCTTCTATTTCTTTATGAGCTTCAGGATAATCTTTAAACCAGGAGGAAATATTCTTTGAAAGTTGTTCTGCATAACCAGGAAGGTTTGAAATTAGCGTAGTTAACTGATCGCTGATTTTAGGAATAATAAGCCAGCTTAAAAGCCCCAGCACAATAAGTATGCAACCGAATACAATTAAACAGGCCCATCCCCTCGTCATTCCTTTTTTTTCCAGTATAGCCACAGGCGCATTTATTACCAGCGCCAAAATAATAACTAATACCAAAAGAAGAACTGCACCAGATACTTTATACAAAAACCAAAGAAGTATAACAATACCTGCTGCATACGCAATGGCTTTGGTTAATGACTTATATAATTGAATACCGGGATTGTCGGGCATAATAAAGTTTCTATTATCTAAATATAACTTCAATCAGCTTATTACTTAGTTGTAAAATTTGCTGCAATTTGCTGTCATAAAAAAATATTAAAGACATTTTTTTCCGTTGATGCCGGTTATTTAATTCTATTTTTTCATAACTTCATAATTCATCAAAGGAAAGGAGGTATTCATGACATCTACAGAATATTCATGGAAACTTTCGGTTGGTATCGCCTAACCGGGTCGCTCCATTAAAATATCTGAAACGCATTGCGTTAGGCCACTAATTATAGTGGCTTTTTTGTGGAAATTTTACCCTTCATTTTTTTTGCCTCCAGGTAAACGGGTCTTTTTGTTGTGGATACTAAAGCTGCTCTAAAAAAGGGTTAAACACAATTACCCCTATTAAAGCTTGCATAGTTCTTGAAACTGCTCTAAGGGAGCTTAAACAAAATCCTTTATGAGCAATAATTTTTTCAACTGCCTTACAACTTTACAACAAGCAGAATATCTGTCGTCTCAAGGTTATTATCTGCATACACGCCAGGAACCCGGGTTTATTGTTGATATGTACGAATTACTAGGATTAAATGTTGAGGTTTATTTTGATAAAGTGTACGAGGATTTTGTAGTTATAAAAAGTCCTCTTTCTAACGAAAATGTTATCTATGAACAACTTGCCAATGCCCCTCTCCATGCTCTTTCAATGAGTAAAAAAAGCTATTGCTATCTTAATTATTAGCCTTCTATAAAGCCCCATCTAAACGTACAGGCTTCTTTCTATTTCCAGATTACTGCGCATAATATTCATTGCCTCATTTTCATCTATAAGTTGTAATTTCCTGTATAGCAAAAAATTAATGCATGAAAAAGGTAGCTGATATTTTAGCCAAAAAAAACAGGAACGTCATTTCTGTATCTCCCGATTTAACTGTGCTCAATGCGCTTCAATTAATGGCTGATCAAAACATTGGCTCACTAATGATTATGGAGAACTCGGTTTTTTTAGGCATTATGACGGAACGGGATTACAGCCGGAAGGTTGTTTTGAAAGGGAAGTCATCAACAGAAACAACTGTAAAAGAAATTATGTCTACTGATTTTCCGCGAATTACTCCCAAAGATACTGTAGAGTATTGCATGCAATTACTATCTGACCGCAACCTTCGGTACCTGCCTGTTTTTGATGGAGAGGAAGTTTGTGGCATCATTTCTATTAATGATGCTGTAACTGCTACAATAAGATCGCAGGAAGAGACAATAACCCATTTAAAAGATTACCTGCATACAAATATGTGATACGGGTTAAGTGAATATTAATTAAACCATTTTGAAACATGAGGACAGTACAGGATATTCTTGATAGTAAAACAAAGGCCTTCAATATTGTTAGCGCTGACACCAAGGTTATTGAGGCTTTAAATTTATTAAATTCCATCAACCTTAGCTACCTGGTGGTAAAAGAGGGAGATGAGTATAAAGGCATATTTAGCGAACGTGATTATAGCCGCAATGTTATTTTAAAAGGTAAGTCAAGCAGTTCATCTGCAGTAAAAGAAGTAATGACAGCGGATTTTCCCATTGTTCAGGTAACAGATTCAGTAGAGCACTGTATGTATCTTATCAACTCTCATAAAACGAGATACCTTTTGGCATATAACGAAAGTGAGAAATTTGCAGGAGTAATTACCATACATGATCTTTTACGCCAGGTATTAGCCAGTAAAGAACAGGTTTTCGATTCATCTCAGGCGGAGCAACTAATAGAACAGGCAGAAAGCGGTAGAATCTTTTAATTTATGCAATTGCAAAAATAAAAAGCCATGGATCCCAAGAAACAAAAACAAGAATCAATTATTACAGAAGACGGGCAAAGGCTTGCTATAGTAAATGGCGAAATTGCCGGAACAGAAGATTCGGGCGATGGGTTGGCTTATCAAACCAATAATAATTCAGATGAAGAATCAAAAGATTCAAATGAACTAACGAATGACGACAAGCAAGCAGGAAAAAATGATTAACCATCAGGCTTTCTCTCCCTCATCAATTACTAATACCTGCTATAAACTTTCGTCATAATGGATGATGAACATTTTATGCAACTGGCTTTAAAGCAAGCCCAGGTTGCTTTTAATGATGATGAAGTGCCTGTTGGTGCCATCATTGCTTTAAATAACAAAATTATTTCCAGGGGCTATAACCAGGTAGAAAGATTAAACGACCCAACTGCCCATGCTGAAATTTTAGCATTAACATCAGCCTTTAATTATTTAGGAAGCAAATATTTGCCGGAAGCCACCATCTATATTTCGGTAGAACCTTGTGTTATGTGCGCCGGTGCACTTTATTGGAGCAAGATTGGCCGGATTGTTTATGGAGCTTCAGATGAAAAAAACGGCTATAAAAGAGTAACAAGAGATGTTTCACCCTTCCATCCGAAATCTGAAATAGTTTCCGGAATATTAAAAGAAGAATGTGCAGCATTGATGAAGTTGTTTTTTCGTTCAAAGCGATGAATTTTTATAACGTAAAGATTTTATAATGATGCTGAATTTCATTGCGCCATCAGTAAATTTGCCACTTCATACAGAACATTGATAAACTTTTAAACCTTTTAGTTATGGCATTTACATTACCGCAGTTACCTTATAACCACGATGCATTAGAACCACACATTGATGTGCAAACAATGCAGATTCATCATGGCAAACACCACCAGGCTTATGTTGACAATTTAAATAAAGCTATCGCTGGGACAGAGCATGAAAATAAAAGCCTTGAAGAGATAGTAGCCAACGCTGGCAAAATTTCTCCGGCAGTGCGCAACAATGGGGGCGGACATTGGAACCATAGCTTTTTCTGGGAAGTTTTAGGTGCTAATGCTGGTGGCCAGCCTACCGGTAAAATAGCAGAGGCAATCACGCAGGCCTTTGGTTCGTTTGATGCTTTTAAAGAAAAATTTAATGCAGCAGGTACTACACGGTTTGGTAGTGGTTGGGCCTGGTTAATTGTAAAGGATAGCAAACTGGAAGTAACGTCTACGCCAAACCAGGATAATCCTTTGATGGATGTGGCTGAAGTAAAAGGAGCACCAGTTTTAGGAGTTGATGTATGGGAACATGCCTACTACCTTAAGTATCAAAATCGTCGCCCGGAGTATTTAGCAGCTTTCTGGAATGTAGTAAACTGGAATAAAGTGAACGAACGTTTTGAGAGCGCATCTAAATGATGTTGAATTTTGGTAACTATAAACTATATGCGTGTTGGGTCAGGGAAAGCTAATTAGAACTGTTAGAATATGGCCTAACTCTTACATATTTTGCCTAGACAAAGGGCAGCCAAAAAAAATTATGTTATCCCCATTAAAGAAAATACCATTCCGCATTTATATTATTATCGGGAGTGCGTTTCTGTTCTTATTTTGGTTGGCGGTACGACATCTAAAGCAAGGTAATTTGATATTCGGAATTTGGGCGTTATACACTGGTATAGCCGTACTCCTTAATACGTTGAATGATAAAGAGCAAATAATGACTGGATTACGGTTTAGGCTTTTCCTTACAAGTATAACAGGTATCGTTACTGGCATTTGCCTTATCGTAGGCTATTGTTTATAATTCCATTACTGTCCCAACTGGTATATAGCTACCTAAATTATAAATGGCCGTTCAAGTGGAACGGCCATTTTTTTCTGCTTGTATAAATTAAACATGTAATTTATAATTCAACATTTCTATGGAACAGGATCATGCCCACTACCACCCCAGGGCTGGCAACGGCTAATTCTTTTTACTGTCAGAAAGAAGCCTTTAAATAATCCATATTTTTTAAAAGCTTCTAAACCATATTGAGAGCATGTTGGTGTAAACCGGCAGGAAGGCGGTAACCAGGGAGAAATAACCAATTGATATAACCTGATCAAACCAATAAAAGGAAAGGCCAATATTTTAAGTAATGTTTTCACTTGTGGCTGCTCTTTTAATTAAAAGCTTTAGGCATTTGGTCATTGCCCCAAATACATAATCATATTGAGGAAGTTGCTTATCTACATACATAAAAAAAACATGGGCTTTTAATCCTCTCTCTTTTAAGCCAATAGTCAGTTCTTTTTTTTGAAGCCTGTAAGCTTCCCGGAGAAGGCGTTTGATGCGGTTGCGGTCTACCGCTTTTTTAAAATTTCTACTGCTGGCCGTTACTCCTATTTTCAATAGATAATCATCGTCAACATTTGATGCGCTAATAAATTTGTAAGAAACTCTTATTGGGAAAGCGTTCAAACTTTTTCCATAAGCAAAGAGTTCCTCTACCAGTTTACGGCTCTTTAATCTTTCTTCTTTTCCTAATGAAAACTCTTTAGCCATTACCTCAAAATACAAAAAAGCCCTGTTTTAAAATATATTTTAAAACAGGGCTTGGTAAATAAGTTAATTGACAGAAGGTTATTTCAAGCTCTTCTCGTCAGACACACTCAGCTTATGACGGCCTTTAGCACGGCGGCTTGCCAATACCTTTCTGCCATTAGCAGATTCCATACGTTTACGAAAACCGTGAACGGTTTTACGACGTTTTGTATGCGGTTGGAATGTACGTTTCATTTTTAATGCTTTTACTCACGTTCTAAAATAATCCCGGAAAAACGGGACTTGTATTCAGGTCTACTACAGGCCACCACACCCGTAATTTTTGTGAAAGGACGGCGAAGGTAGGAGAAAATTGATAATTGATAATGGAAAATTTTGTATTCTGGTTGTAACCTTGACCGGCTTCATATACAATTGCTGTACTGCCATTCTTTCCATTATTTTGAAAAGAAAAAGCGAAATCCAATGTTAACGGAAGAAAGATTACTTGCATTGGAGCTGAAAGCAAAATTATTTTGGTCTTGTTCAGACCGAATATTGCCAGACAAGGAATTGTTTTTTGACTTTGTATACTGCAGGTTTAATAATCCTGGCAGGCTTGCCTCTAAATGAAACTTTCTATGCGCAGCATAAGATAGGCCCGGAGAAAGGTTTAAAGCAATATTCCATCCTTTTGCAAAGTTGCTTTGATCAACGGTATTAAAAATATTAGTGGTTACATTACTGTATTCGAATTTTGAATAACCTAAAGCGCCTTCACCATACAAATAAAATTTCTTACCAATAGGTAAATACTTACGTAAGAAGACATGACCACCATAAGTTTTGCTTTCGTTTTCCTGTTTTGTTTGGCCGGAATTAATAGTCGATTCTGAATTACCGTAACCTAACCCTACTCCGAATATCAGGTTTTCCTTAACTGCTATTCCAACAACAGGATTGATGGAATAATTAGTTTGATCATTGGTAGTAGAAGAACTATTGTAGTCATTCTTGCTACTACTAATTCCTATACCGCCACCTAACATAATCGAACCTTTGGAAATTTGGGCTTCTACAACTGAAGTAAGAAAAATTGAAATAATGATAGCGAACAAAATCTTTTTCATAAACAATAAATTTTGGACACGAAAATGAATGATTGTTATTTCAATCCCATCATTAACGCTATCTCTATTAACATGATCTTAATGGAATCATTTGTTAAGAAACTTAATCAGCAGTTTGTAATTGCAAAAACAAATGATGAAGAGAGGAATCAGATTTCGAATTAGCATCCTTATAAAAAATATTATTCTTTATTCCTTCAATTCTTTTGTTCAAGTCAGGATGGCTGCTCATCCATTCAGAAGTTGGAGCTGCAGGTGTTTCTTTTTTCAACAACTGAAATAAACGAACAAAACCTAATGGATCGATATGGCGTTCAGCTAAAAGACGAACGCCATATCGATCCGCTTCCGTCTCAAGACTACGGCTATAAGATAGATGTTTCAGATCATCTGCATTATTAACGATCACTCCGCCAACTGCTGTTGCATCACCAAGCACGAGTGATAAAAATACTTTAGAGCCAAGCTGGCGGAATAATGTTCTTATGGTATGCCGGTTTTCTACATGAGTAAATTCATGCGAAAGCAATGCAGCCAACTCGGGATACGAGCTCATTCCATTAATAATTTTATCATATACCACGATGTGCCCGCCAGGCATGGCAAAGGCATTCATCATATCTCCTTTTACAACCGTTATCTGTACATTATACCGGGATGGAATATCCAACTTCGAAAAAAAATCATTTATCAATTGAGTGCGTTGTTCATCAACTACAAGGCTTTTTTTAATAGAATGATAAGCCTTATCACCAATAGATTTTTCGTAACTCACCGGGAAACGGCTGGCTAGTGCCGAGGCTACCCAAGGCACAATAAGAACATAAGCAATAATAGCAATGAGCAAAAAAACAACCAGCACTTTTAGAAGGGGCGCAAGTTTTCCAGCATTTGGCATTTGCTTTCCTTTTTGAATAAGCCTTTCTAATTCATCGGCCACTGCGCTGGAACTTACCTGCAATAGTTGGGGCGGATAAGTAGTGTATTTAAAGGAATAAACATTTTCCCTGATGATCTCTCTATAGTGCCAGAAAACTTTGCGATTGTCTGAAAGTGATATACAAAGCTTTTCTTTTAAGAAGGAAAGTTCCGCCTTATGTTCTTCTTCATTTAAATGATATATGGCGTTGTGGGCAGTCATTAAATCATTTCGCTTCCAAAGTAAGATTGTAAAACAGGTGGTAATACAATGCCATTAGGTGTTTGGTTATTTTCGAGCAAACAAGCCAGAATCCGTGGCAATGCCAGCGAACTTCCGTTTAAAGAATGCAATAACACAGATTTTCCTGATTCGTCCTTGTAACGGATTTTCATCCGGTTCGTTTGAAAGGTTTCGAAGTTTGAAACAGAACTTACTTCAAGCCATTTTTCCTGGGCTGCACTATACACTTCAAAATCATAAGTAAGGGCAGACGTAAAACCCATATCGCCACCGCATAACTTAAGAATGCGGTAATGAAGGCCAAGTGACTGAATCAGCTTTTCAATATGAAGCACCATTTCTTCGAGTACTTCATAACTCTTATCTGGCCTTACTAATTGTACAATTTCTACTTTATCAAACTGGTGCAATCGGTTTAGTCCACGAACATCCTTTCCATAGCTACCCGCTTCTCTTCTAAAGCATGGTGTGTAAGCTGTCATTTTTACGGGCATGTCAGCCTCTTTCAGCATCGTGTCCCGGTAAATATTAGTAAGCGGAACTTCGGCTGTTGGGATGAGGTAGAAACCATCTTCTGTTGCATGATACATTTGCCCTTCTTTATCCGGTAATTGTCCTGTGCCATAAGCAGAATCTGCATTGACCATGTAAGGAGGCATGTACTCCGTGTATCCCGCAGCCGTATTATAATCAAGAAAATATTGTATCAGTGACCGCTGAAGTTTTGCGCCTTTGTTTTTGTAAACAGGAAATCCGCTGCCCGTAAGTTTATTCCCTAATTCAAAATCAATAATATCCAGTCGTTTTGCAAGATCCCAATGCGGTACAGCATCCACTGCCAGTTCTGGTTTTGATCCGCCCATTCTTACCACATCATTTTCTTCCGGCGTTTTGCCAGGCGGTACTTTTTCCGAAGGAAGGTTTGGCAACCGAACCAGAATTTCATTAAGTTTTTTTTCAGCTGCATCTAACTGTTGCTGAATTGGACTTAGCTGGATCTTAAAATCTTCAACCTCTTTCTTTTTACCCTCAGCTGCATCTTTTTGTCCTTTGCTCATCAGCTGCCCAATTTCTTTCGATACTGCATTAATCCTTCCCTTTGTTTCATCAAATTGAAAGTTTAGCTTTTTGCGCTCATCATCTAACGTAATGATGTCATCAACCAAATTCAATTCTTTGAAATTCTTAATGGCTAGTTTTCTTTTTACTTCCTCAGGGTTTTGCTTAATAAGGTTCACTTGCAGCATTGAAAAATTTTGCGCAAAGATATGGCTAAGAGAAAAGTAGTAAAAGAGTGAAATGACTAACGCTTGTTCTACGCCAGGTTTGCTTTTCGCTTGTAAATATCGGGCCTGCGGATATACATAAGTTCTGTAAGATCCGCAGGATGGTCGAACCCGAATTGTTTATACAAGCTTTGTGCATCTTTTGTAGCCAGCATTATTCGTCTAAGATCGAATGTGGATGGATGCTCCATTATTGCCTCTATAAGCCATGTTCCTAATTTTTTACCACGATAAGCCGGGTCAATAAATACATCTGCCAGGTAGCCAAAAGTTGCTTCATCGGTGATAAGCCTTGCAAACCCTATCTGGCCCTGATGATGGTATAAACCAAAGCATAAAGAATTGGCGATAGATTTTTCTACAATAGCAACGGGAATATGTTGGGCCCAATAAGATTCTTTAGAAAGAAAATGGTGGATGTAACCAGCATCCAGCTTACTCTTTTCTGTGGAAATAAAATAGTCTTCTTTCTGCCAATCCATATAGAAGTTTTGGCAAAGCTAAGTGCTCTCTGCTTCCATTGCAGAGAACTTATCTTTGCCTTAATGAATAGTAATGATGATTTGCAGGTTAGGTGGTGGAAGCTGGAAGAAAAGCTAATGCAACGGTTTGAAAAAAAACCTGATGTAGAAAGCACCCTATTTCTAATCGGAATCCAGGAGCTTGGTGAGATTAAAAAAAAATTTACCAAAGAACAAAAGCAAGACCTGATGCACATTGCTATTTGTACGGTGCTTTCTCCCAGCGGTTATTATGAGCTATCAAATGTTGATGAAGATGGATGGCCACATTTTAAACAGCTTAAACCAATGCCCGAATTAAACCCTTTCGAGCAGGAGATTTTTTTAAAAGACCATATACTCCTGTATTTTCAGAATCATGAGCTTTAGATATAGCTGGGAAAAGAGAATTATGAAAGCTTTTCATTCTTTGGAGATTCCAATAAGCGAACTTAGTTGCTTTACAAACTGCCAACTGATAACAGCAATTGAATTAGTATAAGAATTAATTTTACTATTCTGGCTGTTTTAATTACTGGTTTATCTTCACGCCATGTCAATAGCTGAAATATGGCAAGCTTTTGTTGCTGGCATGAAACAAACTTCCTGGCTTGAATACCTGGCAGTTTTTGCAGGCATTGCTTCGGTCTGGTTCTCAAGGCTGGAGAATATTTGGGTATATCCCATTGGTCTTATAAGTACCATTATATACGTTTATTTAAGTTTCCAATACCATTTGATTGGTGAAGCAAGCGTAAATATTTATTATTCTGTTCTAAGTATTTATGGATGGTATTTATGGAATAAGAAAAATAGCCGGCAAGAAAAGGTGTTGCATATAACCTTCTCAGATAAAAAAGAATGGCTGCTGCATTTAAGTTTCTTTGCAATCTTATACATCATTATATACTGCTGCCTTATTTATTTAAAAACTGCATTTTATCCTGGTGTTATTCCTTTAGGCGATGCTTTTGCAAGCGCCACCGCATATACCGGCATGTGGTTAATGGCAAGGAAGAAAGTAGAAAGCTGGGTATGGTGGATACTTACTAATATTGCCTCGGTGCCATTATATTTTATAAAAGGATTGGTATTTACTTCTGTTTTTTATTTTGTTTTGCTGATTATGGCATTCTTTGGTTTAACAGAATGGAAACGAAGGGCAGGGAAAAAGCCATATCATTTGGGGCCTTTAAAGTATGAATAAGATTGTTGTTATAGGACCGGAATCTACTGGCAAAAGCACACTCTGCCAGCATCTGGCTGATCATTATAAAACCTGCTGGTGTCCTGAGTTTGCCCGCGAATACCTAACAGCAAATGGAAAAGATTATAGTTTTGCTGATCTACTTAATATTGCAAGGGGACAGGCAGCATTGGAATACAATCTTTTAAGTAAAGCAAAAAACGATCTTTATTTTATAGATACCGACATGTATGTAATGAAGGTTTGGTGCGAAGTAGCATTTAATAATTGTCATCCCTGGATATTAAAACAAATTGCTGCGCAGCAATACGATCTTTATTTGCTTTGCGATGTTGACCTGCCCTGGGTTAAGGACGACTTGAGGGAATATCCTGATCTTAATTTTAGAAAGAAGTTATTCAAAATGTATAAGGATATAGCTATTAATAGCGGTACCAAATGGGCTGTAATTTCAGGCACCTACGAAGAGCGCTTGCAAAGTGCTATAGCCCTTATCAATATCCTCTTTAAATATTCTATTACTGCTGCTTCATGATTGGACCGATACAGAAAAATTATCAACCTCTTTTTTATACTGCATGGATTTTTATTGGTTTACTCCAAGCCTACTCTACAGAGCTTTTAGATGACGAGGCTTATTACTGGGTTTTTTCACGCTTTCTTGACTGGGGATATTTTGATCACCCTCCAATGACAGGCTTGCTGATAAAAGCAGGGTATAGTTTATTTCCAAACGAGTTGGGCGTAAGGTTATTGATTGTACTACTCAGTACGTCTACTATTTTTTTATGTGAAAAATTATTAGAAAAGAAAGAGCAGGTGCTGTTTTATGTTATTTGCCTTTCTATGGCCGTGTTACAAATCGGGGGCTTTTTAGCAGTGCCTGATATTCCTTTAATGTTCTTTACAGCACTCTTTTTTTTATGTTATAAAAGATTTGTCGCAAACGCTTCTCTCTCTAATACCTTATTACTTGGCCTTGTTACCAGCTTCATGTTGTATAGTAAATACCATGCTGTATTGATTATTTTGTTTTCACTGCTCTCTAATATATCATTGTTAAAAAAATGGCAGACATACATAGCAGGGTTAATTGCGCTTCTTTTGTTTGTGCCACATTTATTTTGGCAGTATCAGCACAACTGGATAAGTTTTCGGTATCATCTTTTTGAAAGCAACGTAAACCCATACAAAGTTTCTTATACAACGGAGTATATCCTTGGGCAACTATTACTTGCCGGACCTATTACAGGTTTTATTTTTTGGTGGGCGACCATAAAACATGTTCCAAAATCATTAACCGAACGTGCGTTAAAATTTACAGCTATCGGTATTTTTATTTTCTTTTTGATAAGCAGCTTCAGAGGAAGAGTGGAAGCCAATTGGACTGCACCTGCCATCATTCCCATTATGGTATTAAGCCACCAATATTTGCAGGATCATATAAGATGGCGCAAATGGACATATAAACTTCTGCCTGTTACTATCATACTTGTACTCGCTATCCGTATTGTTATAGTGTTTGATGTAGTGCCGGCAAAAGCTGTGGCTGAGCGCTTTCATCAGTATAAGAACTGGCCCGAAGAATTCAAACAAAAAACAAAGGGACTGCCCATTGTATTCAACAGCTCTTATCAAAAAGCATCTAAATATTGGTTTTACTCTGGCCAACCTTCTCTTTCTTTAAATGATTATAAAAGAAGAAGAAACAATTATAATTTCTGGCCTATTGAAGACAGCTTTTTTGCAAGGCCTGTTTATATAGTTGACCCAGAAGTTCCGGCTTTGCACATAGATTCTATGCAAACTCCCCTTGGCAACCTGCATTATTCATTAGACAGCAATTTTTATTCTTTTGGTAAACTGATGTTTGTGCCAGAAAAGAAAGAGTACATATTGAATGAGCATGAATCGTTATTACTCCATGCAAAATTGATAGTACCTGATCGCTATACACAATTGTTGGGAAAATCTTCAATGGGTAAATATCCTATAAAAATTGGTGTATTTAATCAACAAAAATGGCTTCAGGATATTGATCCTGGTATTTACCTGAATGAAGTTATTTCAAATAAAACACTAGAGGTCCCTATAAACCTTGCTCTTTTAAAGGGAACTTATTACCTGCGCTTTGCTATCCTATCGGATGCTGGCTGGTACACACATAACAGTGAAAAGATAAGACTCACAGTAAAGTAATTTTTTGATTTCAAGCAGTTGTAATACTATTGAGCTTCTGTTGCGTCGCACACTTCAACGGCAACAATAAGCTCAACATTGCACCCGCTTATGCAAGCTTATCATCCAATTGCTTTATTCAAATCTTCTATTAAGTCTTCCACATCTTCAATGCCCACACTCAGGCGTATTAAAGAATCTGTCAATCCATTTTTTAATCGTTCTTCCCTTGGTATCGAAGCATGCGTCATAGAAGCAGGATGATTAATTAAAGATTCAACGCCTCCTAAACTTTCTGCAAGCGCAAATAAATGAGTGGAGGATAAAACACGTATAGCATTTTCAACACTATCGTTTTTTAAGGTAAAGCTCATCATGCCACCAAAATCACGCATCTGCATTTTTGCTACATAATATCCCGGATGGTCTTCAAACCCACACCAGTATACTTTTTCAATAGCAGGGTGATTGCGCAAAAAATGGGCAATTGTTTTTCCGTTTTCGCAATGCCGCTGCATGCGCACATGCAATGTTTTTATTCCTCTAAGCACTAAAAAACAATCCATGGGTCCGGGCACAGCTCCACAGCTTTTTTGAATAAAATACAGTTTCTCTCTCAAGGTCTCATTATTCATTATTAAAGCACCTTGTATCACATCACTATGGCCGCCTAAATATTTGGTAGATGAATGCATAACAAGGTCAGCGCCCAGGTCTAATGGGTTTTGTAAATATGGAGATGCAAAAGTATTATCTACACAAAGCAGTATATTATGTTGTTTAGAAACCACTGCGATGGCGCTGATATCAGCAATATTCATCAACGGATTTGTTGGAGTTTCAACCCATATAAGTTTTGTTTTTTCATTGATGACAGCAGTAATGTTTTTTAAATCCTGCATATCAACATAATGAAACCTGATACCAAACTTTTCAAAGATCTTGCTGAATAAACGATAAGTTCCCCCATACATATCACTACCTGCTATTACTTCATCTCCGGGTTCTAATAATTTTATGACAGCATCAGTGGCAGCCACGCCACTGCTAAAAGCAAGGCCATATTTTCCATTTTCAATTTGTGCCAGGGCGTCCTCAAGTGCTTTGCGGGTAGGGTTTTGAGAACGTGCATATTCATATCCTTTATGTTGACCGGGTGCAGACTGCACATAAGTAGAGGTTTGATATATAGGGGTCATAATAGCCCCGGTACTTGGGTCTGGCTCTGCACCGGCATGTATAAATTTAGTTCCTTGCTTCATATTCACTTAATTGAGGAACTGCAAATGTATATTGTTTGCCTTAGTGAAAAGATAAGGAGCAGGCATGTTGTTTGTTCAAAATTTTATTGGCAGCCTAACAACAACATCATCCCATGTCATTAAAAGATTGGTGCTTTTTTCAGTTGCTTTTTCAAACACCATTGTAAAATATTCAATTGATTGGTTTGTGTGTTCAACGGGTACATCAAACTGCGCAAGGTTTTGACTAGTATCAGGTTTGAGGCCCCAGGAAAAAAGATTGCTATTAAAAATAATGGTCCATCTATCTTCATATAAAATGCAATACAAGATATAACGGCCTTTGGCAAGTCGTTTATTCTGGATGGTAACAGGCTGAAAAAATTCTATTTCTGTTGCTTCGTTAGCGCCCAATCTCCAGGATTCTCCATGATGTAATAAATTTCCAAAAACTTTACGGCCCTGCTTATGTGGTCGGCCATATATAACCCTGGCAACAGGTGATGAATTCTTAATACCCTTCATTTTTTGGATAGGGTAGTCGGTTGGGTAATAACTTATATCAATAGGAGATATATCAATTGACGCATAGGGATTTTGCGTTTTAGATTTGATGATAGCAGTATCATTCTTACGATTACTGCTTGCCGCCTTATCAAATACGTTATCGTTACAGGATATAAAAATTAATACCAGGCCAACAGGCAGAAAAGATTTCATGCTGAAAAATAATCATTTCAATAGTACCGGCAATGAAACCTGAACGGTATCCCAGGCTATATTAAGATTAATATTAGCTCCGGCCTTTTCGAAGAAAATAGTAAAAGCATCTACCGGTTCAGCAATTTTTTGGGTGGAAACAGGTACCCGTACAACATCCTTCTTGTCGTTATACTTAAAAGCCCCCCAGGTATCAGTTTCCTTATTAAGTATGAGCGTCCATTCGGTCGGATTTGCTAAAGCATACAATGTATACTTTCCTTTTAATATTTTTTTACCGCCAATTTTCACATCTCTGTAAAATTCCACTTCTGTCGCTTCATTAGCACCCACACGCCAAATAGTATTGTATTCTACCAACTCACCAAAAACAAGACGGTTATTTTTTTGAGGCCTGCTGTAAATGATTCGGGCTATTAAAGGTTCAGTTGCTTTGTCCTGAATTTTTAGCACAGGGTAATTAACCGGGTAATAAGCCATGTCCATCGGCGATTTATCTATAGCAGGAAGTTTGCTTGTGCTTGTTTGAGCATAGCATGTAGTAATAAGAAGGAGAAAGAGAATACAATTAATAACTTTTTTCATTGGAATAAATTAATGAAACAAATTTATGATTAAGAAGTTTTTGATGAACAGTTGTTTGTTAGTTTGCCAGTGATAATTGTTCTTTTGCATGCATTTTAACATCTTTTATAAACAAAGCTGATAGACTTTTTAAGTCATCATAATGTGTATGAAATAGTTCAACTGCCTTTGAGCTATCATACAAAAAACTTGAACGCCTTACCATTCCCCGTATACTTCTTTCTATGCCATGTTGGTATTGATAATTAAAAAGCCAGTCTTCCACTTTCATATAAGAAAGAACAGAAACAAACCGAAGGGGAAGATGAGCAGTGTACTCTTCTAAAATTTTATATACAGATTTCGTAAACAGTTGTAAAGAAAGAGGATTAAAGTAATCAGGGTTATTAGCTAGATAATGATCTAAAAGAATATCAACGATAGGCCCGCTGTATAACCTGTAATCCTTACGAAATAATTCTTTTGCTTCTTTTATTAAAGGATGTGCATCAGTATAAGCATCAATGGAGCGGTGAAGTTTAATTCCGTTTTGTATACCAGCAATAAACTGGTATTGCGTTTTACCTTTAACAAAGTCAGAAATCATATTGCCTACCAGGATTTCTTTTTGATCAAAGGATAGATAGGCATGGGCAAGAAAATTCATTTTTTAAAATTACTAATACTTTATGCATTCATTCTTTTGCTAACAATGATATGAGGTTTATAATATCATTCATGGTGCACCTCCCATCCTCAACAGTAAAATTTATTTTTTATCGGCTAAATTTGCCCACTTAATTTAATTACATGAATAAAGGTCCTGTTTCACAATTCATTGAACATCATTATCGTCATTTTAATGCGGCAGCATTAGTAGATGCTGCGAAAGGCTATGAACAACATCTGCTGGAAGGTGGCAAAATGATGGTAACATTGGCTGGTGCCATGAGCACTGCCGAGCTAGGCGTGTCTCTTGCAGAAATGATAAGGCAGGATAAAATTCATATTATTTCATGCACCGGTGCAAATCTTGAAGAAGATGTAATGAATCTTGTGGCCCATGATCATTATGAAAGGCTTCCTAACTGGCGTGATCTTACACCGGAAATGGAATGGGCTTTATTGGAAAGAGGTTTGAATCGTGTAACAGATACCTGCATTCCTGAAGAAGAAGCTTTTCGAAGAATTCAAAAACATATACATAAAGTATGGAAGGATGCAAATGATAAAGGAGAACGTTATTTTCCACATGAATTTATGTACCAATTGCTTTTAAGCGGTGCAATGAAAGATGATTACCAGATTGATCCAAAGGATAGCTGGATGATAGCTGCTGCTGAAAAGAACTTGCCAATTATAATAGGCGGTTGGGAAGACAGTACTATGGGTAACATTTTTGCTTCGTACGTATATAAAGAAGAAATTAAAGCCAGTACCATGAAGAGCGGTATTGAGTATATGGTATGGCTGGCTAATTATTATAAAGATAATAGTGCCGGAAAAGGAATTGGTTTTTTTCAAATAGGGGGCGGCATTGCCGGAGATTTTCCTATTTGTGTAGTGCCTATGATGTACCAGGATTTGGAAATGCATGAAATACCTTTCTGGAGCTACTTCTGCCAGATATCAGATTCAACTACATCTTATGGTTCTTATTCCGGCGCACACCCAAATGAAAAAATTACCTGGGGTAAGTTAGATATAAAGACACCGAAATATATTATTGAAAGCGATGCAACCATTGTAGCTCCATTGGTATTTGCGTGGCTTTTAGGTTGGTAGTAGTAAACATCAGTATAGAAAAAAATAAACCCTGCTTTAACAGGGTTATTTTTTGCATGATTGAGTAGGGATTAAGGGAGTAGCTCAGTCAGACAGAAGCATAAGGCGGTTGATAGACACTAATACGAAACAAAGGTTTAATTATACCAGTATAGATTCATATCATTCATCTAATCAATTTATTTGCTGGTTGAGGTTGTGGTAGCATTTAACTCGTTTCCACCTTATTTTTTAACTGCTCAATGATGCCTTTTAAAAGGTCATTCTCAGGAAGCGTAAAAAATTTATAGGGATAGGATGCAGCTGCTTTTAAAGCTTCCGCAAGATTGAAATTTTGTTGAGGCATACATAGTGCAAGATTATTTTCTTTAAGGTGTTCGCCTAAATACTCCTGTTCTGTTTGACCCGGAGTTGGGATAAGTATGCTTTTCTTTTTCATTTTTATTAGGTCCATCACAGTGCTATACCCCGTTCTTGCAATAATGAATAATGCTTCTCTAATTGCTAATTGAAGCTCTGCTGCCGGTAGGTGATTTATAAATTCAGTTTTGTCAGAAATAGGCAGTTCCTCTGTATTACCAGGAAGGCCGCGCACTACCAAAACGTTCTGATTAATGTTTTTTAGTTGCGCAAGAAGTATTGTTTCTAAAACTGTTCTTTGAGGTTCAGGTCCGGAAAGTAAAATCAATAAATATTTTCCTAGGGAAGGCTGTTCTGTTAGGCTAAACCTTGATAAAGGCCCGATATACTTTAATGGTATAGAAGGCTTTTTCTTAGGATGTGATAGTATTCCGGATAAATTTTGTGTGCCCTCATAATCAGGAACCCAGCATTGCTTAAACCTGTTTATATAGCGATAGTTAATTGCTTGTAACCCCTTTTGAAAAAGAGGACTCTTTATTAATAATTGATGAGTTATGAAAATGGAATAGACCTCTTTATTATGTAAACCATAACGATTATCAGATATTACAATGTTTATTTTGTGAATGTTAATAACATTTTTTAACCACTTATGCTCATAATTTATTTTTTTAATAATATCTGGAATTTGATTTAGCATGTTGAGTAACAAACCGGTTTTAGTATGTGCATATTTTATATGGTAGCCATCTAAATGCAGAATAGTTATTTGCGGAAACTCAAGCTGGAGCAAGGTTTTAACTGCTCCATCGGCAGCTAAGATTACTTCAAAACCATGTGATAATAATTGTTGTATGATGGGTATGCAGCGTGTGCCATGCCCTAAGCCCCAATCCAATGGGGCCACTAACACCTTTCTTTTATCGCTCATTTTTTATGCTTTGGCGTATATTTTTTGGCCTTGAACCAAATGAACAATAATTTTTTCGAAAAATGGTTTAATTTAGAAAAGCAATATTTTATGATAAAAACATTTTCTATTTTTCTGCTTGCCATAGCTACTCTCACATTTACCAGCTGTAATAAAAACTACTATTCAGGCGCTGGAAAAGGAAGTAATTGTGGATGCCCAAGTAAGAAAGGTATGAGTGGCTATTAAAATCAATACAAAATGAATGACCGCGATTTGCTTGTTTTGGTTAGAACCAAAAGTGAAAACCAATCTTTAGATGAAGCCGTTGAAAGCCTGCACAAAATTTTATTACAGGTAGAGTGTACCAATGTGTTCTGTCGCACTCACGAGTTAGTAATGCGTAATAAGATTACATCAAAGGCAAAAAAAATATTGAATGCAATTGCTTCGGACGAGTTAAAGCCCTTTCAGTTTTTAATTAATAAAAACTAGGCTGCTAAAACTTTCCTGAATGTTCTCTCAATCTCTTACAGCCGTATGCTGCATGGGTCTGTAAGAGATTATCTTAAGTTCATGTAGAAGCATCCCAATTTTTAATGCACATACTTCAATTATACAAGGGCATCTCACTGTAATCATTTCCAAACTCCTTATGTAATAGCTAATCATTTGACTTCTTTAATAATGGCATTATTGTATACCTGGTTTGCCATTTGAGTAACATTATAAGTTTCTATTTTTATGATGTACAAATAGCTAGCTACATTATTTCTTATAACAGGAGCTTCAGTAAATGCTATATTCAATCTAAGGTTAGGCACATTTTTTTATATCATTAGATTACTAAATAATTATTTATGCTTTGGCAAGGAAAAAGAGGAAGTTCTAATGTTGATGATCGTCGCGGAGTATCAGGAGGACAAGTAGCTGTGGGTGGCGGTATACTTGGGGTAATTGCGCTGGTACTTAATTTTTTATTAGGAGGTGGAGACCCCTCAACCCTTCCCCAGCAATTACCCATGCAGAACAGGGAATTAAGTGCTGAAGAAAAAGCGGCGGATGATAAAAGAGCTGAATTTGTAAAAGTTGTTTTGGCTGAAACGGAAGATGTCTGGAATAGAGTATTTCAACAAATGGGAAAAGAGTATCCTGATCCTGTTCTCGTACTTTTTAGAGAGGGAACCCAATCAGGTTGTGGATCTGCTAGTTCCGCATCGGGGCCATTCTATTGCCCTGCAGATCAAAAAGTATACATAGACCTTGCTTTTTACCAGGATTTGCAAACTCGGTTTAAAGCCCCGGGAGATTTTGCCATGGCTTATGTAGTAGCACATGAAGTAGGCCATCATATTCAAAATTTTTTAGGCATCTCTGACAAAGTACACAATATGAGGCAACAAGTAAGCGAAGGGGAATACAATAAATATTCAGTGATGCTGGAATTGCAGGCCGATTTTCTCGCAGGCGTTTGGGCACACCATACCCAAAAACTAAAGAACAATTTAGAAGAAGGAGATATTGAGGAGGCACTAACCGCTGCAAATGCGATAGGAGATGACAATTTACAAAAGAAAGCCCAGGGGCATGTTGTACCGGAATCTTTTACACATGGCACTTCGCAACAAAGAATGTATTGGTTTAAAAAAGGCTATACCACAGGCGATATAAACCAGGGGGATACCTTCAATTCCCCGGATTTACAATAGGTAATATCTTGTTGAAAAAATAATGCGTTTATGCTTAAAAGTATAAACGCGTTTTTACGCATGCAGTAATATTACGGGTACTAAAAGTGCTAGTACCTGATTTTTTTTTTAGCTATGATATTAGTTTTAAAGCTCCTACTTTGTTCTTGTTAATAAGGCCAATGGGCCTTCCATATCCTTTAAAAAACCAATAGTATGAACGTCAATGCCACCCTTGGTATCATAGCAGCGATTGCGTTTGCACTGCCCGTGCTGATAATTAGTTTTGCCAGGTTATTCATTAATATAAGTCTTCTGGCCTTAGTTGTTTATTTCCTTTTTGCTTTGTCCTATACCCTTATGATTGAAAATGTCATCACTGTATCAACTGATACAAAAAGAATCACTGGAGTACTTAGTAATTACCTGGATGTTCCCTTAATATTAACAGGCATGCTTATGTTCTGTACAGAAAAGTGGACTGAAAAATTAATTAAAATTTGCCTGGCTTTATTTGTTATTTATGAATTTATGATCCTCTTCAATTACCAGCTTTCATCAATAAGTTCTAAGTATGTAATGGGCCCTGGTATTTTATTGATTCTTGCTTTGAGTTTATACTTTTTCATAAACAATATCAAACGCACCATTATGCAAGGGAAAGGTATAGGCAAAACATTAATGATTACCTCCGTTTTATTTGCTTATGGTTCGTATCTGCTTGTATACTTCTTTGCTTTTATACAAAAAACTTCAAACAAGGCCGACGTTTTTACTATCTATTACATTACTTCTATCATCTTTTCCTTTTTAATGGCCGCAGGATTATTACAAGTAAAAAAAAGAGTTAAAGAAATAAAAGAAGTACAGGTCACCAGAAAAGAACTAACTGTTTTCTTTGACCACTATCCTAAAAAGCATAAGCGTTATTTGCAATAAGTGCATCTGCAATTCTGCGTCGTGCTTCTTTACTATTAAATGGCTGTGCTTTAGTAAATCTTCTTAATCCCATCAAAATCATTCTTTGCTCATCTCCTTCAGAAAAAGCATTGATGGCATCTTTGCCACTTTTTAGAATCCGGTCTGAAGCATCATATAAAAAGCACCCCAGGATATCTTTATATAAATCAGTATTAATTTCCTGGTTCGTAAGTTTTGTAACCCGCAACAATAAACTTTCTGCTACAAAAGTTTCAATAGACATATCAGCTATATTCATTAAAACTTCTTGTTCAGTTTCTAACTTCATCATCAACTTTTGGGCAGCAGCGCCGGCTGTTAATAACACAGCTTTTTTAAAATTTTTCACCAGTTTTTTTTCTTCAGTAAAAGGCGTTTCATCTTCTCCACCAAACTCGGGTATGCTCATTAGTTCTTGTTGCACGCCCATCGCGGCTGCCATCATATTCAACCTTCCTTGCATGGCCCGTTTCAAGGTCATATCAACAATAAGCAGGCGGTTAATTTCATTTGTGCCTTCATAAATGCGATTGATACGACTATCACGGTAAGCACGGGATATATTATACTCAGCGCTAAAGCCATTACCACCGTGTATCTGCACGCCTTCATCTACAACATAATCCAGTGCTTCGCTCCCAAATACTTTTAAGATGGCGCATTCAATGGCATACTCTTCAGCCGCTCCTAATAAAGCTTCATTAAAAGGCTTGCCACTTTCTACTAATTCATGTTCCTTGTCATCTATCCATTTAGCCGTGCGATATAATGCACTTTCACCAGCAAAAATCTTAATAGCCATTTCAGCAAGCTTATGTTTAATGGCTCCAAAATTTGCAATAGAAGTTTTAAATTGTTCCCTTGTTATTGCATATTGAATAGAAGAAGTAAGCGCCAGCTTAGCGCCTCCCAGTGCGGCAGCACATAGTTTTAAACGACCAATATTTAAAATATTAAAAGCAATTTTGTGGCCTTTACCAATATCTCCTAAAACATTTTCAACCGGAACCTTACAATCCTGGAAATATAATTGCACAGTAGAAGAGCCTTTGATACCCATCTTATGTTCTTCCGGACCTTGTGTAAATCCTTCGTAGCCTCTCTCTACAATAAATGCACTGAATTTATCACCATCTATTTTAGCGAATACTGTGAACACATCTGCAAAGCCGCCATTGGTTATCCAACATTTTTGCCCATTGAGCAAGTAGTGGTTACCATCTTCAGTAAGACGTGCTGTGGTTCTAGCGCTTAAGGCATCACTACCGGCGTTCGGCTCGGTTAAGCCATAGGCTCCAACCCATTCACCGTTTATTAATTTTGGAATATACTGTTGCTTTTGCTCATCACTGCCAAAATACAAAATAGGCAAAGTGCCAATACCAGTGTGAGCAGA
>JAYULK010000068.1:0-42874 GCA_043763635.1 Chitinophagaceae bacterium
TAAAATCCAGAACAGGAATTGAAGAAAGGCGAATATTAAAGGGCGAAGGATTGGCTACGTCTGATCTTGGAGCGCCGGCAGTTAAATTGCTTTGTGAAAAAAGAGGAATCTCCCCTGAAGAAATAGATTGTATTATTTGTGCCACCGTTACACCAGATATGCTGTTTCCGGCTACGGCAAATATTATCAGTCATAAAGTAGGTGCCAAAAATGCTTTTGGTTTTGATTTGAGCGCTGCCTGCTCAGGTTTTTTATACGCTGTAACCGTGGGAGCCTCTCTAATTGAAAGCAGGCGCTATAAAAAAGTGGTGGTAGTAGGAGCAGATAAAATGAGTGGCATTGTTGATTATAGCGACAGAACAACCTGCATTTTATTTGGCGATGGTGCAGGCGCTATACTTCTTGAGCCTAACACAGAAGGTTATGGTGTGCAAGACAGTATTTTAAAAAGCGATGGCAGCGGTGGTCCGTATCTACACATGAAGGGCGGAGGATCTTTACGACCGTCATCAGTAGAAACGGTTGCTAATAAAGAACATTATATTTTCCAGGAAGGTCCTTCAGTTTTTAAATTTGCTGTAAAAGGCATGGCAGATGTAAGTGCTGAATTATTAGAACGCAATAAGCTTAGCGGCGAGGACATTGCCTGGCTTGTACCGCACCAGGCTAATAAACGTATTATAGATGCTACGGCAAAACGTATGGGAATATCGGAAGATAAGGTGATGCTGAATATTCACCGGTATGGCAACACAACAGCTGCCACTATTCCACTTTGTTTATGGGATTGGAAGCATGAATTAAACAAAGGCGACAATATAGTTCTTGCTGCTTTTGGCGGAGGATTTACCTGGGGTGCAACGCTGGTAAAGTGGGCGTACTGAGGCTTCAATTTGCCAATGTGACAATGAGGAAATGTAACAATTGAATACAATTTTTTACAAAGCCCCTAACTTAAATATTGAAGTTTAGCTATTTTATCATTCCCTTTTTTCATTGGCATATTTGCAAATCTTCTCATCTACACATCTGCTCATTTCTTCCTGCTCCACGCAATAAAATCTGTTGCGGGTATCTTTTCAACCTCCAGTTGACGCAGTATGTTTACAAGCTGGCCGCGATGATAGGTGCCATGATTGAAAACATGCAAAATCATTTGATAATGCGGTTGTTTAAACTGTTCCCTTTTTAAATTGTGATATTGAAATACATGCTGTAGCTGGTGCTCCTGTGCAGCTATAATCCAGGCATTCCACAGTTTGTTTTGTTGTAGTAAACCATTAGACGCATCAAGCATATCTCCTGTAAATAATTCGCTTTGTATAATAATCCGCTCCTGCAATTTCATTCGTTGCCACCAAATACTTTCTGCATCCCATAAGTGCAAAATTGTTTTCAATAAACTAGTGAAGCTACTTTTTACATCTTTCACCTGTACCTCCTGAGGAAGTGTATTTATCGCATTGCATAAAAGGCCATTAGCCCAGATATTATAAGCGGAAAGTTGTTGGAGTATTTCTTTCATAATGGTAATTGGTCAAAACAAAAATAAGGCAACCGAAAATGTAAATACTTTTGAAAAAATCATTATCATTTATAAAATATAATATTTAATGAACCTAGATATTCGACAGTCCAAAATTGATGATTGTGAACGTATACTTGAGCTGGTGAAAGAGTTAGCCCGTTATGAAAAAGCGCCCAAAGAAGTAACCGTTACCCTGGAACATTTTAAGGAAAGTGGTTTTGGAAGAAAGCCAGTTTGGCAAGCTTTTGTAGCGGAAGTTGATGGTATCATTCAAGGTTTTGCTTTATACTATATAAGGTTTAGTACATGGAAAGGACAACGATTATACCTGGAGGATTTTATTGTAACAGAAGAAATGCGTGGAAAAGGATTAGGAAAATTATTGTTTGACCAGGTATTAACTGAAGCCAAAAAAAGAAAGCTAAGCGGGGTGCAATGGCAAGTGCTGGAATGGAATGAAGATGCAATCAATTTTTATAAAAAGTATGAAGTTGCTTTTGATGCGGAATGGATCAACTGCACCATTAGCTTTGATGATACAAAAAAATCAAAGGATAAAATTTAATTGATAGACTCGACTGTTACTTCTTTATTGATTTTTAAAATTAATCCTTGCAATACTTTTCCCGGACCTGCTTCCGTAAATTTAGAGGCACCATTGGCTATCATGGCCTGAACGCATTGCGACCATCTAACTGCGCCTGTTAATTGAGCGACAAGGTTCTTTTTAATTTCATCCCTGTCTATTACCCCTTTTGCTACTATATTTTGATAAACCGGATAAGATGGTGAATGAAAATCAGTTGTATCAATTGCTTTAGCCAATTCCTTTTTTGCAGGCTCCATCAGGGGCGAATGAAAAGCTCCACCAACAGGAAGGACTAAGGCCCTTTTAGCACCAGCTTCTTTTAGTTTTTCGCAAGCAATTTCTACCCCTTTTATACTTCCCGAAATAACCAGTTGACCGGGGCAATTATAATTAGCAGGCACTACTATCTCCCCTGTTTCCGCCTGCACTTGTTCACAAATTTCTTCTACCTTTTCATCCGACAAGGCTAAAACAGCCGCCATAGTGGAGGGAGATTGTTCACAAGCTTTTTGCATAGCATGCGCTCTTAGGTTTACCAATTGTAAGCCACTCTCAAAACTTAAAGTGCCATTAGCCACAAGCGCTGAAAACTCTCCCAGGGAATGCCCGGAAACCATATCAGGCTTTGCATTTTCGATGCTTTTAAATGCTATTATAGAATGTAGAAAGATAGCTGGCTGCGTAATATTGGTTTGCCTTAGATCTTCCTCAGTACCATTAAACATTACATCTGAAATTCTAAATCCAAGTATTTCATTAGCCTGTTCAAATATCTTTTTTGCAAAAGAATTATTGTCGTAATAAAATTTACCCATGCGGGGATATTGAGATCCTTGTCCGGGAAAAACAAATGCATGCTTCATCAATAAAAAATTTAAATCTTTGCTTAGCTGAGATGGGAGGAAATTAATTTCAAAAACTCGTTACGTGTAACATGGTTGTTTAAAAACTCACCGTCAAAAGCAGATGTTGTAGTAACAGAGCTTTGTTTTTGCACACCACGCATCATCATACATAAATGTTTTGCTTCTATCACCACCGCCACGCCTAAAGGCTGAAGGCTTTCTTTGATAGCGGCTAATATTTGTGTGGTTAATCTTTCCTGCACTTGTAACCGGCGGGCATAAACATCAACCACTCTTGCCAGTTTACTTAAACCGGTTATATACCCGTTGGGAATATATGCAATGTGCGCCTTGCCAAAAAAGGGATGCAAATGATGCTCACACATTGAATAGAACTCAATATCTTTTACAATCACCATTTCACTTACATCTTCCTGAAAGCGGGCAGAATTAAGAATTGCTACCGCATCCTGAGCATAGCCCTGGGTGTTATATTGCATAGCCTTGGCAGCACGTTCAGGAGTCTTAATCAAACCTTCTCTTTCAGGGTCCTCGCCAGTCAATTCTATTATCTTACGGTAATGCTCCGTAAGAGGTTCTGTAACCTCGCTATCATATCGTTCTGACTTATGATATGCCATTCTGTAGTTATTTATTTGATTTTTCTAAACGGGATATTCAACAAAGTTTCTGGGCGTTTCGTATAAACGTATATAAAGATCAAAAGCAGGATCAATATTAGGACGCAGCAAATTGTATATCACTATTGCTATGTTTTCTGCGGTAGGATTTAAAGTTTTAAATTCCTCTGTATCAAGGTTCAGGTTTTTATGATCAAACCGCTCAATAATTACCGCCTGAACAATGTCTGATAACTTTTTCATATCTATCACAAAGCCCGTAGCAGGATGGGGTTCACCTACCACCTTAATTTCCATTTCATAGTTATGGCCATGATAATGGGGCAAGCTGCATTTTCCAAACGTATTGGCATTCTCCTCTTCGCTCCAATGAGGGTTATACAGCCTATGAGCAGCATTAAAATGTTCCCGTCTAAACACAGCTACTTTATTTGCCATAACTCAATTTAAGTATCATTCACCAAAGTATTCTACATAAATTCTAGGTGTTTCATACAATTTTATAGAATGCAACTTTATGCCGGCAGGCAGATGAGGCTCTAATTGATTCCATATACCTATAGCAAGGTTTTCAGTAGAGCATAATTTGCCTTTTAGAAACCCTACATCAATATTTAAATTTCTATGGTCTACCAATTCAAGCACTTCCTGCTTTATAAGCCTGCTTAATCTTTTTACATCAAACACAAAACCCGTGTCTACGCTTGGATAACCTTTAACTGTTACATATAATTCATAATTGTGCCCGTGCCAGTTATCATTGGCGCATTTGCCAAATACTTCATCATTTTTTTCCCTGCTCCAGGCAGGGTTAAATAATTTATGTGCTGCATTAAAATGTTCTACACGGGTGAGATACACCATTCCTCTAAAATTTTTGCAAAGATAAACGCGGTTAATTGATTTATAGATCATTTCGCAGAAGAGAGAAATGGTGGTGATGGATTTTACAGATTAAAAGGTACAGCTTAAAATATTTTCTGTAAGGAATGATTACACTATTTAACGAGATATCAATCAGTGAAATCTTGTAAATCTTTAAACCTGTGATTATTACTTTTGTGATATGCAATTTTTACTTTGTGCCGCTACAGAATTAGAAGTTGAGGCTACCAAAAATTTTATTGAACAGCACGTTTCACTAAAAAAGAAAGTTGATGTGTTAGTAACCGGCGTAGGTTTAACCGCAGCTACATATAGCTTAACAAAAGCTATTGCTATTAATAAACCTCAATTTGTTTTGCAAGCCGGTATATGTGGTAGCCTGGATGCTTTCTTAAAACCCCTTGACCTTGTAGTGATTGAAAAAGAAATGATAGGTGACTTAGGAGTAATGGAGAAAGGAAGGTTTACTTCTTTATTCGATTTAGAATTTATGAAGAAAAATGAGGAACCGTGGGAGAAAGGACAGCTCAGTAATAATTTGTCTCTGCTTCGAAAAACAAATTTAAATATTGTTGATGCCGTAACAGTCAATGAGATTACAACGAATAAAGAAAGAATAAGTTTTTACCGCGACGTACTGAAAGCAAATATCGAAACCATGGAAGGCGCTGCCCTGCACTATGTGTGCCTGATGGAAAAAATTCCTTTTTTACAGTTACGTGCTGTATCAAATTATGTGGGAGAAAGAGAGAAAAATAAATGGACAGTCAGAGAATCAATAGCCCTATTAAATATGGAGCTACAAAGAATGTTACTAAAAATATTCGGATCATGAAACTTAGCCTTGGATTTTCTCCTTGTCCTAATGATACGTTTATTTTTGATGCACTGGTAAACAAACATATTGATACAGAAGGGGTGGACTTTGAAGTGTATATGGAAGATATAGAAACGCTTAACGGATGGGCAACGGAGGGAAGGCTAGACATTACAAAACTGAGCTTTCCGGCTTTTTTTCCAAACCTTCATCAATATGCGGCGCTACCATCAGGTGGTGCATTAGGAAAAGGCGTAGGACCGTTACTGGTAGCCAGGGATGAAAGTGGTAGTATAAATAATATTAAGGTGGGCAATGAACTAAGTGAATTGGCAATTGGCAAAGATTCTATAATAGCTATACCAGGAAAATATACCACGGCCAACTTTTTATTTAGTTACCTGTTCCCGCAAATTAAAAATAAACGAATAGCTGTTTTGTTTTCTGAAATTGAAAGCACTGTTCTTTCCCGAAAAGCAGACCTTGGATTGTTGATTCATGAAAACAGGTTTACTTATGCTGATAGAGGATTAATAAAAATAGCTGACCTTGGCAAACTCTGGGAAATAAAAACCGGCTACCCAACACCCCTGGCCTGCATTGCTGTAAAAAAAGATGTGGATATAAAACTTCAGCAGCAAGTGGGTCTGCTTATAAAAAAAAGCGTTGAGTATAGTTTTAATAATTATCCATTCATATCTCCTTTTGTTGAACAACATGCACAGGCCATGAGTAAAGAAGTAATGAGGCAGCACATTGATTTATACGTAAATAATTTTTCTATAGACCTGGGTAAAGAAGGCAAAAAAGCAATTGAAACATTTTATTCTATCTATAAAAAAAATAACGGGGATGATGAAAACAACATGTTTGTCCACTAGTACAATCTAACTATACATTGACCCACTACTTATTATACAATACAATGTATTATACTAACGATACCAAAGACTTAGAAGCAAATGCTCCTGCTATCAGCTATTCGCTCTTCTAATTATTAATTAGCTTCAATTCGTGTAACCTATTGATGGGATTTTATACTTAACACAATAATTTGCAACCAAAGCGCAACAGAATTCTGCTATCTTCTACCCACTAATCTTCCACCACATTTGCAATTTCTTCGGTCTTCATGTGGGCATTCCGCATTGAGGTGCTGCGGGCTACATTCCCGGCAAATTCAAGAAAGGCTTTTCTGCTTACGGCGTCATCATTCATTAATGCCGGTATGCCAATATCACCGCCTTCACGTATGCTTTGTATTAATGGAATTTGTCCCAAGAAAGGAAGGTCATATTCCTCAGCCAGTCGCTTGCCACCATCCTTACCAAAAATGTAATACTTATTATCCGGCAGTTCTGCCGGTGTGAAGTAACTCATGTTTTCTACAAGTCCAATGATGGGCACATTTAATTGCGCCTGCCCAAACATAGCAATGCCCTTTTTGGCATCTGCCAGGGCAACATCCTGTGGCGTGGTTACTACCACTACACCTGTAACCGGGATGGTTTGCATCAGTGTTAAATGAATATCGCCTGTGCCTGGTGGCATATCTATAATCAGGTAGTCTAGATCTTCCCAATATACATCGGTTGAAAATTGCTTGATGGCGCTGCTGGCCATTGGTCCACGCCATACCACTGCATTTTTTTCATCCACCAATAAACCAATGCTCATTAACTTAATGCCATAACGCTCCAACGGAACAATCATACCTTTTCCATTCACATCTATCATCATGGGACGTTCACCTCTTACACCAAACATAATGGGTATGCTGGGGCCATAAATATCTGCATCCATCAATCCTACAGATGCACCGCCCTTTGAAAGTGCAATAGCAAGGTTGGCCGATACGGTGCTTTTTCCTACACCACCTTTGCCACTTACCACTGCAATTATATTTTTTATATTAGGCAAAATGGCTCCTTTGTCGCTGCGTATGGTAGTGGTGCTTGATGTAAAGTTGACGGTAACATCCGCCTCTTTACTTATTAGTAATTTTATAGCATTGATGCAGGCGTTCTTTATTAAATCTTTCAAAGGGCATGCAGGTGTAGTAAGCACTACGGTGAAAGAAACATGACTACCGGAAATTTCTATGTCACGAATCATGTTAAGCGTTACAAGGTCTTTGCCTAAATCTGGCTCCTGAACGTTGCTAAGTGCCTTCAGCACATCATCTTGGGTCATTCTCTTCTTTTGTTAATGAAGTGGCAAAGTTAGGTCAAAGATTTATGCATCATCGGTGTATTCATTTTGTAAGGTTATTTTCGTAGAGCATGAAATGATTTTAATAAATTATTTTTAGCCATTAGACAGCATTGCATGAAAAGATTTTTACCCTTACTCATTTTTGTTGCAGCTTTATTTACAAACAAAGCAAGCGCCCAGTTTGAGAACACACGCGACTCTGTAGTTCAACTTTATGGCATTGTAATGACGGCTGATAGCCTTGAAGGTATACCGGTGGTAAACATTACCGTTAAGGGACAAAATCGTGGCACCATGACCACCAACCAGGGGGTATTTTCGATCGTGGTTTTGAAAGGTGATGTGGTTGAGTTCTCTCATGTAAGCTATAAATTAAAAACAGTTACCATTCCAAAAGACCTTGAGGGCAACCAATACAGCGTAGTGCAACTAATGGTGAAGGATACTGTTTATTTGCCTGCAACCATCATAAGACCCCGCCCGACACCACAACAGTTTGAGCGTGATTTTGTTAAAACAAAAGTTCCGGACGATGATATAGAAATTGCCCGCCAGAATAATAGTTCGGCCAAGAGGCGAGCATTAATGCAAAGCATCCCGGGTGATGGCGGTGAAGCTACTGCCCTACAAATGCGCAATGCTTCTAACCGTGCTTCCTACGCCGGTCAATTGCCACCACAAAATATTTTCAACCCTGCTGCGTGGGCTGAATTTATCAAGGCATGGAAAAGGGGCGATTATAAAAGGAAGTGAGGCTATCAATATGTCTAAAGTTTTAATTGATATTTTGAGGTTTACAGCTTTTAAATAAGGGACTATACCAAAACCTATTAAGAACTGGGCTTGACAGTATTTTCCATTTTTTTCCGCCTGAAGTATTCAATAATTTCTTCTTTCGTCATATAAAAAGTTTCTCACTTATTCTATCTCTTTGCTCCCTCATAAATTTAACTGCATCAAACTTTTTATTAGTAGTCGTCTTCATATTTTATAAATTCTCTTGGTGACCAAATATCTAATTGGTGATAGCCGTATTAAAGGTTAACAGCATTATAGCCCATTATCTTATGTACGTTAACAATATGCTTGAAATTGCAGCTTACCAAGAACGTGGCTTTATGAATTGTTGCCAAGGCAATATGCAAACAATCGGCATAGCTCTTTTTTCCAACAACTTTTTCTGAAAGTGTTTTCCTTTTAGTCAACCTTCCTATTAAACTCGTCAACACTTTCATCAAAATTTTTTGTTTCATCTTCGGGGTGCTCTATCCTGTAATTCACATCTTTCTTCTTTCCCATTCTAAGCAATTGTATTAATGCAGTAACGGCAAATATGCTACCTATGATCCAGCTTAATATATTTTGATTATTGTCTAATTTATGAGCCACTAATTGCCCTCCAAATATGAACACGCAATTACCTAATAAAGTGCCAAAACCAATACCAATAATATAAATATTGTAGTGGCTATTTTTCGGAAGCAATATTTTTTTCGTAAATAAAACCGTGCTCCACCCGAACCAAAAAGGAATCTGTATGGGGTTTAAACCACTCATCATAAATCCTAGCACAAAGCGATTGATTGTACTGCTTAGAATAACGTTTTTATTTTCGGACGGATGTAAAGCGGCGTAAAAGCTGGATATGGCCAAGGCCACTACAATACTAAGCGTTACCCATTCTAAAATTCTAAAAAGTTTTTGCTGCTTGCGTATCCAATCCATGGCAATGAGGGACAGACGTACATAAACCACTTCTGCTGTTAAAGAACCAAGCGAAAATAATATAGCAGGCGTTAAGCCATCGCTAATGGCAATTTGCATGGCAGCTATGTTGAGTGTACCCAAAGGCAGCGATCCTAAGAAGCTAATGAATAAACCTGTAAAAAAAATACGTATCAGCTTTGTCATTCAGTTGCAAACCTAAGCATTGAACTTAATCAAAATAAAAAACCCACAGTTTTAAACTATGGGTTTTTATTCTCTGAATCTTATTTTAATAAATCAGGTAGCTACTAATTTACTTTACTTCTTCAAATTCTGCATCAGTAACATTTTCTGCACCGCCTGCAGCTTGTTGTTCCGCACCCGCTCCAGCTGCTCCCCCATTGGCGCCGGGTTGTTGCTGACCATCGCCCTGGGTTGCCTTATACATTTCTTCACTTGCCGCTGTCCAGGCTGTATTCAATTCTGTCATTGCTGTATCAATCTGAGCTAGGTCACCGGTTTTATGTGCTTCTCTTAATTTATTCAATGCCGCTTCAATTACTCCTTTTTTATCAGCAGGAATCTTATCGCCATAATCTTTCAACTGCTTTTCTGTCTGGAAAATAAGGCTATCGGCCGCATTTATTTTTTCTACTTTTTCTTTTTCCTTCTTATCGCTTTCTTCATTGGCCTTCGCTTCTGCCTTCATCTTTTCAACTTCTTCTTTGCTTAAACCACTGCCTGCTTCAATCCTGATTTTTTGTTCTTTACCAGTTCCTTTATCCTTGGCTGTTACATGCAATATGCCGTTAGCATCAATATCAAAAATAACTTCAACCTGTGGTACGCCTCTTGGTGCTGGTGGTATGCCATCAAGGTTAAACATGCCAAGACTTTTATTTTGACTGGACATTGGACGTTCACCTTGCAATACATGAATTTGTACACCAGGCTGGTTATCTGAAGCAGTAGAAAATGTTTCAGATTTTTTTGTAGGAATGGTAGTATTAGAATCAATCAAACGAGTCATTACGCCACCCATTGTTTCAATACCAAGACTTAAAGGCGTAACATCTAAAAGCAATACATCTTTTACTTCACCTGATAATACTGCTCCCTGAATGGCAGCACCAATAGCTACAACTTCATCAGGGTTCACGCTTTTATTAGGCTTTTTACCAAAGAATTTTTCAACTATTTCCTGAACTTTTGGAATACGTGTAGAACCACCAACAAGAATCACTTCATCAATTTGCGAAGTTTGATATCCTGCATCTTTCAACGCCGCTTCGCAAGGTTTCAGGCAACGTTCAAATAAAGAATCGGCTAATGATTCAAATTTGGCACGTGTTAATTTTTTAACAAGGTGCTTCGGAACTCCGTCGATAGCCGTTATATAAGGTAAATTAATTTCTGTTTCAGAAGAAGAAGACAATTCAATTTTTGCTTTTTCGGAAGCTTCTTTCAAACGCTGTAAAGCCATAGGGTCTTTTCGGAGATCAACATTCTCATCTTTTTTAAATTCTTCTGCCAGCCAGTCCATGATTATTTTATCAAAATCATCACCACCAAGATGGGTATCTCCATTGGTTGACTTTACTTCAAACACGCCTTCTCCCAGTTCCAGCACAGATATATCGAAGGTACCACCACCAAGGTCAAATACAGCAATGTGATGGTCTTTCCCGCCCTTATCAAGACCGTAGGCCAATGCTGCCGCAGTAGGCTCGTTTACAATACGACGAACATTTAAACCGGCAATCTCACCAGCTTCTTTAGTGGCCTGGCGTTGCGCATCATTAAAGTAAGCCGGAACGGTAATTACTGCATCAGTAACTTCCTGCCCCAGATAATCTTCAGCAGTTTTCTTCATTTTTTGAAGTACCATGGCAGAAAGTTCCTGTGGCGTATACTGCCTGCCATCTATATCAATACGAACCGTATTATTGTCACCTTTTACAACATTATAACTCCAATGGCTAATTTCTTCTGACACCTCACCATGTTGGCGGCCCATAAAGCGTTTTACACTGGAAATAGTGTTTTGTGGATTAGTAATAGCCTGGCGTTTGGCTGGGTCTCCCACTTTACGTTCACCATTTTTTAAAAACGCTACTACTGAAGGAGTTGTACGACGCCCTTCATCATTCGCTATCACCACCGGCTCATTGCCTTCCATTACAGCCACACAACTGTTGGTTGTACCTAAGTCAATACCAATTATTTTTCCCATTTTACAAATAAATTTAATGTTCGATGTAGGTTAACAATGATTGTGCCGCCAGTAAAAAAGTGAAAATTTGGCAGATATATTTGCAAGATGCTGCTTGTTGTCATTGATTAGGACAATCAATCATAACCTTTTATGAACGTTTATAATAAAACATTGAAACTGTTTATGAAACATTTCGTTTTTCATTTCGCTCTACTCATCACTTGCGGACGTGCACATTCTGAAAACGTTTATTTTAATAAAGACACAATCATTCCTGAATCTCAAATCATTATTCCTATTCAAATAAACTTAAAACCTATTTATGATCTTGCGGAAAAAAATGTAGATAAAGTTTTTACTTCGCCAAATTACCCCAGCGATTGGATACAGGCTGATTGTGGCACCCGCTATAAATACCACTTCCGGCGATCTCCCTTACAAATGAAATCCTCGGGCACAAGCATGAATTTATCATTTACCGGCTATTACCAAATTATTGGATCTACCCGTGCCTGTTTAAATGGAACAGCCTTTTCGCCGTGGACACCTGCCTGCAGTTGTGGTTTTGATGAAGGTGAACGAAAAGTGAATGTAAGCTTTGCCAGTTCCTTATCTTTTTCACCCAGTCACCAGGTACATGTAAAAGTTATTCGTAAAGAACCAATACCCACCGATAAATGCACCGTTTGTTTTTGGGGACAGGATATTACAAAAGAAATAATGAAGGGGCTAACTAAAGAATTAGATGCTGCAAAAAAAGCGATTGAAGATTCTTTCTCAATTGTAAACACACGGCCATATATGCAGCAGGCATGGAATAAATTAAACCAAACCTATCCGGTCCCTGGCCTCGGCTATCTTACACTCCATCCCAAAAAATTACACATGGAAAATATTTATGCGAAAGATGATTTATTGAATATTAGCATAGGCATTTCAGCAACACCGGTTATTAGTTTTGAAAGCCCGAAAGAATTACAAAGCCTCGTTCCAAATCTTACTCCGTCAGGAAATAAGAATGGCTTTAATATTTTCCTAAATGCAGCGCTAAATTATGACTCTCTATCCCATGTAATGAATCAATATTTAAAAGGCAAAAGCTTTGATTTTAAGGAAGCCCCTTTTAAAAAACATGTAGTGATTGATAATTGTAAAGTAGGCGGAGACGATGCCGGAAATTTAGTTATTGATGTACAGTTTTCGGGTTCGCATAACGGAGCAGTTTCTTTTACAGGAAAACCTTTTTACAATTCTGAAACAAAATCAATTGAGGTAGCGGAACTTGATTACGATTTGAGAACTAAAGACTTTTTATTAAAAACAGCAAAATGGCTTTTTAATAAAAGAATCATTAGTGAATTAAAAAAATATACATCATTTAGCCTTTCCTCTTATTATGATACAGCGGCCATCTCTTTAAACTCCTGGTTAAATAAAGAATGGGCTAAAGGCATAAGGAGTACGGGAAAAATAAATGAACTAAAATTGATTAATGTAAAAGCGTTTCCGCAACATCTTTCTTTACATACCCAATGCAGTGGACTCTTAAATTTGAAAATAGATGAGTTAAGCCTGTCATTTTAAGTGAATGTCGAGGTGCCCTCTTTAAATGAAAAATGCTTTTGAGATAAATAGCTGAATGTTACAACAATCATGGCGGTAAGCAATAAGGCAGGTGTGGGATAAAAACCAATTACATCAACAAAAAGTTTTAAAAACACATAGTTCAATATAATGCAGCCCACTGCCACCATCAGGTACCGGATAAGCTGTACTCTTCTTCTTAAGTACGATCCTTGAAAAACAACATACATGCTCAAGTAAAACCCAAGGGGAAAGTTGAAGCAGAAAGCAATTAAGAAGGCTGCAATATGTGAACTGATAGCAATTGGGCCAACATGCAAAACCTGCTTTTGTAAAATGAAATTATGGGCAATAAAAAAAATTAAAATATTAAGTGCCGTGTTACCACCGCCACATGCTGCATAACGATAGGTTTGCAACGTCATAAACCGCTTAAAAAGCGGGTAAAAGAAATCAATCAGTGAGAGAATTCCATATCTTATTTTATGATGAACTGCCAACATAAGTTGGCGAAAATAATGTCAGAAATTTAAATATCTGGTTAATGAGTGTTTTATTCAATAAACTGCTCTGACAACCTTTCCCTAATTTGCGTCGCAATTACAGTAAAATAATGAGTTTAGTAAGCGAGATAAAAGAAGCAACCGCCAAAGCACTTGAAGATATTTTTAAACTGCCCGCCTTTGCTGATGATGTATTGGTAAACATTACCAAGCCTGAATTTGAGGGAGATTATACAGTGGTGCTTTTTTCTTATATAAAAAGGTTTAAGGCTTCACCCGAAGTCCTTGGACAACAAATTGGTTCTTACTTAACAGAGAATAATGGCAGCTTGTTTACTGCGTTTAATGTTATCAAAGGTTTTCTTAACCTTACCATTGCTGATCATTATTTTACCGATTTTCTTGCCGCAAACAAAGACGTTCATACCTTAATAAAACCCGCTGCATCTTCCATTAAGGTAATGGTAGAATATTCATCGCCCAATACCAACAAGCCTTTGCACCTGGGGCATTTGAGAAATAATTTCTTAGGGTGGAGCGTTGCGGAGATTTTAAAATTTTCAGGCCATAATGTAATGAAGACCTGCATTGTAAATGACCGGGGCATACATATTTGCAAAAGCATGATTGCCTGGAAATTATTTGGCGATGGTGCTACTCCGGAAAGTACCGGTATGAAAGGTGATCATTTTGTCGGCGATTATTATGTACGTTTTAACAACGAACATAAAAAAGAAATACAATATCTTATAGAAGCCGGGCAAACCAAAGAAGAGGCTGAGAAAAACGCACCGATCATGCAAAAAAGTCAGCGGATGCTTGTAGACTGGGAAAACGGCGACGGTGACGTAATGGAGCTTTGGAACAAAATGAATGGCTGGGTATATGAAGGATTTGATGAAACGTATAAACGCATTGGATCTGATTTTGACAAGACGTATTACGAAAGCCAAACTTACTTGTTGGGCAAAAAGTTTGTAGATATAGGTTTACAAAAAGGCATACTGTATCAAAAGGAAGATGGAAGTGTATGGATAGATTTAACCGATGAAGGTTTGGATGAAAAGTTATTGTTACGTAGCGATGGCACCTCCGTTTATATTACTCAGGACCTGGGCCTTGCACATCAGAAGTATGAAGACTTTGCTTATAGTCAAAGCATTTATGTGATTGGTGATGAACAGAACTATCACATGAAGGTGCTTAAGCTTATACTGCAGAAATTAGGAATGCCTTATGCCGATGGCATTCTTCATTTAAGCTATGGCATGGTAGAACTGCCGGGCGGCCGTATGAAGAGCCGCGAAGGAACTGTTGTTGATGCTGATGATTTGATAAATGAAATGGTGATAGAGGCAAAAAATAAAACAAGAGAGAAAAGTAATATTGAAGAATTTACGCCTGGTGAATTGAAAGAGCTTTACGAGACCATTGCCTTGGGAGCGCTGAAGTTTTTCTTATTAAAAGTTGACCCGAAAAAGAAGATGGTTTTTAACCCCGAAGAATCTATAGATTTCCAGGGATCTACAGGGCCATTTATTCAATACACGCATGCGAGAATAAAATCTATTTTGAGAAAGGAAGAAAGGGAAAATTCTTCGATAACCATTACAAGCGGTTTGCTAAAACTTGAGAAAGAATTGTTGCTATTGTTGGAGCAATATCCTGAAATAGTTTATGCTTCTGCATTTGAGCATAATCCTGCTGTAGTCGCCAATTATATTTATAACGTAGCACAAACTTATAATTCATTTTATACGGTACATAAAGTATTGAAGGCAGAAAGCGAAGAGAAAAAACAACTCAGATTATGTATTTGTGAACTTACCGCTAAGGTGATAAAATCAGCCATGAGTTTACTAGGGATAAATGTTCCGGAAAGGATGTAGAAGTCTCTCTTGATTACTTTGTACCCCCAATAGTTTATAAATTTTTATAAATAAAAAGGCACTCACCATATTAACAGGAAGTGCCTTTTTTATGTTCGAATATGTATGCTATTTCGTTTCTTGAAAGGTTTAGAGATAGGCAGCTTTTACATACCAGGCATTTCCATTTTTGTTTTGTTCTTGGCAAGGCTTGGATCCAGTTGAATGGCCTTATCACATAGAGCCATGCCCTTTTGTTTCTCACCTTTCTTTTGAAAACTTAAGCCAATCATATACAAAGCAGATGCATTGGTTTTATCTAATGCTAAAATTTTATCCCAATGCTCAATGGCTTCGTCATATTTTTTAGCATCGTATAAAGCTTCAGCAATCATGTTTAGCAAATTCATATCACTGGGCCTGCGGTTTAAAGATTCTTTCATGATTTCTAATCCTTCTTTAAACATTTTTAAATTCAGGTAAGCAATACCCAAATTCTCCAGGTATTCATTGTCTCTCTTCATACCTTTTTCTGCAGCCTCTAACATATACTTTAATGCATTCTTATCATCATGCATGCCATAATACATCATGGCAAGCTCATATATCCACCTGTTTTGTGTAGGTTCTAATGCAATGGCTTGTTGAAAATAACCTGCAGCCTGTTTATAGTTCATCATATCAGCATAAGCATGGGCAATCATGTATGGAACTTCAGCTTTGTTAGGTTCTTCCCTTGCTGCAATATCTAATTGTTTTATAGCATCACCATAATACTCCCGTTCATAATTCGCCTTCCCTATATAGTAGCTTACTTTTTCAGCAGGATCAACCTTTTTCAAAACATTGGCATATTTAATAGCGTCATCAAACTGGCGCATGTTAAAAGATAGCTGCATTAGTTGCTTATAGTTGAAAGCAGTAATATCGCCCATTTGTTCCAATTGCTGATACTTTTCACGGGCCTGGCCATAACGGCGGAGGTCCATAAAAGCGGAAGCCAGTTCTGAAGTAATTTGTTTATCTGTCTTATTGTAACCGTAGGCTTTTTCAAAATGCTTTAACGACTCCATGCGGCGTCCTTTAGCTTTTTCATCTAAGCCTTTTTTAAAAAAATATTGTGCACTATCGGTTTGAGAAAACGCCAACATAGACATAGTTATGATGGCTGTGGTAAGAAACACTTTACGCATAGGATACTGTTTTATAGGGTATTTTACAATTGGCTTTTCAAAAATAGATTTTTATCCCAAAGATTCAAATCTGTGAACGCCCACTTTAGCGAAAATTGTACCGGATAAGTGATTACTTTAAGACTATACCTGCCAATGCAGGAATATTCACAATTATCTTAAATTTCTTTTCATCTTTATTAACAACTTCCTGTCTTATGTGCGGGTTGTATACCTGCCCTGAACCCCAATATTTTTCTGCATCACTATTAAATATTTCTGTAGTATAAGTTGCGCCGGATAATTCAATTGCCCAATCAAAGTATGGCGTTGGAGTAAGATTTAGAATTACCAAAATATCATCCTCTTTTTCTTTTCCTTTCCTCCGGTATATCATTACACATTCTGAGCGATGACTGAGATCTATCCACTCAAACCCATCCACATGAAACCCATTTGCATAAAAAGCTGGTTGCCCTCTCAGTAAATGATTCAGATCTGTGATGCACTGGCGCAAACCTTCATGTGAAGGAAACTGCAACAAATGCCAGTCAAGCTCTGATTTGTAATTCCATTCAGTGGTTTGTCCAAACTCATTTCCCATAAATAACAAACGGGCACCGGGATGTGTCCACATGTATGTGTACAAAGCTCTGAGGTTTGCAAACTTTTGCCAATCGTCGCCAGGCATTTTAAAAAGCATAGGCGACTTGCCATGCACCACTTCATCATGGCTTAAAGGCAGCATGAAATTTTCATCATAGAAATACATCATGCTAAACGTAAACTTATCCTGCTGGTGCTCACGAAAGTATGGGCCAATTTTAAAATAATCGAGCGTATCGTGCATCCATCCCATCATCCATTTCATACCAAAACCAAGGCCCCCCATAAACGTTGGCTGCGAAACTCCCGGCCAGTCGGTCGCTTCTTCAGCAATTGTTTGAACGTCAGGAAAATCTCTATAAATCGTTTCATTCAAATCTTTAATAAACGCAATGGCTTCAAGATTGCCATTGCCACCAAATTCATTGGGCTCCCACTGTCCTTCTGTTCGTGAATAATTAAGCTTAAGCATTGATGAAACCGCATCTACCCTTATGCCATCAATATGAAAAAGCTCGAACCAGAAACGAGCATTACTAATTAAAAAAGATTTTACTTCTCCCCTTTTATAATTGAATATATAGCTGTTCCAATCCGGATGAAACCCCTTTCGCATATCGGCGTATTCATAAGTATGCGTTCCATCAAATTTGTATAGTCCATGTGCATCGTAAGGAAAATGCGAAGGCACCCAATCCAGTATAACACCAATGCCAGCAAGGTGTAATTCATCAATCAAATGCATCAACCCTTCCGGCTCGCCAAAACGTGATGATGGCGCAAAATAACCCGTTAGCTGGTAACCCCAGCTTCCATCGAAAGGATGCTCCATGACGGGCATAAACTCTACATGCGTAAAGCCCATCTCCAGTACATAAGGTACAAGTCGTTCGGCTATATAATGATAAGTGTTATAAGATGCCTCATTGTTTTTATCTGGCCGCATCCAACTGGTAAGGTGCACTTCATAAACGCTCCAGGGAGCATCAAGTGCATTATGCTTTTTCCTTTTTTGCATCCATTGTTCATCTTTCCACTTGTAGTCAAACTCCCATGTGATGGATGCGGTCTTTGGTTTATGTTCCCAATAGTTAGCAAAAGGATCGCCTTTCTCCGTGATAATTCCTTCAAACCCTGTTATATGATATTTATATACTTCGCCTTTCCCTATACCAGGAATAAATCCTTCCCAAATACCACTCTTATCCCAACGAGGTTGTAAAGGATGAGTATGAGCAGCCCATTGATTGAAATCTCCGATCACCGATACCTTTGTTGCATTAGGAGCCCAAACACAGAAATAAGTTCCCCTTTTATCTAATACCGTTAACTGCTTCGAACCAAACTTTTTGTATAAGGAATAGTTGGTTCCTTGCTGAAAAGTTTTGACGTCATCATCGTAAAGAATTGAATAATTCCATACAGAATTCGTTGTGTCTACAAAATTTTTATCCTCGTAACGATCTGTAGAGGTAACAGAATGAATATGTGAACTTTTAATAATACTTTCACAATTCGTTTGTCCGTTAAGTTTATTAGTCATTTTACTTTGTCAAAGTTTCATTCATCTATTATAAATCGCCTTTCATAAAGTTAGCTTCCTTAGTGGTTGTTTTGAAACATAATTTCAGCCTTACATATAGAAACCTAAACCAAACTAACCCCTGTAATGAGAAAATTAATGATAGCCCTTGTGCTGATGGCTGCATCGCAACTATCTTTTAGCCAGGTAGCTATTTTAAAAGGCAACGTCACAGACACATTGGAAAAGAAGAATCTTGCTAATGCTGTTATTTCCTTAACTAAAAAAAGCGATTCCACTCTTTATAAGTTTTCCCGTTCTAAAGCGAATGGCGACTTTCAGATTTCAAATCTCGCTCCCGGGAAATATTCTTTACTTATTACATTTCCAAAATTTGCCGATTTCGTTGATGAGATTCAGGTACAAGACCAGTCAGTAATTGAACTTGGAAAAATTGCCTTAACTCAAAAAGCTCAATTGCTCAAAGAAGTGGTAGTTAAAAGCGGACAGGCCGTACGCATTAAAGGAGATACAACGGAGTTTACCGCAGATAGTTTTGTAGTTAGAGATGGAGCTACAGTTGAAGACCTCTTAAAGGTGTTACCCGGGTTCCAGGTGGATAGCAAAGGAAATATTACCGCACAGGGCCAGAGAGTACAAAAAGTATTAGTAGATGGGGAAGAGTTTTTTGGTGATGATCCAACGATGGCTACACAAAACATTTCGTCAAAAGCAGTTGATAAAGTGCAGGTATTCGATAACAAAACCGACCAGCAACAACTGAAAGGCATATCTACAGGAACAGAAGGAAAAACAGTAAATATAAAATTAAAAGAAAGCAGTAAGCGGGGAGCATTTGGCAGGGCACATGCAGCAACTGATTTTCAAAAATACATTGATTCAAAAGTGCTCTATAACAATTTCGTCGGGAAAAGAAAAATATCGTTTTATGGCACCAAGACCAATTTGAATACAGGGAGCTTGAATTGGGAAGACCGCGGAAAGCTTGGAATGGAAGAGGATTTTGAATATGATGAGATCAATGGATATTACTACAGTTTTGGAAACAATGATGAATTCAATGATTGGAGTTTGCGTGGGTTACCCGATGCATATACAGCAGGAGGTTTGTTTGCCAACAAGTGGAATGCTGATAAGCAAAATGTAAATGGGTCTTACCGCTTTAACCGGTTGGGAACAGTGAACGAAAACTCTACACTCTCTCAAACCATTACGCAAAGAGGTTCTCTATACAGCAACAACTTTACAAAATCAAATGGGCTAAATATACAGCATGCTTTAAATGGCAAATACGAGTGGAAAATTGATTCATTTGCTTCAATAAAATTTGCCACAGCAGGTATTTATAAAACATCAGATGCTTTTACTGATACTTATAGTGAATCACTTAATGATAACCTTGATACCTTGAACAAAAGGATCCAAACAAGAGATAATAAAACAGAAAGAAAACAGTTAGACAACCAACTTACATACAAACAACTCTTTAAAAAGAAAAACAGGCAATTGTTAATGACATTGCGCCAGGGCATTACAGAAGACGACCAAAATGGAATGCTTAATTCCCGCATAACTATTTACAAAAATAACTTAGCCCGGCCGGATTCCACGACAGATCAATTAAAAACGGGATTGGGAAGCTCGCATACCCTCGGTTCAAAAGTTACTTTTAGCGAACCTCTTTCATTAAAGTGGAATGCAATACTAGAGTATAGTTTCAATAACATTAATTCCTCTTCAAACCTTAATACTTATAATAAAGGCAACAATGGTAAGTATGAAACATTAGACACTGTTTTCAGTAATAATTTTGATTTTAATGCAGCTTCACATAGCAGTACTGCAACAATGAGGTATATGGGCAAAAAAGCAAAATTTGCCTTTGGCACCGGGGTATCATCAGTTCAATTAAAATTAAATAATCTTGATAATATGGTTCGTAACACTTATAGCTTTTTTAATGTTACGCCACAGGCACAGTTTTCTTATGCCTTTAAACCACAAACTGGTTTTTCTGTTAGCTATAGAGGAAGCACACGTCAACCTTCACTTAACCAGTTGCAGCCATTACGAGACAATAATGATCCTTTAAATATATTTATTGGCAATCCCAATTTGAAGGTTGGTTTTAACCATAGCTTAAACACTTCATATAATAGTTATAAGGTGCTTTCATCAAGATACTTTTTTGCTTATGGCTTTTATAATATTACTGAAAATGCTGTTACAAATGCAAGCACTATTGATTTGGACTCCACTGGCAAGAGAACATTTACGCCGGTTAATGTAAATGGAAATAATAACTACAATATAGGCTTACAGTGGAGCCGGGGACAGGGCGAAAAAAAATTCAGACATAATGTGTATTCTTATTTAAGCGGAGGTAGAAATATTATCATCATTAATAATAATAAAGGCGAAAATAATTACCTGAATTATGAAGTAAATTATGGCATAAGTTATAGTGTAACTGAAAAATATAATTTTTCTATAGGCCCTAAGATTGGCCATACAAGCTCTAAATCATCTTTTCAGACCAGCATAAATAATAATTTTTATACCTATGGAGGCAGGGCAAATGGCTACGTAATGCTTCCTGGCAAAATAGAACTTAGCAGTGATGTAAATGTTGATATGCGCCAGCGCCTTGCTGTCTTTAACCAAAACACCAACATTGTTCAATGGAATGGCAGCATTAGCCGCAAAGTGCTAAAAGACAAGTCAGGACAAATATTCTTTATTGCCAATGACATTCTGAATCAGAATAGAGGCTATAACAGAAGCATAAATGGTGAAACAATTACTGACTCCCGCTTCTTAAGAGTTAGCCGTTATTTTTTACTAAAATTCGAATGGTCATTTAATAAAATGCCTGCAACAAAATAATAGTTATGAAACATTTAAGCTTAATAATACTTCTCTTTTGCTCTGCCTCTGCATTACACAGTCAAACAAAATTTTACAATACAATAAAGGTTGAGTTTGAAAAAACAGTTTACGTGAGGCAACTTTATAAAGAAGTATCTCCAAGGTGGTTTGAAATGATAAAGGATCGTTTGCCCGAAACTATGTTATCGTATTTTGATTTTATTGGCGATAGCACAAGATCAATATATAAACCCGGAAAAGAAGTAGCCTCTGACCCACGTATGAGGAACGAATTTGCTACAGATAAAAATGTAATATTTACCGATTATAAAACCGGTAGATCCATATCGCAAAAACCCGTATTTGAAGAAACGTTTTTAGTAGAAGACAGCATTGCAAAAATTAAATGGAAGCTAACCTCCGATACAAGAATTATTGCCGGTTTTGAATGCCGCAAAGCCGTTGGCATATTAAGAGACAGCATTGGTGTTTTTGCTTTTTATACAGACGAACTTCTTGTATCCGGTGGACCTGAAAGCATTCATGGCTTGCCGGGGATGATATTGGGTATGGGCGTTCCAAGGTTACATGCTACGTGGTTTGCTACCAAAGTAGAAGTAAACGGTGTAAACCTTAATGCAGCCACACCCGCTACTAAGGGCAAAAAAGTAAATTATAAAACCATGGTTGAATTACTTGATAAGGTGATGAAAAACTGGGGAGAAGAAGGCAAAAAAATGATATTGACTTTTATGATTTAATAAAAGGTAAGATATTATCCAATAGTATAGCCATTTGGAAGTACAGCACCTTTTTTAATCACCACCACTCCTTCTTTTACTGTATATAATTCATTGTCGGTGTCTTCTAAATGATTCCCCCCAATAACCCTTACATCATTACCAATCCGGCAATCTTTATCAATAATAGCATTTTCTATATGGCATCTTTGTCCTATCCCTAATAAAGGAATTCCACTTTGCTGATCGGCATCTATTTCTGCAAGGGTTTCATAAAAATCGCTACCCATTAAATAAGTATTCAAAATAGTAGTGTTGTTGCCAATGCGGGAACGTATGCCAATTATTGAATTGTCAATTCTTGCTGCGTTTATAATTGACCCTTCGGCAATAATAGCATGTTGTAACGTAGTGCCGCTAATTTTTGCGGGAGGCAGCATACGCGGCCTTGTATATATGGCACGGGCATTGTCAAATAAATTAAATTCAGGCAAGTCTTTTGTTAAGGCCAGATTGGCTTCAAAAAAAGCACGAATGTTTCCAATATCCTCCCAATAACCTTCATACTGGTAGCTGGCTACTTTGTAGGCATCAATGGATTGCGGAATTATTTCTTTACCAAAATCGGCTGCATCTTTTTTGGTGTTTAATAAGAGATCAAACAAAAGCTTACGGTTAAAAATATAAATACCCATGGAAGCCAGGTATACTTTCCCCTTGGCTTTCATTGCATCTCCCGTATCACTTACCCAATCTTCTAAACCGCTTTTGGGTTTCTCTATAAAAGAAGTAATAAACCCATTTTCTGTTTTTAAAATCCCAAAGTCAGATGCCTCTTTTTCAGCTACAGGTATGGTGGCAATAGTAATATCAGCACCGGCATCTTTATGTCCCTGAAGCATTTCCTGGAAATCAATCTGGTATAACTGATCGCCGGAGAGGATCAATATATACTCACTATCGAATGGCTCAAGATGCCGCAGACCCTGACGCACTGCATCGGCTGTGCCCTGGAACCACGCCGGGTTATCGGGTGTTTGTTCAGCAGCCAGTATATCAACAAAGGCTTTGCTAAAAGCACTAAAATGGTAGGTGTTTTTTATATGCCTGTTTAACGATGCTGAGTTGAACATCGTTAATACAAACATTTGATTAATGCCGGAATTAAGGCAGTTTGAAATTGGAATATCCACCAGGCGGTATTTGCCTGCAATGGGTACTGCTGGCTTAGATCGGGATGCAGTAAGTGGCGACAACCTGGTACCTGCACCACCACCTAATATTACAGATAGCATTTCGTTACTCATATAATTAGTAATAGATAATTTGAAATTTTATAATGAAGATTTGTTGTAACACTAATTTATAATTTATGATATTAAATTGATGATACTTTTCTTGGACATTTTGATGCTTGCAGTAAGTATTTTAATAAATTCAAGTAATCGTTTTTTATGGAATGTAAGATTTTATCATGTATGTATAGCGAATGAAAAAGCAGTGTTAACCGGTAATCTTTTCAAAGCTATTGTAAGTTTATAGAAAAAAACTTTCCTGCTTGAAGCATTTTCCCATTCTCTGATTAAAGCACCCATTAATGTTCCCGAAGGAACTACTTGTTTTGACAAGATAAATTCTCTTTTCTTTTCTACAAGAAATTTATTAAGCTTACCAATTCTTAATGCGAAGGCAAAACCCTTGCTCCCTAAAACACTTTCCTTTTGTGTTATATATGCGCCATTCTCCATTATCAAATTTTCAATTTGTCTTTTATTGCAACGACTCATAAAGCTTAATATATTCTTCTGCTGAATGATCCCAGGAATGATCCAGTTGCATCATATAGCTACGCATCCAGTTATACAAATCTCTTTTGTTATAATAAAGGTCTATAGCCCTTCCCACAGAATAAGTAATGTCCTGCACTGATGGCTGGTTGAATCTTATGCCATATCCCTGCCAATCTCCAAAATCTTTAACAGTATCTTTCAATCCTCCTGTACTTCTTACCATAGGTATAGTGCCATAGCGAAGGGCATACATTTGATTTAAGCCACAAGGTTCTACGCGGCTGGGCATCAGTAAAAAATCTGCGCCTGCATACATCTGGTGGCTTAATCCTTCATTAAATCCTATGTAGCTATTAAAATAACCTCCTAATTGCGAACGCAGCGAATCAATTTTTTCTTCAAGCACAGGGTCGCCGGAACCAAGTACTAAAAAATTTGCATTGCCCTGATGCTGGTAAACAGAATTGCGAATAGCATCAGGCAAAAGATCAGCCGCCTTCTCTCCTACCAATCTCCCAATAAAAACGATAAGTGGTTTGTCAACATCAAGGTTAAATTGAGCACACAACTCTTTTTTATTTTTCTTCTTACCCTCTTTTACAAGGTGGTCATCGTAGTTCTTAAACAAAAAATTGTCTTTCGAAGGATCCCAAACATTAGCATCAATCCCATTTAATATACCAACACTTTTACCAGTTTCATATTGAAATAAACTTTCCAATCCATTCGCCTCATGCTTCAACTCTTCCATGTAAGTAGGACTTACAGTGGTTACTTTCCATGCACATTTTACAGCCGAAGCCAATGGGTTAATTGTTTTATTCCATTCAAGAAGTCCTCCTTTCCATGGATCATACGGAGGTATTAGATAAGACCTGTCCCAGCCTAACCATCCCTGGTATTCTGCATTATGAATAGTAAATACAGTGGGCACATTACTTAACTGATTAAAATCATAGCAATACTTAACCATAAATGGAATCAGGCCGGTATGATGATCGTGACAGTGAATCACATCGGGTTTGTGTTGCCATTTATTAAGCCAATCGCATATTGCAATCTGGAATGCAAGGAAGCGTTCGCTATCATCATCATAACCATATACTTTTTCACGATCAAGAAGGCCATGTATGTCAATAAGGTAAAGATCAAACCCCAGCTTGTTATTTTTTTCTTTTATAATATTGTATTGAAACCAGTTGTTTCCAAGCTTTTGACCTCCCTGGTGCACCAGCTCCCAATCATTATCATAAAGGAATTTAGTGCGGTACATGGGCATCACCACTTTTGCAATATGGCCAAGCTCTGTTTGATATTTCGGCAATGCACCTACTACATCTCCCAGGCCTCCTGCTTTTGCTACGGGATAGCATTCCGCTGATACATGAATAATTTCCATAAACGATTTAGTCAACAATTTTCAAGTTAGTCAGAAAATCATATACCTGCCAATTGAAAATATTATCATCAACAACAATAGCGGGATTTTTTTATCAGATCGTCAAGATAAATTTTTGCATCAACATTTTGTGTTTAATTTGAACAAATTTTTACCCTGCTATTTATAAACCAAATACAATTTGCCAAATGACTGAACAAACCAAATGGTCTCAATTCGGAGTGCTTGTATCTGTTTTCTTTTTCTGGGGCTTTGTTGCAGCCAGCAACGATATTTTAATTCCGGTATTTCGTGAAAAGCTTAATCTTGAAGCATGGCAATCGCAAATGATTTCCTTTGCTTTTTATGTAGCCTATACTGTTGGCTCTATCATTTATTTTGTTGTAAGCAGGGCAAGTGGCGGAGATATATTAAATAAGCTAGGTTATAAAAATGGAATTGCATTGGGTCTTGTAATCTCAGCATTGGGAACTTTGTTATTTTACCCTGCTGCAGAATCAGAATCATTTATATTAATGATCACAGGTTTGTTTGTAGTAGGACTTGGCTTTTCATTACAACAAACGGCTGCTAATCCATTGGCTATTGTAATGGGCAACCGCCGCACAGGCGCACAACGGTTAAGCCTTGCCGGTGGGGTAAATAATTTTGGAACTACTCTTGGCCCTGTAATAGTGAGCCTGGCGATATTTGGATCTGTAACCGGTAGCAATGATAAGATTGCTGATATAGGTGCGGTTAAGACCCCTTATTTAATTTTAGGCGCTGCTTTTCTATTGGCAGCCATTGTTTTTAAATTATCTCCCATACCTAATAAAATTGAATTAGATAATGAGAAAGAAGAAACCAGTAGAATAGCCACTCCTACAGATATTGCCCCTGCTGTTGCAGGAGGTGTCAAACGCAATGCCTTAAATTATACCCAATTGGTTATGGGAATGATTGGCATTTTTGTTTATGTAGGCGTAGAAGTATCTACAGCCAGTAATCTTCCTCAATTTATGACGGAACACCTTACAACGGCTGATGGCAAACCTTTCCCCACGGAAAGTATAGCCCCTTTTGTTTCGCTGTTTTGGGCCAGCCTTATGATGGGAAGATGGACTTCTTCTATAGGTGCTTTTAACCTTACCAGCAGCACAAAATCCATTCTTCGTTTTATTATGCCTTACCTGGCATTTGGTGTTTTTCTAATCATTAATAAAATTGCCAATCACGATATTACTCCCTTTTATATTTATGGATTTGTCATTATTGTACTAATCATTGGCGACTTACTTAGTAAAGGAAATCCTGCCAGGCAATTGCTTATATTTTCTTTACTTGGCATTATAGCTTTGCTTATTGGCATGCTGGCTGATGGAATGGTAAGCGTATATGCATTCATAAGTGTAGGATTATTTTGTTCTACTTTATGGCCCTGTATTTTTACACTTGCTATTGCAGGCCTTGGAAAGCATACGAATGAAGGAGCAAGTTTTTTAATTATGATGATCATGGGCGGTGGTGTAATCAGTTTGCTTCAGGGCTTTTTAGCAGACAGTGACATGCTGGGTATTCAGGCATCATTTATTATAGGTGTAGCCTGCTTCGCTTATCTCGCATTTTATGCAATAAGGGCGAAAAACATTTTAAAGGCACTCGGAATTGATTATGATGTGAAAGATTTCAAAGGTTGATTTTGAATTTGATAAAAAAATGAAATAAGTATAATGTTGAACAAAACACAACAGTTTGCCATAGGCGTAGATATTGGAGGTACAGGAACAAAATACGGGGTTGTAAACCACCGTGGCATCATAACTTATAAAGGTGAGTTACCTACGAATAAATTTGAAGAAGTAGGAGACTTTGTCACTGCATTATTTACTGCATTAGCACCTGCAATAGAAACTATTGGCAAAAAAAATATTAAAGGCATTGGCATAGGAGCACCGAATGGAAATTTTTATACAGGAACTATTGACTACGCTCCTAATCTTCATTGGAAAGGTGTTATTCCATTAGCCAAATTAATTACAGAACAATTCGGCATACGCTGCTCTTTAACCAATGATGCCAATGCAGCCGCTGTTGGAGAAATGAATTATGGCGCTGCAAGAGGTATGAAGGACTTTATTATGATCACGCTTGGAACAGGCGTTGGTAGTGGCATTGTGGCTAATGGAGAACTGATTTATGGCCATGATGGATTTGCAGGGGAACTGGGCCATACAGTAATACGGCCTGGAGGCCGCAAGCATTGGTCAACGGGCCTTGATGGTTCATTAGAAGCGTATGCCTCTGCCACAGGCATAGCTTTAACTGCACAGGAAATGCTTATTTCGCAGGCAACCCCAAGCACATTGCGCCAATACAAACCCGAAGAAATTGATTCGAAAAAAATATATGAATGTGCCATAAACGGCGATGCAATTGCCCGGGAGGTTTATAATTATACGGGGCAAATACTTGGCGAAGCCCTGGCTAATTTTATTATGTTTTCATCACCTGAAGCCATAATACTTTTTGGAGGCGTTATAAAGGCAGGCGATCTTATTTTGCAACCAACCAAAGAACACATGGAAAAGAGTTTATTGCCCATTTTTCAAAACAAGATTAAGCTGATTTTTAGTGAACTTAAAGAAGCTGATGCTGCTATTTTAGGCGCCAGCGCTTTGGCGTGGGAAATGAGAGATTAGTGTTTGTATTTATCGAATGATGAAGTATAAATAGTTTTATAAATCCTGGTGTTAAGCCATAATTTTATTATGAATGACTCGGTAAAATCAGTTGCGGAGCATTATATGCCAAACATACATTAGCCTCCAGTTTATTATCTACTCACCTTTCATTAGTTAATTAGTTGATTGATTGATTATAACAACAACGAATAATGACTACAATAAATATTATAACGAAATGAAGAGAGCCACTATTATTTCGCGTATACTGCTTGGTTTTATTTACCTGGTATTCGGCCTTGATTATTTCCTGCATTTTATTCCCTATCAACCAAATCATACAGGCAGGGTAGCTGCATTTAAAGAGGCGCTCATGGGAATAGGATACTTTTATCCTATGATAAAATCCATTCAGATTGCGGGTGGCATATCAATGTTGGTAAACCGGTATGCCCCTTTCTTCGCGGTTGTATTATTCCCCATTAGTGTAAATGTATTATTGTACCACACCATTTTAGTTCCTTCTGGCTGGTTAATGGGTGTTTTGCTAATTGTGCCTAACCTTTTTTTGGGATTTGCGTATTGGGAATATTATAGTGGAATGTTTGTAAAAAAACCTGTTTTATAAAAGTGAATACAATCTTTACCCCTCTTTGATTTCTATGATGAAAGCAACATAATTGCAGCTTTGCATATTCTGCTTTTGTTAACGATGCAGCGCAGGTGCCACGTATCCGGCGATGCAAGGCGGATGGCTTTGTGCATCATCTTTGCAGCTAACTTATTTCGCATTGAGGATTTTATAACTTTTTGTTCAATATAGAACTATAAAGTTTGAATTTAATACTACAGTTCTGCATTGGCTAATACTGTGTTCCTAAAGGTGTTTTATATCTACAACATTCCTTTTTCAATTTCCTCCAAATAAATAAAGTCGGGTGATTTCACTCCTGCATCTATTCTAATTTGAACCAATTTTGGTGATTCAAAAAACTGTTTGGCGTTATCCAGGCTATTCCATAATGAAAAGTGTACAATTTTATTAGCATCTTTTTCATATTTCAGAACCTGATATGAAATCTCACCTGCTTCTTTCCTTATGTCAGATGCGTTATCAAATATTTTTTTCCAACTTTGATAGTCACTTACTTCGTGGATGATTAAGACGAATTTCAATTTAAATAATTATAGTTAACGATTAATTTTAGCTGTAAATAACTACTGAATAATATCAATATAAACCCAGTTATTTCTCTACTATAGATATTTATTTTTCTGAAAGATTGGTACTACACTTTCAGGCTACAGATATGCTACTTTCATGAAACAAAATTATTAAACCACCCTTCATAATTAATGGTAAAAAGGCGCAACAGCCATCACTTGACACTTAATGCAGGAAAATACCAATAATATATAAAAACCCATCCTTTATATTTATCCAATGGTTATCGTCAGTATTTTTAAAAGTTCTTCATTTCAGCTTTATTAAATGAAGTGGAGTATTCCCCATAGATACAGAGTGCTGGTAATGCTTTGTTCATTAACCACCCTTACCTATTTAGACCGCATCTGCATTTCTATTGTAGGCGTTAGAGTAAAAACAGAGTTTGGTTTGAACAATGAACAATTTGGTTGGGTGCTGGCTTCTTTTTCACTTGCGTATGCATTGTTTGAAATTCCTTCGGGTATATTGGGCGACCGTATTGGCCCGAGAAAGGTTCTTATCCGCATTGTTTTATGGTGGTCTTTATTTACTGCTTTAACAGGGCTTGCCACCGGTTTAGCTTCCTTAATGGTTTTGCGTTTTTTATTTGGAATGGGAGAATCGGGAACTTATCCCAATTGTATGATTGTAATGTCAAGGTGGTTTCCGGTTCGTGAAATGGGCCGCTCATTAACATGGGTGGGTATTGGCTCGCAAATAGGGTCTGCTATTGCTCCGCTCATTATTGTGCCGTTAGCGGTAGCGTATGGATGGCGTATGCCTTTTTATGTAAATGCAGGCATCGGAATTATATGGGTACTTGTTTGTTTCGCATGGTTTAAAGATACGCCGCGGCAAATGAAGGGGATTACTATAAAAGAGGTGGCGCACATAGAAAACAACAGCAGGTTTTCACCATCACAACATTCCATATCATGGAGACTGATTTTGAAAAACCGTAACCTGTGGGCTCTCATGCTGATGTACTTTTGTTGCCAGTGGGCAAATTATTTTTTTGTTGCCTGGATGCCTGTTTATCTGCAGGAAGGCAGAGGCTTTTCAGAGGACAAGATGAAGTCTATAGTTTTTGTTTTATTTCTTGTTGGCATAGCCGGCTTTTTAATTGGCGGTTTTGCGGGAGATTTTCTGGTTAAAAGAAAAGGCCTGCGCTTTGGCCGGCGCTTTGTAGGCATGGTGGGCCTGGGCTTATGCAGCTTATTATTGTTGTTAGCAGCTACATCTTCTCACGCAATATTTTCTTCGTATTGCCTTATTGCAGCCAATGGCTTTTTTTCTTTTGGTGTAATGGTTTCTTATGCTGTATGCACTGATATAGGTCGAAACAATGCAGGTACCGTAACAGGGGCTATGAATTTTTTTGGCCAGATGGGCGCTTTCTTTTTAGCCATCATATTTGGAAAAATAGCGCAAAGCACAGGCAGCTTTGAGTATCCTCTTTTTATAGTGGCAGCAGTTATGTGTATAGGCGCTTTGCTATGGCTTGCTATAGATCCATTAAAGCAAATAAACATACCGGGTGAAAAAGAATGAGTACATACTTTAGAGAACTTCTCTCCATTATCCTATAGAATTCTCCACTATTCCTTTAAGCCATTTTACGTTTAAACATTTTATATATGCTTCTTACATTAAAATATATTGGATTTTCTTTGCACAAATAAAAAAATGAAAATTGTAGTTACTGACGGGTATACATTAAACCCCGGAGATTTAAGTTGGGATACAATTAAAGAACTTGGCGAAGTAATTATTTATGAAAGAACAGCATATGAAGCCATTGTAGAAAGATGCCGGGATGCCGCTATTATTCTTACAAATAAAGTACCTATTGACAGAGCCATCTTAAACCAGCTTCCAAACCTTAAATTAATATCTGTTTTGGCTACAGGCTATAATGTAATTGACACAAAAGCGGCAAGAGAAAAAGGAATACCTGTTAGTAACGTACCAGCTTATGGTACTAACTCTGTGGCACAACATGTATTTGCACTTTTGCTTGAGCTTGTTAATCATGTTGGATTAAATGCTGCATCTGCAAAAAACGGAGAATGGCAAACTGCTATTGACTGGTGTTATAGCAAAAAGCCCCTTAAGGAATTATGTGATAAAACAATGGGTATTGTTGGCTTTGGAAATATTGGACAGCAGGTAGCCCGTATAGGCCAGGCTTTTAAAATGGATGTGCTTTTTATGAATCCATCTCAAAAATATTTTGATGGCGCCAGTCAAGTTGATGTGACAACCCTTTTTAAGGAAAGTGATTTTATATCTCTTCACTGCCCCCTTACAGAAAACAATTTTGAGTTTGTAAACATGGAAATATTAGCAGTAATGAAACGCACTGCTTTTTTAATAAATACAGCAAGGGGCCATCTTATTAATGAACAGCACCTTGCCATGGCTTTGAATGAGAATATGCTTGCAGGAGCTGCTTTAGACGTACTATCATCAGAACCACCAAAAGAAAGTAATCCGCTTTTAAATGCTAAAAACTGCATCATTACACCACATACAGCATGGATGAGCAAAGAAGCACGACAAAGAATTTTGAATGCCACAGCAGAAAACATAAAAAATTTTTTAATGGGGCAACCTGCTAATGTGGTGAATGCGGGGTAGCTTGTAAACCAATTTATAGGAAGCTTAAACTTAGGATAACAGACACTAAAAAGCCACCCTAAAGTGGCTAAGTGCCCGGGACTGGAATCCTTTAGCCCTCGGAATCAATTATTTATAGACAATGTGTGTCAAAAATGTGTCGCATAAAAATAAGAACTCTGAAAGTGTGCCAGTATTATTCGATAATTACCGCTTTCTACCTGTCGGTACAAATATAATCAAGCAACAACAATTTATCTTAATTCTTGTGTCGCTGCCTATCGCATAAAGTGGTTCGATACCAATGTGGTGCCCCACATTGGTATCGAACCAATACAAGGAGGAACTTCATCTGCTGTACAAATTAAAGCCCTTATTAGCAACAGTTACTTCTGCCGAAGCCAGTATGCACTGAGCAAATAGGTTTAGACGAGTAATACGAGTTAGATTATCAACTCTTTCTTATCACTCGCTTGTACACTTCCTAAATTTGAAAAATCAGTTTGTAAGCTTTCTTTTTGAATTAAATATTGCTTAACAAATATTAGGATGTACATCAGTTTTCCCTCCCGAAAACTTGCTTGGCAAGGAATAGAAATTTACTAATGTCTAAAGTTTAGGGGTAATGGTTTATAATTATGAACTTGAAAAGATTGTTCATATTCCTTCACTTTATCACCGAAAAATTATATCCATAAATAAATTCAGGCTTATTCTCTAAAAAACAAAACGCCTGAATGAATCAGGCATTATTAAAACAAGCAATCGTTGGATTTATTTAGTAATCACTATATAAATCGCCTATTGATGTCCTTTTTTATTTCATCTGAACAATGCGCCACAAACTGTTCGGCTATGGCGGTCATTTGTTTTAAATCAAGCGGTTTGGTAATAAATCCTGCTTTGTATTTTTCGGCAAATGCCTTATCAGGCAAATGAGATGAGGTTGTATAAATGATAACCGGCGTTTCTATAAAGCGATCCAGGTTGCGAATTTCCTTTAAGGCTTCTTTGCCATTCAGCCGGGGCATGTTCATATCTAAAATAATCAGGCAGGGCGCAGCATCCAGCGGGGACAAGCCTTTTAAATAAGTAAGGGCTTCTAATCCGTCTTCGGTTGTTACCACATCTACATTGTACGCAAAGTTTGACAATGTTTCTTCTACCAGCATCAAATCATCTGCATCATCATCAGCATAAAGTACAATATGTTTTGGGGGTATTGGTGGCGCCATTTGCATTTGTATAGAAAGCAAATATAAAACAAAGCGCTTTACGTAAATACCATTATGCTAACAATAAGTTCAGCTCACTTAAATTGATCTGCAATAAATACGGGTTAAGTATTTCTGTTGAGTCGGAACACACAATCTGCCCTACATGAAGCCGGAATTTCAAATAATGCACTTCTACATAAAAACTTTCCAATTGGTATAAAAGAACCACTGTTGTTTGTAACGTTTGCTTTCCTATATACACCCCCTTGGCGTATAATTCATCAACCTGTTCCCTTGTATTTAATATATCAAATTTTTGCTTCGTCATAATCGTTATCCCCCAATTTGAGAGTATCAATAAGTGTGCTGCTTCTTTAAATTGTCTAATCTTTTTTTCTGCTCGGCCTGAGTTTTTTATACAAACGCCGCTATTAACTCATGCAATAAAACAAACAATCGCAGTAAAAATATTTTGACCGCACCTATTGCTAAATCATTTATGCAAATTTGTAACTTCCATTTTATTACACCTTACTGTATATGGGCAAGCCATCATCAACCACTAACGAAACTGCAATAGCCGGGCATAAATCAAATGGGCAAAAAACAGACAGCGAACAAAGTTTCCGGTCTCTTGCCGAAAATTCTCCCGACATTATTACCCGCCACGGCATTGATTTTCGTTACCTCTATGCCAACGCCCGTATTGAAAATGTTACTGGCTTAAAAGCGGAAGAGTTTATTGGCAAAACGTACCGGGAACTTTGTATGCCCGAAAGCCTGTGTGTTTTTTTTGATACACAACTGGCGCATGTTTTTGCAACAAAAGCTGCTCATGAAGTAACCTTTGCCATGCCCGACGGCAAAAGGCACATTCAGTCACGTCTTGTGCCGGAGTTTGATAGCAGCGGTACTGTTGTTTCGGTGTTGGTACTTTCCACCGATATAACCGCTTTAAAAGAAACGGAAAATAAATTGCGGGAGAGCGAAGAACGGTATGCTACCGTTATCAACGCATCTGACCTGGGCGTTTGGGATTTTGACGTACAGAAACAAGAGCTGGTAGGTGCCGGAAAGATGGCGGACATATATGGTCTTGCCTCAAATCATGATTGCAACCTCATACAGGTCTTCGAAAGCATCCATCCCGACGACCGGCACAAACAGGAGGCACTTTATGCAAACATATTGGCTGGCAAGGTCACCACCTCCTTCACAAACTCACACCGCATAGTACAAAAAGTTTCCGGCGCTGTTTGTTGGATAAAAGCCACAGCCCGTGCTTTCTTTACCGAAGAAGGAATGCTGTACCGCATCGTAGGCACGGTTGCCGACATTACAGATCAGCATCAGGCCGAACAGGCGCTTGCTTACCAAAAGCAGCTATTGGAGACCGTTACAGAAAACACGGACATGGCACTCTTCCTGATGGATGATCAACAATACTGCGTGTACATGAACGAGGCCGCTGAAAAAATGACCGGCTTTACCCTTGATGAACTCAAAGGCAAGCAGCTTCATTACCATATCCATCACACCTATCCCGATGGTTCTCATTTTCCTTTGGAAGACTGTCCTATTGACCAGGCGCTCCCCTCCCAAAAGCGCATGAAGGGCGAGGAGGTGTTTGTGCATAAGGATGGCAGCTTTTACTCCGTGGCTTTTACCGCAAGCCCCATCATGGTTGAAGGCAAGGCGGTAGGTACGGTAATAGAAGTGCGGCAAACCACGGAGGAAAAGAAAAAGGAAGGCGCCTTGCGGGAAAGCGAAGCCAAGTTCCGGCACCTGATCCAGTCAAATATTATCGGTGTCTTGTTTTGGGACCTCAACGGCGGCATCCTTGATGCCAACGACGAACTTTTAGCCATGCTGGGTTATACCAAAGCAGACCTTGACCAGGGTTTAGACTGGCAAAGCATCACGCCTGAAGAATGGCGGAAGGCTGACGCCGAAGGCGTACGGCAGATACAGGAAACTGGCCGTCATAAGCCGTTTGAAAAACAATACCTGCATAAGGACGGTCACCCCGTGGATGTTATCATCGGCTCATCGGCTTTTGACCACAGCGGCAACCGCCAGGGGGTTACGTTTGTGCTTGACATTACGACCCGTAAAAAAGCAGAGCAGGCCATTCGTGACAGTGAGGCTCGCTTCCGCACCCTGGCAAATGATACGCCTGCTTTTCTCTTCACAGCCGATGGGGAAACCAACGTTGACTTTGTTAACCGCCGGTGGCTTCAGTTTGTTGGCCTGACAGACAAAGAAGGCTTTGGAAAAAGCTGGGAAGACGTAACCCATCCGGATGACATTGCACCCATGTATGCCATTTACCTGGATGCTGTGCATCACAAAAAGCCCTACCAATTTGAGATACGACAAAAGAACGCTGCAGGCGAATACCACTGGGTACTTTGGAACGGCATTCCCCGCACCAATGAGCAGGGCGAACTTGCCGGCATCGTTGGCATCGGCATAGACATCACCGAACAAAAATTAGTAGAAGGAAAAATCAAGGAAAGCGAGAACCGTTACCGTCGTCTATTTGATTCTTCTCCGATAGCTATTACAGAGGAAGATCACTCCCCTTTTTATGAAAAAATGGAAAGCTTGAGTGCTGCGGGCATTACAGATTATGCAGCCTACTTTGCTGCCCATCCCGAAGAATTGTACGAAATGTTAGGCAAGGTGCAAATATTGGGCGTTAATGCAGGTCTGCTTGATTTAACGGGTTCAAAAGATTTAGACCATTTTGTAGCCAACCGCTCAAAGTTTTTTGTGAACATGACAGAGCGGACTGTGTTCAACTTAATGGATTTAATGCGGAATGGTGGCGGCTATTTCAACGAAGAAACAATTATAAAAAGCCTGTCTGGCGAACTCAAGGAGGTGATTTTACGCCTAAAATATCCTACTGTACAGCCCTATAGTTCCATCGCCATCACAATGCTGGACGTTACCGAACAAAAAAGGTTTGAAGAAAAAATAAAGGAAAGCGAAAAGCACTTCCGCACTCTTGCCGATAGTATGCCTCAAATTGTTTGGACATCCAGATCTGATGGCTATTTAGATTACTACAATAAACGCTGGTATGAGTTTACCGGCTTTGAGGAAGGCTATGGTGACCAAAGCTGGATACCGATCCTACATCCCGATGATGTACAGTTATGCATTGATACATGGTATCATTCTGTACAAAGTGGCGAGCCATACCAAATCGAATACCGCTTTAAAGACAAGCTTACAGGCAGCTACAAATGGTTTTTAGGAAAGGCATTGCCTGTTAGAGATGCGGAGGGAAGCATTACAAAATGGTTTGGCTCCTGCACGGACATTGACCACCAGAAGCGTTTTTCTGAAAAATTAGAAGTATTGGTAACCGAACGCACCAGAGAACTGCAACGCAGCAATGAAGACCTGCAACAGTTTGCCCACGTAGCGTCTCATGATTTAAAAGAACCGGTGCGGAAAATAAGGACTTTTGGCAGCCGGTTGCAGGAGGAGTTTAAAATCATTTTGCCGGATAAAGCGCAAACCTATCTTTCAAAAATTGAGCTAAGCGCCGACCGCATGTATCAAATGATTGACGGGGTATTGCTTTATTCATCACTTAGTACAACAGAGCAGTTGAACGTGCCTGTTGATCTGAAAAAAGTGATTCAAAATATTGAAACCGACCTGGAAATGCTCATCGCTCAAAAAAGCGCCGTCATCGAATACGGCAACCTGCCTCAGATAGAAGGTGCTCCTGTGCTGCTTCATCAGTTGTTTTACAACCTTATCTACAATTCATTAAAATTTGCAAAAGAAGGCGTGGCGCCGGTTATTAGGCTTACTTGGGAAATAGTGAAAGGAACTAAAAGTTCAGATGTTTTTGAATTGGAACTAGATTTCGTAAGAATAAGCGTTCAGGACAATGGCATTGGCTTTAACCACAGTGAGGGGGAAAGGATTTTTCAAACTTTTACACGGCTGCACTCCAAAGATAAGTTTGAAGGTACCGGATTAGGATTAACACTGTGCCGCAAAATTGTAGAACGCCACGGGGGAACAATTCATGCCGAAAGCTCAGAAGGAGAAGGTGCGTTATTTATTATTACACTGCCTTTAAAAACCCAAATATAAGAATGAAGCACGGACCAATTTTATTTATAGATGATGATAAGGATGAGTGTGAATTGATAAAAGATGCTCTGGCGTTGAAAGGAATAAATAATGAACTTATTTGTTTTTCAAATGCACGTGATGCACTTGGCTTTCTCAAACAAACAACTAACCAGCCTTTTTTGATTATTAGTGACATCAATATGCCGGGCATGAGCGGGCTTGAATTGCGGCAGCAAATTATGGAAGACGAAACCACGAAGGAAAAAGCTATTCCATTCATATTTTTAACTACGTCTGCCACCGATCTTGCTATAAAACAAGCATACCGAATGAGCGTTCAAGGCTTTTTTGAAAAGGAGCATAACATCCACCGGATAGCTGATCTGTTACAGGAAATATGTAGTTATTGGCAGCGCTGCCGTCATCCGAATAATTGAATCTGTTAGATGCAAACTCTTATTTGTATAATTGTTTACGGAGCAAAAACTTCGCTTCACCGATTTCTTTAAAATTTCTACTGGTGAAACATTACTTTGGCTTGCCTGGGTTTATAAAAAAAGATTTTTTTTAAGACTTGTCAAATTGTGCCAGTAAATTAAGATTAGGAAATTCCAAATTAATCATTTCTATAGATGTTAAGTCAGCAAAATCTTTGTAAAAATAATTTCGGAATGACTGCCCCATTAAATATAAAAAATTAGGAAAACAGAGACGCAATGTTGAAACAAAGCGATATTTCTTAACACGATTCAAAGATAAAAACGTTGGTGTAAGTAATGGTAACGACAACTAGAATGATAAAAAACTTTGCCACCGGTGCTTAGATTAAATATCATAGTGTGTATGCCACAAATAAAATTAGCCTTGCAACATAATTTGATTAGATTTAAAAATGGCGATTAGGAAACGAGTTTCGCAAAAGCTAGGCGTTAAACATTCTACTTGCAGATGGTGACAAAGACGATTGTTTTTTTTCAAGGAAAAGTTAGAAAAAGGTCTTTGCTTCCCTGCTAATGTTAGTTTATAACATGCATCAATCCATTCAACTTCACAAAAAAAAATTAAATCAACTTCCTGACGTTTTTTTCCTGGATTTAAACATGCTCGGCGAAAATGGTTTTACCAGTATACAAGAAATAGGAATACACAATAAACTAAAACATTTTCCAATAATTGTTTTAACAACTTTATTTGAAGAGACCATTGTTCAACAGCTTTATAAATGTGTTGCCCCCTATAACATTTACAAGCTTGAGGATGATAATCTACACAGAAAAGTAAATAATCTTGTGCTTTCACATTTAGAAAAAATATTCTTTACACCCACTTATTTAAAGCACCTTTTCTTCCCAAATAAAAGTTACAGGTAAAATGAAATTCCATAAATCAAGACCGGAAATTGAAAGAACGCTGATTAAAATCTTTACTTCATCTTCGGTGACAGGCTTGGGCTCTTCAGCAGTTGGCTTGATGCTTGTACACAAAAGTCCATTGCAATCCGCATGATATTTCATTATTAAAATAAGCATGAAAAGAAAAAAAGACGGTGATCTATTAGAAACTGAATTGCAAAATGCTAATAAGGAATTGCTGGCTCAAATTGCAAAGACAAAAAAGCGGGAGGCCGAATTAATCATCGCCAACAAGGAACTTGTTTTTCAAAACAAAGAAAAAGAAAAACGGGCAGCAGAGCTAGGCATAGCCAATAAAGAACGGGCATTTCAAGATAAAGAGAAAGGAAAACGGGCAAAGGAGTTAGGAATAGCCAACAAAGAACGGGCATTTCAAAATAAAGAAAAGGGCAAACGGGCAAAGGAGTTAGGTATCGCTAACAAAGAACTTGCTTTTCAGGATAAAGAAAAAAGCAAACGGGCAGCTGAGTTAGGTATTGCTAATAAAGAGCTTACATTCCAAAATGGGCAGAAAGAAAAGCGAGCAAAGGAGTTAATTATCGCTAACAAGGAACTCGCCTATCAAAACGAAGAGAAAGAAAAAAGAGCAGCAGAATTAATAGTCGCTAACAAAGAACTTCAGTTCCAAAACGAAGAGAAAGAAAATAGGGCTGCCGAATTAATAATCGCAAACAAAGAACTTCAATTCCAGAATGGGGAAAAAGAAAAAAGAGCAGCAGAATTAATAATTGCTAACAGAGAGCTTGTTTTCCAAAATGCAGAAAAAGAAAAGAGAGCAGCAGAATTAGTCATTGCTAATAAAGAACTTATATTTCAAAACGAAGAGAAGGAAAAACGGGCTACAGAGTTAAGTATTGCTAACAGGGAAATTGCAAAAGCTGAAGAAGATATTCGTAAACTATACGATCAATTAGAACAGAAAGTAATTGAGCGCACCACCCAATTAGAATTGCTCAACAAAGAACTTGTCTTTCAAAATGAAGAGAAAGAAAAACGTGCAGCAGAGTTGATAATCGCCAACAAAGAACTTGTCTTTCAAAACGAAGAGAAAGAAAAACGTGCAAAAGAGTTAATCATTGCCAATAAGGAACTTATCTTTCAAAATGAGGAGAAAGAAAAACGTGCAGCGGAGTTAATAACTGCCAATAAAGATCTTGAGTCATTTTCTTATTCCGTTTCGCATGATCTCCGTGCCCCTATAAGAGCAATTAATGGGTATTCAAAAATTTTGATGGAAGATTATTCCAAAAAATTTGATGCAGATGGAATCAAAGTCCTCCAAGCAATTATTAATAATTCCAAAAAAATGGGTGAGTTGATTGATGATTTGCTTGCATTCTCCAAGTTAGGCAGAAAACAGGTAGCGTTCTTTGAGGTTAATATGACTGCTCTCATTAGTTTAGTAAGAGAAGAACTATTATTTGAAGACGGAGATAACATCCCGGAATTTAATGTGAAAGTGCTTCCGCCTGCCCAGGGAGATCAGCCGCTAATTAAACAAGTATGGATTAACTTAATTTCAAATGCCATTAAATATTCCAAATATAAATCCAAGACCTCTATCGAAATAGGGGCTTATAAAACGAAAGACGATATGGTTTACTATGTAAAGGACAATGGGGCAGGATTTGATATGGATTACTATGATAAGCTTTTCGGGGTTTTCCAAAGATTGCATTCACCGCTGGAATTTGAAGGCACAGGCATTGGCCTGGCAATTGTGCATAAAATAGTTCAACGCCATAACGGAAGAGTGTGGGCTGAATCCAAATTAAACGAAGGTGCTTGTTTTTATTTTAGCCTGCCTGTATCAAAATCCTAAGTGAATTTTAATTTTTAAATCTTGAACAATATGAGTTACGACAACGTTGAAATTTTATTTGTAGAGGATAGCGAAGATGATGCTATACTAACCATTCGTGCACTTACAAAAAGTGGTTTTACAAATAAACTTCTTCATGTGAAAGATGGTGCTGAAGCACTCAATTTTATGTATGGCCTGGGGATCTATGCTTTGCGTGATGTCAAGGTAAATCCCAAATTAATATTACTCGATCTTAAAATGCCAAAGGTATCAGGCATGCAGGTATTGGAAAAAGTAAAATCAGATCCAAGCCTTAGATCTATTCCTGTGGTAATACTTACTTCCTCTAAAGAAGACCCGGATGTGGCTAAATGCTATGCACTTGGAGCAAATAGCTATATTGTGAAACCTGTTGATAGTGATAGTTTTTTTCGTGCTATAAAAGAGATTGGATTGTATTGGATGATATTAAGCCAGCCGGCAGCGCATTAATGCTAATGTTTTTGAATTTTAATTGCAAGAAATACTGACGACACAAAGATGATAATATACTTGTGAGAAAAATAAGAAATAAGTAATTCAATAAAACAAAATATCCTGTAATAAATGAGTTCAGAAATAAAAATACTTGTTCTGGAAGACAACCCCAATGATGCTGATTTACTTATTCGCGAATTAAAAACATCTGGATTGAGATTCTTTTCAGAAATTGTAAAAACCCGGGAAGAATTTGAGAATGCATTTCAAAATTTTAATCCTGACATAATATTGTCGGACTATTCTTTACCTGCGTTTGACGGTGCTTCAGCTTTCCAAATTAAACAAAAAATAAATCCTCACATTCCATTTATAATTGTTTCGGGTATTATTGGAGATGAGAATGCAGTCAAGCTTATTAAAGACGGGGTGACTGATTACGCATCAAAAAATAAATTATTTACTTTATCACAAAAAATCAGCCGTGCATTAAAGGAATCAGAAGAACGAAAGGAAAAATTAATTAATGCCGAAAAATTAAACCTGCAAACTGCAGAGCTCTATATTGCCCACAAAGAACTTGTATTACAAAATCAAGAGAATGAAAAACAGGCCGTTAAATTAATTTCTGCTAATAAAGAGCTTTTATCATTCACCTATATAGCAAGCCACGATTTGCAAGAGCCCCTGCGCAAAATACAAATTTTTGCAGGGAAAATTCTTGACAAGGAGGTACATAACTTATCTGAAAACGGTAAAGATATGTTTCACCGCATGCAGCACTCAGCCGAACGAATGCAATTTCTCATCGAAGATCTACTTGCCTTTTCACGTTTAACTTCTACGGAGAAAGAATTCGAAAATACCGACCTTAATAGGATTGTGGAAGAAGTAAAGAAAGATTTGATAGAAGATATAAATAGCAAACAAGCAATAATTGAAAACACTGAATTATGCGATGCGAACATAATTCCATTTCAGTTTCGCCAACTTATGCAAAATTTAATAAGTAATGCACTTAAATTTTCAATTCCTGATAAGCCCCCACATATAATAATAAAGAGTAGCAAAATAAAAAATAACGGGGAGAATACTATCAAACTCCAACCAAGTGAAGAATATTGCCACATCACCGTTACCGACCATGGCATCGGCTTTGAAAGCGAATACAACGAAATAATTTTTGAAGTCTTCCAACGGCTTCACAGTCGGGAAGACTATGCAGGAACAGGCATTGGCCTTGCCATAGTAAAAAAGATTGTAGAAAATCACAATGGCATTATAACTGCTACAAGCGAATTAGGTAAAGGCACCCGGTTTGATATATACATTCCTGCTTTCTGAAAATAATTATTCCTTTACAACAGCGCTTTTGCAAAAACATTTGCGGCTTGCACAAGTAATTACGCATAGAAAAAAAAGAACTAGCAAGGCAACAAACAAGTCGTTTAAAGATTTATTTATCCGCTATTACAGGAGGTATGCACCGGCAAGAAAGAATTACATTACTTACAGTGTTTGATATTGAATCTCAAAGATAAAAGGCAACCACGGCCCACGGACGGTCAAAGATACAGGTAAACTAAAGTGAGTCCTATATAAATAAGCATGACTGAGGATTTCTTTGATGGTAACAACGTTTACCCACTGCTAAGATGCGAGCCATCAGCTTTTGCCATTTTTAAAGTTGAGAGAAGCTTAGCTGCATTAGCATAGTATACTTTGAACCCTGATAAGCACGCCTGATGTCCGATAGCAGAGGCTAAATAACTTTTACCTGTGCCTGTACTTCCAGTAATAAAAACATCGTTGCCTTTTTTTATAAACTCGCAGGTAAACAAGCGGTCTATCTGATTT
>JAYULK010000069.1:0-42657 GCA_043763635.1 Chitinophagaceae bacterium
GCACCTTCTTCATCAGATAATGTGGTAGGGTCATCATCAGAAAAGCTGATGTTGCGTTCATTGCTATATTTTCCTAATAAAGTTTGTCCTTCTGTTTCAGTTTTTCCTCCTACACCAATACCAAGATATGGACCAGCACCACCAAAAAATTTAGCAGCACCACCCATAGGCAATTTAAATATAACATTCGCCGGCACTTCTATATAATAGGGATTAAATGTTTGCTTAAAGTATCCATTTGTTCCTGCAGTGCCACGTTGCACTTTTGAACCTTTACCTGAGAAAGAAATCCCCGGTTGAAAATAAACCGGACCGCCTAGGGACACATCGCCCATAAAGCCCACCTGGAAACTTGTAAGCATGTTAGCATCATCTACCCTTCCATTATCAGTTACAGATACATTAGCCAAATTAAGGCCGGCTTTTAATTGTCCGTTTTGTGCATTAATGCCGGTTACAGCTAAAATCGCTACGGTTAAATAACTAAAGAATTTGATTTTCATACTTGTACAGTTTTGTGAAGGAATAGACAACTACTTTGCCAGAAAGTTTAAGTGTCAAAGGTTTAGGATTCTTACCAAGTAATTTACCCTTGGGCCCGTATATCCTTTGACAACGAATGGGGCCATATTTAAAGTGAAAGATCCTACAATTTAACCGCCGGTTTCAGAATCTGGCGCATCAACTGTTTTAGATTGCGATGACCCTTTTTGTCTAAGAAATATACTTAAAACCACCATTGCAAATATGGACAGAAATTCGCTCTGCCAATTTTGAAATGATTCAAACCATAACCTCGAATTACTTAAATACCGGATTGCTGTTTCTAATGGTAATCCTTTTAAACCCTGTTCTTCATTAAAGTCTTTTAGGCTCCCATACCAATGCAATAAAAAAGAAAGAAGGAAAAGTATGGTTAAGGCTAAAGCAAGGGAGTTCTTATATAAACCTAAAACAAGCCCTCCCTTTTTAACGGGCCAGGGTGCATCTTTCTTTTTAGGATTTGGTTCTTCATCTACTTCTTCTTCCTTATCAGGATCTTTTGATTCTGAAGAACCTTTCTGGTATAAGAAAATAGTGAATATAACGTACAAGGCCATTTGAAAAAATTCGCTTTCCCAATTTTCAAAAGTTGATTGCAAAAAATGCCCTGAAGTGAGGTATTGCCCAAGTGCTACTTGTTTTCCACCTTCTTCCTGCATTTCATTATTATGCTCCTTTAAGCCCGTTGCAATCTGCCCGGCGAATGTTAGAAGAAAAAAAAGAAAAAAAACAATTGACAACCCATTATTTCGGAAAGTTTTTTTCATGTTTAAGACTTTAGTTAATGAATAAAAAAACTGTTCCACATTACTCTGCTGGTTGATAGCCTTACCTCACAAAAAAAACCCCGTCGTAAAGACGGGGCATTTTCTATATTATCAGCTAATTGGCCAAAGAGCTAATTAGCTAATTAATTAATAATCCATTCCACCCATACCACCTGGCATATGTGCAGGGGCACCGGATGATTTTTGTTCTGCCTTATCAGCAATAACACATTCTGTTGTTAATAACATACCGGCAATTGAAGCTGCATTCTCCAATGCAATACGGGTAACTTTAGTCGGGTCAATAACACCAGCTGCAATTAAATTTTCGTATTGCTCTGTACGTGCATTGAAACCATAATCCCCAGCGCCTTCTTTTACTTTATTTACAACCACACTGCCTTCAATACCTGCGTTTGCAACAATTTGACGAAGTGGTTCTTCCAAAGAACGACGAATGATTTGCACACCAGTTGCCTCATCTTCATTGATAGTATTTACATTATCTAAACCAGCAATAGCACGTACATACGCAACGCCACCACCAGGAACAATTCCTTCTTCAACAGCAGCTCTTGTAGCATGTAAAGCATCGTCAACACGGTCCTTCTTTTCCTTCATTTCTACTTCTGTAGCCGCACCTACATGCAACACAGCCACACCACCGCTTAGCTTGGCTAAACGCTCTTGTAGTTTTTCTTTATCGTAGTCAGAAGTTGTGTTTTCAATTTGAGATTTGATCTGGTTGATGCGGTTTTGAATATCTTCTTTCTCACCTTTACCACCAACAACAATTGTATTGTCTTTATCAATTACAATTCTTTCAGCTCTGCCTAAATAACTCAGGTCAGCGTTTTCTAATTTGTAACCTTGCTCTTCAGAGATCACAATACCTTTTGTTAGGATTGCAATGTCTTGCAACATTTCTTTTCTTCTGTCGCCAAAGCCCGGAGCTTTAACTGCAGCTACTTTCAATGTGCCACGTAATTTATTTACAACAAGTGTAGCCAATGCCTCTCCTTCAAGATCTTCAGAGATAATTACAAGAGGAGCTCCTTGTTGTGCCACTTTTTCAAGAATATGAAGAATATCTTTCATGCTGCTGATCTTTTTATCATACACAAGAATGTATGGGTTTTCAAGTTCAGCCTGCATTTTTTCGCTGTTGGTTACAAAGTAAGGAGAGATATAACCGCGATCGAATTGCATACCTTCTACTACATCAACTGTAGTTTCAATGCCTTTTGCTTCTTCAATAGTGATCACACCATCTTTAGAAACTTTTTCCATTGCCTGTGCAATCAACTTTCCTATTTCACTATCATTGTTAGCAGAGATAGTAGCTACCTGTTCAATCTTTTGGTTGTCGTTTCCAACAGTTTGAGATTGAGCACGAAGACTTTCAACTACTACCTTAACAGCTTTGTCAATACCGCGTTTCAAATCCATAGGATTTGCGCCAGCAGCCACATTCTTTAAGCCTTCTGTAATAATAGCCTGTGCTAATACAGTTGCAGTAGTAGTACCATCACCTGCAATGTCTGCAGTTTTAGAAGCTACTTCTTTAACCATTTGAGCACCCATGTTCTCAATAGCATCTTCCAGTTCTATTTCTTTTGCTACAGTTACACCATCTTTAGTAACTGAAGGAGAACCGAATTTTTTTTCTATCACCACGTTACGTCCTTTTGGACCGAGGGTAACCTTAACGGCATTGGCCAGGATGTCAACGCCTTTCTTCATCTTATTGCGGGCATCAGTTTCGAAAAACAATTGTTTTGCCATGATTATAACTAATTAAAAATTAAAAATTAAATAAAGATTCAAGAGAACAAGTTTCAAGCCTTAGGTATTGGCTCTTCATCTTGTTTCTTATTATACAATCGCTAAAATGTCGCTTTCTCTCATTATAAGAAAGTCTTCGCCTTCAATTGCGATTTCGGTTCCTGCATATTTACCATACAGTACATTGTCGCCTTCTTTTACTGTAACCGGCTCATCTTTTTTGCCAGGGCCTGCCGCAATAACAATTCCACGTTGTGGTTTTTCTTTTGCAGTGTCCGGGATAATAATACCACCTGCAGTTTTTTCTTCAGCTGCAGCCGGCCTTACAATTACTCTGTCGTGTAGAGGGGTAACATTTACTTTGTTAGCCATATCGCTCATTTTTTTTGATTTTGAAAAAATTTTTTCCTTTTTTAGGAATTGGCAAAGGTAGGCGATTATTGTGCCATGCTGCCATAACCGGAAAAAATTGCAGGTATAGGCATAAAGCGATTAGAAATGAGCAAATAATCAGAAATTTTTTCGTTTTCTTGTGCCAATATTTCATTAAAAAATAAAATGGCAGTTAGAGGGGTGAGATTGGAAAAAAGGTAGCATTTGACAAGTTAATAAAGAACAACAATAGGCAATGCGCAATGCGCAATGTGCAGAATAGTCACGTTTAAAAATTATCAGTGCGCTCAGCATTCAGCGTTTAGCTCTAGCTCTATGTATTAAGCTCATTTGAATTTCATACATCTGTCCTTCCTATCTTCGTCCGCTCAAAATAGTTCTTGAACATGATTAGCAGAAGAAATGTAAGAGTGAAAGTGATGCAGGCTTTATATACTTTGGACACTCTTGATAAAGATGTGACACCGGGAGAGGCCGTGAGACTGCTTCTAAAACATTTCGATCAATCACGGCAACTCCTTATATACCTGATTCATTTTTTTACACAAATACCAGCGTATGCTGAAACAGATGCTTACAAGCGTTCAGCAAAACACTTGCCTTCGGAGCAGGACCTCAACGTAAATACAAAAATTGCGGGAAGTGACATTTTATGGAAGATAAAGGAAGACGCTTTATATAACGAACAACTTTCTATTGAAAAGCCTGAATTAAGAATTGATAAAGACCTTGTTCGCAAGTTTTATTTACAGTTGGCTGATACAGATGAATACAAGCGCTACATAACTTCTCCAGGCCGCTCACCGAAAGAAGAAAAAGAGGTATTTACTTTTATTTTCGAATATCTAGTCACCAACGAATTATTCATTAGCCATATTGAAGAAATATTTATTAATTGGGATGATGATGCCGATATGGTTTTGCAACTTTTTAAATCTTATTTGCATAAACCCGGATCGTTGAACTTTAGAGAAATTGTAGATAAGGATAAGCTGGGCTTTGGTAAGGATTTAATTACTACCGTCCTCGAAAAATCAGAACACCTGTCCACGTTGATTGTACCTAAATTAAAAAATTGGGATGCGGAACGTATCGCTTTATTAGATATGATCATTATGAAAATGGGCGTTTCCGAATTTTTGTTTTTCGAAACCATTCCACCTAAAGTAACGATCAACGAATATATTGATATCGCCAAAGAATACAGCACCCAACAGAGCGGGCAATTTGTAAATGGTATTCTTGATAATATTCATAAAGAGCTGCAAGAAGAAGGCAAATTGCATAAAACTGATTTTAAAAAAGCCTGAGTACGTATTTCATTACATTTGCAGGGCAAAAAATAGAAAGATGAAAAAAATTTTGATCGTTGTTGTTACAGGCTTAATGGCAGCCTGCAATCAGAATGATGCTAAAGCACCTGTTGCCAGAAATGGTGATAGTGCCACAATGAGCGCCACACCCATAACTCCGGTAACTGATTCATCAAAATTTACCACCATTCAATGGTTAGATTCTATAAAGCAGGACCTCGGTACAATATCCGAAGGTCAAACACCTGAAATAACGTGGCGATTCAAAAATACAGGTGATCAGCCTTTGATAATAGAGAATGCTTCCGCAAGTTGCGGTTGCACCATTGCTGAAAAACCGGAGCAACCTGTAATGCCAGGTGAAGAAAGTTTTATCAAAGCAAAATTTAATAGTGAAGGCAAAGCAGGGCCAAATACAAAACAGGTATTTGTAACCGCTAATACCAAAGGCACGAAACAGCAAGAACTGCAGTTTGCAGTGATAGTTAATTCAAAAAACAAATAATTTAATGAACATGCATTTATTACAAGCAGGCGGTGGAGGTTTTCAATTTATCTTTTTAGGTTTAATGATCGTGGTCTTCTGGTTGTTTTTTATTCGCCCCCAGGCAAAAAAAGCAAAGCAGCAAAAGGGCTTTATTGATAATCTACAGAAGGGTGACAAAGTGGTTACCATTGCCGGAATTCATGGCATAGTTAATAAAGTAAATGAAGATGGTACGCTTAGCCTTGAAATTAATCCGGGCAGTTATATAAAATTGGAAAAAAGTGCCATCTCGTTGGAATGGACCAACCAGTTGAATAAGCCGGTGGCTATTACTACTACTAAATAGGCCGCAACAGGAATTATACTTAAAGAGAAGGCAACAGCTTTCTCTTTTTTTTATTAAAGTCGAAAGGATATAAAAGTATCTTGAACCACGAAGTCACCAAGGCACCAAGGCACCAAGGAACACAAAGACTGCGTGTATCTTAATGCCTTTGTATTTTATTGAAATAATAGTTTTATGCTAAAAATTGGTCTTACAGGCGGCATTGGTTCAGGCAAAACAACGGTAGCAAAAATTTTTGAGCTATTGCCTGTACCTGTCTACTATGCAGATGAAGCATCTAAAAGATTATATCATTCAAATCCTGAATTAAAAGCTGCTTTACAAGCTCATTTCGGAGAGGACATTTATACCAACAAGGTATTAGACCGTTCCAAACTTGCGGGAATTGTTTTTAATGATCCAGAAAAATTAAAGACACTCAATCAACTGGTACATCCATTAACCATAAAAGATGCAAACGAGTGGATGAAACTTCAAACAACTCCTTACATTGTAAAAGAAGCCGCCATCTTATTCGAAAGCGGGTCTGCAAGTGGATTAGATTATATTATTGGCATTCGTACACCCGAGCCGCTGCGCATTAGCCGGGTAATGGAAAGAGATAAGATATCGAAAGAAGAAGTATTAAGCCGCATGCAACGCCAAATGAATGAAGACGCCAAAATGCGGCTTTGCCATTATATCATTGAAAATAATGAACAGGAGCTTCTTATTCCACAGGTACTAAAGCTTCATGAACAATTTCTGAGGAGGGCCACGTAAACTATACAGGGGCCGGAATATTATTACATGAACTGAAACGAATTACACGAAAGATCATGATTAGGAAGACCTGGAATCAACAACTAGTAGTCCTGTTCATTCGTGTAATTCGTTTTAATTTGTGTTAGCACCTTGCGCTTTCCGCACAACACTAGCTCAAATCTTTCAAAGCTTTAGAAATGCGTTCTAAAGCTTTTTCAATATTTGTCATGCTATTGGCAAATGATAAACGAATGCAATCACCATCACCAAAGGCGGTACCGGTAACTGTTGATACATGCGCTGTATTTAATAAGTACATGCAAAGGTCATCGGCATTATTAATCAATTCGCCGGCAGGTGTTTTTTTACCAAAATGACTTTTTACTACAGGAAATGCATAAAAAGCACCATCTGGTATTGCCAGCTCAACGCCTTCTATTTTTGATAATAATTCTACCACACGATTTTTTCTGCGCCCAAACTCTTCTACCATTTCCATAGTAGCATCTAACGAAGAAGTTAAAGCCACAACTGCAGCTTTTTGAGCAACTGAATTAGTGCCGCTTGTCATTTGTCCCTGCAGTTTTTCGCAAGCTTTTGCAATATCTTTTGGTGCGGCCATAAAACCCAAACGCCAACCGGTCATAGCAAAACCTTTCGATAGTCCATTCACTATAATAGTACGTTCTTTCATGCCTTCAAACTGGGCAATGCTTTCATGCGTACCACCATACTGGATGTATTCATAAATTTCATCGGAAATAATATACACCTGCGGATGTTTTCTAAATACATCAGCCAAAGCACTCAACTCTTCTTTTGTATATACTGCTCCGCTTGGGTTGCAGGGCGAAGAAAAAAGAAAAGCTTTGCTATTAGGAGTAATAGCTGCTTCTAATTCCTGTGGCGTTATTTTGTACCCGCTCTGTGGAGTAGTTTTAATTTCTTTTACAATGCCTTTGCCTAATTGCACCAGGGCAGCATAAGTAACCCAATATGGAGTAGGAATAATTACCTCCTCACCCTCATTAACCAAACTAAGAATTACGTTTGCAAGGGTTTGTTTAGCACCAGTAGAGGCAACAATATTCTCGGCGGTATACTCAAGGTTATTATCTCTTTTAAATTTATAACAAACGGCTTCACGAAGATCCATATAACCTGCAACTGGCGTATAATGGCTCCAGTTTTCGTCAATAGCTTTTTTAGCAGCTTCCTTTACATGTTCCGGCACGTCAAAATCCGGCTCGCCTATACTTAAATCAATAACATCATGACCCTGGGCACGCAATTCTCTGCCTAACTTGGCCATTTTTAAAGTTTCCGGTTCACTGAAACGTGTTAATCGGGATGCTAGTTCCATTTAGAGTATTTTTTAGGTGGGCAAAAGTAAGGAGTTATGAGAGTGATTACACAAACGAATAAAAATTTAGAAGGTTTAGAAAGAAGCGCTGATCCAAAAAAAACTGTAAACAATTCCAAATAGCAGCTCCTTAGAATATCCAGTAATAAACAAGAAGAATGTTATTCATGAGCTTAATGCGCTGAAATGCGCTCCAGTAAACCACTTAGGCCACTTTAAAACATTACTATTTAAAGGTAGAATATAACCTGAAAAAACTATATTTGCCCCTCTTAAAAAAACCGTGTATGCAATTGAAAGGCTTGGTCCGTTTCTTTACTATTCTATTAATCCTTTGTTCTTTCTATTTTTTGTCCTTCACTTGGGTAGTTCGGAGCCATGAAAAAAAAATGGAGGCAAGAGCAAATGATTTTGTCAACCAAAATCATAAAAATGCTGACCCTGTAGTAAGAGACCTAGCTTATAAAGACCGATTAAAAAGATTATTGGACAGTACTAAAGATGTGACTCTGCATTACGGACCTACCGGGAAAATCAGCTATCAAAAAGCAAAAGAAACCGAGCTTAACCTTGGCCTTGACCTGCAAGGAGGTATCAATGTTACAATGGAAGTAGAGCTATCAGGCTTGCTTCGCTCTATGGCTAATAATTCAAAAGATCCAAACTTTTTAAAAGCTTTAGAAAATGCCAATAAAAGCAAAGCGAACAGCGATGCAGACTTTGTTAGCTTATTTAGAAATGAATACGAAAAATTAAATCCTAATGGCAAACTTGCTGCTTTATTTGCTACAGCCAACCAGGATAAAATAAAGATCACTGATAATAATGATAAAGTTGAAACTGAAATTCGCCGCGAAGCGAACGATGCATTTGACCGTACATTTCGGGTACTTCGTACACGTATTGACCAATTTGGCGTAGCACAACCTAACATTAATCCTGATAAAGAGAAAGGAATAATTACCGTTGAATTACCAGGTGTACAAGATCAGGAACGTGTTCGCAAACTTCTGCAATCCTCTGCCAACCTCCAGTTTTGGGAAGTATACAATATCAGCGAAATAATGGCCAGCATTCAAAAAGCAGATGATGCCTTTAATGTAATGATGGGAGGGAAAGCCGCTCTTGATACAACCGTTAAAAAAGATACTACAGGAACAGCTTCTGCTGCAACCGGCAATGATACCAGCGGAAAACTTTCAGATGAATTAGGCAAAACTGGTGATACTTCTAAACTTGATGTTACTTCAGGCAGAAAGTCTTTAGGGCAGTATATAAGTTTCTTTATCAATCCGCAAAGCGGCCCTATAGATAACGGGCAAATTGGATTGGTAGCTGTTAATGATAGCGGCATTGTAAGAACTTATTTGCAAAACCCATTTGTTGGTAGCAGTTTTCCTTCGGACATAATATGGATGTATGGCATGCCTGATATAAAGGATAATAAGAAAGCTGATTTTGTTGCTTTGTATGCTATAAAAACAAAGGGCCGTGAAAAGGCACCGCTGGAAGGCGAATCAGTAGTGGAAGCACGTAATGATTTTGATCCGACAACCGGACAGCCTACTGTGTCAATGCGAATGAATCCAGTGGGTGCCCGCATTTGGGGCGATCTCACCGGGGCAAATAAAGGCCGTTCTATTGCTATTGTTTTAGATAACGTAGTCTACTCCGCACCTCGTGTTAATGATAGAATTGATGGTGGCAATTCAAGTATTAGCGGAAGCTTTACTGCCGAAGAAGCAAAAGATCTTTCAAGTATTTTAAAAGCCGGTAAGACACCTGCTCCTGCAAAAATTGTACAGGAGCAAGTGGTCGGTCCAACGTTAGGTAAAGAAGCTATCAAAGGAGGTATAACCGCCTTTGCTGTTTCTTTTGCTGTTATCTTTTTATTGATGTTGGTATATTATAATACAAGCGGCTGGGTGGCCAATATTGCACTTATCCTTAATTTGCTCTTTACAGTAGGAGTATTAATCGCCGCAGGTGCCACATTAACGGCGCCGGGTATTGCAGGTTTGGTATTAACCATTGGTATGGCCGTAGATACAAACGTTATTATTTACGAGAGAATAAAAGAAGAACTCACAAAAGGCAAAAATTATGTGCAGGCTGTAAGCGAAGGGTATAGACGATCATTGCCGCCAGTGCTGGATGCCCACGTAACAACCTTACTTACTGCAATCATTTTGTTTTCTTTTGGTTTAGGCCCGGTAAAGGGTTTTGCTACCACACAAATTATTGGTATCGTTCTTTCTTTATTTTGCGGTATTTTAGTAAGCCGTTGGGTTAGTGACATCTTTACAAATAAGAAACGTCATCTTGAGTATTTCACCCCCATCTCACGCCGCATTTTCAAACATGCTTCATTTAAATTTATCGAGTACAGAAAAATAGCCTACATCATTTCATTTGTAGTGCTGGCCTTAGGCATTGGTGCCGTTTTCCATGGCTTTGATTATGGCGTGGAATTTCAGGGAGGCCGGAGCTATATTGTTCGTTTTGATAAAGCAGTGAACGTAGAGCAGGTTCGGGGAGATTTAGAAAAATCGTTTGGCGAAAGCCCGGTGATCAAAACAATTGGGACTAATAACCAACTGGACATTACTACTGCTTATCAAATACAAAACTCCAGTACAGAAGCCAATGCGATGGTTGAAGCGAAATTGTTGGAAGGATTGCGCAACCATTTACCTCAAGGTGTTACCTACGAGCAATTCGATAAAAATCATGTGGTTGGCTCTACTACAGTACTTCCAACCATATCTGATGATCTGAAAGCTGGTGCTAAGTGGGCAACCTTCTGGTCAATAATGATCATTGCTATTTATATTTTTATCCGCTTCCGCGACTGGAGGTATTCTTTAGGAACAATAGTAGCATTACTCCATGATGTGCTTGTTACCCTTGCAGTGTTCTCATTTTTTAAAGATATAGTGCCATTTCCATTAGAGATTGACCAGCATTTTATTGCAGCAATACTTACTGTTATTGGTTTTTCTATGAACGATACGGTAATTGTATTTGACCGTATCAGGGAGTATAGCCGTGAAATGCCAAACGCGCCAAAGGGAGTTGTTATTAATAAGGCGATTAATGAAACACTTAGCCGTACGATCATGACATCCTTAACAGTGTTTATAACCATTCTTATCCTGTTTCTTGTAGGTGGCGAGGTTACTAAAGGCTTTGCTTTTGCCATGTTGATCGGGGTTATTACAGGTACATATTCATCCATATTTGTGGCAGCGCCTATCCTCGTTGATTTGGGCAGCAAAAAAGCATTAGATGAAAATACAGGGCCTGAAGGAAGCAAAAGAAAGGCAGTAACCCCCGTCGTGGCTAAATAAATTTGATTAACCAACTTATAACAAAGCCCCTTCAAGGGGCTTTGTGCATCTCCGTAGAACCAACCACCTAAGATCATTCTGTTAATCCAAAATCCTGTACAACATTTTGTACAAATGAAGTAAATTTACTTCTATTTAAAATTTTACTATGAAAGCTGTTACCATATCTGCATTAAGAAAAGGAATGAAAGAATATTTTGACTACGTGTCAAAGTCCTCTGAAATAATTGTAGTGCCAAGAAATAAGGACGATGAGGCGGTTGTAATTATTTCTATCCAGGAATATAATTCTTTAATGGAGACAGGACATCTTTTATCCACACAAAATAATAGATCAAGACTCCAGGAATCAATAAATCAAATTAGTGAAGGGAAAGTGGTTTCTTTCAAACCAGATTAATTGATTGCGAATTATGAATGTAGAATTTACATCACACGCATGGGAAGAATTTGTTTACTGGCTAGAAAATGATGAAGACATTGCTGCTAAAATTAAAGAAATAATTAAATCCCTTAGGCAAGATCCATTTAAAGGAATTGGAAAACCAGAACCACTAAAATTTTCTTTAAAAGGTTTTTGGTCAAGAAGAATCAATGGAGAACACAGATTAATCTATTCAATAACCGGAAAAAAGGGAATTGATCAAAAGTGCACGATCATACAGTGCAAATTTCATTATGATGATAAATAATAAACCGCGATTACGAGGAGCAGCAATCTCTACGATCTACCTCCGTTGTTTGCCGGCTGGCCCACTATTCTTTACAAGTCTTTGTTTTGTAGGGCTACCTTCATCTTTATTTCATTAAACAATAGCTTTACAACGATAAGTAAAACACTATGACAGAATTATCCATTAGCCTGGCTTTATCTATTCTTGCTTTACTCATTGCGTTGTTCAGCCTTTACAAATGGCAGCAGGCAGTTAATAAAAAACCAGTGGAACTTGCTCCCGAAAAATATAATGCTTTACCCTTGCAATTGCAGGCTTACGAACGCCTGACCGTTTTATGCGAACGTATCGCCATACCCAATCTTATAAGCCGGGTAAGCCATCCCCAGGCAACGGCCAGAGAAATGCAAACCTTGCTTATAGAAAGTATTAAGCAGGAATTTGAATACAATGCATCGCAACAAATTTATGTAAGCAAAATTGCCTGGGATGCTGTACGAAACTTAAGAGACCAAAGCATGCTTATCATAAATCAGGTAGCTACTATCTTACCTGAAGATGCTAAAGCAACACAGTTGAATAAACAATTGCTTGAGGTGATGATGAACCATGAAGATGCAGCATTGCATACCATCGTTCTGGATGCTTTAAGCTTTGAAGCAAAGAAGTTGATGAGATAGGGCCAACACAATACCCCTGAAGAGAGGGCCTAAAGTCGTTCACATGAAAAAGAAATTTACGGATAGCGGCATTGAAATAAAACCCGTTTACACGGAACATGACCTGGCAACTGCCAACCCTCAACTGCCAACTGACCTCCCCGGCGAGTTCCCCTACATCCGCGGAGTACAACCAGATATGTACCGTGGCAAGCTGTGGACGATGCGCCAGTACGCAGGGTTTTCAACAGCAGAAGAAAGTAACAAGAGGTATCATTATTTGTTATCCCAGGGTGTAAATGGGTTAAGTGTAGCCTTTGATCTTCCCACTCAGATTGGATATGATAGCGATCATCCTTTATCGGAAGGTGAAGTAGGGAAAGTAGGTGTGGCCATTGACTCATTAGAAGATATGGAAGCTTTATTCAAAGGCATTTCGCTTCAGGATATCTCCACTTCCATGACCATCAATGCCACAGGTTTTATACTACTTTCCTTTTACATTGCCCTTGCAAAAAAGCAGGGTGCTGATCTTACAAAACTTACAGGTACTATTCAAAATGATATTTTAAAAGAGTATGCTGCGAGAGGCACTTATATCTATCCGCCCAAACCATCAATGCGCATCATTACAGATATCTTTGAATGGTGCAGCAAAGAGGTGCCGAAGTGGAACACAATTTCTATTTCAGGGTATCATATACGTGAAGCAGGAAGCACCGCGGTGCAGGAAATTGCATTTACGCTAAGCAATGGAAAAGCTTATGTGAAAGCCGCACTGGAAAAAGGATTAGATATAAATGTTTTTGGCAAACGTCTTTCATTCTTCTTTAATGCACACAATAATTTGTTTGAAGAAGTGGCTAAGTTTCGTGCTGCAAGACGAATGTGGGCCACAATCATGAAAGATGCCGGTGCAACAGATCCTAAAGCCATGATGCTGCGTTTTCATACACAAACCGGCGGAAGTACACTAACCGCCCAACAACCGCAAAACAATATCAGCCGTGTTACCATTCAAACTATTGCGGCGGTATTAGGTGGCACGCAATCATTGCATACCAACGGTTATGATGAAGCGCTAAACCTTCCTACAGAAGAAGCTGCAAGGATTGCATTACGAACCCAGCAAATAGTTGCTTTTGAAAGTGGCATTGCAGATACAGCCGACCCTTTGGCCGGTTCTTACTTTGTAGAAACATTGACTAACGACGTGGAAGAAAAAGCGTGGCAATTGCTGCGGAAAATAGATTCATTAGGTGGTAGTGTAGCAGCTATTGAGCAGGGATTTATGCAGGAAGAAATTGCCCGAAGTGCTTTTGAACACCAGCGCCAGGTAGAAACTGCTGAAAAGATTATTGTTGGGGTTAATGCTTTCCAGGCACAAAGTGAAAATGCTATTCCTTCTTTTAGAATTAATGATAGCATAAGAGAAGAGCAAATGCAAAAACTAAAAAGGCTGAAAGAAAAAAGAGATAGAGATATAGTAGCTGCATGTTTAGATAATGTTCATCGGGCAGCTTTGAACGGTCAAAACCTCATGCCTATTGTTATAGAAGCAGTTGAAAATAATTGTACGCTTGGAGAAGTTTCTGATATATTGCGCAAAGTTTTTGGCGAGCATACATGACCGACCAATAAATTTTGTTGGAATTTGCTTATAATTATAAACGCATTTGCCATACCGCTCCATGCACGTCATTGCGAGGCACGAAGCAATCTCCTTCACTTCTATTCAACTATAACAAAAAAAAAGATTGCTTCGTGCCTCGCAATGACGTTTATTGTTTTGAAGTCTTATGCTGGTTAAAACGTGGCAGGTATTACCAAGCAAATACTTTCTCAATGAACTCTCGCTTTTATGCCCGGCTTAACCCGCATCCTTCTCTTTACGCATCAGTGTTTACTTAAGTAAGGCACTGGCCTTCAGACCCTATCTTCCAAAAAAAGATCAGAACAGAAAAAACCGTCCTTTCGGGACGGTCTTTTTTGTTCTGCTTTTAGTTGTTCTTATAAATTCTTATTTATAGCCTGGGCTGAGTCGAGGTGCATTTGCAATACAGGTAATGTTTTAGACGCAAAGCCTAAGCATTCCTGATCTTTACACATTTTACTAGCCTTGTCAAAATCGGCTACGTCTTTTTTATGATCCGCTACCATCATATTCATGTAAGCTTTATCAAAAGCCTTACCGGTTTTCTTTCTCATAGATTCTATATGAGATTTATGCAGGTTCATTAATAAATCTGAATTCATCATGATATTTCTGCGTGAGGCAAATGACATTAGCTCATCATTTGCTTTTGAATGGTCACGAACAATCATAGATGCAAAATCTTTCACTCTTTGGTTTGAAGCATTTTGCTGTGCAAGGTTTCCTAATTCAACTTCCATCATACCTCCTGACGCTGCCTTCATCACAAAATCTTTATCCATTTTTTCCAGGGGTTCGGTACTTGTGTTGGTAGCAGTTGCCATGCTTGTATCCATTGTTGATACATCTGTGTTTACAGAAGTTGTTGTTGAGCTGTCAGTTGTTGTTGAGCTGTCACCATCATTATTGCAGGAACAAAAAACAGAGGCAGCTATAATTGCAGCCATTGGTAAAGAAAGTCTTTTCATATAAATGCTTTTAATGCGATGAGTCATTAAAAATTTATGCCAAACTGATGTCAATCATAATTTTATATGAAGAAAAATAATTGGAGCAAGAATATACCCACAACTGGGCATATCTAAGTGAAAAAAGGAGGATATTATTGGATTCCACTAATCAATAGTAAATGACTAAATCTTGAGTCTGAATCATCCAAACAGCGTTGGATAAACTGTGCCGAAAGGTTAAAGATGCACTTTGCAGATTACAATACAGGCTTTCATTATCGGCTAATAGCACCGTTTGAAATTAGCTGCTTATCCTTTCTTCACCTCTTTTGCCCATGCATCTTTTAAGGTCACGGTACGGTTGAATACCAAACGATGATAAGTATCTTTTGTATCCAGGGTAAAATAGCCTTTTCGTAAAAATTGGTATCGCTCATTCATCCTGGCAGTTTTTAATGCAGGTTCTGCATAAACGGTTTTAACTACCTGTAAAGAATTAGGATTGATCATATCTTTAAAATCGCCTTCGTAAGCATTCACATCTTCTACAGTAAACAAGCGGTCATAAAGCCTTAATTCCGCAGTTATTGCATTTTGTATACTTACCCAATGCAAAGTGCCTTTTGCATGTAGCCCCGATGTATCGCTGCCGCTTTTTGATTCAGGAAAATAAGTGCACCGTACCTCGGTAATGTTGCCCTCCTCATCTTTTACTACTTCATCACAACGAATTATGTAAGCACTTTTTAATCGCACCATCCCACCTGGAAATAAGCGAAAAAACTTCTTCGGTGGATTTTCCATAAAATCATCCTTTTCAATATAAACCTCTTTTCCAAATGGAATTTCGCGACTATCAGTATGTATATCTTCAGGGTTATCTTCTCCCTTTAATAATTCCACATCGCCAATGGTTTCAGGATAATTTGTAATGATCACCTTTAAGGGATCAAATACCACCATGCGTCGCAGAGCCACTTTATTAAGATCTTCGCGAACACAAAACTCAAGCAGTCCGATATCAATTAAGTTCTCTCTTTTCGCTACTCCGATTTTGTTACAAAAACCACGGATGGCTTCTGCCGTATATCCACGGCGCCTCATGCCGCTTATGGTTGGCATTCGTGGATCATCCCAACTTTCTACGTACTTCTCCTGCACCAACTGCAACAGTTTTCGTTTGCTCATGATGGTGTAATTCAAATTGAGCCTCGCAAACTCGTATTGCTTTGATGGAAAAATTTCCAATTGCTCAATAAACCAATCATACAATTCACGATGGGGAATAAATTCTAACGTACATATTGAATGGGTTACCTTTTCGATAGAATCGCTTTGGCCATGGGCAAAATCATACATTGGATAGATGCACCATTTATCGCCCGTGCGATGATGGGGTGCATGTTTAATGCGATACATAATGGGATCACGCATGTGCATGTTCTGGTGCGCCATGTCAATTTTTGCCCGCAACACTTTTGCGCCATCTGGATGTTTTGCATCTCTCATTTCTTCAAAAAGAAAAAGATTTTCTTCAATGCTCCTTTCCTTGTATGGCGAATCTTTTCCAGGTTCAGAAGGTGTGCCTTTCATGGCCGCAATTTCTTCAGGAGAGGAATCGTCTACGTAAGCCAGGCCCTTTTTTATTAGTTGCGTAGCAAACAAATAAAGCTTTTCAAAGTAGTCGGATGCGTACAATTCATTCTTCCATTCAAATCCAAGCCAGCGTACATCTTCTTTAATGCTTTCAACATATTCGGTTTCTTCCGTTACAGGATTGGTATCATCAAAACGCATATTTGTATAACCGCCATATTTTTTTGCAAGGTCAAAATTCAGGAATATACTTTTCGCATGGCCAATGTGTAAGTACCCATTAGGTTCCGGGGGAAAACGGGTGACAATGGAAGAATATTTACCGGATTTCAGATCTTCTTCAACGATCTCCTCAATAAAGTTTAAACTTTTTTCTTCGCTCATTCATATTATTTTGAAGGTGTGCAAAGATAGAGATAAGGGTTTAAAAGTAGTTTATAGTTGTAGTGCCAATACCTATTCTTCGCGGCTTCAGATAGATATTTGATATTGCCCCACCATATCAATAAACTGTTATTCAGTCTGATTTTTTTTATTAGCTAAATTTACCCCTGAACCCTTTTTATCATCCACTTATTCGCTCCTTCTAAACCAAAAACATTAATTTTAAATCTTTCACTAAACCAACTTCTCAATTTGGTAAACAAGACATTCTGGATTGAATTTATAGGCGACCGGTCAGTTAAGATAGAGGATGGCCAGTCTATACTAGCAGCTTCTTTAGAAGCCGGTATACATCATTATCATGATTGTGGCGGCAAGGGCGAATGTAGCACATGCCGCATTGTAGTACACGAAGGCATGGAAAGATTGAGCGAACCCAATAAATTAGAAAACAATCTTAAGGCTAATATTTCGTTACCTCCTAATGTGCGGCTGGCTTGTCAGACTTATGTAAATGATGCACCGGTAAAACTGCATCGCATTATACGTGATGAAGCAGATATTGCTTTATACATTGACGACTTCACAAATGAATCTTCGCATGAAATAGGCAGCCAGAAAGAGCTGGCGCTTTTCTTTTTAGATATAAGAGATTTTACCCCCTTCATACAAACCTGCCTTCCTTTTGATGTGATCCATATAATGAGGAGATTGTTTGCATTATTTCGCAAATGCATAGATGAGCAGCAAGGTAAGATCATAGAAACTGCAGGCGATGGCTTGTATGCAGTTTTTGGTTTAAACACATCCCTGAAAGATGCTACGGCGCAAGCCATAGAAGCTGGCAAAGCCATATTTGAAGACATTTTATCTTTCAATGAAAAGTATGTTGAAGTTCATTTTAATCACAGGTTCCAAATTGGAATCGGGCTGCATACCGGTAAAGTAATTGTTGGCAATGTAGGATTGGGGATTAACAACAACCTTACTGTAATGGGATTGCCTGTAAATATAGCTTCAAGGCTGCAGGCAGCTACCAAGCTTCTGAACAATAGTTTTATCATCTCTGAACAAGCTTATAAACTTACACTTCCGCAAAACGAAGAAGCACCTGTGTCCAAAATCAATTTAAAGGGCGTAAAAGGGGAGTTTAATATACGTTTGATTGGTAGTCCTTATAACGTTTCGTCCAAAGAACTGCAGTTAGCTCAATAACTATTTAATTAATGAGAATAGACCTAATGCAGCAATTGCAGCAATTAAAGTGTTTAAAAAATTGACCTCATTATTATTAAGTAAATTTTTTCTTTCTACTGTAGCGCCCATGTAAGAATCAGCAAGGTTGCCGATTGTGCCGGCCAATACTATATAAAGTGTATAATTGCCAAACCCATAACCCACACTGTAAATGAGGGCAATAATAATGCTGCCTGCAACACCAATCATACATCCTTCAAAACTAATAACACCATCAAGGCCCCGTTTGTCTTTCATTAGTGTTTTGATATTGTAAAAATTTTTTCCGTAAAGCGTTCCTAATTCAGAAGAAAGTGTATCTGCTGTTGCAGATGAAAGACTCGCAGCCATCATTACACTAAAGAGAATTGCATTTTCAGGAATAAGTAAACTTAATACACCGCACAATGCTGCCACTCCCCCGTTTGCTATTACCTGCCCAGGCTTTCGTTGCCCCTTGTTTTCTTCCGCCGTTCCTAATTTTTCCTTGCTGTTTGCCTTCCACGAGGTAGCTGTAGAGCCTGATAGAAAAAAGGCGGCAATCATGGCAATGCCTGTAAATCCTGCACCGCAATAAATACATAAGCCTACTATACCGCCTGCTACCGCTGCCAGTAATGTAAGTTTCTTTGTAAGTATGCTAAGCAACATTCCTGTCAGTAATAAAATGCTGACAGGCAAAAAAGAAGCAAGTGTATAAAGGCTCAAAACCAGAAATATTAAGACGGTAAAATTCACTTTTTTATAGCTTGCAAAACTTCTTTAGGTCAGATATTTATCAAAGAGGTTATAGGAGAACATATTTTTAAAATTAAACTTGGCCTACAGTGTTTGCTATTGTCTCCCGCCTTGCAACATCACCATGACCCCGCAATTGCGGGTTTACTTATTTTAAAGCCCGGGTTACAATAAACGGTTTCATACCTATTATAAAATTGGTGTTGAAAAACTGTTAACCTGCATAGAGATTAATCATCTTAACGTAATTTAACAGCTTCTATATATCAGACTTCATGAAGAAAAGAATTTATTTGAACCTGTTTGCATTCGTAATGATGAACTTTATTTGTTGTTCTTTTATTCTACTGCATGCGCAGGCTTTGGATAGCACCCTCGCTATTTATAGCAATCAATACCAACACGAGAGAACTTATATTCATTACGATAAATCTGCGTATGCGCCGGGCGAAACAATTTGGTTTAAGGCTTATATGATGAAGGGTATATTGCCGGCAGAAGATAGTAAGACTTTATATGTTGACTGGATTGATGATAAAGGAATTGTGTTATTACATGCTTCTTCTCCCATTGTTGAAGGGGGTGTTACAAACGGCCAGTTTGAAATTCCTGCAAATTATAAAGGAACAAGGCTTAATGTACGTGCCTACACAAAATGGATGTTGAATTTTGATTCATCTTTTGTGTATGAGCAAAGTGTAAGAATACTTTTTAAAAACCCTTCAGTTGCTACGGCAATACCTGCCGTAATTGCTTCACTGCAATTTTTTCCTGAAGGAGGTGATCTGATAACCGGCATTAAAAATAAAATTGCTTTTAAAGCGGCGGATCAATGGGGACGGCCTGTAAAAATAAAAGGCATTATTCAAAAAGGAAATGCTTTTGCAGATTCGCTAAAAACCATTCATGATGGAATGGGTTTCTTTTATCTTATACCTGAAGCAGGTGTAAAATATACTGCTAAGTGGAAAGATGTAAAAGGTGTAGAACACAATACAGATCTTCCGCTTCAAAAAGAACAAGGCATCTCTATACAATTAGGCCTGGCACCGTCCAAAAGGCTGTTCATTTTAAACCGTAAAGAAAATGCTCCGGAGAATTTAAAGCTGCTTCATCTTGTAGGCACAATGCAGCAAACTCTTGTTTTTAAAGCGACCGCTAACCTGGCTAACACTACTAATACAAGCAGTATAATACCAACAGAAGCATTGCCAACAGGGGTTTTAACTATTACTGTATTTGATAACAACTGGAATGCAGTAGCAGAGCGTATTACATTTATCAACAATAACGAGTACCACTTTCCTGCTGAAATAAACGTGCAGCGCTGGGGTTTAAGTAAAAGAGCAAGAAATGAAGTTGAAATTATAGTACCTCCTGATACCGAAGCTAGCCTGTCAGTTTCTGTTACTGATGCCGCTATAGAAACTGATAGCAGCAATAACATTTTTTCACATCTCCTCCTTACAAGCGAGTTAAAGGGAAACATACATAAGCCTGCTTATTATTTTTCTAACAACAGTGATAGCATAGCTGCAAAACTTGACCTGGTGATGTTGACAAATGGTTGGCGGCGTTTTAAATGGGAAGACATTACCAAACGAAAGCTACCGATTATCAGTTTCCCAAGAGATACAACATACATGTCATTGTCAGGCAAGTTATTTGGCCTAACACCAAACCAGCTAAGCACCGGCGGCAATATAATGATGATGGTGAAGGCGACCGATTCTGCAGCAAAAATGGTAATGGCCCCGGTAATGCGTGATGGAACATTTAATGATCCCGGCTATATATTCTTCGATTCACTCCGTATTTATTATCAGCCAAGCAAAACTCTGGCTGGCGCTTCTGTAAGCTTTATGACTAGCAGGATAGGAACACCAGATTACAGCAATAAAAAATTTTCGTCTTCACTTTTTCCAGATACTTCTGGCACTTATCGTCATCTTCTTTTTGCAGAAGAACAGGCAAGGATGCAGGAACTGCTAAAGGGAAAAATGCTGGAAGCAGTAACAGTTACTGCCAAAATAAAACCAACAGTACAGGTTTTGGATGAAAAGTACGCATCTGCCATGTTTAGGGGAGATGGCTACAAGTTTGATGTTTTAAATGATCCATTTTCACGGGGGGCGCAAAACATATTTACTTATTTGCAGGGCAGAGTGGCTGGCTTACAAATAAATACCTCGGGAAGCACGCCTACCCTCGACTGGCGCGGTGGCGCTCCATTGCTTTACCTTGATGAGATGTCAACAGACCCGGGTATGATATCCAATATACCAGTGGCTGATATTGCATATATAAAAGTAATGAGGCCTCCTTTTTCGGCTGGAGGATCAGGCATGTATGGTAATGGCGGCAATGGCGCTATTGCTATATATACAAGAAAAGGATCTGATGCACAGCCAACACCAGGCAAAGGTTTATCTAACAATACAGTAGTTGGCTATACGCCTCTTCGCGAATTTTATGCTCCTAACTATGCTTCGGTCAATCTCCGTAACGAACAAAGAGACATACGCACAACATTGTATTGGACGCCGCAGGTAATTACATCCCGAAATAAAAACAAGACCACCCTTGTATTTTATAACAATGATGTAACCAAAGCCTTCCGGGTTATTGTTGAAGGAGTATCTAAAGACGGGCAGCTAACTCATGTAGAGCAGCTAATGGAATAATGTTGGTTCAGATGTTGTTTATACATAGCTAAATACCCAATGGTTGTGCGTTGCTTTGTAATTATTATACCATTTGCATAAAGGGTATAAAAGCAAAACTACCCCCGCCCAGATGCCGTATACAGCCAATAAAACAAAACCAAATTTTTGGGGCCTGAAATAGAAAAGCCCTGTTGCATAATCTTTAAGTTGATACCCGGATAAAAAGAAAGCTACAACGCAAAGAATATGAATTAAAAAGATGTGCAGAATGTAATAGAAGAAAGGAACCCTTCCAAAAACAATAAAAAAATCTGAAACCTTATTTTGGATTTTTTCAAACCATCTAAGAAGTAAAATTGATGGGCCAAGGGTCATTAAAAGATAAATTAAAGAGGGAGGGTATTTTGAAACATTGAAAAAAGAGATAACAGTCAGTTCTGTTGTTTTTTGAAAACTCCATGGCGATGGATCTCCATACATATTAATAAAACGAAGAACAATAAATGATACAATTGCACCGATCCCTAAAAACACCAATGCCCTTTTACGATATAAAGGATCACTGCCTTTGCGATACAACTTTCCAAAACAATAGCCACATATCATAACACCCGTCCACACAGGAAAGGCATAAAAAAACAGAATGCTATGCATTTTTGAAATGGGAATGAGTGCGCTTCTATGAAGTATATTCCAGAGCATGGGCAACTTATTCTGCTCTGAGGCTTCTTTAAAATCTAAAATATTATGACCAAAAACAATAGCTAAACCGATAATCAATAAGATCGGAAAAGGCAGCCATATAAATACGCTTAATAGCACCATGCTAATGCCAATGGCCCAGATTACCTGCAGTATTATTGTTCCAAAATATGGATTGAATGACCAGCCGAATGTAACAATGATAACTTCAGCCAATATCAACCATAAACCACGGGTAACCAGAAATACACTAAGCTCTTTCTTAGTTCTTTTTTCGCCGGATAAAAACGCAGATGTACCTGCCAGGAATATAAATGTAGGAGCGCAGAAATGGGTGATCCATCTTGTAAAAAATAAAATCGGTGTAGTGGTAGCAAGGTTTGTGGGATCATCTATCATTGCTTCTGCATGAAAATAATCCCGTACATGATCAAGCGCCATGATCACCATAACCAGTCCTCTTAAAAAATCAATAGAAGTAATTCTGTATTTAGTAGCAGGTATTGATGCAACAAATTTTGGAGCAGTTAGCGTTTGCATAAAAGTTGGTAATGGTTACCAGAAAGTTACTGAAAAACAAGTTGGCAGGCGACAGTTAGCAGTTTGCAGTTACTTCCCAATCAACCTAATAATTGAAGCTGGCCAAGAGACAAAACTGCCTGCTGCAAACTGCTAACCGATTCACGGTTCGTGAGACACGGCCCGGCCTTGTGCCGTAGTATGTACACAGTGGCTGAGTATTTAATGTATAACTAGTTTGCGAGCAAACCAAGTATAGGTAATAAAAGGTTTTTCTCCTTCAAGGGCTTTATGTTTTTGATCGTACTGTTTTAATAGCTCAATATTCAAATTATCTGTTTCTTTATAAAATTTCATATCATATTGACTGTACTTCAAAAGGGAACTATCTAAATTTTTCGAAACAAAAATTCTTATAGTATCCGTAATATGACGTGAGTTCGCTTTAATGAAAAAATAATCTGTCCGATATGTGCTAACAATACCATCGTGCTTTAGGGTGTCTACTTCATTTAACGCATTTATTGGTGTTATTTTGATAGCTTGGGATTTACATGAGGAAAAGCTCAATATCAAAAAAAGAAATTCAATGCTTTTCATATAATGTTTTTATAGTCAATAATTTAAGTTTCCTTCCCCTATCCATGGTTCGTGTCTCACGAACCATGGATAGGGGAGTTGGCAGGTGATCGTTGGCGGTTACCAGCAAACTATTAATTGCCAGCCATTATTCAGTATCGAACCACACAGGTGTTTCATTATTCGGCTCGCCGTTGTAATTGATAAACAATTGTTCTCCTGCCTTTATATTCCTTACAGCTTTAATAGTGATAAGTTGTTTTTTATAATCCATCTCATACTCGCAATTTGATATGTATGAATGGTTGTATAAAGGAACAAACCCTAGTGCCATGCAACACTCTTTACGGTCATTGCCCCATTCAAAAATATAATTGTGTAAAGCAGTTTCATCAATGAGCTTTCTGTCTTTAGGACTCATTACAATTACCGGCGAAGTTTCAATTATAGTTTCAGCTTTTATTGCTTTTTCTGTAAAAACCCCGCGGCCAAAGGCTTTTGAACGTCCGACAAAAACAAAGTTAGACCGAAAACTAATTGACTTCATACATGTATTTTATTCATTCAGGAAACTGCAAGATAAATGGTATCAATTGGTATTTTTGACAGATGGCTTTGGAAAACCCGGAAGAAGATACAAAACAGCAATTTGAGGAAGTGCTTCAAAGTAATGACACCTTGCTTATCCGCGACTTTCTTGACGATCAGAATATTAGCGATGTTGCAGACCTTGTGTATGATTACCCCGAGTATGAAAGCAAGATCATTGCAGCTATGTCCATTCACCGTGCCGCCAGCCTTTTTAAAATCCTTGACTTTCCTACCCAGAAAAAAATCATTCAAACGTTGCCACCAAGCAAAACTGCGGAGTTGTTAAATGAATTGCCCGCTGATGACCGCACATCTTTTCTTGAAGAATTGCCCAGTAATGTTGTTCGGGAACTGATAAAATTAATGGATGCTGAAGAACGTAAAGTAACTCTTTCACTTTTAGGCTATCCTGAAAACAGCCTTGGCCGGTTAATGACGCCGGATTATGTGTATGTATATGAGCACAATACTGTTTTTGAGGTTTTAAATATTATCCGCCAGGTTGGTAAGAACAGCGAAACGATAGATGTGATTTACGTGATTAATGATAAAGGAGAGTTACTGGATGACATAAGGATAAGGGAGTTTATACTTGCCGCTCCTGAAACAAAGGTTAGTGAACTAATGGATGGCCGTGTAATTGCGCTAAACGCTTTTGACGACCAGGAAATTGCAAACGAGACTTTTAGAATGAATAACCGCGTGGCACTACCGGTAGTAAGCAATAGCAATAAATTGCTGGGGATAGTAACTATTGATGATATTCTTTGGGTAGCCAGCGAAGAGTTTAGCGAAGACATACAGAAGATAGGTGGTACTGCAGCTTTGGAACAACCTTATCTTGAAATACCTCTTTTAAAATTATTTAAGAAACGTGTTGTATGGCTTATTGTGTTGTTCTTTGGGGAGTTGATGACAATTTCTGCTATGCGTCAGTTTGAAGATGAAATAGCGAAAGTTGTAATTCTTGCCACCTTTATACCCTTAATTATTTCCAGCGGAGGTAACAGTGGTTCACAGGCGGCCACATTAATTATACAAGCGATGGCCTTACGCGAGATTACAATTGCTGACTGGTGGCGTATTATGCGTAGGGAAATTCTTTCCGGTTTATTATTGGGCTTAACACTGTGTTTGCTAGGCGTCCTTGTTATTCTTTTATGGCATACTTTTTCTGATGCTTTCGGAGAATATTACTTAAGCATTGGGCTAACTGTTGGCATCTCCTTAATTGGCGTAGTATTATGGGGTACGCTAATGGGTTCTATGCTTCCTCTACTATTAAAACGCCTGGGCGCAGACCCTGCTGCTTCATCAACACCTTTTGTGGCAACGCTTGTAGATGTTACTGGTTTGATCATATATTTCTCTGTTGCCTATTTAATGCTCACAGGTAAATTATTGTAAGATTTTTTAGTAATGTTTAAGAACGTCCATTTACCGGGTTTGCATCCCTTTTTGCGGTGTGCTTTATTTTATAGATTTTCGCAACGCGAAAGATAATAGTTGGGCTTTGAAGCTTCACATCATTGTATTGCTTTAATCCTAACCCTAAAACCCTAAATACATTACTTTATGTGCGGAATTGTTGCTTATATAGGACCAAGGGAAGCCTACCCTATTATTTTAAAAGGTTTAAAACGACTTGAATACCGTGGTTATGACAGTGCCGGAGTTGCACTTATGAACAGCGGCCTGAAAGTGTATAAAAAGAAAGGTAAAGTAGCAGAACTGGAAGAGCTTCTGCAGGGTAAAGATTTGCATGCTAATGTTGGGATCGGTCATACGAGATGGGCCACGCACGGAGAGCCCAGCGATCGTAATGCACATCCGCACCAGTCTAATAGCGGAAGGCTGGCTATGATACATAATGGCATCATAGAAAATTATTCTCAATTAAAGCAGGAGCTACTTCGCAAAGGATATACATTTCATAGCGATACTGATACAGAAGTTTTATTAAACTTTATTGAAGATATTGTTATCAACAACAATGGTTCTTTAGAAGAAGCCGTGCGTATTGCTTTAAAAAGAGTAATTGGCGCTTATGTTATTATTCTTATTGACCAGGAGCACCCGGATACTTTAATTGCTGCCCGCAAAGGAAGCCCGCTGGTTATTGGCATTGGAAAGAATGAACATTTTCTTGCTTCTGATGCATCACCTATTATTGAGTACACCAAAGAAGTGGTGTATGTTAACGATTATGAAGTAGCCATTATTAAAGCCGACGAACTTATTTTAAAAAACCTGGGTAATGAACGCCAGACACCATTTATCACCAAGCTTGACATGGAACTTGCTGCCATAGAAAAAGGTGGCTATGATCATTTCATGCTAAAAGAAATATTTGAGCAGCCACAAACTATTCATGATTGTTTACGTGGCCGCTTAGATGCGAATGCCGGAACTATTACTATGAGTGGCATTCAAAAATACGCCGAGCAAATAATGAATGCCAACCGTATTGTGATGGTTGCCTGCGGTACAAGCTGGCATGCCGGTTTGGTTGCAGAATATATTTTTGAAGAATTGTGCCGCCTGAATGTAGAAGTTGAATATGCTTCAGAATTTAGATACAGAAATCCTGTTATTAATAAAGGTGATGTTATTATAGCCATCTCGCAAAGCGGTGAAACTGCTGATACATTAGTAGCTATTGAAAATGCCAAAGCAAAAGGAGCTATTATTTTAGGAGTTGTAAATGTGGTTGGTTCTTCTATAGCACGTGTTTCTGATGGAGGCGCCTATACGCATGCCGGGCCTGAGATTGGCGTTGCTTCTACCAAAGCATTTACGGCCCAACTGGCGGTATTAACGATGATTGCTTTAAAGATAGGGTATGAAAAAGGTGTGTTGGATCATGATCGTTACCTACGCTTATTGAGGGAACTTGATTCTATCCCGGATAAAGTTTCACAGACGTTACAACAAAATGATGCTATCAGGTTATTGGCTGAAAAATATAAGGATAACAGTAATGCACTTTATTTAGGCAGAGGGTACAATTTTCCTGTGGCATTAGAGGGTGCTTTGAAGCTGAAAGAAATATCCTACATACATGCAGAAGGCTATCCTGCTGCTGAAATGAAACACGGGCCTATTGCACTTGTGGATGAAAATTTGCCGGTAGTGTTCATTGCTACAAAAGATTCTTACCATGAAAAGATCATTTCTAACATGCAGGAAATAAGGGCAAGAAAAGGAAAAATAATTGCTGTTATAAATGAAGGCGATGAGCAGAGCATAGCACTTGCTGATGATGTAATTGTTGTACCCGAAGCGGATGAAATATTAGCTCCTATGCTAAGTGTTATACCAATGCAATTGCTGGCATACTACATTGGTTTAGCTAAAGAATTGGATGTTGATAAGCCCCGCAACCTTGCAAAATCAGTTACAGTAGAATAGCATAATGGCAAAAGATATAAACCCCATAAATTTTAACTCTATTGCCAAGCGGCCCTTAAAAGGCATAGGCTACAATTTTATACCGGATGGTTTTTTGCCCGCCGGCAAGGACGAGTACCATCTTCGAAACCTGCAAAACAGGAGTGGTATAGGCTATCGTGGCTTAACAGCTTACGAGATTGAAGTATTGGTTCGTAATAATAATACCTCTGATAACTGGAATAAAATCTGTGTATCAGATGCTTTTAATCCTGAATTGGTTAAGAATTGCAAGTTTTACGGGTTAGTTCAGATAGGAAAATTAGAGCCTGTAGCACTGGAATATCATAATGTGTGCATTCCCGTTGGTTTATATAACAGCACGATCATTAGTTGCGATTTTGGTGACAATGTGGTAATCAGTAATGTTAACTACATGGCGCACTATATTGTCGGTAATGAAGTAATGATAGCCAACGTTCATGAACTGCATACCACGAGCAATGCAAAGTTTGGTAATGGCATTATTAAAGAAGGCGAAGATGAATCGCTGCGCATCTGGCTGGAAGTATGTAATGAAAATGGTGGAAGAAAAATTATTCCTTTTAATGGCATGCTTCCTGGTGATGCTTATCTGTGGTCGAAGTATAGAGATGACGATGCATTAATGAACAAACTCAAGGAATTTACTGAACGCAAGTTTGATACACAGGGCGGTTATTATGGAAAGATTGGTGATAGAACGGTCATAAAAAATACAAGTATTATAAAAGATGTTTGGATTGGAAGTGATGCCTACATAAAGGGCGCTAACAAACTAAAGAATTTAACCATTAACTCAAGCCATGAAGCTCCATCACAAATTGGCGAGGGTTGCGAATTGGTGAATGGTATTATTGAATTTGGTTGCCGTGTTTTTTATGGCGCAAAAGCTGTTCGCTTTATAATGGCTTCCCATTCGCAGTTAAAATATGGAGCACGGTTAATTAACTCCTATTTAGGGAATAATGCCACCATATCATGCTGCGAGGTTTTAAACTCACTTATTTTTCCTGCACATGAACAGCATCACAATAATTCTTTTTTATGTGCTTCGCTGGTTATGGGGCAAAGCAACATAGCAGCAGGTGCAACTATTGGTTCCAATCATAACAGCCGAGCTGCTGATGGCGAAATTGTTGCAGGGCGTGGGTTTTGGCCCGGACTATGCGTGAGCCTAAAACACAATTCAAAATTTGCTACGTACGCTTTAATTGCTAAAGGAGATTTTTCAGCGGAGCTAAACATCTCTTTACCTTTTAGTTTAATAAGTAATGATGTTACTAACAACAAGCTTGTGGTAATGCCGGCTTATTGGTTTATGTATAATATGTATGCCCTGGCCCGCAATGCTCATAAATATATAGATCGTGATAAGCGCATAGATAAAGTGCAGTACATAGAATATGACTTTTTAGCGCCTGATAGTGTGAATGAAATATTTGATGGTTTAAATTTATTACGAAGCCATGTAGCCCTGCACTTTGGACTTGATAAAAGCTTAGAACCCGGTAAAATATTATTGGATGAAGGCGATAGATTATTGAACGAAAAAAAATCTTCACTACCTATAATAGAAGTGCTGGATGGATCTTTTGAAAACTCAAAAAGGCCTACCCAATTATTAAAAGTGTGGCAAGCCTACACTATCTATAAAGAGTTAATTGTTTTATATGGCATTACTCAAATAGTAAAATGCATAGAACAAAATAGCATTAACTCGTTTGAGGAAATGATGCAGCAATTACCTGTTGAACCTCAAAGGCAAGTTTGGAAAAACATTGGAGGCCAGTTACTACCAGTAAACAGTTTGAACGATTTGTTGCATAGCATTAAGAATAATAAACTTGGCAGTTGGGAAGATATGCATCAATATTACAAACAGGCCAGTGATTCTTACGAAGCTGAAAAACTAAATCATGCTTTTGCATCGGTGCTTGAATTATTTCAAACAACAAAAAAAGGATTAGATAAAACATTTTTTAAGCAACTTTTGCTACAGGCAGTTGAAACGAAAAAGTGGATGACAGAAAACATTTACAAATCACGAGAGAAGGATTATCAAAACGCTTTTAAGAAAATGGTTTACGATAGTGATGAAGAAATGAATGAAGTGGCAGGAAAGCTTGAGGATAATAATTTTATAAAGCAACAACAGGAGGAATTACATGCTTTTGCATCATTAATAGAAGACATAAGCAGCCGTTACTAAAGACTTTTTAATGCCTCCAATTCAATTCTTACACATTTCCTAACCATTTACTGCGGTGTACTTTCAGTTGTTCTCAAAGTTGAATGAGAACCTGCAGAATCAGAAAGAGCAGTGCTATCTGAAGGAGTAGTATTAATAGAATCTGTTATTACAGGACTCAGAACGTTATTAGTATCTGATGTAATCGAAGAGTCAGCCTCATTGTCACAAGCTGTTAAAACACAAGCAATACATAAAACGATAAATAATTTTTTCATTGAATTTTTTTTTAAAAGGTAGTTACTAATGCAGGAAGAAACAACCTTTGAAATTCGTCATTTCGAGGCAAGAAGCAATAATACCTTGAAGTTCGTCATTGCGAGGCACGAAGCAATCTCATGCCTTTGACTTCAGATTGCTTCGTGCCTCGCAATGACAATCAGCATAAAAGGGCTTATACTTATTTCTTCCTGAAGAAAATTCTTATAGGCACACCTGTAAAAGAATAATGTTGCCTCAATTGGTTTTCAAGATAATTTTTATAAGGTGTTTTTATTTCTTCCGGCAGATTACAAAAGAATGCAAAAGATGGAACCTGGGTGGGCAACTGTGTTATGTATTTTATTTTTATAGCAATGCCCCTTACAACCGGTGGATGATAAGACTCTATCGCTTTTAACATCACCTCATTTAGTTCAGACGTGCTTATTTTACGCTGCCGGTTTTCATAAACCTCAAGACCGACTTCTATTGCTTTAAAAATTCTGGTTTTTTCTTTTGCAGATATATATATAATGGGTACATCAGAAAATGGCGCCAGTTTTTCTTTCAAAGTTTTTTCATAGTCACGTGCCGTGTTAGTTTGTTTTTCTACCAGGTCCCATTTATTTACCAAAACAACAAGCCCTTTTCCTTTTCCCGCAGCCAGGCTAAATATGTTGAGGTCTTGTGCCACTATTCCTTTTTCGGCATCTAATAATAAAAAACAAACGTCTGCTTCATCCAATGCTTTTATAGCTCTTATTACAGAATAAAATTCAAGGTCTTCGTGCACCTTAGCTTTTCGTCTTATGCCTGCTGTATCAATCAGTATAAAATCTTTTTGAAACATTTTATACCGTGTATGAATCGTATCTCTTGTAGTACCGGCGATATCACTTACAATAGTTCTTTCTTCTCCAATCAATGCATTCAGCAAAGATGATTTTCCTACGTTTGGCTGACCTATAATGGCAAACTTTGGAACATTTGCATCTTCCTCTGGTTCTCCGTCTACTATAAGAGCAGTTAAAGCATCTAACACGTCGCCGCTTCCGCTTCCGCTCATCGCTGACATGAAAAAGATCTGGTCAAAACCCATGCTGTAAAACTCTGTTGCTTCCAACATCCGCTCATTATTGTCTACTTTATTCACTATAAGGAACACGGGTTTGGTGCTGCGACGCAACACATCTGACATCCGGTCATCAAGGTCGGTCATACCCGTAGCCGCATCAACTATAAACAAAATAGCATTGGCTTCATCTACAGCTATTTGTACCTGCTTACGAATCTCCCTTTCAAAAACATCCTGGCTATCAGGCACAAAACCACCGGTATCAACAACGTTAAACGTTTTTCCATTCCATTCACATAAACCATATTGCCTGTCACGGGTTACACCCGGCACATCTTCTACAATGGCTTTACGTTGCTCAAGCAACCTGTTAAACAAGGTGCTTTTGCCTACATTCGGCCTGCCCACTATTGCTACTATAAATCCCATTCGATTTTAGATTTATGATTGACGATTACACAGATATTTAAAATAAAATCGTCAATCTGAATTAATTATACCCGTATTCCTTTAAAAACAAATCGTTCTCTCTCCACTTAGGCCTTACTTTCACAAACAACTCAAGGAATGTTTTTTGACCTACAAATTTTTCTATTTCTTTCCTGGCTTCTGATCCAATTTTCTTAATCATACTGCCACCTTCACCAATGATGATGGCTTTCTGTGTTTCTCTTTGCACAATGATGCTGGCACTGATTTTTAATAACGAGCTTTTTTGCTTGTATTCTGTTACAAGCACAGTTGCATGGTAAGGAATTTCATCTTCGAATAAACGAAATATCTGCTCACGTACCAACTCGCCTACAAAGAAGCGCTCTGACAAATCGGTCAACTCATCTTCTGCAAAAAACGGTTCACCTTCTGGTAAATAAGTAATTAGTTGGTTGAGTAAATTCTTAACCTGATCAACATTCAACGCTGATAAACTGACTACAATTTTGCAGTAAGGTTTTTGTTGAAAAAAACTTACTGCTTCCTCTGTTACAGAGGCCTTCACCTTATCAATTTTATTAACCACAACAACAGCAGGTACTTTTAATTTTAGCGCTGAAAATACTGCATCGCATTCTTCCCAATTATCCTTAACATCTACCAGTAAAATGGCAATATCAGCATCTTCAAGTGAGCCTTTTACTGCCTGCATCATTTTTTCGTGCAGCTTATATTTTGGCTCTATAATTCCTGGTGTGTCGGAAAATATAACCTGGTATTCTTTTTCGGTAATTATGCCTTTTATCCTATGCCTTGTGGTTTGTACTTTGGAAGAAACTATAGCAAGCTTTTCGCCCATCAATGTATTGAGCAATGTGCTTTTGCCTGCATTAGGTTTACCAAAAATATTTATGAAACCAACCTTCACGTTTAAAAATTAATTGGCAAATTTAGACGATTAAATTTGTTTGGCAGAAAAGGATGTGCCCTGTATATTTGCACCGCGAAGTAGAGCAGCGGTAGCTCGTCGGGCTCATAACCCGAAGGTCCCAGGTTCGATCCCTGGCTTCGCAACCAAGAGGTCTGAGTTTTTCAGGCCTTTTTTATTTTAAGCTATTGCTGCTATAATATAAGCTACTGCTGCTATAATAAGAAAGCCCCCTGTAGAAACAAGGGGCGGTAAAGATTGCTTGCTATATGAGAGAAACAAATATAATTTAATTGTTAAGAGGGTTGCTATAAATGTTTAAAACTATTGGGAGTTTTGCCAAATAATTGCAGCGAAGGCTGGGAATAATAATTAATCTACAATAAACCACCATAGAACTACAAACTAAGACCTCTTAGAAACAGTGCTGGCGCCGCTTGATTTAGACTGTTTTATTAAAGCTGCCCCCTTATAACTAATATCACTTGCTCCGCTTGCCCTTGCCGAAATTTCTTTGTTAACGGTTATTTCAACATCGCTTCCACCGCTTGCTTCTACATCACACACTTCAGCATTAAGTCCGTATCCGTTAAAGTCACTTCCACCACTCGTATTTATTGATACCGTTGTAGCATTACCGCTTATTGAAACATCTGATCCCCCACTTTGGTTAATTTTCAGTTCGGCCACATCAACTTTACCCTTAAAATCTGATCCTCCGGAAATATTAATAGTAAATTCTTTTCCTGTAACATTTCCTTCCATGATCACATCCGAACCACCAGAAGCAGAAAGGGTTCTTAATGATTTATAGGAAATGTATGCTCTTAAGTTTTTCTTTCCATTCACTGAAAATTTATTTGCTTCATCGTACCAGATTTTTAAAATTCCATTTTCCACATTTACTTTTATTCTATCCCTGTACTTGGCTTCGGAAGCACTTATGGCAATACCTTCATCACCCTGGCTTATATATACATCAATACCATCAGACACCTCAAGTCCCCCAAAATCTTTTGCTTCTCTTAATGCTGCATTAGGATCATATACTGTAGTTTGAGCTAAAAGCTGTAAGCTTAAAAAAACCATTGAAGAAAAGAAAAGGAACTTTTTCATATAGGGGCTTATTAATAAATCGTATTCTGTAAACGATAAGGTAAATAAAATGTTACAGCTAGAGAACTTTCTTTTAATACATTTGCGGTAGTAAACAAATTTCCCGGGGTGCTTCGCTTAGGCGAGGCTGAGATCAAACCCGTTGAACCTGATCAGGGTAATGCCTGCGCAGGGAAGGTAGTTGCTTCTTTTTATTCCCTTCTCTTTTGCTGCATTTCCCTTTTCAATAAAGAATTTTTAATAGTGAAAAGGACTGCTTTTTTTTTAAGTTGCTTTGTAGCGAATCTCTTTGCAGAGGCTCAAAATAATTTGCCTCTAAAAGATACTATTGATTTAATGCCGGTAGAAGTGAGAGCCATTAGAGCAAGCGCCCTGGCTCCCTTTACAAAAACCAATCTTGACAAGGAACAGGTAAATAAACTTAACCTTGGGCAGGATCTGCCTTTTTTACTAAATCAAACCCCGTCTACTGTTGTAAGCTCTGATGCAGGAACTGGTATTGGATATACTGGTCTCAGGATAAGAGGTTCAGATTTAACACGCATTAATGTAACGTTGAATGGCATCCCATATAATGACCCAGAGTCAGGAGCAGTGTTTTTTGTAGACTTGCCGGATTTTGCTTCTTCAGTAAGCAGTTTACAAATACAACGTGGTGTGGGCACTTCTTCAAATGGTGGCGGTGCTTTTGGAGCTTCAATTAATATGAGCACTAACGAAGTGAATTTAAAGCCATACTCTTCGTCGCTAAATAGCTTTGGTTCTTTTAATACACTTCGCCATACAATTAAAGCAGGAACGGGTTTGATGAATGAACATTTTACTTTTGATGCCAGGCTTTCTAAAATTACGAGTGATGGTTTTATAGATCGTGCTTCAAGTGATCTTCAATCATACTTTGTTTCGGCAGCGTGGATTGGTAAAAAGTCTTCAATTCGCTTTAATACATTCTCAGGAAAGGAAAAAACATTCCAGGCTTGGGGCGGTATCCCGGAATTCAAATTGAATTATAACAAGGACAGTCTCTTAGCCCATTACAACAACAATATTGGATCATATTATTTTACACAGGATGATTCATTAAACTTGTTTAATAGCAATAGCAGAAAATATAATAGCTATCTCTATCCTAATCAGACAGATAATTATAAGCAAGATCATTACCAGCTATTCTTCAACCATAATATTGCGCCGCAGCTTATTTTAAGCACCGCATTTTTTATAACACATGGTGCAGGTTACTACGAGGAGTATAAATACAACCAAAAGTATAGCAGCTATGGCCTCCCGGATTTTATTAACGGTGCTACGGCCATAAAACGAACAGATCTGGTACGGCAGTTATGGCTAAAAAACAATTTATATGGTGGCGTATTTTCGTTGCAATACAAGAAGAAAAAATTTGATTATACTGCTGGCGGTAGCTGGAACAGGTTTAAAGGATTTCATTATGGAAATATAACCTGGGCACAACAAGGCATTAGTAAAGACCATCAATGGTATCGCTATCCCGCATGGAAAGATGATGGAAATATATATGGTAAAGTGGGATATAAATTTACCCATCGTTTATACCTTATGGGCGATGTACAATACAGGTATGTACAACACAATATTGCAGGTACCCGAAAGGTTCCTTCTCTTAATTTATCTAAAGATTTTAATTTTTTTAATCCAAAACTTGGGTTGAACTATACCTTAAAAAAGTGGAGCTTATACTTATCTTATGCTGTGGCCAATAAGGAACCAAACAGGACAGATTTTGAGACTGCAACTACACAATCTCCCAAACCTGAAAGATTGCATGATTTTGAATTAGGAGTAGAGCATAAGAATGAAAAACTAAATTATGGCACCACGCTTTATTATATGTTGTATAAAGATCAATTAGTGCTAACGGGGAAACTAAATGATGTTGGAGATGCCATTCGTATCAATGTTCCTAAAAGCTACCGGCTGGGAGCTGAAGTTTGGGGTGGATTGCAAATAAATAAATGGATGAGTGTGCAAGGCAATGTTACATTCAGCCGAAACAGATTGCAACATTATACTGATTACATTCCTAAATATGATGGCAACTTCTATTTTACAGGGTATGATACCTTACGCTTTAATAATGCAGACATCAGCTTTTCTCCCTGGCTTACTGCTTTTGCTGCCCTCAACTTAAAACCTTTAAAAAATCTTGAACTATCCATAAGCAACAAAGGTGTAAGCAAACAGTACCTTGATAACACCAAGAATGAATATAAGAAGTTGAAAGGATATTCTGTGCAGGATGCACAAGCACGGTACACGGTAAAAAATAAGCTGATAAAAACTATGGAGTTTGTGCTACAGGTTAATAATCTTTTGAATAGAAAGTATGAAACCAATGGCTATACCTACGGCTATTTTTATGAAGCCTCTTTAGTAAAAGAAAATTTTTATTACCCGATGGCTGGTACCAACTTTATGCTGGCCATTAACCTTCATTTCTAAAAAAGCCCCACAGAACAGCGGGGCTTCTAATCATTTCTTCAAACCATATTTTTCTATCCAGGCTAATATGCCCCCTTCAAGGTTATAGGTATTCTTAAAACCCGCTTGCTCCAGCATTTGGCAAGCCATCATGCTGCGGCGACCGCTACGGCAATACACAATTACCTCTTTGTCCTTCAGGTCTTCCAACTCTTCTACCTGCATAGTTTGCACTTTACCCAACGGTACTAATCGTCCGCCAATATTTGCTTCTTCATATTCATGCGGCTCCCTTACATCAACAAGATTCACATCTTCACCACTATCAATTTTTGCTTTTAATTCATCAACGTTTATAACTTTCATGTTACTAATATTTAAGTTGAAAAGGTTTAGGTTTTGTTACTCTTCTACTGTTTCCGGAACTGGCGTCTTAATATTTGTAGAATCAATTACGGGCTTATCTACACTTAACCATACATCAATCATTTGACCCGGACGAATACGAACCTTAAATCCATCTTCTGTTTTCGACTTTGGGCTTTGGCGGTAAATAAAAGCATTGGCAGTATCTTTTACCAAGGGATCAGGAATTACAGAACCAACAATCAATCCCTGGCCTTCCAATAAAAATCTTCCTTCTCTATATGTTAAGCCAACAAGTTTGGGAACAGCCATATCATCATTACCAATGCCACTACCTATCACAAGAGAAATAGTGCTTCCCATCCTTATTTTAGTTCCCGGGCTTACTGCCTTGTTATTATACGTTTGCTCAAGAATAGAATTTTTGGCGAAGTCAGCTTTGAAGGTTGTGTCGCCGAGTTTTAATCCAAGATTTTTTAAGATCATTTCTGCATTTCGGAAAGTATACCCAATTAGATTAGGCATATCTACTTCTGGTGGCACCACGCGGTTGACTGTTACATACACAGTGCGATTCACCTTCACCACTGCATCAGGTTCAGGTACTTGTTTTATAATAACCGATGGCTTAAGGGCATCATTGTAAACTGAATCCTGGATAACCATTTCAAAGCCCTGGTTTTCTAATAGAGTTCTTACCTCATCCAGCCGTTGGCCAACTACTGAGGGTACAGTCTTGGCTTCTCCGTGATGGGTAAGCCAGTTAAGGGAAAACACGAACACAACAAACAAGGCTATCACAAGCCCAACTCCTATAAAAACGTTTACCCAAAAGGGACGGCTGGTGATGTTTTTAAACATGAAGGTTGTTTATTTCGGGGTGCAATATAAGTAAACTTGAAAAGGAGGCTGTTAACGGCGGTCTAACGCTTCTTCCAAAAGCTTTGTATAAAAATCACCAAGCTTCCACCCCATTGCTTTTACCTGTTGCGGAATAATACTGGCTTCACTTTGTCCCGGCACCGTATTAATCTCTAACATGTATGCTTTATTTTGTTCCGAATTGTAAATAAAATCTATACGCACTACACCACTGCAATTAAATACCTGGTAAATTTTAGTGGCGGTTCTTTCAATTTGATCTTTCCAATTACTTTCGATTTCTGCCGGGGTAGTTTCGGTAGAGGCACCTTCATACTTAGCTTCAAAATCAAAAAAATCTTTTTCTGTAACTACTTCAGTAATGGGAAGCACAACTATTTCACCCTTGCTTTTAAATACGCCTACTGTAAACTCACGGCCTGTTATCATTTCTTCTACTAGTACCTGGTTGTCTTCTTTAAAAGCTTTTTGGAGCGCTTCTTCTAACTGTGAAGGTTCAGTTACCTTACTCATTCCGATGCTACTTCCTCCGTTGTTTGGCTTGATAAAAAAAGGAAGCTTTAGAGACGATAAAATAGTATCAACATTGTAATGTGTATGCTTGAATAATAGAACTGACTGCGCCACAGGCACCCCAGACATTGCTGCCACCGCTACTGTATAACGTTTATTAAATGTAAGCGCAGATGTAGCAGCATTACACGAAGTATAAGGCAAGTTTAATAAGTCGAAAAATCCCTGCAGTTTTCCATCTTCGCCGGGTGTGCCATGCATTCCAATAAACACTGCATCAAAAGAAATAGCTCCGGCATCGGCAGGTATCGTAAAGGTATTTTTATCTATTTCGGTCTTGTTTCCTATCTCATCTTCATAAAACCATCCTTTTAGATTAATGTCAATTTTATAAACATCAAACTTTTCCTTATTTAAATGATTGAAAATGGTAGTGGCAGATTTGTATGATATTGTAGCTTCTCCTGAAAAGCCCCCGGTTACCAGGGCGATTTTTTTCTTCATAAAATATATGTTGGATAGCGAAAATATTATTTGTCTTACATAAATTATAATCTACTTTAAAAAATGCCACTAAGTATAATTATGAGAAGGTTTTCTATCCTACACAGAAGAAAGGTGAGGGCTGTTTGCCGTCACCTTTTCACTACAGGAAATATCACCTGCTTAAATACAGCCTAAGCTGTTTGGTTTGATACAGTAAGTTAGTTCTTTTCTATAGATGTAATCTTTCTTTTTTTACCAATAATGCTTCTACAGTTTCCTGGTATAGCTCATCAGGCACACAACAATCAACCGGGCAAACAGCAGCACACTGGGGCTCTTCATGAAAACCCTGGCACTCTGTACATTTATTGGGTGTTATATAGTAAGTATCAACCGAAACAGGAGCATTGCGCTTGCTGGCATCTACGGTGTTTCCGTCTACAAGAGTATATGGTCCTTTTACGCTGGTGCCGTCAGCAATCGCCCATTCTACACCGCCTTCATAAATTGCATTGTTCGGACATTCAGGTTCACATGCGCCACAGTTTATACATTCATCAGTTATCTTAATTGCCATATTTTATGTTTGTATATTAAATTAAATTTGCGGACAAAATTAAACCCTGCTCATCAAATAAGATATAAAATTTTGATCCGCCAGACAGAACATACCATCTTTGTGCCGCAGATACGGAAGGGTAAATAAAATATATGCAATTAGAAAAAAGGAAAGAATTGCTTGTACGGCTTGGTGAATATATGATGAGTAATGAGGAAGGATGGATGGAAGCAAAGAAAAGAGCACAGGAAGAAAATGGTTGGTTTATCCCCGAATTTGTTACGCTTTCGGTAGAAAATATTGCATCGGATTATTTGCAACCGGCCAGCATTGATACTTTAATTGACCGCTATCATCTATCTCACGAAATATCAACTCGAAAAAAAGTTGGTATTGTAATGGCTGGAAATATTCCACTGGTGGGCTGCCATGATTTTCTTTGTGTTTTTTTGTCCGGGCATTTCTCTTTTATAAAAGCTTCCTCTAAGGACGATGTATTGCTTAAACACCTTGTTCAAACTATGGAAGAGTGGGAACCGGATATGAGAGAGCAGGTAGAATTTGGCAGCTTACTTAAAAACTGTGATGCATACATAGCCACTGGCAGCAATAATTCAAGCCGGTATTTTACATTCTATTTTAAAAAATATCCACACATCATTCGACGCAACCGCACTTCAGTAGCAGTGTTAACGGGCAATGAAACCATAGAAGAACTGCAAAAACTGGCAGATGATGTATACCAATATTTTGGGCTGGGTTGTCGTAATGTTACAAAGATTTTTGTTCCTAAAAATTATGACTTTGTTCCAATGCTCGAAGCCTTCAAAAAATATGATCATTTAAGTTACCATAACAAGTATAAAAATAATTACGACTACCAGCTTGCCATCCATTTATTAAATAACCGTTACTACATGACAAATGGAAGTATATTATTAATTGAAGAAAGCGCTCTTTATTCTCCAATCAGCCAACTTAATTACGAATATTATGTTGCTATAAATGAGGTTCAGAAAAAATTACATGACAATGAGGCTATACAATGTGTGGTAAGTGACGAATCAACAGGTTTTGGTGAGGCGCAGAAACCGGGTATTTGTGATTTTGCTGACGGTGTAGATACTATGGCGTTTTTATCAAGCCTGGCCTAGCTTTCAGTAAATTAAACAACGCAGAAGTACGAAAGCCCCGGTAAATGTAATGTTAAACTGGAGAGCTGGTTAGTGCTTGAAAAAACTAAGTAGTTAATTTGGTATCCAAAGGCACGCTATTTGACACATTATAAAAAGAAAATTCAAATAAATAACATGAAATGGACACAAATTTTACTAATCGCCAGCATTAGTGTAGTATCATCCGTAGGTAGTGTTTGGACCTATAATAAATTTACTGAAGACAAGTTTATTTTAGGAAGCGCTGAAAAGGGAATCCCTGCAAACTACGCAGGCTTTTTCGACGGCAAATCAACTGCAGCAGAGCCAGTAGATTTTACAAAAGCAGCCAACACCGCCGTTCCAGCTGTAGTGCATATTAAAACAAAAATCCCGGCAAAAAAACTAACCAACAATGTACCTTCTCAAAGAAGCCGTGGTGGTTTCTTTGATGATTTCTTTGATGATTTAATCGGGCATGGTCCAAACATTCAGCCGGAGCAAAGAGCTTCGGGCAGCGGTGTTATCATTAGCGAAGATGGATACATAGTAACCAATAACCACGTTATATCTGACGGGCAGGAAGGTGTAGCTTCAGAAATCAGCATTACGCTGCATAATAAAAAATCGTATAAAGCACGTCTTGTTGGCCGTGACCCAAGCAGTGATATTGCCGTATTAAAAATAGATGGTACTAAGTTTCCTTTTCTTTTATATGGGTCAACCCCAAGTGTACAATTAGGCCAGTGGGTATTAGCTATTGGTTACCCTTTAACACTCGAAACAACCGTCACAGCTGGTATCGTATCTGCAACCGGGCGTTCAATAAACATCAATAGCAGGCAAAGCGAAACTCCGGTTGAATCTTTCATTCAAACTGATGCTGCGGTTAACCAAGGTAATAGCGGGGGCGCTCTGGTTAATACAAGTGGCGAACTAATTGGTATTAACTCGGCGATACTTGCTCCTAATGGAACTTACGCTGGATATTCTTTTGCCATTCCTGTATACATTGTTAAGAAAATTGTTGATGATATTGTGAAGTTTGGAGATGTGCAACGTGGGTATCTGGGTATTGAATACCAAAGAACCGATCAAATGAGTGAAGAGCAATTGAAAGGACGTGGCATTCCGTACTCGATTGATGGTGTATATGTTTCAGGGGTATCACCTGACGGTGGTGCGGCTGCTGCCGGAATAAAAAAAGGCGATGTAATTACTAAAGTAAATAATGTAGCAGTTAGCAGTGGTATACAAATGAGTGCACAAATTGCCAGCTTCCGTCCCGGAGATAAAGTTCCAATCACATATAACAGAGATGGCAAAGAGATCAACTCCCAGGTTATTTTAAAGAAAAAAGCAGGAAACTTTCAGGATGTAGGCGTTGTGAATTTAGGTACCAAATTGGGTGCAGAACTAGCTACCCTTGATAAGGCAAAAGCCCGCCAGGCAGGAATTGAAGGAGGTGTTATAGTTAATAAAATTACTAATGGAGGTGCACTAAGCCGTTCTAAGATGAACGAAGGTTTTGTAATCACAAGTGTAAATGGAAAAGAAGTTGCCAGTCTTGAAGACCTGACTAAAATATTGTCTAATGCTAACGGACAGGTTAGTTTTGAAGGTATTTATCTGGGCTATGATGGATTATATACTTACCCTTTAAACTTAAGACAATAAGATAGATTTTAAATAATCATAAATAAGAGAGAGGCTGATCAAAAGACAGCCTCTCTTTTATTTACAAGAGTTTTTTTATATTGTAAGAGTCACAGCGTTATCATCAATCACTTTAGGCTTTCGGTGTGTATTATACAATTAGATAAAGAGTAACAAGTACAAGTGCATACTTTGTTATGTATGCTTATATAGCATTATTGTTTAACCTTTCATAAACCATGTAATCCCAGGCTTTCAGGTAGAGGCTTTTCTGGTTATCAAAATTAGTAATTGAATGATCGAAGATGTTTCTAAAGTTTCCATGTAAGCGCTCATCATTAATAATGGGATGAACATCATTATAAGAAAGATTAAGGAAAACGACTACTTCATTTTGTCCGTTTCTTCTTATGTAAGCAAGCACATGAGCGCTGGTTGTTGTGCGTAAATAATTTACGGGTGCTTCGCTTATATTACCGGATAAGGCAGGATGTTGCTTATGCAGCGTTAATAAAGTTTTATAAAACTGGTGCAGCTCATAGTGGTCCGTCCACTCTATAGCATCCTTTTCAAAAAAAGCCAAACGCTTCAGATTAGGCATTTCCTGCCCGCTATAAATAAGTGGTAAGCCAGGCCAGGTACAGCTATGCACAGCTAAGGCCTTTGCAGCCTGACCGTATTTTTCATACTCGGTTCCATTCCAGCTATTTTCATCATGATTAGATGTAAACCATGCCTGCATGGGTGGAACCTGCTGATAGCAATGGAGCACCTCAATAAGCACTTCTAATGGCCGGTGTTCTTTATAAAACGCCTCTGTCCTGTGCATCCATGTCCATGCATAAGCTGCATCAAAAACCTGCATATACTCCGGGTGTTCCAAAGGATCAAGTTCTCCGAGCCAAAATAAATCCTTAGTATTTTCTAATGCTTTTTTTGCCTCTATCCAAAAGTCAAGCACCACCCAAAAAGCCAGATCGCAACGAAATCCGTCAATATCAGTCTCAGTTATCCAAAACCTCATGGCATCAATCATTGCTTTACGAAGTTCCGGCTTATCATAGTCTAACTCAATGATATCATCCATGCCGGAGGCTCTTTTAAAATCGT
>JAYULK010000070.1:0-2901 GCA_043763635.1 Chitinophagaceae bacterium
CTGTTACAGTCTATAGCAATGTAAGCGGTCATGTGCATAATGCCGGTGAGGGCTCTGCTGCTATGAGCCCGAGGGCATCTTCATCATCTATGAGTACTATTAGTCCAAGTACGGAATTATTAAATTTAAAAGAAGGTATGTATGTGCAAAAGGGACAAAGTCTTTTTAGTGTTTACAACCCTTCAAAGGCATGGGCATTATTAGATATTTATACCGATGGCCAGGCTTTGATTAAAAAGGGGCAGTTGGTAAAAATAACGCCAGAAGCATTTCCAGGCAAGGCTTTCCAGGGGCATATTGATTTTATAGAGCCTTTTTACAGGGAAGGTGTTCGTACTACTTCCGCAAGGGTTTACTTTGATAATTCCAGCCTGCGCTTACCGGTGGGAAGCCAGGTGCGAGGGTCGATCTTTTCAAATCCGGCAATGGGGTATTGGCTGCCAAAGGAAGCCGTAACCTCCTTAGGTATTGACAGAATTGTTTTTTTGAAAGTAACCGATGGCTTCCGGCCTTTGAAAGTTAATACGGGGATAACAATCGGTGATAACATGCAAATTACCGGGGGATTATCAGAAACAGATTCTGTAGCGGTAAAAGCACAGTTTTTAATTGACAGCGAAAGCTTTATTAAAGTGCGTCAATAGGCAAAAGGCAATGGGCAATGGGCAATAGGCAATGGGCAATTGTCAATAAAGAATAGGCAATACTGATTAATAACAAACATATAAGTATAGATTATGAGTTATCAAAAAATAAATGATACAAAAGTCTATAAGCTTGCTTTTGAACTTGCGATGAAAATTTTTGAAGTATCTAAAATGTTTCCAAAGGAAGAAAGATATGCTCTTACCGACCAGATACGCAGGTCAAGCAGGAGTGTTTGTGCTTGCCTGTCAGAAGCACATAGAAAAAGATTGTATGAAGCCTACTACATTTCTAAAATATCAGATGCAGATATGGAAAATGCAGAAACCCAAACATGGTTAGCATTTGCATCAGCTTGCCAATACATAACAGAAAAAGAATGCAAAGACCTATTGAATTTATCAGAAGAAATTGGCCGCCTTTTACATCACATGATTACCAATCCTGAAAAGTATAAATAAATATGAATACCTTATACATAAAAAAATCATCGCCCCTTGCTCATTGTCCTTTGCCTAATGCAAGTTGCCCATTGCCCGTTGCCCTTTGCTCATTGCTTGTTGCCTTTTGCTTATTGGTTTTAATGGCCTGTTCCGGCAAAAAACATGATAAGCATGTTGAAAATAGTGATGTGTATTATACCTGCTCTATGGATCCGCAGGTTGTGGAAAGTAAACCCGGCAAATGCCCTATCTGTAAAATGCCACTCACAGCAGTAAAAAAATCCACTGCACAAAATAAAGATGAATTACAACTCAGCGATCAGCAAATTCAATTAGGAAATATTTCCGTAGATACCATCCGCTCAGGAAATATTGGTAGCCAAACTGTTTTAACAGCGGTCTTAAATTTTGATCTTACAAAAACTTCGGCAATCAGTTCAAGGGTTATGGGAAGAGTGGAACAATTGTATTTTAAAAATGTTGGCGACTATATAAGCCAGGGAGATAAGCTTTTTGATATTTACAGTGAAGAACTAAACAATGCAAAACAGGAATATTTGCTGGCATTGGAAAGACGAAAGGCATTCGCCGGCAATGATGTTATGGATTTTACTTCATTGCTGCAAAGTGCCAGGAATAAGCTTACGTTATGGGGAATGAGTGATGCTCAGATAACACAACTTATGCAGGCAGGAAAAGCCAGTGCTACAACAACATTTTACAGTACCGGCAATGGGTATATCACTGCTTTAGGTGTGCGCCAGGGCGACTACGTTATGGAGGGTGGTACCATAGTGGAATTAGCAGATCTCTCTACATTGTGGGCCGAAGCACAGGTATACACTTCACAATTTTCACAGTTGCAGCAAAGCGCTTCTGCCGTCGTTCGCATTCCCGAACTGGGCGATGAAGCGATCAAAGGTAGTATCAGCTTTGTTAACCCGGAGATCGTACCCGAATCAAGGATCAACTTAATACGGGTTTCTATACCAAACAAAAACAACAAATTAAAGCCAGGCATGTCTGCTTATGTTTACCTAAGTGGTTCAAAACGTTCTGCGCTTACCTTACCTGTTGATGCTGTTATCCGTGATGCCAAGGGAGCAACTGTATGGATACAGACAGAAAAAAACACTTATAAAAATATAATGGTTGTAGTGGGGGCAGAGGAAGGTAGTATAATAGAAATAAGAAGCGGATTGCAACCAGGTGATGTGGTGGTGATTACAGGTGCCTATTTATTGAATAGTGAATATATTTTTAAGAAAGGCGTGAACCCGATGGAGGGAATGAAGATGTAGTAATATGTAAACTAAAAGTTAGAAAAAAACAGAACCCGTCCACTTTTTACTGCCTACTTTTAAATGTGTGAATGATGTAACTTTTTTAATTAATTGTGTATCATAAACGATTACCAAGAAGCCTACCTTACTACCGTTGTGAAAACTCTTTCACACTAAAAACAGCTAATGAATAATTTAAAAATTAAAAACATGAAATCATTACAAAAACTCACTATGCTGATTGCCCTAATTACATTTTTTGCATCCTGCCAATCCGGTACAGATGTAAACCAAACGCTTTCCAAAACGGAAACAAGAATGGAAATGATGAACAAAATTGCTGACGATAGTACGATGTCGAAAGAAATGATGACGGCCATGATGAACGGCAAAAACGGTAAAATGATGATGATGGAAAATGGAAAGATGCCAATGATGGAAAATCATGAGGCGATGATGAAAATGATGAAGGACAATCCTGGTATGATGCATACTATGATGATGAACATGATGGAAGCCAGTAAGAGTGA
>JAYULK010000071.1:0-40930 GCA_043763635.1 Chitinophagaceae bacterium
TCTCAGCGGCTACATGCTGGGAATGAAGAAGGGTGACATCAAAACAAAATTTGATGAAATTATTGATTTTTCTGGCGTGGAACAGTTTATAGATACCCCGGTAAAAAGATATTCTTCTGGTATGTATGTGCGCCTTGCATTTGCTGTGGCTGCACACCTCGAGCCTGATATTTTAATTGTTGATGAAGTACTGGCTGTGGGAGATGCCGAGTTTCAGAAAAAATGCATGGGCAAGATGAAGGATGTGTCTACCGAAAAGGGGCGTACGATTATTTTTGTAAGTCATAATATGCAGGCCGTTAATACCCTTTGCCAGAAGGCTATATGGTTGCAAAAAGGCCGGGTAGTAGCTAACGATACAACCCAGGTTGTAGTAAACAAATATTTAAGCGCACACCAGCAAAAATTATGGAAACAGGAGTGGAGTGGAAAGGATGCTCCTGGCAATGACCTGATTAAATTTCTTTCCGTTGAACTGATCCCTCACGTAACTAATCCATTTGATGTAATTGATATAAGAACACCTATTACAGTACGTTTTCGTTTTGAAAATAATACGGACCAAATTAATTTAATGGCCGGGCTTCATCTGTTTACTTTAGGACAGGAGTGCATTTTTGATGTTTGTACAAAACCTGCAGTTTTCAACAAAACAATTATCGAAGGAGAATGCCTGATACCAGGTAATTTTTTGAATGATGGCTCTTATTATATTTCAATTATGATTGTGAAAGAAACTTCTCATTCAATTTTTTATTTTCAGGAATGCTTATTTTTTGATGTCGAAGATCATAGAGAAGAAATGAGTTGGTATGGTAAATGGATGGGTTATGTGCGGCCTCAATTTCCTTTTACCTTAGAAACTGCAGACACAATGATTAAACTCAAAAGTTAAACTGCGTTGCATTGGAAAGAACCCCGTCAAGTCCTCCAAAAATTGCTCCATTGAAACAAGGTGACAGACCTTTGTGGTCAGTAATGATTCCTGCGTTCAATTGTTCAGCCTATATAAAAGAAGCAATAGAAAGTGTGTTACAACAAGACTGCGGGATAGATGATATGCAGATTGAAGTGGTTGATGATTGCAGTACAGATGCTGATATAGCCAATCTTGTAAACGAAGTAGGTGGCGGTAGAGTTGGCTATTTTCGCCAGCCTACAAATGTAGGAAGCCTTCGAAATTTCGAAACATGTATCAACAGGGCAAGAGGCTATTACATTCATCTTTTGCATGGGGATGACCGTGTAAAAATTGGGTTTTACAAAACATTAGAACGCCTGCTTAAAGATTATAGGGAGGCAGGGGCTGCTTTCTGTGCATTTAATATGATTAAGGAAAACGGCCAACGCTTAGGTTCTTCTCATAAAGAGGCCAATGAGGCAGGGTTACTTAGCAATTGGCTTCAACGGATTGCATCTGAGCCGCGTTTGCAATATGTGTGTATGGTAGTAAAAAGAGAGGTTTATGAAAAATTAGGAAGCTTCTATCTGGTACATTATGGAGAAGATTGGGAAATGTGGACGAGGATTGCAAAGCACTACCCCGTAGCATACACCCCCGAAGCCCTTTCAGAATATAGAATTCAATATAATTCTATCACCTCAAATAGCTTTTTAACAGGGCAGAATGTTAGGGATATGGCTAAGGTGATAGAGAAAAACGTAGCCCATTTACCGGAAAGCGATAAAGGTAGAATAAGAAAAAAAGCTCAGAAGTATTATGCCCGTGATGCCATAAAGAAAACCGCAAGCCTATGGTTTAGAACACGCAATAAAAAGGCTGTAAATGCTCAGATAAGAGAATCGCTAAGCATGTATTCGGATGCCCCGCTTATTGGTAAAGCTATGGCACTAAAGGTACTGATGTTATTTCCTTTTTCATGGTTGCCACGAATTCGCAAAATTATTAAAGGTGGATCATGACACCTGTTTTTCCATATATCGTACAACATTTGCAGCTTCGCTATAGTCAGAATTTTTCTTTTCCAGAAATTGACAGTAGTGGATATTACTGTGTGTGTTGGTGGGATGATACTCCACTAGGTCACTTCTTTTTTGAGAAGGGCGAAACAGCAAAAGAAGCGGATATAAAACAGAAAATAGCTGCTGCCATTAAACCTACGGTGGAGTTCTATATGAAACAAACCACAACAGAAAAAAGCGATGAGGCATTACAAACTGCTTTTAAGAATTTTAATTTCCAGGTGGCATTGGATAAGGTATTTAAGGAAATAATAATTCTACCGGCCGGCAATAAATCTGTGGACATCTCGGTGGTGATTTGCACACGCAATAGAACTAATTATCTAAGAAGATGCATTGACTCACTACTACAACAAAAATATCAGCCTGCAGAAATAATTGTTGTAGATAATGCTCCCTCTGATGACAGCACGGAAGAACTTGTAAAACAATATAACAAAGTTGTGTATTGCAGGGAACTTGTAGCTGGTTTAGATAGAGCTAGAAATGCAGGCGCATGTGTTGCTAAATATTCAATTGTAGCTTATACTGATGATGATGTATTACTCCATCCATTGTGGACGTATCAGGTTTGGAAAACATTTCAGGATCCTGATGTTGCAGCTATGACTGGCCTCGTAATTGCTAAGGATCTCCACACTCAAAGCCAACAAATATTTGAGAAATTCTGGAGTTTCAACAGAGGTTATATTGACAAAGCCTTTAATGATATCTTTTTTCAAAGAACTTTGCCAGATGGGCCACCCGTTTGGGAAATTGGAGCAGGCGCAAACATGGCGTTTCGTAAAAAAGTGTTGAAGGAACTTCATTTTTTTGATCTACGGCTTGATGTCGGTGCAGCTGGTTGTAGTGGAGATTCAGAAATGTGGTTTCGCATTTTATCAGCTGGGTATAAAATACACTATAATCCTCGGGCAATTTGCTATCACGATCATCGAAAAGAAATGAAAGCCTTGCAAAGACAGTTATTTTATTATATGCGCGGCTATACAGTGGCGGCTCTAATACAGCAGGATGCAGTAAAAGAAGCTAAATATAGAAAGCTTTTGTTGGGCAGGCTTCCTAAGTATTATTTCAGACTTTTCGTACGTGGGTTTCTGCGCAAGGATTTGCGGCATACAACGCTTTGGAGCGAAGTGAGGGGAATTTTTTCGGGATGGCTTTATTATAAAAAGCATAAGAACACCAGGGCATAACCTATGGAAATAAATCTAAATCAAATTTCCGCTCCCCTCGTTTCTGTTATTATACCTTGTTACAATCATGCTGCGTACCTTGCAGAATGCATTGAAAGTGTTTTGATTCAATCGTACAGGAATGTTGAAATTATCGTGGTAGATGATGGATCAAAGGATGCAACTAAGGAAGTCGCGCAAAAATTTTCCGAAGTACGTTATCTACACCAACATAACCAGGGGCTGTCTGCTGCACGAAACACCGGCATCCGAAACTGCAAAGGTGAATACCTCGTTTTTTTAGATGCAGATGATTGGCTGCAGCCTGATGCTTTGCAGGTTAATTTGCAATACCTGCAGCTTCAGCAGCTTGCTGCTTTTGTATCAGGTGCACATTTTAAAGTGAATGATCAAAAAGAGGTGATAGAGGAAGTATGCGAAGCTTTGATAATTGACCCTTACTTACGCTTATTGGAGGGAAACTACATAGGAATGCATGCCACAGTGATGTACCGGCAATGGGTGTTTGATGAATTTAAATTTGATACATCTTTAAACGTTTGTGAGGATTATGATCTTTATTTGAAAATAGCTAGAAACCATCCTGTTTGCCATCACACACAACATATTGCCTTGTACAGAATACATCACCAAAACATGTCTGGGGATATACCTGCCATGCTTGCTGCTGTTTTAAATCGGTTAAAACGTGAGGAAATTTTATTAGGAAATAAAGAGGAAATTCTTGCATGTAAAAGAGGAATGAGGGTGTGGAAGAATTATTATTGCAAACAGTTATATAAAAGGATATTGACTATGCAAAGTGGTGCAAATGCTAACGAATTAAGAACACTTTTCAGGTATGGAAAACCACTATATTTTAAATACTGGTGTAAACGATTGATTAATGGAATTAAAAGATTTAATTAAAAAAACCGGCCCAAAATTTTTATTAAAATACCTGCACCAAAAAGGTTATTATAAGGCTTATAGCCCCACCCCAGGTACGGTTAACAAAGGAGATTTTAACCGTACTACACCCTTAAGCAATGATTTCGGTTATGATAGAGGAGGTCCGGTGGATCGCTATTATATCGAAAATTTTCTTCAAAAAAATACAGATTCTATAAAGGGAGACGTTTTAGAAATCGGCGATAATGAGTACACAATACGGTATGGAAGCAGGGTTGCAAAGAGCGATATTTTGCATGTGGATGACAATAACCCAAAGGCAACTTTTATTGGAGATTTAAGCAATGCACCTCAACTGGCCGACAATAGCTTTGACTGTTTAATACTTACCCAAACCTTACATTGTATTTATGATTACAAAAGTGCACTTGCTACCTGTTTCCGTATTTTAAAACCAGGAGGTGTGTTATTATTAACGTCACCTGGTTTAAGTCCAATTGACAGGGGAGAGTGGGGGCCAGTTTGGTACTATGCTTTTACTAAGGCTTCTATACAAAAAATGCTATCAGACATTTTTGGCCCGGATCATGTAGACGTTGAAAGCTTTGGTAATGTACTCGTAGCTACTTCTTTTTTATACGGTCTTGGATTATCCGAAATAACTAAAAAACAATTGGACGAAGTAGATCCTTGCTACCAGGTCATCATCTCGGCAAAAGCTGTAAAACCACATACATATTGATGCGGAACTGGGTTAATATTATCAAACATGCATTCAGAAGGAAAGCTATAGTGCTCATGTATCACAGTATATCAGAAGCAACATCTGATCCATGGCAAATTTGTGTACAACCCAGAAATTTTGAACAACATCTGGAAGTTTTAGGAAAAATAAAAAAGATTTCTGCAAGTAACCTGATCAATGATCTGACAACGAAGTCTTTAAACAATGGAACTATTTGTATCACCTTTGATGACGGTTATTGCGATAACTTTCTTATGGCTAGGCCATTGCTGGAAAAATATGATTGCCCTGCTTCATTTTTTATAGCAAGTGATTATGTAAAAGCACAGAAACAATTTTGGTGGGATGAATTACAGGATATAATTTTTGAAGCTGCCGTTTTACCAGGGAAAATCCAACTAACTTGTAATCGGGTGCCATTTGAATTTAACTTAGAAGAGCACGCCATTATATCGGAAGAGCAAAGAACACAGCAAAACAGGTGGGTATGGAATACGGTACCCCCAACTAAGCGCTGTACACTTTACATGCAGCTTTGGAGCTTTTTGCGCCCTTTAAGTGTGGAAGAATTAACTCACTGCTTAAATGAAATTAAAATCTGGGCTGCGCAAAACCACAACTGGAGCCGGGAACATTTTCCTATGTCTGCAATACAGTTAGCAGAGTTGTCAAGCCATAGCTTATTTGAAGTTGGCCTCCATACCGCTAGCCATGCTGCATTGGGGTTTCATTCGGCAGAAGTGCAAGCAAAGGAAATTAGCGATAATGAAACATACCTTAAAAACCACTGTGCTGCTGTATTGCCTGCAATTACCTTTCCTTACGGTAACTATAATAGCGCAACTTTGGCCGTGCTAGAGCAACAGAAAATAAAAGCTGCTTTTACAACCGAAGAAGGCATTGTTACTAACAGAACGAACAAATATCGCATTGGCAGATTTCAAGTAAAAAACTGGACAGGCGATGTCTTTGAAAAAAACTTAAGGTTATGGATGGCAGGTTTTTAAAACATAAACATGATGCAATCATCCAATCCCCTTATCTCTATAATTACGCCTGTTTTTAATGTTGAACCATACCTGGCAGAAACAATTGAAAGTGTAATACAACAAACCTATTCCAATTGGGAACTTATATTAGTTGATGATGGTTCCATAGACAATAGTCCTGCAATTGCTAAAACTTTTGCTTCTAAATTTCCAGGTAAAATATTCTATTTCGAACATCCAAAACACACTAATAGAGGAGCCTCTGCTAGCCGGAACCTAGGTCTGGCAAAAGCAAGAGGAGCACTGCTTTCTTTTTTGGATTCTGATGATTATTTATTACCCAATAAATTGGAGGAACAAGTAAAAATTTTTATACAGAATCCCACGATATCGGTTGTGTGCGAAGCAACAAAGTATTGGTATAGCTGGGCCAATGTACAAGCGGAAGATATCATTGTACCTGTGGGGGCAAAACCTGGCAGGGTGTATCATCCGCCAGCTTTGGCCACACTGCTTTATCCATTAGGCGATGGAGCAGGCTTTTGCACTTGCGGCCTACTTTTTAAAAGCGACGTCTTTCAATCTAAGGGTGGTTTTGATGAACGTTTTACAGGAAAAAACCAGTTGTTTGAAGACCAGGTTTTTTTTCTAAAACTTTGCCTGCACGAGAAAGTGTACATTTCATCTTTGTGCAATAACCTTTACCGTCAAAGGCCTGACTCGTTAATGCATGGTTTGGAAGCAGAAGGTTATGATTCAGACGGAAAATATTTTTTTCTGAATTGGCTCAAGGCCTATTTGCGGCAACATAATATACGGCATAAGAATATTTATTGGGCTATCCAAAAAGCTTACTTGTTTCAACAATTCCCATTGTTACAAAAATTGTGGCGCAAGAGCACCCTATTCATCGAAAAAGTTAGAGAGCGCAAAATGCTGCTTTAAATATCAATGAGGTAAAGCGTAAAAAAAATAGTTTTGTTACCAATAGTATCAATCTTCTCTGGCTAATATTGTAACCCGGTTGTGCAAAAATTCAATTTCGTAGGGATATACCCACCTGGGCGGACGTTGCGATTCCTGATCGAACACAATTTTATATGGATAGCGTTCATGAAGAAGGTCTTGAAAATATTGGTTCATAGACGGGTATAAATCACGTTTTAAACCTGCTTCCGTAAATCGCTTGTAATAAAGAGAATTTAGACCAATAAAATCTGTTTTTCTTTTTACTAATTGCTGCAAAGAATACCAGGCCATTTCCTGATTCTCACTCTTTATATCATTTTCGGAGCCGACTATTAAAGGATTATCTTTAAACATCTGCAAAAAAATCCGAAACCTACCGCCTATGTTAGGCGTACTTACCTGCCTTAAATGCTTTTTCCCTGTTTTGTCCAAATCCGGGGTATAAAGGTCATTTTCTACCGAACTCCCTTCCGGTAAATGTTGGTTAGCCCAGGAAAGCAGCACCGTCCTTGGGTCTTGTGAAAAACGCTTTCCTACATAAAAATTACAAACGACATTGTAGCTAAGTATGATGATCAATAAAGAATAAAAAATAATCTTTTGCCGGCGTAACTGGCACCATAATGCCCCGGAAATAAGAAGGAAGAAAGGCACAAGAGGTAAAACAAACCGGGTTTCCAATCTTGGAAATGATGCAAATTTGAAATAGTACAGAGCTAAGACCGACAGACTCATAATGATAGTTCCCTTTTGTATACGTGGTACATTGGCTTTAAAGAGAAGGTAGACAGCATAGAAAAATGCAATGCAGGTAATAATAAAAGAAGGAAGGCCAATTGTTTGAATAATACGCAAGAAAAAATCTACATAGCTATGACCTGTTTGGCCATCATAAACCGGGGTTACAATATAGTTGTACAAAAAATCATTCTTAAAGGTTCGGTAATCAAGGATACAAAATGGGTTGCCAACAACAAAACCACAAGGAACCATAAACAGTCCAAAGATTATCTTTCGGCTAAAAAGCATCCCTCTCCAATCGAAAAATTTCCATGAAGTTGCACTATAAGAAAAAAAATGAGCAACAACAAGGCTGATGCCGATAGCCAAACCATTGTATTTGGTAGCTGTTGCGATGCCGGTAAAAAAACCAGCAAGAAGGTAATCTGAAATTTTTCTTCCGGAGAGAATATTGAAGCTAAAGAAGAAAGCAACCAACATCCAAAACATTACCGGGATATCAGCAGTTAGAAAATGACTAAAGGTGATAAAACCAGCACTTGTCGAAAAAATAAACGCAATGACACGAGCAGGAAAAATGCCAAAGGATTTTAAAGTCATCCGGTAAACAAGGCAGACGGATAAAAGAAAAAGCATGGAAGCCAGCATCCGCGACCATACCAGCTTAGCTATGTTTAAATTGCTTTCCGGAAGATGCAGCAAGTTACCAAGACTATCAATTGGCCATGTAGATAAAAAATAATTGAAGTAAGTATGAAAAGGGGGTTTGTGAAACCAGCCTGGATTAAAAGGCAATTTTCCAGGTAAAAAAAGTGAACGGAAAGCCATGTCGTCCGGATGCCCATGCTCCCACGTAATGCCGTATAAACAAAATAGGAAACCTACACCCAAAGCCATCAGTAAAAACCTGTCAGGCTTAAAGCTTCTCCAGGAAAATGTTTTAAGGGAGCTCATAAAGTTTTTATGTTCTTTAGCAAATTGTAGAAGAGTTTATGCTCAGTGATCTAAAGTAGGAATGATTAAATGTTTTGGGATGATGGTCCATTCATCAAATTTTACAACCCCGGAGTCGTGAAATATTTTGCAACTGCTTTTTTCTAACAAAAGTTTTCTGGGAGCATTATTTTGTTCAATCAAAGCCAGAGTAGGCAAAGCCCATGTGTTAATTATCCTATATGGATTTTTATCCAGCCATTTTAAGTTTTCTGCTTCAAGTTCTACACAGGAGCTTTTGCTTTGGGCTAACGATTCCTTAAGTTTTTGAATAGATGCCTGCCAAATAACAGACTTTGCAGCTACAACTAAAGAAAATACAACCGCCAGCAATGAGATTAACCTAAACCTCTGAGCAAATTCACTTGCCGGTAACTCTTGTATGCTATCAATAGCTGTCATAATAAAAATACACAAGGCTGCTATCGTTGCAAGTCCTGTTTTTAATGGAAATAGCTGATATGAGTATTGGGAAACAAGTATAACCCCAGCGAGAACCGCCGACAGGCGAAATATAAGATAAATCGACCCCGGCGAATTTCGCAAGGCAAACTTTAATTTGCTGTTGCTAAACAAACAGCCTGCCCCAATTAGAACAGCTACTGCAAGAAAGACTTTGTTTTCAGGGCTGGTTTCTAAAACATAATTGCTCATTCCTTTTGATTCTAAAAAACTGTTTTCATACATAGTGAGCAGGTAGATATTGAGTAGCAACTTAAGACCAGCCGCTACTAAAAAAAAAACTGCAACACGCCACATTGTTTTTCGTGTCTCTATCTTTTTGTAGCCAACATAAGCGGCTACCAAGGCAATAGTTATAAATATAATTGCAACTAGTGGATGCAAAAAGAAAATGAATAAGAATAACAGTATTGCCAGAAATTTAAACAAGCGGGAATCACGTATCAACAAACACGCGAGAATTAAAGGGCAGGAAAATTGTAACGCTATAAGGAGTTCTGACACTCCTGAAAAGTTGACTAGATTGATAAACAATATTACAAACGCCGCCCACAAAAACAGGCCTTCTTTTCTTTTTCTAACAACAAACCAGGAGAGGCCAAGTGCCATTACCGGCATGAAAGAATAGCTAAGGCAAAAGACAATCCTTATTAAAGAAAGATGATCACTGGCGGTGCCAAAATATTTTGAAATTGTTTTAAGTAAAAGAATTGTAGGCAACTGAATTAAAAAAGCGCTTATTCTGTGATGGCGTATGGCTGCAGAATTTGTTTCAAGAATTTAAAATAAATAGGATCCTCCATCCTGAAACAACTGGATGTTAATCAAGGCAGAAAGAATTAGGGCGCCCAATACGGGAAGAAAGACCTGAACGAATACTTTTTTGGAACCGATCCGGTTAGTTTGCATAAGTTGACAGATTAGTTTTCTATTTACATTTCGGAACGGGTATTTTTATTATGAAAAGAGTTAACGGTTGGAAGCTGGTAAGGCTCAATAACAGGATAACCTGAAAATGCCAGCCAGCCAACAGTACGGGCACATGCTTCCTGAAATGAAACAATGGGTTCGTACCCCATAATTTTTTTAGCCTTTGTATGAAGGAGTTTGTATTGGCACTGATGCAGTAGCGACATTTCTAAACTTGCTTTTATTTGTGGGGTTGAAGATTGAAGTTCAGGGATTGCCCAGGGAGAAGAAAAATTTTGAGCCGGGCGGGCCAACAATGTAGAAACTCCAGCCTTTACTGATTGAACTAATCTATTAGGAAGCAGCGACAAAACCTTAAGGGCATGAGGACTTTTGAGTAAAGTTTTTATCCGCTCTTTTTTTCCTGCAGTGCCAGGGCTATAAGTAGCATCGGGTACTTGTGCCAGGTCAAAGCCTAAAGCGTTTGCTACGGGACGATACAAATCCGCCCAGGTAATTGTTTCATTATCCCCGACAAGGAATGCTTCACCGTCTATTTCTTTAGTGGTGCAGGCAAGATAAATTGCGTGAATAAGATTGTCAACATAAATACTGTTGCAGATACCTTTTCCTTCGTTGACGATGTAAGCTTGTCCAAGCAAAAGATCAGACGCGAAATTACTTATCCAAAAAGAGCGTGGCCCAAACACTATGGATGGCCGGAGCATTACCAGTTCTACTTTGCCCTTACTTCTTAGTTCTATTAATTTCCGCTCTGCTAACACTTTAGAATTGTTGTATGCAATGGATTGATGATCGTTTAAAACACTATTTTCATTGGTACCCACTTCCGGAGATTGGCCATGGACTGAAGCTGTACTTAGGTAAACTATCCGGCGTACCCCTGCTTCTTCGGCTGCTTTATAGGTGGGTGTCAAACTCTCTACAATTGTATTGTGATCGCCGGCAATTGCATGAATGATGATATCGCATCCTTTAAATGCTTTGCAAAGTGCAGATGTGTCAAATGCGTCAGCTACCCTGCAATCAAGCTCAAATCGCGAAAGTCGTGCTAGGCTGTACATGTCTCGCACAACAGGACGCATTTCAGCCAGGCTTTGTAAATGAAGCATTTCGACGGCACGGCTACCAATAAACCCATTAGATCCAAGTACGGCTACTCTTAGCATATTTTATCATTTACCATTTAATTGGTAAGCTTGTTTTAGTTCTAAATCATTCAGCCAGGGCATAGGCATCAAAGTGCGTTTTTCGTAACAAGATTGTATGATTTTCAGGCTTTGAATAGCCTGTTCGCCGGAAACCATCAAAGGCACTTTGCGCTCGATTGCAGCAATTAAATGATTTATTTGACTGATGAAACTTTGCTGAAAGTTGTTACTTATTTCACCAGGTTTAAATGGATCGCTAATACTAATGTTATGAATTTGGGCATCAAGTGCAAAAGAACAATCATTAAACCCTAATTGAATATTGTTTGTAGAATCGTTTACATCCCATTTTAACCACCCTTTGGTTCCTTTAATTAAATAACGATTAGTAAGAACACAATCCCGGCTCAGTCTCACATTACCGGAAAAGCCCTTGTCAAATTTGCATTGAAACCGGCAATTAGCTTCTATTCCACCCATTGCATCATCTTCATAACTAACATCAGGGGGTTCTCCAAACCACCAAATCATTAAATCTATTAAATGAACGCCAATGTCTATCAACACCCCTCCCTGGGCAGTGGATTTTTTAAAATATTGGGAAGATTGAACCGGCCAGTTAAATAAACCTCCTTCCGAAAATTCGAAAGAAGTAATATCTCCCAGCAATTGCAGGGACAATAATCTATGAATTGTTTGAGCGGCAGGAAGGAAGCGGCGAAACAGCCCAATAGAAAGTAGTCCACGCGCCGATCTCGCTGCCTCAATCATAGATTCGGCTTCGGCTACAGTGGCTGCCATGGGTTTTTCGCATAAAACCGAAAGGCCGGAATTTAGCAGCTGAATCGTTTGCTGTGCATGAAATTGAGGCGGAGATGCAATAATAGCGATGTCAACATTTTGCGTTGATAATTCGCTTAATGATGTCACAATCGTTGCATATGGAAAACCATCCTTTACAATTTGCAAATTTGCAGGATTTGGCTCAAATAAGGCACTAACCCGTAATCTCTTATGCTTTTCAAGCTCCTTTAAGGCAGGAGCGTAGTAAAGCTGAGAAACAGCCCCACAACCAATTAGCGCTATGTTCAACGGTTGATGTAACATGGATTTTTGTTAATAGAACGTCATAAATTCTTCTTTTGATTGTGCCTTGGTATCTAAACCGAAATATTAATTTCAGCATCGTATGTATTTTCCATTCTTTTACAAAAAACAACCCTTTGCTTACAATCGCAATTTATGAACTAACTTATTTATCAATTTAGGGATAGTTCATTTAGTGTTGGAGGTAATCTATTTGTTCGTGCCTTATTATAGCTAAAGCGTTGAGCTTTTAAATATACTTTTAAATTGCCTCAATATGTTTTCCGGGTCTACAAATTCGTTAACCTGATTATTGTGATAATAAGGCTGTTCAAGGTATTCAAAATATAAATTATCATCCTGGTCAATCTCTATAATTTTTTCAATGAGTTTTTCTTCAGATGGAAAATCATTGTAGTTAAGAAAACTCCTGGTATTAAAGTCTTTATCAATTAAAGGATTGCCGCAATATATGGGCAGGCTGTTAACCAGCATAGGTTGCACAATTTTTTCTGTGGTATAGCCTGGGTATTCTGAATTTTCGAAGGCAATGGTAAATTTATAATCCTTAATAAAATCAACTTTTTCCATTTCTGTTACAACCCTTCCTACGTTGTTAAGCAATGTGCCGCAACAATCCACTTGTTTATACCGAGACAATTTTTGCATAAACTCTATTCTTTTTTTTGCGTTTGGGTTTCCATAAATAAAGTTGCAAAATTTGGTTTTTTGAGAAAGGATTTTATGGACGTTTAAGTCTTTCGGTTTGATCAGTTGCTCAGGGGGCGCCCACCAGGCATAAAGCGGTAACCTGTAATTTCTAGGGTTATCGATATAATCAAAAGAAAACGAATAATCGCACTTGGTAAAGTCGGGCCTGACATTTTCACCGGTATAAAATATTTTGGGACAATTAAACTGTTTATAATTATTACTAAATACTGAGTAGATTAAAAAGTCTGGTTTATCAGTTATTTCAAGTGTATACCGAGTCTTCAATAATTGGGTTATGTAGTTATCTGCTTTGTTGAAATTTGGCCAAAAGTCTACAAAGTCTATTTTTATATGTTCTGCATCTTGCTTGTCGGAAAGTATAATAAGTTCTTTTCTCCTGAATATATTTGCCGCTTTGCCAAGGATCTGAAGCATTTCTAAATGTCTTTTAAAGGGAATTAACTAAAGAGTCTGGAATCGGTGTTAAGTATATGGATTGCTGTACTCAATATAGGGAAAACGCTTTTAAACGCTATTGGTCAATTAAAAGATACCCTTTTTACTAGCAACATTAAGATTTTAAGCCAGTCGTAATTACTTGTTTAAAAATTTGACCTACCCGTTTCATTACTTTTAATGAAGTACTAAACTGGAGGGCTTCGCGAAACTGTATTAATGCCGCTAAGAAATCTCTTTTCTTGAAAAGCGAATTTGCCATATCTAAAGCAGAAAAAGCATACGTTTCTCTTGCTTGTTTAGAAACTTTTTCGGCAATGGAGATGGGTAGGTAGGATTTAAATATCGAGATCGCTTTACGCGTATACCGCATATCCTCTCCTGTACGAATATGGCGTCCAGTATTAGAGTTCGTGTGCATTCTGTATGCTGCCAGCGCCTCAACTTCATACCAGATTTGGTAATGCGCTGCCACCCTCACCCACATTTCCCAATCTTCGCTACACTTGAGGCGCTTATCAAATCCGCCAAGTTTTTCGTACGCTTCACGCCTAACTACCATTGAAGGAGTCATTATTCTCTGTTCGCTTGAAAGACGTTCCAACCAATTTATCAATACACCGCTATAATCCTGTTCTAAAGTAGATAGTTCCAGGCTGTCTCCCTTCTGATCAATAAAAATTTGCCTGCAAAAAGCAGCTCCTATTGTCGGCCTGCTTTTAAAAGCTATTTCCATCTTGCTGTAAAAGCCATCTAAAACGTAATCGTCGCCATGTAAAATATGAATCAGGTGTCCACGAGACCGCTGAAGACAAGTATCAAAGTTTTTTGGTACACCAAGATTAAAAGGCTGTCGAAAAAATTCAACCCTTCCTTTTCCCAATTCTGCCACAACCTCTGCAGGATCATCTTTAGTAGAGCGATCATCCACAACTTCAATTTGCATGAGCTGTGCGCCAAGATCTTGTGCCAAAACAGATGCAAGCGTTTCACGTAAATAGTTTGCGCAATTGTAGGTAGGTATCATTACCGACCATAAAGGACGGGGCTCCTCCGGGGAAACACGTTGAACCTGCTGATGATATAAATCGGTTTTGCCCGTCAAATTTGACTATTTAAAAAGAAGCTACTTGTTACTCCATGAATTACCAATCTTGCGAAATTTCTAATTGATAAAACCCGTAATCCATAGCGCAGATATAATTTAAGTCCAAGCTTTGCTGCGGGCCAAAATGAAATACGCTCATTGAAAATTTTTCCAGTAAGGTAAACTTGATAGCAATCAATGGCGCGCCTTATCTCGCCTCTTTTCTTATATTCTTGTGCCCAATCGTAAAAAAAAATAGAAATAGCTGTAGTAATCTTCTCATGATATTTGTAATTAAGGCAGTGATCTATTTTTTTATAGAACGCAAGTGTTTTTGCTTGCTTTTCCTTTTCACTGTAAGGTGAGTAAAGCCCTCCTGAATGCTGTCTGTAAGCGCCCATTACTTCATTGATGTAACCAATGTATCCGTGCTCAGCAATCAGTATATATAGTGGCCAATCCGTAATTGGGAAAAACAGGTTGTACCAGTTCGGAACTTGCTTAACAACATTTTTGCGAAACATGGTAGAGCAGGTAGCAATAAAATTTCCCAACCACAAGTCTTCCAGGGTTGAAATTTCTTTTTGATTAGGCAAGGTCCAGTGCCATGATTGCCCTTCACTATTGTCGCTAAAAGCATTTGCATTATGAAAACAAAGAGTACAGGCCACGTGGCTATCCAGGTATGCTGCCTGCTTTTGCAATTTTTCGGATGAAGTCCAATAGTCATCTCCATCGAGAAGAGCGATGTATTCTCCTTTGGCGGCATGTATACCTCTCCGCACAACCTCATTACTATGAAGGTTCTTTTCCGACAGAAGTAGACGAATCTTTTCTGGAAATTTTTGATGATAGCTAAGAATTATCTCCGTTGTTCTATCAGAGGAGCAGTCTTCACTAATGAGAATTTCATAATTAAACTCTGTTTCTTGCATTAAGACACTGTCAAGTGCTTTAGAGATAAACTTAGCGTGATTGTAAGTCATTACTAAGACACTGACTTTTATAAAGCTTGATAATTCATTCATTGCGGGTGATTAGAAACTATTTCCTGCAGCAGGGCTAAATTAACCACTGAAACTGAATGTCACAACTAAACAATAGAACGTAGGGCCGCGGCAGGCACTAAAAATTAATTCCTGCAAATAGAATTGATAAGATAGTTTCGTGTTTAAGTACATTGAGAATAACACAAAGATTAAGATTTTAAAAGGCAGTTATTCATAAGCAGATTAGTTACAAGGGTTCTATTAGTGACAACTGCAAATTCATTGATTTATTATTTATAGCGTAAGGGTGAAGGCAAGGTGCGATGAAATGCATATGCCAAATTAAAAATGTTCAATTTAAAAAATCAAATAGCCCGACTAAAAGGGAAGTTTGCAAGAAGAGCAGTCATCCTTATGTATCATAGCATTGGTGAGCCCGGAATAGATCCATGGGAACTTGCTGTTTCGCCTTCTAATTTTGAAGCGCAACTCGAGGTACTAAAAAAACGTTTCAAAGTGTCTGGTATTCCTGACATCCTTTCAGATTTGAAAAATAGCCGGCTAAAGAGCGATTGCGTAGGGCTTAGTTTTGATGATGGCTACCTTGATAACTTTATTACTGCAAAGCCACTTCTTGAACAATACAACTTACCGGCAACCTTCTTTATACCAAGCATGCCTTTAAATGGTCAAAAATTCTTTTGGTGGGATAAGTTAGCAGCCCTTATTCTAGAAACTTCTGTACTTCCCGCTGAATTTTCTATTAAAATAAGAGCAGACTTTTTTAATTATTCGATCTCAGGGGAGCGTGAACTTACCGATAGCCTTAGAATATTGCACCGTGATTGGGTAATGCCTTGTATGCCTCCTACCAAACGATCAAACGTCTTTTATACACTTTGGAAACTGATGCTGCCTTTATCTCCGGATGAAATCGAAAAAGCATTTCAAAAATTGCAGAAAGTCTTAGGCGTTCAGTCGATACCAATGCGTCCTGAAAGCAATCTGATGACAGTTGAGCAATTGAAGATAATGGGCGCTCATAGGTTGTTTAATATTGGTGTGCATACCGTTAACCATATAGCGCTCAGCCACCATTCTGCAGAAATACAAGAAGAAGAAATACTTCACAATAAAAGAAAACTTGAACAGGTATTAAATACAGAAATAAATGCATTGGCTTATCCCTATGGAGACTATAACAGTATTACTATGAAGGTTGCAAAAAAACTAGGATTAGCTGCAGGTTTCTCTGTTGAGAACAAGCCGGTAAACAGATTTTGTAATCCATTTAATTTAGGAAGATTTCAGGTAAAGAACTGGAAGGCTGAAGAATTTGAAAAAAGATTAAATCAATGGATGCACAGTAATTAGTAATTGTTAGCTTATATTTTATCTTTTATTTTTTGGGCCAATTATTTTCTGGCCTCACATAAAAAAGTTCGGAGGGAGTTTGTATTGTAATTAATGTCTAAGAAAGCTTTTAATGACTTCACGCACATTTTTAAAAACAGAAAGGATCTCGCAGAAAGGGTCTTATAAAGACAGACACAACGTTTACTTATTATCTATCTTGATTATCGCAATAGTTTTACGCGTATGGCTAATTGATCAACCTTATATTGATGTATTAAGTTGGCGACAAACAAGTACTGCTATGATGGCAGAGAACTTTTTTAAAACAAATTCAAATATTTTTTATCCGCAGGTTAACTGGAGTGGTCCAGGCCCTAGTTATAATGGCAGAGAATTTCAAACAATCAGCTACATCAGCGCACTACTTTATCATGTGTTCGGCCAACATGATTGGATAGGCCGTTTAGTGGCAGTGATATTTGGTGTTTGGGGCATCTTTGCCTTTTTTAGATTAGTAGAAATAGTATGGAACAGCGCTCATGCTCTTGCCGGTGCTTTTGTTATGGCTGTTATGCCATTGAGTATATTGGTTGACAGGTCTTTTATTCCCGATCCTGTGATGGTAGCGCTGGTAGTTACGTTTTTATGGTTGTTTGTTAGATACCTGCAAACTCAGGAACAAAAATATTTAGTGCTTTCGGCACTCTTTGGATGCCTTGGATTTTTGACTAAGTTGCCTGGCATGCTCATAGGGCTACCGGCTCTTTATGCTTTTATTCATATCTCAAAGGCAGGAAATCAGCTTACGGCGTTCAGAACTAAACGAGTGGTTTTTGCGGGAGTTATTGTTTTTATACCAGTAGTTTTATACTATCTCTGGGCAAGACATCTTTCTGTTTCTTATGCGCCGTATCACTTTGCCGGTGCAGGAAATTGGGTTTGGAATGAAGGTTTAGCGTCGTGGGTAAGTAGTAAATATTTTTTAGGAAATTTTTATAGAATTGCTCAGCATCTTATGTGGGGCCCTGTTATTAGTGTATTGTTCTTTCTTGGGTTGTTGTCTTTTCCTCTTTCTATCAAAAAAGCTGATGAAATAGTACACAATGCAAAAGCTCCCTATTTTTTTCATTTTTGGCTGCTGGCGTTTGCATTTTTTTATGCAATTGGAGCCAGAGAACTTACCACTAATTTTTGGAACTTCCACATAATAGATCCGGTAATAGCGGCATTTGCAGGGAGAAGTATCGTTAGTGTTTTCAACTTCCAACGAAAAAGGAAGCTATTTCCATATTCTGGTATAGTGGTTATAGGGGTGCTATTATTACTTTCATCTTATGTTATCATGAAACGAAATCATGATGAACAGACTACCATTTCAGGATACAAAATGGCACAGGATTTAAAAAATATTAGCAAAGAAGATGATCTCGTAGTAACCCTTCCAGAACTATGCGGTGATCCTTTTCCAATTTTTTATAGCCATAGACATGGCTGGACCTTTCCGCCAATGGAACTTGATAAAAAACTTTATGAAACATCGAAAATTCCAGACACCAGTCAGGAATGTATTGATATAATAGAATTATTACGAAACAGGAATGCAAAGTGGTTCGCAGTTGTTCAAAAGCAAATTAATCTTCTTCAAGATGAAAGCCCTGAATTTTATAAGTATCTTAATAAAAATTTCAGAGTGGCGATAAGAACTAATGACTACATTATTTTTGATATAAGCATTTTAAATAGGTAGGAATATTGTTTTAAAAACGCGGGTACTATAATTAGAAAGCATAAGAGTAGACCACTTAATGATGAATAAAGTATTTGTTACATCCTCGCCCTTAGTTTCTGCAATCATCATATTTTTTAATGGTGAAAAGTATTTGGAAGAAGCTATTAATAGCATTATTACCCAGACTTATCAAAACTGGGAACTGCTCCTTGTAGATGATGGTTCAACAGACGAAAGCCCCGGTATAGCTAAAAAATATGTTGATACATGGGCAGGCAAGATAAAATATATGCAACATGAAGGGCATCAAAATAAAGGCATGAGCGCAACACGCAACCTTGGTATTAAGCAGGCAAAAGGAAAATACATAGGATTTCTGGATGCTGATGACGTTTGGCTTCCTTGCAAATTATTAGATCAGGTAGGAGTGTTTGAGCAGTATCAGCAATGTGCTATGGTATATGGCAGAACTCAGATTTGGCATAGCTGGAGTGGCAGTTTAGAGGATCAGAAAAAAGATTACTTCCTTCCAATGGGTGTAAAGCCAAATTCTGTTATTTTTCCTCCGAAAATATTATTGTTGCTGCTGGAAAATAAAGTTCAAAGCCCTACAACCTGTAATGTTTTAATTAAAAAAGAGGTGTTTGAAAGAGTAGGACTATTTCAGGAGGACTTCCTTGGAATGTTTGAAGATGCTGCATTTTTTTATAAAGCCACACTTTCCTCTCCTATTTACGTTTCTGATAAATTTTGGGCAAGGTACAGGCAGCATGATGAAAGCTGTTGTTCAATTTCTTCTAAAGAAAATAAAGACGAAATAGCTAGGTATCGTCTTCTGAAATGGTTTAAACGTTATTTAAACTCAGAAAAAAAAATTTCACTAAAAGTTAGTGTTGCTCTCTACAAAGAGATTATTTTCTACAAATACAATTCTTTATATCGCATATCCAAGAAGATTATGAGCTTGTCCCGCCGTTTTTTGCCTGATAAATCCGGGTGGAATTAATTTAGGAAATATTTCAACAGCTTCATTAAAATAACACAACCTATAAGTTAATAATAGGCACTAACAGCTAATGGTTATTGTATTATACCCAGGCATAACCCTGAGTAAATTCCTGCTAATTTGATAAGTTAATTAGCCGAAGGTTTCTCATTTTTATAAAAAACTTGTTTATTTACTAAGCTGGTTGATATGGGAGGCTTTGCCATAGACTCAATATTTTTCATGGGCGTTGCCATCATATTATGCTCGGCTACAACATACTCCATTACAGGAACATCATATCCTGAATTAGATGAGGAGCCTTGGGCCGAATATGCCGTTTGAACGTTTGTTATTTTATTCCCCCTTAATAATTCTCCAAGTACTTTTGGACCTTTGTGAGGTTCGGTTTTTACTAAATAGCTGTTATAGCCTTGGTTAGCTCCCTTACCATCAACATAATTATATAGCCACTCTATCCATAAATTTGGATCATGTCCTATTTTATGTTTTGTAGGAAAATTGAATAAGGCATTCTGAAATCCGATGAAGATGTTATTGTCTGTTACCCAGTGTGAGCAACCTCCAAAAGGCTCTATTGCTGCTGATGCAATGCCATAACCTGCTTTAGCAATATATGGTTTTTGAGTAAATTTATTTTTGTATGCAACTAAATAGTGAGTGCCAGAATTTACTAGAATAATGGATCCGGTATCAGGAATAACTTTCCAGCTTTGCTTTAAATTATATGTATTTCCTTTTGATGAAAGCACTTCAATGACTTGCCCCTCGCCTTTGCCTTTAATAACTGTTAGATGGTATGTGTTATATTTTTCAGTTGTACTTCTCTGAGGAATCTTAGAGGCAAAAGTTACCGTATTAGAGGTTGCAGCAATTGGACTTCCCTCAAACTTACAAGCATTGCCCTCGGACATAATCACTTCTCCTTGATTCTTATCACTAAAATCAGGATGCACGCCTAAATTTCTTCCGACATTGTGACCTATGTATATGAATTTATTCGAACTCCATAAACCCGACATGGTATAAAACCTACCTCTTCCAGTTTCCTGTATATCGGTTCCATAATCCTGAACATCACAATTAGTAATTGCAACGTTCTCTGCCCCCCATGGATACATGCAAGTAACTGAGGCATTCACAGGACGAAAGCTAGTGTTTTGAATTAAGTAATTTTTCCCGCAAACAAAATCTAATTGCCCACCAATTAAATGGCAATCTTCTATTACCACGTACTCCTTTTGATGACAGTCTAATAAGGGAATATTCTTCCAGTTTGCAGAAGTGAGCTTGGAATTATCATATTTAGCGAATACCCTAACATTTTTAAAGGTTAGGTGTTTCCCTCCTCGTAAGTGAAAAAGATGTCCTCCTGCGTAAGTACCGTGAATATCGAAAAAAATGTCTTCTAACTGAAATTCTTCATTATTGCCAGCTTCCATTAAACGCCCACGAAAATGCGAAGTTGTTCTTATTATAGTTTTTAGTGTATTGAGTTTCGCACTTCCCCCGGATGCGCCTTTTAATCTAACTTTCCATCCAGGACTAATTTGCGAATTAATGTAAAAAATTCCGGCTGGTAGTTGCACAGTTTTATAATTATCTGCTTGATGAGCAATTCGTATAGCTTTATTTATTGCCTTTGCATTTGCATTTGCAGCGGTTGAATCACCAGGCACGAGTTCTTGTACTTTAATAGAATTAGATTCATTCCACCTCATTCCAGCCCATACGGTAATATTGACTGGATTTTTACTCCAATTAAATTGCCCCCCACTTCCGTTATGTACCCATAGTTCATAATCTCCCTTAGCTAGCGGGGGTACATCATATTGGATACGATAAGGGTTAACCGATATTACTTTGCATTGCTTCACATGATTTGTAGAAATACTTTTTACATAAACGTATGAGGTCAACGTGTCATTATTATAAGAAAGGTTTCTTCCATAAACACCTGCGGTAGTTCCTGCTATAACTTTCTCCTGTGCCCACCAGACTTGTGTGGCATTTAGTTTCACCGGCCTTCCATATCCATTAATGTTTTTAAGCCACATAACGCCAAATGTATGCTCGCCAAATTTTTGGGGAATTTTATAGATAGCTTTCCCATTTTCAATAGCAAGGCCATTTTCACTGATAGCCGGGGTACTACTAACTAAAGTACGTCCATTCCATATTTTCCCCATTGCATCAGAGCCATCAGAAGTGGTTAGTTTATCACCTGAAAAAATGATATGCTCATCCCCCCCGGCATTTTCAGTAAGCTCGCTTATTAATGGGGTATTGTTTTTAACAAGGGCTGAAGCCTTAAATTTAAAAGCCTCACCTGGAGCTTCAAGCGGGCCTTTAGCATAAGATAGAGGCGGCAACGTGTCAGTTATGAATTCTGATTTTTTTGAGGAAGCAGCAGCTTTCTCTATTCTTTTGGGGTAACTGACAATCAACCCTGCTACTACTGCAGCAATGATACTTCTTTCAAAAAATACCTTTATTCTGCTTTTTTTACATGAACTAAAACTATAGTTTAGCATTAATCTAAGGTTTAAATTTTTTTTGAAGGAGAGCTAGGTATCGTCGATAGTTATTTTGGTTCATTATTTGTACCTTACTCAAAACATATCTCATCAATATGTTTGTATAATCTTAACCTTAATATGAAAACGAAAATTTATACACCCTTATTTATTATTATTTTGGTTTTAGTTGCTTGTACAAAAGAAAAGACCGTTACAAGGCCAGTAGAATTTACTTCCACAACTTACGAATCACTAGGTACCTATGATAATACAGGGAAACCTAGTTATTTATTACCTAAAGACCAAATTTCATCTGGTTTAATGTCTTTCATTTCTAACACTCTTCCAGAGCGCACTGATTTAAGGAAGACAAATCCGGAACTCCTCACCACAAAAGCTATTGCTGATATTGCCTTAACTCAGCAATCTGACATATTTGTCACTTTTGTGTCTCAGGGCGCTGGAAATACCAATGCCATTGCGTTTTATACTTACCCTACCAATGCTCCACCATCAAGTGCGAAGGATATTCATGTAATCACATATTTTTTTCCTCATGCTGGTAGTGGCACACCTTTGCAAGCGGGAGATAAAGTTAAAATAGGAAGGTTTAATGCTGGAACATCCATTGGGTTTGTTTTACTTCAAAATGCCTGGGATAATACTACGGGAAAGCTAAATGATAAGTCAGTACACTTTTGTTCCAACGATGTTTTAAACCCTGAAGTTGACCCTAACCTAAAAAAACACGCTGTTTTAATAAATTATCCTCCTGAGAATAAGATAATAATTGGCTTTGAAGATGAAGACAGGACAACCAATGGTTGCGATCATGATTTCAACGATGCCGTGCTTTACGCAACTGTTACTCCTTGAGTAAAACCTATGACTCCTTTTTTCAAAATTTTGAAAGCATCTTCCATAAAGTAAGGTGCTTTTTTTATGCAGATTAATTTTATTAAATGTTGCCCATCTACAGGTCTTTCTGATTCATGACCGCCTTGCTCTTTACCTTTGCCTCCATGCAAAAAGTTACGCTCAAAAGAAAAATTGCAACCCGAATATTTAACGGCCATCCATGGATTTTTAATAACGAAGTAGAAAAAACTGAAGGAGAACCCCAAGATGGTGGAATTGTAGAGGTCTTTTACCATGATGGAAAATTTTGTGGGAAAGGATATTTTAACCAGCAATCGCAAATTATTGTTCGTTTACTGACGAAGGAAAGGAATGTTGACATAAATGAAGCTTTCTTTTTAAATAAGATTAAGGAGTGTTGGGAATACCGCAAAAAGATAGGATATACGGAAAATTGCCGTCTGGTTTTTGGCGAAGCAGATGGATTGCCTCAATTGATTATTGACAAGTTCAATGATTACTTTGTTTTGCAAACACTTGCCTTAGGTATTGATTTGTGGAAGCCCGCTATAGTGAAAGCGCTAAATACTATATTTCAGCCTAAAGGAATTTTTGAACGTAACGATGTACCTGTTCGTGGACTGGAGGGAATGCCTTTGCAAAAGGGTTTTTTGTCGGAACCTTTTGATACTAAAATCATCATTAATGAGAATGAATTGAAGTTTACTGTTGATATAGAAAACGGGCAAAAGACTGGTTATTTTTTAGATCAACAGCATAACCGAAATGCCTTACAGCATATAGTAAAAGGGGCCGACGTATTGGGCGTGTTTACGTATACAGGAACCTTTGAAATACATGCTGCTCACTACGGAGCTAAATCTGTATTAGGGCTTGATATATCTCAAAATGCAGTAGACCAGGCAAACAAAAATGCAGCTTTAAATGGGTTAGAAAAGACTTGTCGTTTTGAAATGGCGAATGCCTTTGATGTTTTAAAAGCCTGGGGCAAAGAAGGCCGTCAATATGATGTGGTAATGTTGGACCCTCCTGCATTTTCTAAAAGCCGTGCTACTATTGAAAAAGCAATTGTAGGCTACAAAGAAATAAACCTAAGAGGGATGAAACTTGTAAAGCCAGGAGGTTTTCTTGTTACTTCTTCGTGCACTAATCTTGTTGATGCCCAATTGTTTTTGCAGGTGATTGATTTAGCCGCAAAAGACGCCCGTCGTAAAATTCGTCAGGTTGTATATCAAACCCAATCATCTGACCACCCTATTATATGGAACATGGAAAACACGCAATATCTAAAATTTCTTATTGTACAAGTTTGCTAATCAAAGCAAGTTTTTTTATAAAGTTTCTTCTTAAAATATTGCATGGACTATGCGTTTTTCCTAAGAAGATTTACCTATGTCAATTCGGGGCAATTACTAAATCAGCAATCTTTTTTTACTGTTGGCTTGTTTCTTCAAAATCATTGTTACAACTTTATATAACAACGATCCAATCCTAAGAAAACCAAAAAAACCAAAGTCCGAAAAACCACCTTATCCAATCCTTGAAAATCCAACACAGGCCAGTACCTTAAAAAACTAAACCGTCACTGCCTGAAAAAATCTCTCCCCGTCAAAAGCGGGGAGTCTTTTTTTGTGCATACCGGAAATTCGTTTTGTAAAGGCTATAAGAACATCAGAATTAAGCAGCCATCAATTGACTTTTCTTCTTTTATATCAGTGAGACGCAAATGCCGGACATAAAAAAATCCCACCTCAAATGAAGTAGGATCAAACATATAATAATGAAAGTTTTTTAAGCAAGGGCCTTATTCACCAAATCAGCAGCTTCACTTAATAATATTGCACTCTGCACTTTCAGTCCGCTTTCATCAATTAATTTTTTTGCTTCCTCAGCATTGGTGCCTTGAAGGCGTACAATGATTGGAATAGATATATTGCCCATGTTTTTATAAGCATCTATTACACCTTGTGCCACACGATCGCAACGAACTATACCGCCAAAAATATTAATCAAAATCGCTTTTACTTTAGGGTCCTTCATAATAATACGAAAGCCGGCTTCCACTGTTTGCGCATTGGCAGTACCACCTACATCTAAAAAATTGGCAGGCTCACCACCACTTAATTTAATCATATCCATAGTAGCCATTGCAAGGCCTGCCCCATTCACCATGCATCCTACATTGCCATCGAGTTTTACAAAATTTAAATTGAATTTTCCGGCTTCTACTTCTGTGGGATCTTCTTCGCTTACATCACGTAATGCAGCAAGATCAGGATGGCGCATTAAAGCATTATCATCAAGGTTCAACTTACAATCAACTGCTACAATTTTATCATCTGCAGCTTTAAAAAGTGGATTAATCTCAAGCATAGCTGCATCCAAACATACATAAGCATTATACAGGTTGGTAACAAACTTTACCATGTTTTTAAATGCATCGCCTTTCAGCCCAAAGTTGAAAGCGATCTTACGGGCCTGGTAAGCTTGTAATCCGCCGCCGGGATGCACCCATTCTTTAAATATTTTTTCAGGAGTTTTATGCGCTACTTCTTCTATATCCATACCACCTTCAGTGCTATACATAATTACATTTTGTCCTGTAGCACGATCAAGCAATATTGATAGATAAAATTCTTTACGTTCAGTAGGGCCATCATAGTACATGTCCTGGGCTACAAGAATCTTATTCACTAATTTCCCTGCTTCACCCGTTTGTATTGTAACCAAAGTGCCCCCCAATATTTTTTGAGAAACATCTGTTACTTCATCAAGCGACTTTATCACCTTTACGCCATTAATGCCTGTTTCTTTTACCTTGCCTTTTCCCCGGCCACCCGCATGTATCTGTGCTTTTATTACAGCAAACGAACTTCCATACTCCGTCTTTATTTGGCGGTATGCTTCTTCTGCTTCATGAGGAGTGCTGGCGGCTATGCCTTCCTGCACAGGCACATTGTATTTTTTTAATAATTCTTTTGCCTGGTATTCATGCAAGTTCATGTCCTAAAATTTTGCGGCAAAGATAGGGAAGCAAGGCCGCAATAGGGTATTTTGTAAATCGAAACAGGTATACAAAGCCAGTCATTCTAAGAAGAATTTTTGGCATTACAGTTCCCTTACTTAGCATTAATTTTATTGTCTCTGCTTGGGTTTGCAATGCTTTATGCAAAAGGATTCGTTAATATCAAAACGCTGCTACGAGCCATAAAACTATTGAAAATGCTAACCTATATCTTTGCCGCCACTTATGGATACGTATCAAAAGCTTCTGCAGGCAACGGAATTTCTCAAACCTCATATTCTTCAAAACCCTTCAGTTGGTATTGTACTTGGCAGTGGTTTAGGAAACTTTGCTAATGAAATAATTATCGAAAAAGAATTCGAGTATAATACCATTCCACATTTTCCGGTATCAACGGTAGAAGGTCATCAGGGCAAATTGTTAGTAGGATCAATTGCCGGTAAGTCTGTGATAGCAATGGCTGGCCGATTCCATTTCTACGAAGGTTATTCGGCGGAAGAAGTGGTTTTCCCGATACGTGTTATGAAATTGCTTGGTATAAAAACTTTGTTTATATCTAATGCTGCAGGCGGTGTTAAAAGAGGTTTTAAAGTGGGTGATTTAATGATTATTACTGATCATATAAGCCTTGCAGCAAAAAATCCATTGCTTGGTTTTAATGATGAGCGTATTGGTCCTCGCTTTCCTGACATGAGTGAGCCTTATAAAAAGGACTTAATTCTCAAGGCTAAAAAGTTAGCTTCAGAAAATCATATTCACGTGAAAGAGGGTGTTTACTTTGGTGTAACAGGCCCCACATTTGAAACACGTGCCGAGTACAAATTAATACAAGTGTTGGGCGGTGATGCAGTAGGTATGAGCACAGTGCAGGAAGTGATAGCAGCAGTACATTCAGGGATGGATGTTTTTGCTATGAGTGTTATTACAGATATTGGTATTCGCGAAGATGATAATACGATCACTCATGAAGAAGTATTAGAGGCTGCACAAAATGCTGAGCCTCTGTTTTCGATTATATTCCGGGAACTCATTAAAACCCTATAATTGAAAAACGGATACCTGCATATAATCTTAATTATATTGCTCAGTCTTTTAGTGGCCGAAGCAGAGGGGCAAATGCCAAGAGGCATGCCTCGGATGCCAAGAGGAATGGGTGGAGGACGTAGTGGAGGAGGAGGAATGGGTGGGGCACGGAGTGGCGGTGGAAATGATTCTCTAAAACGCCGCGATAAATTTGAAGATAGTATTTCAATAAATTATCGCTTCTTAGATTCTTCACGCAATTATAGTTTTGATACAGCTTACATGCTGAACGACTTTACGTCAAAGTTTCCTATTCCTCCTACATATACTTATTTAGGTAACGTAGGCAATGCTGCAAGATCATTACTTTTTTCGCCAACCTCAAAAACGGGTTGGGATCCTGGTTTTCACGCATTTGATATATATAAATGGAAGCTGGAAAACGTTCGCTTTTTTACTACTACAAGACCTTATACGGAACTAGGTTATGTATTAGGAAGTAAGTCGCAACAAATAATTGATCTTATTCATACACAGAACCTAAAGCCTTACTGGAATGTTGCCTTGCAATACCGGATGATTTATGCACCTGGGTTTTTTCAAAATCAAAAAGCAAATCATAATAACTATTTGATAAGCTCCTGGTACCAGGCACCCAAAAAAAGGTATAATAATTTTGCTGTATTGCTTTCTAATAAAATGCAATCTGGCGAAAGTGGCGGTCTTGCAGATGTAAGCTTGCTTGATAGTGGCAACTTCAAAAATCGTTTCACCATTCCTACCCAAATAGGCGAGGATTCAAGATCAGAAACTAATTTTTTCAGCAACCGTCTTGCCACTGGAAATATCTATAATGAGTCTAACTTTTTGATGAGACAGCAATACGATATAGGGAGGAAAGATTCTCTTGTAACTGATTCAACAGTGATTCCGCTTTTTTACCCAAGGTTAAGGTTTGAGCATACATTTAAAACTGGTAAATACAATTATCGCTTCCAGGATCAAGTAGCAGATTCAGTGTATTATGATTCATTATATAATTACAAGTTTCGTAGCCAGGATTCCGTTTCTATAAAAGACAATTGGAGAGAAATAAGCAATGATTTTTCTATTTATCAGTTTCCAGATGAAAAGAACCTTAACCAATTTATAAAACTGGGGATAGAATATCAATTGCTTAAAGGAACATTTGAAAATAGAAGGACGTCAAAGTCGTTTTACAATTTTATTGGCCATGCTGAATACCGAAACCGTACACGCAATCAAAAATGGGATATTCAATCTTATGGGCGTTTGCACCTTAATGGTTTTAACGTTGGCGATTATCATGCCTACATCAGCCTGCAAAGAATGTTAAGCAAAACCCTGGGAAGCTTGCAATTGGGTTTCGAAAACACTAACAGGTCTCCTTCATTTATTTATAACAATCAGAGTTCTTTTTATCTGGATAATCCTCCTAAATCCTTTTCAAAGGAAAATACGTTACACTTTTTTGGTGTAAGCAATGTGCCAAAGCTACGCTTGCAGCTAACTGCAGATTATTACCTTGTAAGCAATTATTTATACCTCAAAAATTATTATCAGCTACAACAGGAAAGTGCATTGTTTAATTTTTTAAAGATCAGTGCTTCAAAGAAATTCATTTTAAATAAACGGTGGAACCTTTATTCAGATGTATGGATTCAACAAAAAGCAGGAAGCGCTGAAATAAACACGCCTCTTTTTTATACCCGCCAACGCCTTGCATTTGAAGGTGTTTTTTTTAAAAATCTTAATCTTTCAACTGGGTTAGAGCTGCGTTATCATACGCCTTACAAAGCAGATGATTATTCTCCTGTGCTTGGTAGTTTCTTTTACCAGGATTCTGTTACCATCAGTAATACGCCACAGGTTGATCTTTTTATGCATTTCCGGATCCGGAGTTTTAAAGCATACATAAGAGTGGAAAATTTAAACACATTACAGTTTACTAAAGAGAATGGCCTGAGCTTTACAAATAATAACCTTGCTGCGCCTAATTACGCTTATCCTGGTATGGTCATTCGCTTTGGGCTGTATTGGAGTTTTGTTAACTAATTGGTAAGCTCCGTATAACTAACCCTTAATGAGGATAATCATATTTAATTCTTGAATGCTGTTTATATCTTTACTGCTGTAATGAAAAAGTTGTTTGTATTCATATTGCTGTTGGTTTACTTTACTGTTAACACCGGTTTTGTAGTTAGCCTTCATTATTGTATGGATAAAAGGGCTTCTGTAGATTTAGGAAGCAGGGCAAAAGAAAAATGTGATAAATGCGGAATGCCATCCCGCAATCAAAAAGATTGCTGCCATGATGAAATAAAAGTAGTTAAGTTAAATGCAGACGAGGTTCAGGCTTACTCGCTGGCATATCAACCAATACAATTTCCTGACGTATTCCCGCTCTCGTTATTTATAGATGCACCCTTGCAAAAAAGGCTTCTATCTATCTCTAACAAGGCCCATGCGCCTCCTTTAATTCATAAGCAGGATATCTATCTTACTAACTGTGTTTTCAGAATTTGATATTAGTTGATGATTTTATTTTCAATAAGCCTGACTTATTGAATTTCTATTTATCAATCATTAAAATAATCATTTATGAAAACGTTTAAAATAGTTTTTCTTTCGCTTTTATTATCAGGGCTCATACAAATTTCTTCTGCTCAATCAACTAAAAAAGAATCTTTTAAAGTGGCCAGTGAATGTGGCATGTGTAAGAAAAAGATTGAGTCTGCTGCAAAAAATGCCGGAGCAACTTATGCTGTATGGAATGCGGATACAAAAGAAATGTCTGTTGAATATAATAGCACTTCTTCCAACGTTGCAAAAATTCAAAAGAGCATTGTATCTGCGGGTTATGATATGCCAGGTCTTAAAGCCCCAGATGACGCATACAATAGCCTACACGATTGTTGCAAGTACGATAGAGCAGAAAAAAATAGTAGTAATGTGCAGCAATGCAAAAGCGATTGCTGTAAAAAGGTAGCTGCATCTGCATCTTGCTATAAAAAAAGTTAACCATTCAAAATATACTAACATGAAAGCATTATTTTTTTTCGTGCTTTTTTTTGGGTTGATGTACAATTCAAAAGCACAGGTTACAAAAGTTTCTTTGCAGGCAAGCGGATTAACCTGCTCTATGTGTTCCAAAGCAGTAATGAAAGCTTTAGACGATGTAAGTTTTGTAGATAAGGTTGACGTAGATATAAAAAGCCAGAAGTATAATCTTTCATTTAAAGAAAAAGCTACAGTAGATTTTGATGTGTTGAAAAAAGCAGTGGAGGATGCAGGCTTTTCGGTGGCGAGCTTTTTAGTAACTGTCAACGTAGATAGTATTAAACTGGAAAAAGACAGCCATTTGTTAATAGGCAATCAATATCTCCATTTTTTAAATGCAAAAAATCAGCAATTAAGTGGCAATGTTGTTTTCATTATTGTTGATAAAAAATTTGTTTCTGACAAGCAATTTAAAAAATATAGCGCTACCTCCAAAATGGAGTGTGTACAAACCGGGCGTGCCGGAAAATGTTGTGCAGCAGATAATGTTAGTGCGCAACAAAGAGTTTATCATGCTATTATTTAATTAATCAACGCCCTGCCTACACAGGGGCGTTCATATATTTTTCAGTGAAATTTTCATTACTGATTGTTGTTGTTTTTAGCACCTCTCTTTTAGGGGCCCAGGAATTATATCCTTATTCAGAACCCGCTTCAAATATGCCTTCTAAGTCAATAAGCGTGAAGCTGACTTCTATGGTAGAGAAAGACGAAAATGCTGATAAAATAATGCAACGCCATACACCAGAAATTATGTTTGGGTTGAATAAAAATTGGATGCTGCACCTGGCTACTACATTTTCTGATATTCATCAGCCAGCATTGCAATGGGAATCGGTTAGAACGTATGCTAAGTGGCGCTTTTATTCTAATGATGATGTGCATAAGCATTTGCGCTTGGCCGTTTTTGGGTTAGGCACTTATAGCCGTAATAATTTAGATTTCAACGAAGTAAACCTAATGGGTGATCAGAGCGGTTTACAGGGAGGACTGATTGTTACACAGCTATGGAACAAACTCGCTATTTCTGCTACTGGCAGTTGGAATGAGGTGCTTAATACAAATAGAAAATCAAAAGTATATCAGCAGTTTTATGCATTCCAGGCGTTTAATTATTCTTTATCTGCAGGCTATCTTTTACTGCCTTTTAATTATAAAAATTATAATCAGACCAATGTAAATTTTTATGTAGAGTTATTAGGCAGCAAGAATGTAAATTTTACACTCGAGAGATATTATATGGATCTGGCCCCCTCTGTTCAATTAATTTTTAAGAGCACATCAAAATTAAATATTGGCTATCGCTTTCAGGTGAAAGGAGATATTTACAGGTTTGGTACTAACAGCTTTATGATTGGGTATGAGTATATTTTTTTAAATGGGATGAAGGGTAAGAAGAAGGATATAAATTAAAAACCCGCTGAGCAAGCGGGTTTTTAATTTATTAGCGTAAGAACAATAGTTCTCTATATTTTGGTAAGTACCATTCTTTATCATCCACCAATAATTCTAATTTATCGGCATGGTAACGAATCTTGTCAAAATAAGTTTCCTTTACTTCGGTGCAATAAGCAATAGCTTTTTCGCGGGTATTTTCTATTGCATTACATTTTTTTCTTGCATCAATCATTGCTAGTACAGAGGAACTCATTTCGGCAATATGTTTTGAAATAGTTTCTAACAATTGCTTTTGGCTTGCATAAGTTTCTTCAGACAAACCTGCATCTTTAAAACCTTTAATATTTTGTACTAATAGATTTTGATACCTGATCGTAGCCGGCAGGATATGACTGGTAGCCAGTTCTGCCATTATCCGGCCTTCAATTTGAACTTTCTTTAAATACTTTTCCAGCTCAATTTCATGACGGGCCTCTAATTCAGGATGGCTGTAAATATTATTTTCCTTAAATAGCTTTTTCGCCTTTTCAGTCACCATGGCATCCAAAGCCAAAGGTGTTGTTTTTACATTTGGAAGACCACGTTTTTCTGCTTCCTGAGCCCACTCTTCGCTGTAGCCATTTCCTTCAAACAATACTTTTTCAGAAGCAATAATGTATTCTTTGATAACATGCATGATGGCGATTTCTTTTTTCTCGCCTTTATTGATTAAAGTATCAACATCGCTTTTAAACGTTTTTAAAGTTTGCGCCATGATGGTGTTCAGGATGGTCATTGGGTTGGCGCAATTAGCTGTTGAACCCACAGCACGAAATTCAAACTTATTACCGGTGAAGGCAAAAGGTGAAGTCCGGTTACGATCTGTATTATCCATCAACAATTCAGGAATGCTTCTATGGATATCCATTTTCAACATGCTTTCATCCTGCTCATCAAATTTTTGACCTACTCTTTCTTTTACATCCTGCAATACCTTACTAAGATATTGGCCAATAAACACCGACATGATGGCTGGAGGCGCTTCATTTGCACCTAAACGGAAATCATTACTTGCAGAAGCAATAGAGGCTCTCATTAAGTCTGCATAATCATGAACGGCCTTGATTGTATTTACGAAAAAGGTTAAGAACATCAAATTAGTCTTCGGTGTCTTGCCGGGAGATAATAAATTAATTCCCGTGTCAGTAGCCATAGACCAGTTGTTGTGTTTACCGCTACCGTTAATTCCGGCGAATGGCTTTTCATGTAACAGTACCCTAAGTTTGTGCCGCGATGCTACACGAGCCATAACATCCATTAATAAGGTATTGTGATCTACAGCCAGGTTTAATTCTTCATAAATAGGGGCACACTCAAATTGCGCAGGTGCTACCTCGTTATGACGGGTACGAAGTGGAATACCAAGACGGTAAGATTCCTTTTCAAAATCACGCATGAAAGCGTAAACTCTTTCAGGTATCGAACCAAAATAATGATCTTCTAATTGCTGATTTTTTGCAGAATTGTGGCCAAAAACTGTCCTTCCGCACATTACTAAATCAGGGCGTGCATTAAACAAACGTTCATCTACTACAAAATATTCCTGTTCCCATCCTAATGTAGATGTTACTTTCTGCACATTCCTGTCAAAATAATTACACACGTCTACTGCAGCATCATTCAAAGCCTCAATAGCTTTTAATAGTGGGGCTTTATAATCTAATGACTCGCCTGTATACGAAATGAAGATAGTAGGAATGCAAAGCGTTTTTCCATAACCAATATCCATGATAAAGGCCGGCGAAGAAGGATCCCAGGCAGTATAACCACGAGCTTCAAACGTAGCTCTTAAACCACCATTGGGAAAGGAAGAAGCATCTGGCTCTTGCTGAATTAGTGCATCGCCATCAAAAGTTTCTATAGCAGTGCCATCACTTTTCAGCGTAAAAAATGAATCATGTTTTTCAGCCGTACTGCCTGTTAATGGTTGAAACCAGTGTGTATAATGAGTAACACCTTTAGTTTCTGCCCAGGCACGAATGCCGTGAGCAATCTGGCCAGCCTGGGCACGGTCAATTTTTTGACCGGCTCTTACTGAAGCCATCAAACTTTTGTATGCCTCATCGCTTAAAAATGAACGGGCAGTTTGATATGTAAAAACATTTTCAGCAAAAATTGCAGTGATTTTGGTGGCATTGTCGGTGGGAACCGGGGTAGGCTCCGAGAGATTGCTGAGGGCTTGAAATCGCAACGACATAATATTTTTAATTTTGGGCAAAGAAATATTAAGCAAACGAGAAACTAAAAAATAATTACTTAAAGTGGAAAAAAAATTGACTAATTGGGGCACTGAACTAAAATAAATGTCGACTTCTTTGTAATATAAGGTAGAAACCTAGGCCAAACTTAACTATTGGAATAAATTCTAATGTTTCTGTTAATGGCATTAAAAAACTTTTGCCAATTAATAGAGGCAATCATAGGTATTACTAAAAAAGGTAAAACAATGCTACGATACCTAACTATGGCCCCCAGGAAGTTTACAGTATAGCCAATCGTCAATAAAATAGAGAAGGAGAAAAAAATACAAAATAATAGGAAAGGGCCTTTAGGTTTTTTGTTTCTCCAAAATAAGTAAATGAGAAAACAAAATAGAAGAAGGTAAGTTTCTACTGATGCAGCCAGTGATAATAAATGCTTAACATCAGATGGATATGGCCTTAAAAGTGTAAGGCCTAAAGCCTGTGGGGCATTTTTCAAAAAACTAGTAGGGGAAGGCTTTAATTCATTAACTGGCACAGGCGATCCTCCTTTTAAGCTTATAAAGTTTTTTTGTTTTTCTGCAACCAGTTGGGGGAAGTCTAACGAAGGGGAAATATAGCGGGTTGTAAAAAAAAGCAGTATTGAAACTGCATAAACGCCAACGAAAATAAGCACTGGTGTTTTTTTGCTCTTGTAGGAAAGTATCCAAGCAACTAATGCCGGCAGGAATACCATGAGTAAGAAGTTACGAAGTATCAATAATAACAATAGCCCTAAAATTATTAATCCAGATCTTTTTGACAGCTGATTGTTTCTTAAGCCAAAATGAATATTGTATGTTATAAGTATAAATGCCACAAACACAAAACCATCTTTATGTACTCCGCTTGTCCAATATATAAACGATGGCAATAAAAAAGTGACTAATAACACAAGATGTTTTTTTTCAGGGAACACATCACACATAAGGCGATACAATCCTATCGGACCAAAAAAAGTTAGGAAAGAATAAAAAATTACGTTTGTATAATAGTTGCCGATACTTAAAAAATCAAAAAGAGAAAGAAGCATAATGAAGGCATTATTATGCAAATCATTCCACCATGAGTTTTGACTCGAAAAAAAGTTGCCATATCCTTCGTAATTATTGCCAAACAAACCTTCCCAGTAGGCACTCCTGCTTATTTTGAGTACTTCGTATGCTTTAACACCTTCATAATGATAGGCCCAGGTGTCAAACATTTGTGCTAACTCGCCATAATAAACTCCGATCCAACCGTAAAAAATGCCTGCTATTATTTTAATTAGAAAAATAATGATCAACTGCGGAGCTGTAAGACCTGATTTTTTAAAGAAGGGAATGATTGTTACAAGCCAGGCAAATAAAATGAGATAAGCAGCGAACAAGAGGTGCTCCAAACAGTTTCGAATTTAATGGTTGCAAAATAGGCAGAAAACTCCGAAACTCTTCCGCACTGCTTTTGTAGCTTTGCGCCTTTCAAATAAAGACCAATGAACGTTACTGTTACTACCGCTGAAGAATTAAGATTAACGAAAGAGGAGTTTGAATTGATAAAGGAAAAACTAGGACGTGTACCAAATTTTACTGAGCTCTGTGCTTTTTCTGGCATGTGGAGTGAGCATTGCAGTTACAAGAACTCCATTAAATGGCTTAAAACTTTGCCTCGTGACGGGAAAAGGATGTTAGTAAAAGCTGGCGATGAAAACGCGGGGTTGATGGATATCGGTAATGATTATGGTGTAGTTTTTAAAATAGAATCACACAATCATCCTTCTGCTATTGAGCCTTTCCAGGGCGCTGCTACCGGGGTTGGAGGCATTCACCGGGATATTTTTACTATGGGTGCCAGGCCTATTGCAGCACTTAACTCATTACGTTTTGGAAAATTAACCGAAGAAAAAACCCAACATTTATTAGCCGGTGTAGTACATGGCATTGGACATTATGGAAATTGTTTTGGTGTACCTACTGTTGGGGGCGAAATATATTTTGAAGAATGCTATCATACCAACCCATTGGTGAACGCCATGAGTGTTGGTATTGTAAAAGCGGGAAAAACAGTTTCTGCTACTGCGGAAGGTAGGGGCAATCCTGTAATGTATGTGGGTAGTGCAACTGGTAAAGATGGCATTGGTGGTGCTTCTTTTGCTTCGGCAAATATTACTTCTGACAGTGTTCAGGAATTACCTGCCGTACAAGTTGGAGATCCTTTCCAGGAAAAAAAATTACTGGAAGCCTGTCTTGAAATTATAGAAACGGGTGCAGTAGTAGGTATGCAGGATATGGGTGCTGCAGGTATTATTTGCTCTACTGCCGAAATGAGTGCAAAGGGAAATGTGGGTATGAGGGTTGATTTAGATAAAGTACCGATGCGTCAGCAAAATATGAAGGCATGGGAACTTTTACTAAGTGAGAGCCAGGAACGCATGTTATTAGTAGTAGAAAAAGGAAGAGAAAATGAAGTGAAAAAAATCTTCGATAAATGGGACCTTGAAAATGCAGTAGTGGGCGAAGTAACAGATGATGGCTTACTAAGCTTTTATATGTATGGTGTGTTAGAAGCTCAAATTCCTGCACAGGAATTAGTACTAGGGGGTGGTGCTCCTCAGTATGATAGAAAATATGAGCGTCCAAAATATTTTAATGAAATAGAAAAGTTTGACATTAATGATATTAACGAGCCCGGTAATTTAAAATCTATTGCAGAGCAGTTAGTGCTATTACCTTCTATAGCATCAAAAAGATGGGTGTTTCATCAATATGATAGCATGGTAGGAACTGTAAATGCATCTACCAATTCGCCTGCGGATGCGGCAGTGGTCTTAGTAAAGGAAACAGGTAATGGGTTAGCAATAACAGTGGATTGTAATAGTCGTTATGTATTTGCCGATCCATATAAAGGTGCAATGATTGCAGTGGCAGAAGCAGCAAGAAATATAGTTTGCACCGGCGGGCAGCCGCTGGGCGTAACCAATTGTTTAAACTTTGGCAACCCGTATGATCCTGAAGTTTACTACCAATTTGTGCATGCAGTAAAAGGTATGGGTGAAGCATGTATAAAATTTGCTACGCCGGTTACAGGTGGCAATGTGAGTTTCTACAACCAAAATCCTAATGGTCCTGTATATCCAACTCCTACGATTGGTATGGTAGGACTAATTGAAGATTTAGGTAAAACAATGAGTTTGGATTTTAAGGACGAAGGAGATGTTATTTTTATTATAGGTAATTTATATAACGATATCAATAGTTCAGAATACCTGCAAAAAATTTGTGGTGTTGAGTTTTCTCCTGCGCCTCATTTTTATTTAGAAGAAGAATTTTTGTTACAGGAAAAAATAAAGGAACTTATTAAAGAAGGAGTTATTGCATCGGCACATGACGTAAGTGAAGGAGGCGTGTTTGTCAATCTTTCCGAATCCGGCTTTTTTCGGGAGCTTGGCTTTGCTATTTCGATTCCGAAGGATTTGCGTAAAGACGCTTTTCTTTTTGGTGAAGCCCAAAGCCGTGTTATTGTTACGGTGAGGAATGAAAAATTAAGTGCCTTCAAGCATGTTTTAAACAATTTTGCTGCTACTAAAATTGGTGTGGTTACAAATTCTAATGTGCAGGTGAATGGTGAGGAGTGGGGAACAATAGCTGAATGGAAATCAAAGTATGATACTGCCATAGAAAAGCTATTGGCAAAAGAAGAATCAGGTGGAGCTTTAGTTGCAATGTAACAACCATTGCATTGTTGGGTAAAGTTTTTAAGCGCTACCTCTGATTTTTAGCCCTTACTTTTGTTTTTTTTTATGATTGCCTCAACAATAATTAAAATAATTTATGGGTAAAAAAATTGCTGTTATTGGTGGAGGCAATTTAGGTACTGCCATTGTTGAAGGAATTTTAAAAAGTGGCTTTTCGAAACCTTCTGACATAACGGTTACAAAAAGAAACATTTCAACTCTTTCTGCATTAAAAGAAAAAGGTGTTAAGGTCATTAGCGATAATAACAAAGCTGTTCAATCTTCAGACATAATAATCCTTGCTATTAAGCCTTTTCAGGTAGAGGATGTGCTTGGCAACATCGCAAAAGATTTAACTACAAGGCATATACTTATATCGGTGCTAACAGGAGTATATATTAAAGACATGCATGAGATTGTAAAAAAAAGCCTTCCTTTTTTTCGTGCTATGCCCAATACTGCCATTGCCATCCAGGAAAGTATGACTTGTCTTAGTTGCATGAATGCCACAGAAGCGCAGATTAAAATTGTAGAAGAATTATTTTCAACCGTTGGTAAAGTAGTGGTAATTGAAGAAAAACTAATGGATGCGGCAACAGTATTAGGTGCTTGCGGAACTGCTTATGCAATGCGGTATGTTCGTGCTAATATTCAAGGTGGAATTGAAATTGGTTTTGATGCAACAACAGCCAGCCTTATCGCAGCGCAAACTGTAAAGGGCGCTGCAGAGCTATTGCTTCAAAAAGGTTCTCACCCCGAGCAGGAAATAGATAAAGTAACAACACCTAAGGGTTGTACCATAGCAGGTTTGAATGAAATGGAACACCGTGGATTTTCTTCTTCGCTAATTAAAGGAATTGCAACAAGCTATAATAAAATTGTGAAGGGGTAAATATTCAGTAAAATGTAATCCTTGAATGATGGCTGATTAAACGCAACATCGTAAACACTTAATATGCGTTTGTGAGGAATTTATTTTTTCTTGCGGGAAAACAATCTGTAGTTTTACACGACCTCCCGGATTTTTTCCTAACAGTTTCCGCTGGTCATTGGGAGTATTAGTTGCATAGCGATTTGGAAGTACAAGAGTGCGACGCAACCAAAGATGAAAAGTGTTAATGCGGCTGACTTCATAAAAATTCAGATAACTTATTTAAACGCAAACAACCATAAATAATGGCTAAGTATATTTTTGTTACAGGTGGTGTAACATCTTCATTGGGCAAAGGAATTATTGCTGCTTCCCTTGCAAAGCTTTTGCAGGCAAGAGGGTTAAGAGTTACAATTCAAAAATTTGATCCATATATCAATGTTGACCCTGGTACATTAAATCCGTATGAGCATGGAGAATGTTACGTAACTGAGGATGGCGCTGAAACTGATCTTGACCTTGGGCACTATGAGCGTTTTTTAAACATATTTACGTCTCAGGCAAACAATGTTACCACTGGCCGAATATATCAAACGGTAATTAACAGGGAAAGAGAAGGTGCATTTTTAGGTAAAACCGTACAGGTTGTACCTCATATTACCGATGAAATAAAAAGAAGAATGCAGCTCTTGGGACAAACCAATGAGTATGATATTGTATTATCTGAAATTGGAGGCACAGTAGGTGATATAGAGTCGTTACCCTATATTGAAGCTATTCGTCAGTTGCAATGGGAACTGCCTGAAGAGGATCTTCTAGTGGTACATCTTACTCTAATACCATATTTGAAAGCCGCTAAAGAATTAAAAACAAAGCCTACTCAGCACTCGGTAAAAATGCTTAGTGAAAGCGGGGTTTTCCCGGATGTAATTGTTTGCCGTACTGAAGAAGCACTTACTCCAGAAATAAAAAGAAAGATTGCCCAGTTTTGTAATGTAAAGCAAGAGGCTGTAATTGAGGCTCCCGATGCCAACACGATCTATGAGGTGCCATTGCTCATGATGAATGAACAATTAGATTTAATTGTTTTACAGAAATTAAACGTTACCACCTATAACGAGCCTGAATTAACCCTTTGGAAAGCATTCCTGGATAAATTGAAGTATCCTAAAGCAAAATTATCAATTGGACTAATTGGTAAGTATGTTGAATTACAGGATGCTTACAAATCAATACTTGAATCATTTATTCATGCAGGCGCAATGAATGAATGCAAAATTATAGTTGTGCCTATTCATTCAGAGTCATTATCGCCGGAAAACGTTGATGAAAAACTTCAAAATCTTGATGGTCTGTTAGTGGCACCGGGCTTTGGACATCGTGGCATTGAAGGTAAAATTACCGCAGTTAAATATGCCAGGGAAAGTGGTTTGCCTTTTTTTGGTATATGCCTGGGTATGCAGATGGCTGTAATTGAATTTGGAAGAAACGTGTTAGGTATTGCAGATGCACATTCTACTGAAATGGTACCCGATACAAAAGGCTCAGTGATTAATATGATGGAAGAGCAAAAATCTATTAGCACAAAGGGTGGAACAATGCGTTTAGGCGCTTATCCTTGTGAAATAAAACCCGGTACTTTAGCGCATAAAATATATGGCGCTACTTTAATTAATGAAAGGCATAGACACCGCTATGAGTTCAATAACGAATTTTTAGAGGAGTATGAGAAAAATGGCATGATAGCCAGTGGTATCAATCCAGAAACAGGTTTAGTTGAAATTATTGAATTGCCTCATCATCCTTTTTTTGTAGGATCACAATATCACCCGGAGTTAAAAAGCACTGTAGAAAACCCTCATCCTCTTTTTGTTCACTTTGTTGCAGCGGCTAAAGATTTTCATGAGCAACGAATGGGAATTAAAGCTCCTTTAGCACATACTGAGAGCGTTTAATATTAAGAAACGATAGTTTTTGAAGCCAGTCTTTATAGCAAAGACTGGCTTCAAACTTTGAAGCGACAACTAGAAACTCCTGACTATCTTTGCCCGCTTCTAAACGAAGAAGAAGCTGAGCCCGTTCATAAACGCAGCGTTTGATTATACACATAATTTTTTTTAAGAATGAATTTAGACCGTAATACCATCTTCGGTTTCATTGCTCTGGCAATTTTGTTTCTTGGATATTTCTTTTATAATAGTAAAGACCAGCAAAGGGCATTGGCTGAAAGAGCCAGGCAAGACTCCATCGCAACTGCTAATAAGCCCCTGCCTGATACGGCAAGAATTTTACGTGATTCCGTTTTTCTTGATTCACAAAAACGCGTTACGTCTGCAGGAGATTATGCTCAATTTACTAATGGTACAGAACAAGAAATTCGTGTTGAAAATGAAGTAGCAAACTTTTTTTTTACTAATAAGGGTGCACAGCTAAAAAGAGTTGAATTGAAGCATTTTAAGGGTCCCGATAGCGGGCTCGTAAAATTGGGAGCTACACCTTTTGATAAGATAAACTACGTCATTAAAACGGCTGCCAACCAAACGGCTGATATAACTAATTTCTATTTCACAGGCGGACAAGTAACCAAAGAGTCAAATAATAATCAAACCATCACTTTCGGGGTACAATCCTCTAATGGTTCAAGCATTGTACACAAATATGTAATTAAGC
>JAYULK010000072.1:0-40176 GCA_043763635.1 Chitinophagaceae bacterium
TACAGGATAATCTAAAAAATTTTAAGAAGCCTGACATTAAAAGAAGGCATACTATGTTTTTATATAGTATGCCCTACAATTTTTTTGCTATGCTATAAAACAAAAATGCAAACAGCAACGATAAGCGCCAGAATAACAACAACCAATAAGCTGTCCCTGATGCCTTCGCCTTGAAATAGAGTGTTTAATTTTTTCATACACAGAGTTTTAAAAGTTAAGAATTACGGATTGTCTAGTTTCCTGGATACTTAAACTGCTGCGCTTTTAATAGGGTGGAACTGGTGTAAATTAAAATAAATCTGGAATAAAGTTAAGTTAGATTTTCGCTTATTACAAGCCAACGCATTTCTTTTTGTTCTATCAAGCCGGAAATGACACCTATTCTCTCTGTTATTAGTTGGATCTCGTCAAAATTTAATGATGTATCGCTAAGCTTAAAATAATTTTCAGCCTTTTCTTTTTCTAATAAGGCCATATCTTTTTCTAATTCTTCAAATTCACGCTGTTCTTTATACGATAGCTTTTTTTTTGCTGGTGGAGGAACTACATTGCCTGCTTCTTTTATAGAAGGCCTTACTTCTTCCTTAACATCCTGTAGCTTCAAAAATTCTCTGTATTGGGAATAATTTCCAGGAAAATCCCGCACAAAACCATCGCCTTCAAAAACAAAAAGGTGGTCAACCAAACGGTCCATAAAATAACGATCATGGCTAACAATAAGTAAGCAACCGCCAAATTCAGTCAGAAAATTTTCCAGTACGGAAAGCGTTGGAAGATCAAGATCATTCGTTGGTTCATCTAGTATTAAAAAATTTGGGTTGCGAAAAAGAATCGTAAGTAAATGTAAACGTCTTTTTTCTCCACCACTTAGCTTGCTTATATAAGTATACTGCTGCTCCGGAGGGAAAAGAAATAGGTTTAAAAATTGTGCAGCGCTCAAAGAACTTCCGTTAGCAAGTGGAAAATGTTCCGCTATATTTTTTACATATTCAATTACCCGCACATCGTCCTTTATTATTAAGCCCTGCTGGGCATAGTTGCCAAATACAACCGTGTCACCAATGTTTACTTTGCCGCTATCGGGTTGTTCTAAACCCTGAACAATGTTTAAAAAAGTGGATTTTCCTGCGCCGTTTTTTCCTGCAATGCCTATACGTTCTCCCTTTTTAAAAGTATAGTCAAATCCTGCTAATATTTTTTTATCACCATAAGATTTATAAACCTTTTTTAATTCAGCAATCTTTCCCCCAAGCCTGCTCATTTTGGCTTGCAATTCTAACTGCTGTTGTTGCAATTGTAGTTTTGCTTTTTGTTCTACCACATAAAAAGCATCCTGCCGGCTTTTCGATTTTGTTGTTCTGGCTTTTGGTTGCTTACGCATCCACTCCAACTCTTTGCGATAAGTATTTTTTGCTTTGTCAACCGATGCTGATTCACTTTCTTCCCTGGCTGCTTTTTTCTCTAAAAAATTGGCATAGTCACCCTTGTAAACAAACAGGTCACTCTTGTCTAACTCCCATGCTTCTTCACAAACAGCATCTAAAAAATAACGGTCATGGGTTACTAATAAAAGGCTGATTTTTTCTTTATTAAGGTAATGTTCTAACCATTCCACCATCTCTACATCCAAATGGTTAGTGGGTTCATCCATAATCAGCAGCACATGCTTATGTTCAAATCCAATATCAACTAAAATTTTAGCAAGGGCTACTCTTTTACGCTGGCCACCACTGAGTGTGCCCGCTATTTGAGTAAGGTTATGTATGTTAAGCTTGCCAAAGATTTGTTTCACTTTCGCTTCAAAATCCCAGGCACCCAAATCATCCATTTCCATGAGACTGTTTGTAATGCCTTCTTCATCATGGGCATCCATTGCAGCTTCGTATTTTTTTATTGTATTTATTACGGGGTGTGAATGATGAAAGATATTGTCCAGCACAGATGCGCTGTCAACTAGTTTAGGATCTTGTTCAAAATAAGCAACATCCACATCTTTATTAATCCATACTTTTCCTTCATCTGTTGTTTCTAAACCCGCAACAATTTTTAAGAGTGTGGACTTGCCTGCCCCATTACGGGCTACCAGGGCTATTTTATCACCTTCAGAAATATGAAAAGAAATATTATTAAAGAGAGGTTTTATACCAAAAGACTTCGAAATACCATCTACGGACACATAATGCATTTTGCGAAAATAAGAACAAGGAAGGAAAGAAGTACAACAGCCAAAGCTTAAGCTTTTTTACCTGATGCATTTTAACCGTTTCCTGAAAAAAAAAGAGGCTGCTTTTGGCAACCTCTCTAAATTTTAATCATTGTTCTTGTCCAGACCTTTAATCCAGTCAACAACCTGATCCCGTGTTTTTCCTAATTTATTTTGCAAACGGCCAAATAATTCTTCATCCTTTCCTTCTTCATGACGTAAATCATCGTCAGTTAAATCACCATGCGCTTGTTTAGCTTTGCCTTTCAATTCGTGCCATTTGCCTTTTAATTCCAGACTATCCATAATATTACGTTTCTAATACTATTTAAAAATTCATGCCACATTTTCTTCCAAAGTAGCTGGCAACATTATATTTAAACATCCGCTTAACACTTCTGCTTTTATTGATTTTATTTTATTGCGGTATTCTCCATCTACCTGGAAATACGTTTTTTTCAGCAACGTTATCTCTACTTTTTTTGTAGAAATTATCTCCACCTTTCCCGCATTAAAGCTTTTATGAGCGATGAGCATATTTAGCAAGCTCCAAAAATTCAAACGCCTTACTATTACAACTTCAAAAAAACCGTCATCTGTTTTGCCATCTGGGTTAATAGTAGCGCCGGTACCATATTTACTTGCATTAGCCAATACTATCATATAGGCTTTTCTATGAAGTATTCCTTTATCTGTAATTATAGTAGCATATATTTTTTGCTTATTCCAAAACATTTTAAAAACGCCCTGTGCGTAGCCCCGCATGCCCCTGGTTTTTGAGCCTTCAAAATAGTGTACCAGCATGGCGTTTAAACCAAGGTCGCTCAAATGAAGGCATATTTCATCATCGTTTAAGCGAATAACATCAGTAGATTTTTTCTGACCATTTAATACAACATCCAGGGCTTCATTTTTAGTGAGTGGAAGATTAAATTCTTTTGCCATGCCGTTTGCCGAACCTGCTGGTAAAATGCCAATGGCTATCTCTTTGCCACGTAAAATTTCAGCTACCAATTTTATAGTACCGTCACCACCAACAGCTACTACTTTATCGGGTTTTATTTGCTCAATATAGTGTTGTATAGATGCGCTATCATCTTTCCCGTTCAATAAATAAAACTCTATACTGTGTGGCAATGCTTTAAAATATTCACGAATAGAAATTTCCCAATCTTGCTTTTCTTTACCACCAGAAACCGGGTTTATGATGAATAAAAGTTTTTGTATTTCCTCTTTCTGCATGTTTCTTGTGTTACAATTGCGTTATGGAAATGGTGTATCAAGAATCAAACCATCAAAAAAACTTTAAGCAAATTATTCTAGCATGGCTCCGGCTCACAAATAAAACAACTATCAAAGTTTATCATGGTTATGGTCATGAAAAACAAATGACCATATATGGCCACGTATTGAAGTTAAGCCCGCTACCCAGGAAACGTTACAGGCAAAGTATTTTAATTAATGCCCTCTCCTTACTTCGTTTGTTTATGGTAAAACCATATAAAAAAGTAAGGCTGATGATGGAATGGGAAGGGAAGACTTATTATACGGAAACAGATGATGATGGTTTTTTTCGTTTTGAGTGGCAGGATCAGCCCCCATTGCCGCAAGGCTGGCACGACATAGTGGTAAGAATGATCAATAACAATGAAGAAAGCTTAGCTGAAGGTAAAGGGGCCATTTATATTCCTCATCCTACCCAGTATGGATTTATCTCCGATATAGATGATACGTTTCTTATATCACACTCCTCCAATCTTCGAAAACGTCTATTCGTATTATTTACCCATAATGCCCGTAGTCGCAAACCCTTTGATGGTTCTGTAAAGCATTATCAATTATTGGCTCGTGGCAATACAACACCAGATGCTCTTAATCCTTTCTTTTATGTATCAAGCAGCGAATGGAATTTGTATGATTACATTCATGAATTTACAAGGGTTAATAAATTGCCGGATGGCGTTTTTCTATTAAACATTTTAAAGCGTTTTAACCAAATATTTAAAACAGGGCAAAATAATCACCACACAAAGTTTACCCGTATTGTAAGAATATTAGAGGCATATCCCAAACAGAATTTTGTTTTGTTAGGAGATAGTTCGCAGCAGGATCCATACATTTATTTGTCTATTGTAAAACATTTTCCAAAGCAGGTACGTGCAGTTTATATACGTGATGTACATGCCAGCAATAAACAAAAGGTGAGCAGTGTTTTAAACGAAATAGAATCCACTGGTATTGATTGTTGTTTTTTTCAACATAGTTCAGAAGCTATTGACCATTCTCGGAAAATTGGTTTAATTACTGAGGAAATAATAGCTGGCTGATAAGGTGATATCTTGTAAAGAAAATCAGATTAAACTAAGAAGCCACATTTTATTGGGTAGCGCTTAAGATTGCAAACTGCTTTTAATTCTGCCACGTAGTAATAAAATGGCACAAATTTTATAATTCATAATTCAATAAATATTTTTTATGGAAAAGAACCTGGACAATAAAGAAGCATTGAAAAAATTTAAAGAACTGGCAGATGATATTAGAACCTGTATGTTTATTACCAATAGTTCTGCAGATCATGAGCATACGAGGCCCATGGCAACTATAGAAGTAGAAGATGACGGAAGCCTTTGGTTTTATACTGATGTGCGTTCTCTCAAAGTAGAGGAAGTGAGTAAGGAGAGAACCGTTCATCTTGTGTATGCACACCCGGGAAAGGAAAGTTATCTTGATGTATGGGGTAATGCCACAATAGTAACAGACCGGCAGCAAATTGAAGATAAGTGGTCACCAATTGTTAAGGCCTGGTTCCCAAACGGAGTAACCGACCCTAACCTTGCTCTTTTAAAAGTGCAGCCAGCTGAAGCATATTATTGGGAAGCCGAAACCGGCAAAATGGTGCAGTTTTTTAAAATTGCCGCATCTATTGTAACAGGTAAAAAATTAGCAGAGGGATCAGAAGGATCATTAAGTTTATAAACCGCAACTATATGAGTGAAGAAGAAAAGAGCATTATCCCCGGTAATGAAGAAGGAGCACAGAGTAATACAGAAGCCTCCGCCAACTTTGCATCAACCCATGAGGCAAAGCTTTTTTATGAAGTGGTAAAACACCGTTTAATTAACATTAATCAATGGCATCATGTAGCGGGTGCGCTTTCAGCGGATTTTAAGTTAACAGACGTTGCAGGAAATGAAGTTGATCGTCATCCGATAAAGGGAGACCATTTTAAAATAGATATACCAGGGCCCGGATCCATTACAGGCGATGGATATGATTGGGTTAAAATAGAGGAGATTGAAGAAAAGAAAGAAGTAGAAGAAGAAAGCATTTCAATTCTTGTTCGCCCTGCAACCAACCCAACAAATGCCTTGCAGGACATAGCGCATTTTTTTAGTGAAGATGCCACCAGTTGTTTTATTGTGCAGCGTAATAATACAACGGTTACGGCAGGAGTTTACGGACGAAATGAAAAGCCCAATACAGGTGCTGAAAAAGCAGTGGATAAAGCGAGGAATACAGCCATTGCAACAGGTGCCGTAACTGTCTTTTCTAAATTACAATGGAAAAGCTTGGTGAATGGATTGGTGAAAAATGATTAGTTGCCCGGCTTTCGTTTAAGCTTCATCGTTTGTTGCAAGTTTATCCTAGGTCTGGTCTGGAACATTCTGTGCTTTATAATCTATTGAACAACGTTGAACCACAAAGACACGGTGGCACAAAGGAGCACAAAGAAGTAATGCTGAATTTAAAAGGGATTCTCACTTCGTGCATCTTTCGGTCTTAGAGTCTTTGTGGTTCAAGCATTCTTAAACTTAATATTAGATAAAATGATGAATTTAATTACTACAGTACAAGAGTGCGACGCAAGAAGAGCTTAATAGAATTACTATTGCCGGGTTAATATTTTCGCTTTTTTTCATTTACATATCTGCACATTTTCCTCATCTGCATATCTGCAACCTACCTCCTCATCCACTTTACCATTTCTTTCCAGTTTGGTTTTTTGCCATACATTAAAATGCCCGTGCGATAAATTTTTGCACTTAACCACGTAGTAAATAAAAAGCCTAAGATTAATAAAACCATTGATAAACCCAGTTGCCAGTAAGGGACTGTATCCGGCACGCCAAACGGAATCCGTGACATCATTACTATGGGGGAAAAGAAAGGTATAAGGCTTGACCATGTAGCTAATGAACTGCCCGGATCATTGGTTGAATTGATCATAATTACCATAGCCAGGATAATAGGTATAGTTATAGGAAATGAAAGACTTTGTGCATCCGATGAATCTTCGTTAACGGCACTGCCGACGGCGGCAAATAGAGAGGCATAAAAAAGATAGCCTCCCAGAAAATAAAACAAAAAACACCCGATCACCATTCCCCAGTTAACAGTCGAAAGCTTCGCTTGTATCGTTGCCATGTTTTGCAGGGTTTCTGAACCAGGCTGCATAGCGCCAGGGTTTCCTTCCTGGGCTTGTTGCACCTGGTGCATTACATCAGCAGGAATTAAAGACATAAAAATGGTGCTTAACGTACCTATTAAAATTATCCAAATTAAAAATTGCGTTAAACCCACAGCGCCAATGCCAATAATCTTTCCCATCATTAATTGAAAAGGGCGTACAGATGACACAATTACTTCTGCTATACGATTAGTTTTTTCTTCCATTACACCACGCATCACCATTACACCATAAATGAAGAGAGTTATATAAATAAGAAAAGCTGTAAAATAGCCAATGCTGCTCGCCAGGTCAAAATTGCTTGAAGTAAGCTTTCCCAATTCGTCCTTCTTAACTGCGTCAATCTTTACTTCGTTTGCCCTGCTTTTTATAGAATCAATCATTGCCGGATCAATCTTTAATTCCTGGCTAATCATATTATTTTCAAGTGCCCTGCTAATATCTTTATCTAACCTGCTGTTGGCGGCCCGGCTCAGGCTTTTTTCAGAAACAAGTTTAAAATTATTGCTTTGGTTGATGCCGGAATGAGGGGTAAATAAAATAGCTGTAAAGCCTTTGCTTCTATAATTTCCTGTATCTGCATCATTTCTAAATTCGTAAGATACTGCCTCGCTGCTTTTGAGATTTGTTTTCAGAATGCCATCTGTATCAACCACTGCAACTTTTTCGTTGCGCACATTTTTAACGGTTATAAACGTTACGGCAGCAATGAGACCTACAAATAATAGCGGTGTTAATATAGTTGTAAGAATAAAAGTTTTTTTGCGTACGCGGCTTAAGTATTCGCGTTTAATAATCAATCCTACTTTGTTCATGGTAAAAATGTTTATGCAGTGGCGCTTTGAAATTGACGGGCAGCAGACGAGCCTTCCACTAGCTGGATAAATATTTCGTTTAGGGAAGGGAGAATTTCATTGAATGAGGTGATAGCGTTGTTTTGTTGTAAGTAATAAGACAATACATCGTTTGGAGACGAGCCTTCGTTTATTTTTACAATCAATGAATGATCCTCGTTTTGCTTTACTATCTCGAAAGAATCGCTGTAAGTACTGCCAGGCATCTCCCCAAAGCCAATACGAAAAAGGCTTTTTTTAAACTCCTGGCGTATGTTCTTTACAGTTCCATCCAATATTTTTTTTCCTTTATTTACAAGCACAATATGGTCGCATATTTCTTCTACCTGTTCCATTCTATGCGTGCTAAAAATAATGGTCGCGCCTTTACGTGCCAGTTCATAAATTTCATCTTTTATGATATTGCTATTTACAGGGTCAAGTCCGCTAAACGGCTCATCAAGAATTATAAGCTTTGGCTGGTGCAGCACTGTTGTTACAAACTGAAGCTTTTGCGACATGCCTTTAGAAAGGTCTTCCACTTTTTTATTCCACCAGCTTTGCATTTCAAGTTTTATAAACCATTCGCGTATCAGTTGCATGGCCTCCTTCTTGCCTAAACCTTTTAATTGCGCCAGGTACAAAGCCTGTTCGCCAATCTTCATTTTTTTATACAGCCCTCTTTCTTCAGGCATATAGCCAATATTGCGAATGTCTTTCTCAGGATTAAAAGGTTGTCCTTTAAAAAGAATGCTTCCTTCATCCGGGTAAAAAATGCCGGTAATCATTCTAAGTAAAGTGGTTTTTCCGGCACCATTGGGCCCAAGTAAGCCAAATATCTTTCCTTCTTCCAAAGAGAAGCTGATATCATCTACTGCCTTTTGCGTAGCATAATACTTTTTTAGATTTCTTATTTCCAGGATATTCATGAGCAGTTGAGTAAAAGTTTAGAAAGCTTCATTGATCAATATGTATCATGGCTTTTGATTCTTGCATACAGCCTTACCATGCTCTTACAATAAATACAAAGCCACATATTTTTCATAATGATAGCAAATCTTAAAGGAATATTTGGAACCGTCTAAAATTTTTTGTTGAACGGTAGCATTTAGGTTGTCTTCTATTTATTTAGCTGAACTTCGAAAAAATTGAAGCGATTATGTGGTCTGTACGAAACTTTTTTTTAAGTGCTTTATTAATTATTGTCGTTTTGTTTTCAAGCTGGGGATTTCTTGTGCACCGTACAGTAAATCAATTAGCAGTATACCAATTGCCCAAACCCGTAAAAACTTTTTTTTATCAAAATCTGGATACAGTTGTCCAAAATTCCATCCGCCCTGATCAGCGCCGCAATAGTGATCCAACCGAAGGCACAAAACATTTCATTGACCTTGAGATGTTTGGCGATTCTGCAGCTTCGAAGATGCCACGTAATTGGAATGATGCAGTTACAAAATTTACAAAAGACACCTTGGTTAAATACGGATACTTGCCGTATTGGGTTATTGCAATGCAAGAAAGGTTAACCAATGCTTTCAAAAGCGGCAATAAGGATAGTATTCTTTTTTACGCTGCGGATATAGCTCATTATATTGGCGATGCGCATGTGCCTTTGCATACTTCTTTTTATTATGATGGACAAAATACAAACCAGCGAGGCATTCATGCTTTATGGGAAAGTACCGTTCCGCAGTTAGAATTTTCTAGCTATGACTTGAGTACTAAACATAAAGCTGTTTATTTAGACAACCCGGAACAAAGAATATGGGAAGCTATTCAAAATGCACATACTTTATTGCCAGAAATGTGGCAGCAGGAAAAGGAAGCCAGTAAAGCTTTTACAGACGCTACCAAATACAGAATGCAAAAATTATATGGCCGGGACGTGAAGGGGTACACCACAGCTTTTGCCACGGCATATAATCAACGGGTAGGAAGGATGATCAACAATCAAATGATTCGTTCTTCAAATCTAATTGCAGATTTCTGGTACACAGCCTGGGTAAATGGAGGAAGAGCAAATCTTGCGGAAAATGTTTCAAGACAACTAAAAAAAACGATGAAAAGAGAGCAGAAAGCTTTTAAGAAAAATGACCTTATTGAAAAAGATATTCTTATATCTAAGAAACTTTTGGTAGTAGATCCTTCGGTAACTCAATGACCCATCGCTATGTGATTAGCTACTCTTTCCCCATCCATGGCAGCACTTACAATACCACCAGCATAGCCGGCTCCTTCTGCACAAGGGTATAAATTTTTTACCTGGGGATGTTGTAAAGTTTCAGCTACTCTTGGTATACGCACAGGTGAAGATGTTCGTGATTCAGTGGCTACAATAACTGCCTCATTAGTAAAGTACCCTTTCATTTTTTTGCCAAATTCTTTAAAGCCTTCCTGCAAGGCATGGTGTACAAATGGAGGAAGCACGTCTTTTAAATCGGCAGATCCAATTCCCGGCAAATAACTACAGACGGGAAGGGAAGAAGACGTTTTGTTGTTGACAAAATCAACCATGCGCTGCGCAGGTGCTACTAATTTGCCCCCCCCTGATTTATAAGCAGCCTGCTCTACCGATTGCTGAAATGATAATCCTGCCAATGCGCTTTCCTTTTTTAAATGCTGAATATCGCTTTCTTCTATTGTTACTACCATTCCACTGTTGGCAAAAGGGTTATTGCGTTTGGAAGGAGACCATCCATTTACAACTATCTCATTTGCGGCAGTTGCTGCCGGGGCAATGATACCGCCTGGGCACATGCAAAAAGAAAAGACACCTTTATTTTTTACTTGTTGTACTAAACTATACGGAGCAGGAGGTAAAAACTCACTGCGTGTTGATGTATGGTATTGTATACTATCTATCAAAGATTGCGGATGTTCAATTCGTACTCCTAAAGCAAAAGGCTTGAATTCAATCTTTATTTTTTTATTGTTCAATAACTTAAAAATATCTCTTGCCGAATGGCCTGTAGCTATAATCACTCCATCTCCATAATACTCGTTGTCATTAAATGTTTTAACACCTTTTGCTACACCATCATTAATGATAAAGTCAATTACTGTATGTTCAAACAAAACCTGGCCACCACATTCAATAATTTTTTCCCGCATTGCGGTTATTATTTGGGGCAGCTTGTTTGTGCCAATATGTGGGTGCGCTTCATATAAAATTTTATACTCCGCTCCAAAATGTACCAGTATACTTAGGATGCGTTGTATGTCGCCACGCTTATTGCTTCTTGTATATAGTTTTCCATCGCTGTATGTGCCTGCACCACCTTCTCCAAAGCAGTAATTGCTTTCAGGATTTACAATGCCTTCTTTATTCATAACAGCGAGGTCGCGGCGCCTGGCCCGCACATCTTTACCTCTCTCAAGAATTATTGGTTTAATACCCAACTCAATTAGCCTCAGTGCAGCAAAAAGGCCTGCCGGGCCTGCTCCAACAATTATTATTTGTTTACTTGCTTTACTTACATCATGAAACGATAAAGGAATAAGTTCAACCTGCTGATAAGGCTCATTAATAAAAGCCTGAATGGTGAGGTTAATCCATGCCTGCCGGCCCCGTGCATCAATTGAACTTTTTAAAATTGTATAACCGCTAATGCTCTCTGGTGCTGCATTACAAGCAACTGCTATTAATTGGGTAATAGTAATATTATCTGCTGCCTCTGAAGGCAATACTTTAAGACTAATTTTTTGTTGCATGTCAGGTTTTTATCCTGAAAAAATGAATCATCAAAATTGGAGTAAAAATTTTAGCTTTTAAATTTAGTTGTGCTAATGATAATGATATGTTGAATACCAGAAGGTTGGGCATGTATAAATATTTTTGAAAAAATACTTCAATAATATATGCTACGTTTTTTGGTTGGCAATTATAAATCAGCGACCTTATCAATTATTACTCCCTTGTGATTTTATTAATAGAAGTTGTTATTCCTCTAAAGTGGAGTAGATATTTTTATGAAGGTTAGCCAGAAATTTAACTTAGTAACTCATTCTATTTTTTAAACTTTTGCTAATAAAAACAAGGCCGTCAACAGTTACATGAGTTACAAAAAAAACAATCTAATTAAAATTTTTTTTTCGTTAAGTTTTTTAGATATTCGCTCTCCTGTCTAAAAAAAATATTTTTATACACAGCTTGTTAGGAACTTTATCAAAACCAATTCTTTTACTCAATATATAAATTGCACAGAAGTACATGGATAAGAACGCAGAACATGTTTGGACAAATTGTTTATCTATAATAAAGGATATAGTTGAGTGGCAGCATTTTAAAACATGGTTTGAACCTATCAAGCCCATTTCAATTATAGAAAACATACTTATTATCCAGGTTCCAAGTCAATTTTTTTATGAATACCTCGAAGAGCATTATGTAAATCTTTTAGCCAAAACATTAAAAAGAGAATTAGGCAAAGAAGCAAGGCTTGAATACCGCATTATGGTTGATGGTGGTAATAATTATAATAAACCACTTACAGTAGATGTTTCAACGCATGGGTACAAATCTTTTTCAAACAATGAAATGGATTTTCCACTTGTTATGACTACACCTGTAAAGAATCCATTCGTTATTCCAGGGTTGAAGAAGATGCATATTGATTCGCAGCTTAATCCTATATACACACTTGAAGCATATATAGAAGGTGATTGTAATCGTGTAGCCCGCCGGGCCGGTAAAACCGTTGCTGATAAGCCCGGTGCTAACTCATTTAATCCCCTGGTTATTTATGGCGGCGTTGGCTTAGGAAAAACGCACCTGGCACAGGCTATAGGAAATGAAGTAAAGCGTTTATTTCCCAACAAGGTTGTTTTGTATGTTAGTTCTGAAAAATTTATCAACCAGTTTGTAGACCATAGCCGCAATAATGCTATCAACGATTTTATTCATTTTTATCAGTTAATTGATGTTTTGATCATTGATGATGTTCAGTTTTTCAACCGGGCAGAGAAATCGCAGGATGCATTCTTTGCTATATTCAATCATTTACACCAGTCAGGCAAACAACTCGTTTTAACATCTGATAAATCACCAAAAGATCTGGAAGGGGTTCAGGAGCGTTTATTAAGCCGCTTTCGTTGGGGCTTAAGTGCCGATATTCAAATACCGGATTACGATACCCGTATTGAGATTCTGGAACGTAAAATGAAAAATGATGGCTTAGAAATGCCTAAAGAAGTAGTAAAGTACATTGCTTACAATATCAATAGTAACATCAGGGAGTTAGAAGGAGCATTGATTTCTTTATTGGCACAATCTTCGCTCAATCGCAGGGAAATTGATCTTGAATTAGCTAAAAAAGTGTTGCGCAATTTTGTAAAATCATCAAGTAAAGAAATAACGATAGACACCATTCAAAAAATGGTGTGTGATTATTATGATGTTCCTTATGATAAGCTGTTACAAAAAACCCGTAAAAGGGAAATAGTTCAGGCAAGGCAAATAACCATGTATTTAGCAAAGGCTTTCACTAAGAATTCGCTTAAAACAATTGGCGAACATTTTGGTGGAAGAGACCACACAACGGTTATTCATTCCTGCCAAACAGTAAAAGATTTGATGGATACTGATAATGTATTTCGCGATAATGTTATGGAGCTACAACAAAAAGTTCAGCTAGCTGCTATGTAGGTTTTCAAATTAAAGATATTTGCAACGGAGGCTCAGCGGCCTCCGTTGTGCTTTTAAGGAAAGCACTTTTATAATGCTGTATTTTTATGGAATGATTTTACCGTTTAATATCGGGATTAATAAATAATTAGTACAATTAATGCTTGCTTATACTTATGAATTTTGAAATTTCTGAAATTACGCAACAGGCTGCACAAATTGCACGTGACTTTGCACAACTACACATCAGACCTCATGTAATGGAGTGGGATGAAAGCCAGGAGTTTCCTGCCGCTACATTAAAAGCTATGGGAGGTCTTGGAATGATGGGGGTATTGGTTCCTGAAAAATATGGCGGTGCCGGTTTAAGTTATTTTGAATACAAAACAATTATAGAAGAAATATCCAGGGTAGACGGTTCTATTGGCTTATCTGTTGCTGCTCATAACTCTCTTTGCACCGGGCATATAATGGCTTTCGGCAACGAAGAACAAAAGCAAAAATACCTGCCGAAACTTGCAGTAGCTGAATGGATAGGGGCGTGGGGATTAACCGAAGCAAATACCGGAAGCGATGCAGGCAATATGCAATGCACTGCCGTGAAGGATGGTAGTAACTGGGTTATTAATGGTACAAAAAATTGGATCACTCATGGCAAGTCTGGAGATGTTGCAGTAGTTATTTGCAGAACAGGAGAACCCAGGGCTAAGAGCAATGCTACGGCCTTTATAGTCGAGAAAGGAACACCAGGCTTTAGCGGTGGAAAGAAAGAAAATAAATTAGGAATGCGGGCTTGTGAAACCGCAGAAATGGTTTTTGAAAATTGCGTTGTGCCTGATGCAAACAGGTTAGGAGAAGTGGGCGAGGGGTTTAGGCAATCATTAAAAGTGCTGGATGGGGGCCGTATATCCATTGCTTCGCTTGCAATTGGCATTGCTAAAGGTGCGTATGAGGCAGCGTTAAAATATTCGCAGGAGCGATACCAGTTTGACCAACCCATATCCAGCTTCCAGGCTATTAGCTTTAAGTTGGCTGATATGGCGACAGAGATCGAAGCAGCAGATCTACTGATTTTGCAGGCCTGTGATTTAAAGAACAGGGGAGAATCGGTGACGAAAATATCTGCTATGGCAAAGTATTATGCCAGCGAAGTATCGGTAAGGGTAGCAACAGATGCAGTACAAATATTCGGCGGATACGGCTATACAAAAGACTTTCCGGTAGAGAAATTTTACCGGGACTCTAAGCTTTGTACTATCGGAGAAGGTACAAGTGAAATACAAAAAATTGTGATAGCACGGGAGGTGTTGAAATAAAGCAATTTCCTTGGCTATAAAACAGAAACTACCTGCTTGCGTAAATGATAAGTGCAGCGTTTACTACGGCAAATATTGTGACTATTATATAAAACGAGTACAAATCAATCTTCTTCGAAAGTGCTACTTTTTTTGGATCCTCTGTTTCATACAAATTCAGGGAAATAATACTTATAAGAACAACCAAGAGAATAAAGGTAAAAGTAAGGTTGTGAACATTATCCATTAGAGTATTAGTGGTTGAAGTTGGTACCATAGACTCCACAATGTATTTGTTGCCTATGGCTGCAAACAACCCTCCTACGCATAAGCCAAAGCGTGAATCCTGGTTGGCAGAAGATAAAAAGAAAACAAGGCACGAGATAAGAAAAGCTACATAAGCGCCGGTCAGCATTTTTGCAAGCAATATCCAGGAACAAGTTCTTCGTAAAACTATTTCAGTAATAAGCTTGGGGTAAGTGCTTGTTCCTGACAGATCAGGGTTACCATAAGTAGTCTGATAAGTATGCACAGTATCTTTTATAGTGTAATCAACAACGTACCATTCCCCCTGAATGGCTGATTGGTCAAGTTTTGAGTTGGATTTGTCAACAGCATAAACAATAGCGGTAGTATCATGATTGGCATCTTCAATTTCTATATGTAATTTTTGCTCATCAAAAGGAAAACGTGATACATCCCATTGATGCATGATTTGCGCCTTGCACTTTTGAGTGGCCCAGTCTACTAAACCCTTTTTTTCGATTGCAAAGTTGGTAAAGTCAGAAGTTTTACTGTTTTTAATTTCTATGTTATTCTGAAAAATCAGACTGTCATTTTTATAGATCATCCACATCCAAAAATCAGCCATAAAACTTTTTTCGTCTAAACGAAAATCATAGATGGAGTTTATGTAAAGACCTATTTTACAAGTGTCTTTCTGTGCAGAAGAATTTAGCGCCATGCATAGAAATGCAAAGGCAAGGAGGGCTCGGTATTTCATGCAAGGGCTGGATTTTGGATGTGTCTAAGTTATCCTATTGTACAAGGCATGGCAAAGAGTTGGATCATGGATTTAGGTAAATGAGGATATATACTTAGAGCGTGGTAAGCAAAAGAGGTAGATAAGTGTAAGTCTTTTATTTCACTTCCTGCATTTGCACCAAACGGTAATAATAACCACCTGCTTTCATCAACTCATCGTGCGTTCCTCTTTCTGCAATTCGTCCTTTTTGTAACACGATAATTTCATCTGCGTGACGAATTGTTGAAAGCCGGTGAGCTATCACAATACTTGTACGATTCTTCATCATGTTATTAATAGCATCCTGCACCAGTCTTTCGCTTTCTGTATCAAGAGATGATGTGGCTTCATCAAGAATAAGAATAGGTGGGTTTTTAACCAATGCTCTTGCAATGGTTAAGCGTTGTCTTTCGCCGCCGCTTAACTTACTCCCTCTATCTCCAATATTTGTCTCATAGCCTTCATCTTTCTTAATAATAAAATTATAGGCATTAGCTACTTTAGATGCAGCTTCAATTTGCGGCGGTGTTGCATCTGCTTTGCCTATTTGTATATTATTGGCTATTGTATCGTTAAATAAAATAGGCTCCTGCGTTACAATACTTATTTGCTCCCGTACAGAATGTAAAGAATACTCCCTTATGTTAATACCATCAATCAAAAGCTCACCGGATGTTACATCATGAAAGCGGGGTATTAGGTCCGCAAGGGTAGATTTGCCTGCGCCGGAGGAACCAACAAGAGCTATCGTCTTTCCTTTCTCTATTGTTAAGTTTACTTCATGCAGAATAGGAAAATCATTATAAGAAAAAGAAACATTACGCAATTCAATAGCATGCTCAAAAGATTGCAGTCTTTTTCCATTTTTATTTTCATCAACCGTTATTGTAGTATTAAGCACTTCTTCAATCCGGCCAATAGCCGCACTGCCTTTTCTCATGTTGCTAAATGAGGTAGAAAGTGCTTTAGCAGGATTAATAACATTATAGAACAAAACCAAATAACCAATGAACGCCGAAGCTTCAAGGTCTATCCTGTCACTCAACACAAGCCTGCCACCAAAATAAAGAATGCCACAGAAAACCATTACGCCAAGAAATTCAGAAACCGGCGGGGCCATATCTCTGCGGCTGGAAATATGATTTTTTGCAACCAATAATTTTTGATCGGTATTAAAAAAACGCCCTCTTATCAAACCTTCCACGTTAAAAGCTTTTATCACCCTCAGCCCAGATAAGGTTTCGTCGAGGATAGATACTGACTCTGAATAATAATTTGCTACGTCGGAACTGTGTTTCTTTAATGACCTGGAAACTCTGCCCAAAACAAAGCCAACAATTGGTATAGTAAGCAAAACTACTATTGTAAGTTGGCTACTGATCATAAAGAGTATAGTGAAATTGATCAGGATTGTTAGCGGATCTCTTATCCATCCTTCTAAAGTGCTTACTACAGACGACTCTACTTCACTAACATCATTCGTAATACGGCTGATGAGATCGCCTTTTCTTTTTTCTGTAAAATAGCCAATGGGTAGGTGAAGAATTTTATCAAACAGTTCAAACCTCAGGTGATTAACAACCTTATTTTTTAATGGGTTTAAAATTTTTAAAGAGAGGTAAAAAAACAAATTTTTTAAAAAGATGGAGATGATGATAAGAATGCAAATAAACCCAAGCGCTTTTATTTTGCTTTCTGTATTGTTGCTATCAATATGCAGGGTATTAACTAAAATTTCTCTGAATATTTTTACTATCGGGTTACTTCCCTGCCCTGGAATACTGCTGCCTCCTGGAGTGCCGTTGAATATAAGATCAAGGAATGGCATTAACATACCAAGTGAAACAATAGAAAAAACGATAGAAAGCAGGATGAAAAGAAAATACAAAGCTACCTGCCCTTTGTATGTACCGATATAACGAAAGATTCTTGAATACTTACTCATTTATCCAAATAAGCTGGTGGCCTAAAACGCAGCAAAGTAACTAATTTTACGGCCACAAATGTGATTATATGCAGGAAGGAAAAAGACAAAAACAGGTTAGCGGACTAATACAGGAAGAGTTAAATACTGTTTTTCAGCGGATAGGATTAAGCATGGTTGATGGAGGAATGGTATCTATATCCTCAGTTAAAATAACACCGGATCTTTTAGAAGCAAGAATATATATCAGCCTTTTCCAGGTACAGGATAGGGCCGCAACAATGAAGAAGCTGGAAGAAAGAAAGTGGGAAGTGAAAAAGGAATTGGCAGCCCAGGTAAAGCAGCAATTAAGAAGAATTCCGGAACTAAAGTTTTTTTTGGATGATACACTTGATCATGTATTTAAAATGGAAGACCTCTTTAAAGAAATAGAAGGCACAAAACCAGATGAAGAAAAAGACGATCAAAACGTTTGAACAACCGCAAACTATAAATAACCGTGAATTTCCTCTTCGCCTGGCGCTATTTTAAGGCAAAAAAAACTACCAATGCCATTAATGTAATTGCATGGATCAGCATTGTGGCCATTCTGATTGGTACGACTGCGCTCATATTGGTGCTTAGTGTTTTTAACGGGTTTGAGGATCTGGTAAAATCGCTTTATTCTTCTTTTTATCCTGATGTAAAAGTTTCTCCTGTTTCAGGCAAGCAAATTAGCCTAACCAAGGCGCAGCTTGATCAATTGCGCTCTGTAAAAGGCGTTAAGACTATTTCTCTTATTGCAGAAGAAAAGGCCCTGCTTCAAAATGGGGAGTACCAGTCAATAGTGTATTTAAAGGGAGTGGATGAAAATTATACGGCGGTAACAAGTGTAGCAGATCATATCATCAAAGGCGAGTTTAACACAGGCACGCCGGAGAAACCACTGCTGATTTTAGGTGCAGGTATTGAAAATGCTGTTGGGGTACAAAGCGACCGCAACCTCTCGCCCCTTGTTATTTATCTTCCTAAAAAATCCGGTGTTGATCTATCAAATCCCTTACAGTCAATTAGTGCAGATACTATTAATACGTCCGGCGCTTTTGTAATACAGCAAGATTTTGATAACAAGTATGCTATTACCAATCTTCAATTTGTGCGATCAATGCTAAGTATGCCGGAGGACCATTATAGTTCAGCAGAAGTTGCCTTAGTTTTAGAGAGCGATCCGGATGATGCTAAAGAATCTATATCAAAAATCCTTGGAAAACCCTACAGAGTTGAAACCCGTTATGAACAGAACAGGAGTTTATATTCTATTATGCAAATAGAAAAATGGGTAATTTATGGAGTGCTCTCTCTTATTTTAGTGGTTGCTGCTTTTAATATGATAGGAGCGCTTACTATGCTTGTGCTGGAGAAAAAGCAAGACATTAGTGTGCTGCATGCACTTGGGGGCAGTCAATCTTTTATTCAAAAAATATTTTTAAGCGAAGGTTTGCTGCTTGCTTTAGTAGGCGGAGGTACAGGAATGTTATTAGCGCTTCTTATTGCCTTTATACAAATTACATTCAGGGTAATCCCTTTGCAGGGCGGCTCATTCCTTATTGATTATTTTCCTGTAAAGCTGGCTTTGACAGATTTTTTGCTAGTAGGATTTACAGTTTTATTGATTGCTTTAGTTGCTTCGTGGATTCCGGCCCGTAAAGCCGCACGCCAACAATTTGCTTTAAGAAGTGAATAGAGATTTATTATTGTAAGCCGTGCCATAAACTGTATTAATGACTTTTAATTTATAAGGCTTAGTTCACATTGTTCGCTTTTTATTGGCTCCTACTAAACCCTTAGCCTGTAGAGAAAAGACTACACTTTGTTGCATTATTGGTTAGCGCTAAATCATCTAGTATCAATAAAGCTGAGCTTAAAGCCTTAAATAAAACAAAGAATCTTTACCTCTCCTTGTTAATGAAAGATGAGCTTTACGCCGATATATATATCCACAAAAATACTTCTAATCCTCCTGAGCCCCTAGCAATGAGGTTGGCATAATTTTTTTACGTCATTTAATGTTCCAACAAGTAGTATCCAATAAATTCTGCAATTGTATTTTTTTCATTTTGCAAGCAACCCTTTCCCATGATAAGCTGTCAAATTGTTATAAACATTTAATACGTAAGTTTTGAAAACTCTAACCCTTAACCCTACTTTTTTACCCCTTAACCTTATAATATGTTAGACGTATTATTAACAGGGGGTGCATCTTTTATCATTACTTTTTTAGCCATCCCGGTAATCATGAAGATTGCCAATGAAAAAAAATTGTATGACGTGCCTGATGCAAGAAAATTACATAAAAATACTATTGCTTCTTTAGGCGGCGTAGGTATTTTTGCCGGCTTTTTCCTTGCCTGCCTCCTATCTGTTTCTACTAAAACAAATCCCGAATTTCAATATTTTTTTGCAGCAGCTTTTATCATTTTCTTCCTTGGTTTAAAAGATGATATAATAGTGTTAACTGCTACCAAAAAACTCATTGGTCAAATAAGTGCGGCCGCTATATTAATACATTTAGCAGGTATAAGGCTCACAAGTATGTATGGCCTTTTTGGTATGCAGGAGCTTCCCTCAATTTACGGGACAGCTTTAACTTATGTTACTATTATTCTTATCATCAATGCCTATAATTTGATTGATGGCGTAGATGGGCTTGCTGGAATGTTGGGATTATTAACCATGTCAATATTTGGTAGCTATTTTTTCTTAGTAGATATGCCAGCTTATGCTCTACTGGCTTTTTCTTTTGCAGGAAGCCTTTTTGCTTTCCTGATTTTTAATTATAACCCTGCTAAGATATTTATGGGCGATTGTGGCTCCCTTGTCCTCGGTCTCGTCAATGCAATACTCGTAATTAAATTTATTACAGTATCCGATTCAACAGGCACATCCTTGCCTATAGAATCTTCCGTTGCCGTTGGTATTTCTATTCTTATTGTACCACTGATGGACACAATAAGAGTATTTAGCATCAGGGTTTTTCAAGGCCGTTCCCCTTTTTCTCCCGACCGGAACCATATACATCATTTATTGCTTGACAGAGGCCTTACCCATAAGTACGTTACACTCTGCTGCCTTTTGCTGAATATTACCTTTATCAGCATTGCTTATTTTGGCAGAAGCCTTGGGCCTACTAATCTTCTTATTTCTATGGCATGTATTTCCATGACATTTTTAGGCGTTCTTATCTTTTATAAAAAGCCTGTTAGAAAAATAATTCTTGTAGCAAAACCTTTACAGGCTTCTACAAAAATCATCGCTCATCCGGAAACTAAAGTAGTAGCTATAAATAAAGAAATAGCGGCAATGGCTGAGAGCTAGATTTTGTTATACTGCATAATATTATAAATGTCTCTATGGTTTCTTAGTTTTGCGCCAATAAAATTCGTTTAAGTATGTCAGAAGATGTGTTGCTAACTATGGAAGTAGCAGAAGATTCTATGAAAAAGGCTATCAATCATCTTGAAACTGAGTTGGTAAAAATTCGTGCTGGTAAAGCAAATCCTCAAATGCTTGATGGAATAACTGTAGATTATTATGGTGCCCAAACTGCCATTGGCCAGGTAGCTAACATTTCCGTTATGGATGCCCGTACAATCGGCATTCAACCATGGGAAAAAAACATGCTACAACCAATTGAGCGTTCTATCATAGCTTCTAATATTGGTTTAAATCCTCAAAATGATGGCGTAACTATCCGTTTATTTTTACCACCATTAACAGAAGAAAGGCGTCGTGAGTTAGTGAAGAGATGTTTGGGAGAAGGGGAGAACGCAAAAGTTTCCATCCGAAGCATTCGCCGGGACGCCATCGAAAGCATAAAAAAACTTCAAAAAACCGGTTTGAGTGAAGACGTTTCAAAAGATGCAGAGGCTAATGCACAGGAGCTGACCAATACATATATATATCTTGTAGATAAACACCTTGCTGCAAAAGAAAAAGACATCATGTCTATTTAAGAACGATTGGCAATGTAAACTCCCCCAAGGATAAGTAGAAGACAAACTATTTGTATAGCAGCCACATTTTCATTAGCCCATACACCCCAAAAAATGGCAACTACCGGTATGCCATACGTAACCAGTGAAGCAAACACGCCACCTGCACGCTTTATTAATATGTAAAAGAAAACTGTAGCGATAGCACTGCCTGCAACGCCCAGCAATATAGCCGCTGCTATAGGCCACCTGGTAGTTTCATCATTTAAAGCGAGGGGAATAATGTGCAACTTGCATATAAGAAAAGAAGTAGGAAGGAGCATAAAAGCTAATGAAACAGTGGCCATTTTGAAAGGCTCAATTTCTTTTAAATATTCACTGACAAGGTTTACATTAAGTCCATAAAATAAGGTAGCCAGCAAGATCATCATAGCGGGCCAAAAATTATTCAGGGTTATACCTCCCTTAGAAACACTTAGAATAACAAGTCCTATAAAACCTATTAGTACACCAACTATTTTTTTTGATTTTATCTCGGCTTTAAAAAATAAAATGCCAAGTACAATAACTAAAAGCGGTGTAAGAGAATTTAAAATGCCTGCCAAAGAACTATTCACTTGCTTATAAATAGCAATAGCGAAAAGAAAGGCCGGAAAGAGGTTTCCCAGTAGCGCCGATAATATAATTAGCCAAAGCTTGTTTGCCGGAACCTGGAAGAGATGAACAATAGCAAATGGTAGAAAGATCAACCCTGAAGAAAAAATACGAATGGATGCAATTTGCCATCCGTTTAAGGCGCTGGCGCTTTCTTTCATCAGTATAAAAGAACTCCCCCAAATAAAAGAAAGAAGAATAAATATAGACCAGTTAATGACTTTATCTTTATTCATAAGTCGCTGCAAAATTGCGGCGATTAGTCTTTACCTCCTAATAATTTCTAATGAGTACGTTAACTGAAATATCTACCCGTGCGCCGAAAGATTTTGATAAAAAAGACATCAAGGAAAAAACGGCTTTACTGCTTGAAGAGTTAACTGAATTGCAAAACCTGCTGTATGCAGAAGGCAAACATTCCGTGCTGGTTATTTTGCAGGGCCTTGATGCAAGCGGTAAGGATGGTGTTATCAGGAATGTATTCGGGCATATCAATCCGCAAGGCGTACAGGTGCATTCTTTCAAAACACCTTCTGCAGAAGAGCTATCTCACGATTTTTTATGGAGGGTTCATTTACAGGTACCTGCCAGGGGAATGATACGCATCTTTAACCGGTCGCAGTACGAAGATGTATTGATAACAAGAGTGCATGGCTGGTGCGATGATGCTACCGCAGCAAAAAGGTTTGATGCAATTAATGATTTTGAAGAATTGCTTGCCCTTCATAACGCTACAGTCATTCATAAATTTTACCTCCACATTTCAAAGGAAGAGCAGCAAGACCGGCTACAGGAAAGGCTGAATGATCCAACCAAAACCTGGAAGCACAATCCCAATGATGAAAAGGAAGCTAAGTTATGGGATAAGTATATGAACATGTACGAAGATGTGTTTGTGCATTGCAATGCTATACCCTGGACTATTGTGCCGGCGGACCAGAACTGGTATAAAGAATATATCATTACAAAAGCGTTGGTGGACAGCTTAAAAGAATTAGATATGAAATATCCTTCTCTAAAGGAATAGGTAAAATACTAATTCATATTTTAATCATCATTTATACTAATTTATCAACCATGGGATTTATTAAAGAATTTAAAGAATTTGCTCTGAAGGGAAATGTCATTGACCTGGCAATTGCAGTAATAATAGGTGCTGCGTTTGGTGCCATCATTTCTTCATTGGTGGAAGATGTAATTACTCCCTTATTACTTACGCCTGCCTTAAAAGCTGCCAATGCAGAAAACTTAGATCAACTGGCCTGGGGTGCCGTTAAATATGGAAAGTTTGTAGCGGCGATTATCAAGTTTATTATTGTTGCTTTGGTATTATTTGGCATCATCCAGGGCATAAACCGGATGAAAAGAAAAAAAGAAGATGTTGTTACAGATGCGGCTCCTATTTATTCTTTGCAGGAAAAACTACTGATGGAGATAAGAGATGAATTAAAAAGTAAACCATAGATCCAATGGGCGGATATGTAAATTTAAAATGAAAAATATTTTAAGTTCAAGACAACAATTTTAAATGCACCTCTCAAAAATAAACGGGCAAAATAACATTCTTTATATTTGTTAGGTCCCGCTATGGTACACAACCGGCGGGACTTTTACTTTAAAAAATTACAATTGAGCGCACCAGGCTATCATATAAAACTCGACCAGTTTGAAGGTCCCTTCGATCTTTTATTGTTTTTTATTGAAAGAGATGAACTTGATATTTATAACATTCCCATTACTACAATTATTAAAGACTTTCTCGATTTTATTCATAACGGGGAAGCTTTAAATATTGAGCTTTCAAGCGAGTTTATTTTGTTTATTTCTACCCTGATGCGCATTAAGGCAAAAATGTTATTGCCACGAAAGGAAATTGATGCCGCAGGAAATGAAATTGACCCACGCCAGGAACTTGTTGATAAAATTTTGGAATACAAACGCTATAAAGAAGCGTCGGCTCAGATGGCTGAAATGGAGGCGGAGCGCATGTTGCTGATTAAAAGAGGAAACGTACAGAAAGAGATGGCCCTTATAGGCGAAGAAGCTGGTGAAGGAACAGAGATACAAGCCATTACTTTATTCAAACTAATGAAAGCTTTTGAAAAAGTAATGCTGAAGTATGGGGAGCAATTTAACAGGCCGGTACATACAGTGGTACAGTATAACTACACGATGGAAGGTGCAAAGGCTGAGATGATATCGGCTATTCAAAGCGGCAGAACACTTTCGTTTGAAAAACTATTTGCTAAAGTGGAGAATAGGGTGCATGCCATATTTACTTTCCTGTCTATGCTGGAACTGGTGCAGCAAAACTTTATGAAAATTATTATTGGAGAAGGAAAGAATAATTTTATTGTAGAGTATAATGAAACAGCAGAAGGGCTAAGTGATGAGGAGCACATGCACTTGCTTTAATATTGTTGCAAACAAGCTTGTAATGTGAATGACTAACCGTGAGAACTGGCTTTCTGCATGAGAATATTCAATACAATTTTTTATAACCCAATGGTGGCCGTAAACATGGGCAAAGCCCTTAGGATTAATTTATTTTAAGAGGGTAATAAGGGGGCGAACAACTGCTTCCAAAGCAATTAACTCCTGTCAAATTCATTTTACTAAAAGCCTGGCCTTTATTAAAAGTTGGCCAACTCCATTGAACCTTTCCTAATTTAGTAAGCATTCCTGCATGAATACAAAAGATGTTTTTTCCCTTGCTTTCAGAACGGTACGAAGCAATGCATTGCGTACAAGTATTACTGTAGCTATTATAGCTTTTGGCATTATGGCGCTCGTTGGTATTATTACTGCTATCACCGCCATGAACCAAAAGCTAACGGAAAGCTTTTCCACTATGGGCGCAAATGGGTTTAGCATAAGGTATAAGGAAAGAAACATAACCTTTGGAAATAATAATTCAGATGTAAAGGTTTCTAAAAAAGGCGCTAAGAAAGAGAAAGCCTCAAGTTTAGGAAAAAGAATTACTGATGATGAAGCTTTATCTTTTACGAAGAGTTATAATTTTCCTGCCACTGTAGGCATCTCCATCATGGCCTCCCGTAACACAACAGCAACCGCAGGTACTAAAAAAACAAATCCTAACGTATCGGTGTTCGGGGCCGATGAGAATTACCTCACCCTTAACGGATTTGATTTAAGTGATGGAAGAAATTTAAGCCACCAGGAGGTTTTATCAGGTGGCAATTATTGTATCATAGGCGCCGATATAGTAAACAAATTATTTAAAGACAATAGAAAGAATGTTGTTAATAGTATTATGCGCATTAACAGCATTCCTTACCGTGTGGTAGGCATATTAGCCAGTAAAGGCTCATCGCTTGGTTTTAGCAGGGATAATGTTGTTATTACAAGCTATAACAACATAAAGCGCAATTTTACCAGCAGCTCATCTTATTCTATTGGTATTATGACCAATGATATAAAGCAGGTAGAAGAAGCGATGGGGGAGGCAGAGGGCATATTCAGATCAGTACGTAAATTAAATACAACAGAAGAAAGCAATTTTGTAATTGACAGAAGTAATAGCATTGCTGAAAAAGCAATGAACAGCCTTGGGTTCCTTACCGTTTCTGCAACAGTTATTGGAATGATAACGCTCATAGGAGCCGCCATAGGTTTAATGAATATTATGCTTGTATCTGTAACAGAACGAACAAAAGAAGTGGGGCTGATAAAAGCCATTGGCGGTAAAGGGAAAATGATACGCATGCAATTTTTATTAGAGGCGATTATTATTAGTGTGATGGGAGCAATATTTGGAATTGCTCTTGGAATATTTGTAGGAAATTTATTTTCACTGGTTTTGCATACTGGTTTCGTAGTACCTTGGGCATGGATTTTTTATGGAATAATAATATGTACGATTGTTGGTTTGCTGGCTGGCTTATATCCTGCCTTTAAGGCCGGTAAACTTAATCCGATTGATGCATTGCGCTATGAATAAGAGCCTCAAAAATTTTAATTACAGAAATTACATTCCTAACGGCAACAAGATTTAGCTTTAAAAAATAAATTCACTAAAACAATACAGGAAAAATTTGCAGTGATGTAAACTTTTAATCTTTTTTTTCAGTAGAATTGTGACCTCTTAAAAAATCAAACATCAACCTTTTCATTACAAAAATTTAAAAATTTAAGATCATGGCAGAAACAAGACCGACTGCAAGTACAACAACTGCGAAGGCTACAACATCAGTTCAGGCAAAAAAGAGTAGCAACGCCATATCATGGCTTGCGCCGATCATCTGTATCATAGCCGGTTATGTTATTTGGAGATTTATGATGGGGGCCGATAGTGGATTTAAACAACCTGATCCTTCCGGTGGTTTCTGGCCTTCTCATAAAAAACCAATTGGTGCGTGGCATTCAATCTACGAAGGCGGTATTATTGTGCCTTTGCTTATGGGAATGTTTTTTATGGTTATTGTATTTTCTATTGAGCGTTTTCTAACTATATCTAAAGCGTTAGGTAAAGGTTCTATTTCAGATTTTATCCGTAAAGTACAATACCACTTAGCCAACCGTAATGTAGATGCAGCGCTTGCAGAATGCGATAAACAACGTGGTTCTGTAGCAAATGTTATGAAGGCTGGTTTACGCCGTTACAAAGACATGATCAATAACACTGACTTGGATACAGAGCAAAAAGTTACCTCTATTCAAAAAGAAGTAGAAGAAGCTACAGCGCTGGAATTGCCGATGCTTTCTAAAAATCTTGTATTTCTTTCAACCATTACTTCCGTAGGTACGCTTGTAGCCCTTTTAGGTACTGTATTAGGTATGATCCGTTCTTTCTCATCTCTTGGCGAAGAAGGCGGTGCAGGTGCAGCAGGTGCGCTGGCGCAGGGTATCTCAGAAGCCTTATATAATACAGCATTAGGTATTGGTACTTCAGCCCTTGCCTTAGTAATGTATAATGTGTTTACAACAAAAATTGACAGCATCACTTATGGTATTGATGAGTCTGGCTTTACCTTAACCCAATCTTTCGCTTCTTTATATAAATAAGAAGACGGTTTGTGGAATAAGGGTAACAAAGCATCTCATTAAAAATTTATTAAGCAATGCCAAGTATAAAAATTGCCAAAAAAGTAGCGGACACAGACATGACACCCTTTGTGGATGTTGCGTTCCTGATCCTGTTCTTCTTTATCATGGCTACTAAATTTAAGCCACCGGAACCGGTGGAAATTACCACTCCTAATTCTGTATCCAGCGATCAGTTGGAGCCAAAAGATGGTATCCTTGTAGAATTGGATAAAGATGGCCGGGTGTTTTTTTCCATGCAGGCAGAAAAAGATCCAAATGCTAAAATGGTGGTTATTCAAAATCTAAATACAACCCGAAACCTTGGTTTAACCCAGGGGGAAATGAACAATTTTGTAAAAACACATTCGGTGGGGGTTCCATTTACACAATTAAAAGGGTTGCTATCTGTTCCAATAGAAGATCAAAAAAATATAAAGCAACCTGGCATTCCCGTAATGGATTCTGCTAATAACGAATTATATTATTGGGTGCGTGATGCATGGTCGGCCTTAGCGGGAACAAAAGCTAACTCTTTAATTAAAGGAGACAATGCCGCAAAATATCCAGCTTTTAAAAACGTATTGGCTGCGTTTAAAAGGAATGATATATTTAAATTTCAGTTGGTTACTTCTCCTGAGGCCGCACCTGCCGGTACAGAATTGTATAAACAGAGAGAATCAGGAAAATAATCTTTAGGTTTCATCATCAAAAAAATAAGTTATGTCTTCAATTGATACTAGTGCCGGCGAAAGTGGTCATAAAAAAGGCCCCGGAGTCAAAAAATCAAAAAAAATGTCTACCCGTATAGACATGACTCCGCTGGTTGATCTTGGATTTTTGCTTATTACTTTTTTCATTTTTACTACTACAATGAGTACGCCTTCTACCATGGATTTATTCATGCCGAAGGATACAGAAAAAGATGAAGATTTAAATAAAGCAAAAGAATCGGGAGCACTTACTATTATGATGGGTAAAGATGACCATATCTATTATTATGAAGGCAAATTGGCTCCGGATGCCTCTAATTTTAAATCTTCTAATTATAAAGAGATCCGCGATGTGATCATTAATAAAAAGAAGAACACTCCTGTAGAGGACCTTGTAATAGTTCTAAAGCCCAACAAAGAGGCAACGTATAAAAACACGGTTGATATGTTGGATGAAATGACAATCAACGGGGTGAAGCGTTTTGCATTGGTTGATATTTCAGAAGTGGAAGATCAGTTGATTACAGTTACAGAAGGTGGATCGCCTGCACCTGCAACAGCGGCCCCGGCACCAGCAAAATAATTTGCGGATGCAATATGAAATAAACGGATGACAAGCATCTAATAAGAAACACACATTATGGAAGCAAATAAAATTTTAAGTACCGATATTCTTGATCTTATTTTTGAAGGCAAGAACAAAGCTTATGGGGCTTATGAGCTTCGAAAATCATATAACAAGCGTATTACAACAGCATTGATTGTTACGTTTGGAGCCTTATTGCTGCTGGTTGGCGCCACATTGTTGGCTAGCTCCCTTGAAGATAATGACAAGGCTAAGCTTGATGTAAAAGAAGTTGTGTTAGAAGACATTAAGCAGGAAGAAGAAAAGAAAGTTGAGCCACCACCTCCTCCGCCCAAGCAAGAACCTCCAAAAGTGGAAATGACAAAATTCACTCCTCCTAAAATTGTGGAAGATGAAGAAGTAAAGAAAGAAGATATTCCACCTGAAGTAGAAAAATTAGAAGATACAAAAATTGACGTAGTAAGCCAGGAGGGTATAAAGGATGAAGGCCTTGCTGCCCCGGTAGTGGATGAGGGAAAGCAGGTAGTGGAAGCGCCAAAAGTTGAAGATGAAAATAAAATTTTCGAAAAGGTAGAAGTGGAAGCAGAATTTCCTGGTGGTCATTCCGCGTGGACTAGGTATCTCCAAAGAACTTTAAACGCCAATGCTCCAATTGATGGCGGTGCCCCGGAAGGTTCTTTTACAGTAGTAGTTCAGTTTATTGTAGATAAGGGTGGAAACATTAGCGACGTGAAAGGGTTAACCAAACATGGTTTTGGAATGGAGGAAGAAGCAGTTCGTGTAATTAAAAGAGGTCCTAAGTGGACACCTGCTATTCAAAACGGACGTAACGTAAATGCTTACCGCAAACAACCGATAACATTTGTTGTTCAATCGCAATAATCTTTAGCTTATTTATGTAATCCCTCCAACCCGGAGGGATTTTTTTTGCCCTTTATAAAACGGCGCTTTCTAAATTTGGTATATGAGTTTAAAATTATCAGGATGGAATGATACAATTGTTGCACTGGCTACTCCGCCTGGCATTGGTGCTTTGGGTGTAATAAGATTGAGTGGCGATAGAGCTATAGAAATTATAAATGCACTTTTCCCTTCTAAAGATATAAGCTTACAACCTTCACATACGCTTCATGTCGGGTTATTAAAAGAGGAAGCTAAAGTGCTTGATGAAGTAGTTATATCTCTTTATAAAGCTCCACGCTCTTATACCGGAGAGAATGTGGTTGAAATAAGCTGCCATGGGTCTCCTTTTATTCACCAGCAAGTAATAGATGCCTGTATAAAAAATGGTGCACGCATGGCTAAGCCTGGTGAGTTCACCCAAAGAGCATTTTTAAATGGCAAGCTTGATCTTACCCAGGCGGAAGCTGTAGCCGATTTAATAGCAAGCAACACAGCGGCCTCACATAAAACAGCACTTATTAATATACGCGGTGGCTTTTCCACTGCCTTAAAAGATTTGCGGGAACAGCTTATTAAGTTTTCTGCATTGATTGAACTGGAGCTTGATTTTTCGCAGGAAGATGTAGAGTTTGCAGACCGGTCGCAATTAAAAGCGCTGGTAGAAGTTGCGGTATATCAAACTGAATTATTGCTTCAATCTTTTAAGCTTGGGAATGTTATTAAAAATGGAGTAAGCGCCGCCATCATCGGTAAGCCTAATGCCGGAAAATCTACTTTATTAAATGTAGTGTTGAATGAAGAGAGGGCTATTGTAAGCGAAGTTGCAGGCACTACCAGAGATACAATCGAAGAAATAATAAATATAGATGGTGTATTATTTCGTTTGATTGATACAGCAGGTATACGCCAGCATGCCACCGATTTAATAGAAACAGCAGGCATTGCAAAAAGCATCCAAAAAATGAAAGGAGCCGATGTAGTGCTTTATTTATTTGATGTGAATGAACTAACTGCTGAAGGCTTAAAAAAAGTAATTGCTGAATTCAAAGAGCAGGGAATTCATCACTTATTGGTAGGTAACAAAATTGATATTATTGATGAAAAAGAATCAAGGGCGAAGTTCTCAAGTATCGGTGAAATTGTTTTTATATCCGCAAAGTCAGGCTTGCATATAGAAGTGCTTAAAGAACGCATGATTGATATAGTGTTACAAGGCAAAGCGCAAACAGAAAATATAATTGTTACCAATGCACGCCATTATCATGCTTTGCAACAGGTGCATCAATCTTTAAAAGATGTGCTGGAGGCCATGGATAATAAAATTCCGGGCGACCTTTTGGCATTGGATATAAGAAGGTGCTTGCAATATCTTGGAGAGATTACCGGCGAAATAACAAACGATGATCAGCTTGATTATATTTTTAGTAAGTTTTGTATTGGAAAGTAAAAAGCACGAGAATAAATATTAAAGCAATATAAAAACTACAATTAATGCAAGTAATAAAAGCATACAAAACCGCATTTACGAGATAAGAAGGTGAAAGGGTAATGGTTGACCTTGACCTTGCACAACTTTATGAGGTGGAAACCAAACCCTTAAACCAGGCATGTAAGGCGAAATTTAAAACCTTTCCCTGAAAATTTTATGTTCCGGCTTACCCTTGCCAAATGGTGTTCTATCCGGTCATAATCTGTTGCCGCATTTGAAGGCGAAACCGTTGGAGTATAAAAAAGCTACACAAATATTTGTAGGTTTTAGAATCATTAGTTTTATCAATTGTAATATTTATGATTTTACAGGCGATGTGGTATTTTCGGTCATCCTAATAAAAAAAGTTTCTAAAACATATTTACCAAAAAGATGCAGCAAGAATCGGGGGTGGATTTGATTAAGTTAGATTTCGAACAAGCCCGTTCAAAACACCTTTTATTTAAGACAAGACTTCGTTCAATTCTTTACGGAGTTATAATTGATGAGGGACCTGTGGTTTCCCATTATGAGTGTACCGTAGGCAAATGGATATATGGGCATGCATTGCAAACCTATGCACATATTCCGGAAATGCACCAGATGGAACAGGTACATGCTCAACTCCATATAGTGGCCAGAAAACTGGTAGAAATTTACAAGGAGGGGAATATTGAGGAGGCAAAAAAGGGGCTTGACGGTATGGAAATAATCGCAGATGAAATGATTGATTTACTTTCTGTTGTTGAGTCTAAGGTTCAGGAAAGTGATATTAAAACTCCAGAAAATACCGACACTTCACACTTATTAAAAGTAAATCTGCAAGAGCTTCGGGAACTCCAAAAATTAAATCAGGAGCTGGACCAGCGAATCAGGAAACAATCAAAAGATTTGTTTGACGCAAAAGAGCGTTTTGAGTTAGTAGCTAAAGCCACGCAGGATGCAATTTGGGATTGGAATCTTATAACAAACGAAATATGGTGGAACGAGGGATTCAAAGAGCTTTTTGGTTATGCGCAAGAAGATATTGAGCCAACGGTTGATGGCTGGTATAACAGGCTACATCCCCAGGATCGTGAATGGGTTGTTGGCGGCATTCATAACGTAATTGATAATGGTGGAAAAAACTGGTCCGCCGAATATCGTTTCCAAAAAAAAGATGGCAGCTATGCCATTGTTTTAGACCGCAGCTATGCATTGCACGATGCCGAAGGCAAACCCTATCGTATGTTGGGGTCAATGCAGGATATTACCAAGCGGAAGGCAACTGAAGAGGCGGTAAAACAAAGTGAGCAGCGGTTTCTAAACCTTGTACGGGAAGCAACTATTGGAATTATTATACTCATTGGCGAAGAGATGAAAGTTGAGGTGGTAAATAATGCTTATGGAGCCTTGATAGGTCGTATGCCAGAAGAACTAATTAAAATGCCGCTCTTTCAAATTATTCCTGAAGCAGAGGAAGTTTTTCGTCCCATTTTAAATAAGGTTCTCTCAATGGGTACTCCCATTTATTTATACGACCAGCCCTACCTGGTTCACTCAACTGGAAAGAAAATAGAAGGTTATCTAAATTTAGTTTATCAGCCTTATAAAGAAGTTGATGGCACAACCACCGGAGTAATGGCCTTATGCCAGGATGTAACTCCCCAGGTTATTGCCCGAAAGAAAGCAGAAGAAGCGGAAGAAACAACAAGACTTGCCATTGCCTCCGCAGAGTTAGGAACATTTGATGTTGACCTGCTATCCAATGAAATAGTCTCATCACAAAGATTAGATCACATTTTTGATGTAGAACACATAAGCGATAGAGCTCGTTATATTTCTGCCATTCATGCTGATGACCAGCCCATCAGAAACAGAGCGTATCAGGTTGCTTTTCAAAATGGCTTGTTAGAATATGAAGCAAGAATTAAACGGAAAGATCACTCCGTACGTTGGATCAGGGTTAAGGGCAGAATATTTTTTGATGACTCCAATAAGCCGATAAAATTGCTGGGTGTGGCTCAGGATATTACGGAGGAGAAAGAGTTTACTAAAGAATTAGAAAGACAAGTAACTGAAAGAACGGCGGAGGTAGAAATATCAAGAAAAGAATTAGAAAAGTATGTGGTGGAGTTAAAACGATCTAATACCAATTTGCAGGAGTTTGCCTATGCAGCTTCACACGATCTTAAAGAGCCTATCAGGAAAATCCATTTTTTTAGCGACCGGATAAAAAGCGCTTTGGCCGAACGTTTGTCGGACGTGGAAAAACATTCTTTTGAACGATTGGAAGCGGCTGCGAAAAGAATGGGAACTTTAATTGAAGATCTGCTTTCTTACTCAGAAGTAAGCCTTTCCCCGGCAATATATGGAGAGGTAAACCTGAATGAAATTATTGATCTTGTTTTGAAAGATCTGGATTTAGAAATTGAAACAAAGAACGCAACGGTTTCAGTGAGCAAGCTATTTTCCATCAAGGGGCATCATCGCCAATTACAACAAGCCTTCCTAAACCTGATTAGCAATTCGCTGAAATATAGTAAGCCAGAAGTGTCCCCACAAATTTTTATTGATTACCATTACGTTGATGGAAATACAATACAAGCAAGGATTCCAGATATTGATGTATCTCTTAAATATCACGTTTGTATGATTCGTGATAATGGAATTGGTTTTGAACAAACAGATGCTGACCGCATCTTCAATGTATTTACTCGTTTGCATGGAAACAAACAATATAAAGGAACTGGTGTAGGGCTTTCTATCGCAAGAAAAGTCTTTGAAAATCATAACGGCTTCGTGATAGCTGAAAGCAAGCCCGGAGAAGGTTCAACATTTAAAGTTTACCTACCGGAAGTTTAGATAGGTGGTGGCTCCAGCGTATGGTTAAATCAATATCTGCATGGCTTGCAGTTTGCTTCCCCACATTCGCTTTCTGAAATAAGTTTTCCGCCTAGCGGGTCATTTTTTTAACTTCAAAAATAAAGAAATTGTCTGCGTGGGTCTGCTTTGCGGAGGCCTTGCGCCGGGCAGCGACCTGTCTCGTCCTAAAATAGGTTTACACTTTTATGTGTAAACCTATTTTAGGACGAGACACATAACGTTTAGTCGTTTTGATAAGATTGATACATTATAATAAGTGGCTTATATTAGCAGTAATGCAATCGTTGCCGGCAAAGCGATACTCAATACTAATTGGAGAAAAATGAAAATTAAGCTTATCATCATTTTATATCTATCTTTTTCCTTACAGAATTCGATCGCACAGAAACCTGTTGATATAAACTCTCCATTGGACAAAAGAAATTTCTCAGTTGTTTTAAATGCAAGCGCATTCTTGAAAAGCCATAAAAACGTTGTAATAGATTTTAATGACACCATTGCCTCCCGAAAATTGACAACCATTTATGATTCATTAATCAAAACTTTTTTTGATTTAAGTTATTTAAAAGACTCAGTGAAAGATGAAAAGAATCCGTTTGAATTAAGATTGGAACTTCAAAAAGCCATTCTTTACAACATTGATTATTTCTTAGATATTCTCTCCCCGGATTCACTTTGTTTGTCTCCACTGAACTCTACTGAAATGGCGGGACAGGCAAATGCCTATCCACCCAATACCTTGGTTGCTTATTTCCCTATCGCTAATGAGCCATTTTATGCAACGGTTATCCTTTTTAATAAGCAAGGCAAAATATTTTCTGTGAGTCCACTTATTCATTTTGAAGATAGAAGGAACCCAGACGATCTCGAACAGTTTTATCTAAGACACAACTATAACGAAATAAAGGATAAACTATGGAGGCCATAATTCCCCTGCCTGGAACATGAGTTTCAAGCAATATGGGCAAAAGAATACAAACTGAACAAGAGTATATCTATAAGGTCTATGCGTATCACGTTTTTTTTAATTGTTTTATTTCAGAGCTTTATTAGTGCATCACAACCTAACGTGCTAAAGACTCCTGAACAGTATCTTATTCGTATTCTACAACGAAGCATTGAGGTACCTGGAGATACAGTATCAATAGCAATATTTGACGTTTCTAAAACAAATGATACGCTTATTGTTGTACCTATTTTTAGTTCAGTTAAAGACTTTGCTTTTTTTAAAAGGCTATCTACAACCGGTTTAAGCGATAAAATACCTGATGGTTTCCGCCGCATTGTACAAGTTCACTGTTTTCGGGTATTTGAAAGCGGCACAATTACAAAGCAACCTGGTAGAGCAATGTTGGATGGTGCAGCGGCAGTTTTAAGAAGCATAGATCAAACGTTGACAGTAACTGAGCCAATTAATGTAATAGCTTATGCGCCTAATCATTAAAGAGCTGCCTCTAGGGTTCTAGCCGTTCTACTTCCGGGACGCACTCCTGCTAACATACATCCTAAGTGCTAAAACACTTAAACCAACGTTGCAGTCTGGCGAGACCTTTTTTACCTCAGCTCTGATAGTACCTTGCGCCAGATGTGAGAGGTCCACCGGCTTCATCTATTAAAAATTGCAACTTACCCTCAAGACATAAGTAATTGAATGTGGCATAAACCAGGCATAATAATTTATGCATTGGTGGCTCACCTCAAAAAACTTTTATCATGTTTTACCACGTACAATCTCTAATCAACCCAATCATACCAGACGAACCCGACCCCTCTGCGGCTAATGCCTTGCAGGAAGGGCTCGGTGGACAGTTTGGGGAAATGCGCACAATGATGCAGTACCTTTTTCAAAGCTTTAATTTTCGGGGCAATGCTACCCCTTATCTTGATCTTATACAAGGTGTAGGTGTTGAAGAGATCAGTCATGTGGAGCTTATTACAAAGACTATATCACGACTGCTGGATGGGGCGCCGGAATACAACGGAAAAAAATTTGAAACTCCGGGAAAGGACGGTAAGGCCACGATGGAAATGGCCAAGGAGCAACAGAACCCGCATCACTTTATTGTGGGTGCACAGGGAGCCTTGCCGGTAGATGCGGCAGGCAACCCCTGGAATGGATCGTGGGTTCACAACCATGGCAACCTTGTGCTGGATTTAATGGATAACCTTGTGCTGGAATCTACAGGCAGGCTACAGAAATGCCGCATCTACCAGATGTCGGATAATAAGACCTTAAGGGCTACGGTGGCTTTTCTTATTGTGCGGGATGAGGCCCACCAGGCCGCTTTTGCAAGGGCATTGGAAACCTTGGGTGTTAACTGGAGTAAGGCGCTGCCAATACCTAAGTTTGATTCCTCGAAGTTCCCTGAAGTTAAAAAATTGCTGGATGCAGGCATTCATCGTGAGCAGTATCATTTCCGTTTAGATGGTTCGCAAATGGCTTCCATCTTCAGCGGAGCAGCGCCTTTTAATGATGGTACTGAACTTGTAACAATGAAAGAACCGAAGGAGAGCTATCCAATACCAATGGCACCTGAAAGGCCAGAGGAGTTTGCGCCAGGTCTGGACCCTGAATTACAGGAATTGGCTGATGCACTTTCAGCATTTAAAGAGCAGATGGTGGCTCCAAAGAAGAGGACTAATGTTATTAAAAGCGGAAGTAAAAAATAAGAACATTTATTAAAAAACCTGGTCACTCGTGACCAGGTTTTTAGTATATCACACATCTGACTTTGAAGAAGGCCAAACCCTTAAAAGATTGACTTCTATTTTTTTGAACTTACCGAAAGCTACGATGCAGTTTATAAATGGTTTGTTTGGCTCAATAAACTATTCATAGATCTGCAAGTTTTTACGAAACAGGGATGCATAGCATTTACCAAGTCACTAATTACAAAGAGGTGGAAGACATAAATCTTACTGAAAAATAACGCCGTGTCCACGACCATACCACAAAACAAGGGAGGAGACACGGTTAGAACCCAAGCACAAAACCAGGAGGTTTATACCCAAATAATCCATGTATCCCTCTGCTAACTTAGAGTTTAAAAGAATAAGCTACCTGCTAATCCAAACGGCATGATCCGTTTTTCAAGTATTACGAACCTAATCTTTATACTTCCCCCACATTCTTCATTCACCCCTTATCCTTAAGTTTGTTCTATTAATTTAATTCTGTCAAATAATATTTCCAATGAAAAAAACATTGCTTGTCCTTTTCATCTTCATCACTTATTGTTCTTATGCCAACATCACGTTGCCAAAAATATTTGGCGACAACATGGTGCTGCAGCGGGAAAAGCCAATTCCGGTATGGGGTTGGGCAGAACCTAATGAGAAAATTACCGTGAGCTTCAAAAAGCAAACAAAAGCCACTGTTGCAGGAAAGGACGGCAAATGGATGATAAAGCTAGCTCCCGAAAAAGCCGGTGGCCCTTTTACACTTACAGCTACAGGAAAAAATAAAATTAGTTTCAGCAATGTACTGGTAGGAGAAGTATGGGTGTGCAGCGGACAAAGCAATATGGAAATGTCTATAGGCGGCTGGGGTAAGATTAATAACTACGAACAGGAGATTGCCGAGGCTAACTACCCGCAGATACGCCACATAAAAGTTCCAAACAAAATAAGCATCACACCGAAAGACGATATAGAAAGCGGTGAATGGAAGATAGCCAACCCTCAAAATGCCGGTGACTTTTCAGCGGTGGGTTATTTTTTTGCAAGAGAAATACAGAAAGAATTGAAAGTGCCTGTTGGCCTGGTCAATACTTCCTGGGGCGGAAGCATGATAGAAACCTGGGTTAGTAAAGAAGCATTTGCCCAAAGCCCTGAGTTTAAAGAAATGATTAAAGGCATGCCTACTTTAAACCTTGATTCTATGGCAAAGCTCCAGAGCGAAGCCGTTATTAAAAAAATAGAAGCCACGCAAGGACCATTGGTAAGTAAAGAGATGGCAGCTACATGGAGTAGTGCTACGCTTGATGCCAGCAACTGGCAGCAAATGACTTTGCCCTCTTTGTGGGAAGGCAAAGGTTTTACCGGCCTTGACGGAGTTGTTTGGTTTAAAAAAACGGTTACTGTATCCGCCTCTGAAGCAGGCAAAGAAGCTACGTTGGAACTATCCACGATTGATGATAATGACATCACTTATGTGAATGGTACTCAGGTGGGCAGCACAAATGCATACAATGAAAAAAGAAAATATACCATACCTAAGGGTGTGTTGAAGGAGGGCGTGAACAGCATAGCCATAAGGGTAGAAGATACAGGCGGCGGCGGTGGTGTGTTTGGCGAGGCTGCTGATATGAAGCTAACGATAGAAAGTCAGCAACAATCTCTTGCCGGAGATTGGGGCTACCGGGTAGAAGCTCTTAAACTGATGCCGAGTGTAGGACCCAACGACTACCCAACGTTGTTATTTAATGCCATGATCAACCCTTTGATACCCTTTGCAATGCGTGGAGCCTTATGGTACCAGGGAGAAACAAATGCAGGCCGTGCCTATGAATATCGAACTTCATTTCCGCTCATGATAAAAGACTGGCGCAACCGTTGGCAGCAAGGAGATTTTCCTTTCTATTTCGTGCAGCTTGCCAGCTTTGATGCTGCAGGTGGCAACACTGCAAAAGGTAGTACATGGGCTGAGCTTAGAGAAGCGCAAACCCGTACACTCTCTCTTCCTAATACAGGCATGGCAGTTACTACTGATGTTGGCGATGCAAAGGACATTCATCCAAAAAATAAGCAGGATGTAGGTAGAAGGCTTGCAGCTATTGCCCTGCAAAAAACGTATGGAAAAACTAAGGTTGGCAGCGGGCCAATGTACGGCTCTATGAAAGCATCTGCCAGTAGCATTGTACTGTCATTTACCAGCATCGGAAGCGGCCTCATGGCCAAAGGTGGAAGTGATTTATCGGGGTTTGAAGTAGCGGGTGCTGATAAAATTTTTCACCCCGCAAAAGCTACTATAAAAGGAAGCACAGTCGTTGTTTCTTCCAATGCAGTAAGTAAGCCGGTAGCAGTGCGCTATGGCTGGTCAGATGATGCGGGCACTATTAATCTTTTTAATAAAGAAGGTTTTCCTGCATCACCGTTCCGAACCGATAATTGGAAGGGCATTACTGAGGCTACGAAGTTTGCTATACGTTAAAGTGAGTTCTCACATTAACAAGTGTTGATGTCCAGAAAAGCTCAAGTGAATGAACTTCTAAAATGAAATTTGGTAAAGAGCTTCTTAACATAAATATTTATGATGACAGGGTTCACAGATTTAATTAGAAAAGCTTATTCTGCCTTCAACGAAAGAGATATTGATAAAGCACTTTCAACAATGAAACCAAATGTGCAATGGTCAAAAGCCTGGGAAGGTGGCTACATAAGTGGACACGAGGAAATCAAAGAATATTGGACAAGGCAATGGAAAGAGATAAATCCACATGTTGAACCAGTTGGATTTTGTGAAAGAGGGAATGGAAGTTTAGAAGTTGAAGTTCATCAAAAAGTAAAAGACTTACAGGGCAATTTAATGTTTGATGGGATGGTAAGGCATATTTACACTTTTGAAGATGGCTTGATAAAAACGATGGATATTGAATTGGTATAGGCATTAATTACAATTCTCTGTTCCTTGCCGACTATCTTCAGCCGAAAAGGTTTTAAGCCGATGTCTCACCTCTTAGCCCTTGCGTTGCGTTTACCCGGCGTACCATATCAAACGCCAGATCCATGGCTTATCAAAATCCAGAATTAGGTTCAGCTTGAAATTAAAGAAAATGAAAAAGCACAGAATATTTACAACCTCCTTTGCAAGTGTATATCCGCATTATGTAGTAAAAGCGGAGAAAAAAGGCCGCACAAAGCCGGAGGTAGATGAGATCATTTGTTGGCTAACAGGATATAATCAACAATCATTGCAGCAACAAATCGCGGAAAAAAATGATTTTGAAACCTTTTTCGCACAAGCCCCACAAATCAACCAAAATGTTTCAAAAATTACCGGGGTAATTTGTGGCTATCGTGTAGAAGAAATAGAAGATAAACTCATGCAAAAGATTCGTTACCTGGATAAACTGATAGATGAATTGGCTAAGGGAAAAACAATGGAGAAGATTTTAAGAAAGTAGAGTACAGCAACTATAGACCATTGTAAAAATTTGGAAGATTTTATTTCTTATTGATGGCGTTTAAAAGCCGGCAAAAGAAACAAAAGTTACCCATCCGCACAAAAGCATTACAGCCTTCTTGCGGCAGTGGGAGCGTACATAAATTGTCTCTTACCTGCGGCAACTCTTTGCAAGTCGCAATCACCCTCCTAATTTGTCAGTATTAGCACCTTGAAGTTTAAACATGGTCGTTATTTTTGTCAGCATTTTGTTTTGATACGATAGGTTTACCCTAGAGGCACTCTTTATTATCCTTTGTGGTATTGAAGTAAAACTGGCTTAAGAGAAAGACATCTAACAGAAATGATCCGAATTGCATAGCGTAAATAAACATGCATTAAACAATCAAAAAAGAATGTATGGAAACTGAAAACATCATTGCAAAAAATGCTTTTGCCACCGCCCAAAAAAGATCTATCTGGCAGGAGCTTAAAAATGC
>JAYULK010000073.1:0-40172 GCA_043763635.1 Chitinophagaceae bacterium
TTGGTCACAACAATGGGCGCATGGATTATAAACAAGCGTGACATCTCTGCATCATTCATGGCTTCAATCTGCACAATTGTTTTACCTGACAAAACTATGAGAATGGGAAGAGACTACTGTTGTACTTTTTCAGCACTATGATGGTTCTTGTTATAGCCCATATTTAAACCCAAAGAACAAGCAAAAGCTATCACCGTGTTAAGGGCAAAGGCCGTTACCAGGAAAGCTGCTTTTAGTTTTATGGATTTATTTTGTCTCGTTTCTGATAGGTGCAAGCTAAAGATTATTTGCAACACTCTTTTTTTATAACGAAAACTGCTTTAAACAGCCTCCATAATACATTAGTAAAATCCATTCTATACTGATAAGGATGCAAATTTAAGTCTGAATGTTCGAAGATAAGCCGGACTACAAAACTGTGCCCGGCTTTATAACACTTCATTTTATGCTAACTCTTCAGCTTTATAACCTGCCTTCTGCACTGCCTCAATTACTTGTGACTGGTCAAGGTCTTCTGTTGTTACGGTGAGTACTTTCCTGGGATTAAGGGTGTCAACCTTCCAGTTTCCTTCACCGATTTCCTGGTTTAATGTAGGGGTTACTTTAGCAATGCATGAACCGCACATGATGTTTGTTTTCAATTCTATTGTCTTCATGACTGTCTGTTTTTATTTCTGTGATGTAAAATTAGTTTAGACGCCTGGGGTTAGTGTTATACAATTATGGATATGATTTACATAATTTTTGGCTACAGCTTTTTTGACCTTAGCCGCAGGCTATTACTTACTACTGATACAGAACTAAGCGCCATTGCAGCACCTGCAATCATTGGATTTAGTAAAAACCCATTGATAGGGTATAGAATACCCGCAGCAATCGGAATGCCGATAAGATTATAAATGAATGCCCAAAACAAGTTTTGCCTGATAGCAGTTACAGTGTATTTAGACAATTTGATTGCCTGTGGTATCTTAGAAAGGTCCGATGAAATGATGGTCATTTTTGCTACGTCCATTGCTATATCACTGCCTTTGCCCATTGCAATGCTTACATCTGCCTGTGCTAATGCATTACTATCGTTAATGCCATCACCAACCATTGCTACTACTTTGCCTTGCTGCTGTAACCCTTTCACAAACTCTGCCTTATGTGCAGGCAACACTTCTGCTTTGTAATGGCTTATTCCTACCTGTGCTGCTATTGCCTTTGCTGTTGCCTGGTTATCGCCTGTAAGCATATAAACATCTATTCCTGCTGCTTGTAATTGTTGCACGGCTTGTATTGATGTTTCCTTTATTTTATCTGAAATGGCTATCACGGCTAAAGCCTGTTTTTCATCAGCGAAGTAAATGACTGTCTTTGCTTCATCTAACCACTTTGCAGCGGAGCTTTCCAATTGTGAAGCAATAGAAATACTATTTTCCTTTAGGAGTACTGCATTGCCTACATAATACATACTATCACCAATATGAGCCTTTGCCCCAAAACCTGTTATACTCTGGAAGTGATGCACCGGCAGGTGCTGAACCTTGCCTAAGTGTTTTACTACTGCCTCTGCTAAAGGATGCTCTGAACTCCTTTCTAAAGATGCTAATTCATTTACCTTATTGGTGTCACTGTTCAACCAAATTATACCTGTTACCACCGGTTTGCCTTCCGTGATTGTGCCTGTCTTATCAAGGATAATAGCATTTACCTTCTTTGCTAATTCAAGGCTTTCTGCATCCTTAATGAGTATTCCATTTTCTGCACCTTTGCCTACCCCAGCCATGATAGCTGTCGGTGTTGCTAAACCAAGGGCACAAGGACAAGCAATAACTAATACTGTTACTAATGCTAACATGCCCTGTGTAAAGCCATCTTCGCCACCTAATACAACCCAGGCAATGAGGCTAAGGATGGCGATTAAAATAACTATTGGAACAAAGATGCCGGCAATCTTATCAACCAGTTTTTGAACAGGTGCTTTACTGCCTTGCGCCTGTTGCACCATCTTTATTATCTGTGCTAATACAGTATCCCCACCTACCTTGTCTGCTGTAAACTGAAAGCTGCCTTTTTGGTTGATTGTTCCTGCAAAAACTTTATCACCTTTTTTCTTTTCCACGGGTATTGGTTCACCACTAATCATGCTTTCATCAATGAATGAACTACCTGAACTTACTTTACCATCAACTGCAATCTTTTCACCCGGCTTCACTAATAATGTGTTACCAACTTTTACACTTGCTATCGGCATTTCCATTTGGTGACCACCTTCGTGTACTACCGTAACCGTTTTTGGTTGTAAGCCCATTAGCTTTTTAATGGCAGAAGATGTATTGCCTTTGGCTCTTTCTTCTAACATTTTCCCCAACAAAATAAAAGCTATTACTACGGCTGCAGCTTCAAAATAAACATGGGCATGTAACCCTTTGCTATGCCAATAAGCAGGATTTAAAGTGTTGAATACACTAAACAAATAAGCTACCCCTGTACTTAGTGCAACAAGTGTATCCATGTTTGCAGAACGGTGCCTTGTTTGCTTCCATGCATTGATGAAAAACTGCTTACCAAAAATTATAATAACGGGTGTAGCTAAAGCCCACATGATGTAATTAGCATAAGGCATACTCATAAAGAACATACCTATGATTACTGTTGGTATCGATAGCAGGATTGCGCCAATTGTTTTCTTTTTAAGGCTATCAGCCTTTTGCTTCTGTATCTCTACTAACTGGTCCTTTCCTTCTTCGGTTTCATCAATCATTAAATCATAACCGATAGATTGTAATGCTGCTTTTAATTTGTGTGGGTCTGTTATTGTAGGAACGTATTCTACCTGTGCCGTTGCATTAGCATAGTTTACTGCAACGTCAACTACTCCCGGTTGACTTTTTAAAATGCTTTCTGAACTGACTGCACATGAAGCACATGTCATGTTGAGAACGGCAAAGTTTTTCTTTACTGTTGATACATCGTAGCCTAAATCTCTGATGGCTGCAACAGCGATTTTTAATACTTCTACACCATCATCAGTACTAATAATTGCCCGGTTGTTATTCAGTTCTACCGAATGTGTTTTAATACCCGGCACTTTGCCCAAGCCCTTGTCTATAATTAAAGCACAATGTTCGCTATCCATCCCCTCTAAGGGAAGACTGATTGTGTCGTTATTTACTGTTGCCATAACTTTTGTATTTGTTATAGCAAAGCTACCATTGTGCTATAGCTAGCTGTTATACAATTATGGATAAGATTTATATGATTTTGGGGTGCAGGCTAAATCTTGTCTAAAGGCTTTCGTTTGTTTTGCCGGACTTGCCTGAAGTGGGTGGGGGTAAGTCCTGTTACTTTTTTGGATTGTGTGGATAGGTATAGTTGGTAGATATTCAACTTTCTTGTTCGGCTTTTTGACTGTTAATCAGTGGGTCTCAGGTTCAAGTCCTGAAGGGGGAGCTAAAAAGGGTTGAAGTCAAAGCTCAACCCTTTTTTATTATTTTTTTAAAAACAACTCATATCCTTAAGATTATAGGATTAACCTTAAGTAAATTTTTGAGGGGAAACTAACCATTACCTGGTAGCATACGCCTAAACCACAATGCCAAAATAAATATTTCTTTATTGAATGACTTCTCTATTTTCTGTGAGGAGTGATAAGAAGTCTGCTTATATTTTTTATAAATTAACTACTGCTAAGTTTGGTGTAACGTCTTCCAGTATAAGGAATAATTGTCTTCCTAAATGCGTAGAATTGTCTAATATTTTTGAATCTACCATAATAAGCTTTTGCGCTCCCGACTTTGTAGTAAAGGTAAATTCTTTGTTTTGAATAGCTTTATTATTGACCAGCATTTTTAAAATTTCGGTTTTTATTTCCTCCGTGTTCCAGAAAGAATGATGAATGTCTGATAGGCGACTACCGCTTTTAGGACTTTGTTCTATTTCAAAAAGATGAAGAAATGCAGCATTCACCTTTTGAACTTTCATACTTGCATCTACAATCATCATAGGAATATCTTTCGACGATTCAATTATCCTTTCTAAAAGTTCATCGGTTCCTCTAAGAAATAATTGAAGATGTTTCCTTGCCTGTAAATTAATGATGTCTTTAATGATGTACTTATCTCCGTCTTTTCCTATAGCCAACATTGATTCTCCGGTGCACCAAATGGCATGGCCTCTTTTGTCAACAACATAATTTTCATCGTGTGCTTGCCCTTTCGATAAAACAGTCTCCAATTCCGATACCGGTTTATTTTTTTCTATATCCCTTTGAATAAAAAGGGTATCAAAATTTTTACCCTTTAATTCCTGTTTATTGTATCCGAAATTTTTACTAAAAGCATTATTTACGTCTAATACAGTACCATCACTATCCATAATCAGGATAGCATTTACTTCTGCATGGTTATAATAAAATTCAAAGAAAGGGGCCGTATCTATATCCACAGTTTAAAAATTAAAGGTTTTACTCTGCCAATTATTTAAGAATAAAACAAAAGGTAAGATTTCTTTTTTCAAGGATGTAGGACTGAGATAGACTATAAATAATTTTAAAGGCTTCCTTGATTTTAGGTACGTTGATAATGCGATGGTTCAAAAAAACATTACCTCTTTCCTGTAAAATTTCTCTTCATTCTATCAATAGCCAAAGTCAATAATAGATTGAAAACAAATTTTAAATAATCTATGAATAAACATTGGCTTGCACTTACATTAATATTTATGTCCTTTAAGTTAATTATGCTTCCTCTTGTTAACTTCGAGTTGGCACTTTAATTCGTATTTCCTTCTAACCATTTAAGTCTCCTCTCTATATTTCATCATAGGTTCAGGCTGGTTAAAAACCACCATAGCCTTCAAAACGCGGGTTTACAAAATTATTTAGAATGCTTCCAAACCGGTAATTAAATCCGAACGACGTATGATAGTTATAAGTTGAAGCCAGTTGCCGCTTTCGGGTTAACACATCTTGTTCGGTTACGTTTCCCTTTACAAGGCTCAACTGGTTGTGAACGAGGCTGGCATTTGCATTGACAAAAAAAGAAAGATTACCAGTTAGTCGTACATCAGCTCTTACACTAACTCCAATGCTGTACAGCTTCCAATCTTTTAAATAGTTGCGGTAAGTAAGGCCCGAAAAAAAGGTTCCCCAGTTTTTATTAAGGGTTAGGGCAGTAGAAAACCGATGGCCATAAAGTGTTTCTTTTATTTCATTGTAGATTGTTGTGTCGTAATAAAGGTTACTGTTTACATCAACACCATAACGAATTATAAAGGAACGGCTGTTCACTTCGTTGTAATTAAAAACATTATACTCAATGGCAGGATTGAAATAAATTTTTCGTTTAATGTTGTTGAATGTATTATTGGAAAAATTTGTCTGATAGCCATAGCTCCAATGCGCACCGAAAGATTTTACAACATTGTGAAAGACCCCGTATTCACTGTTATCTACAACGATTTTATTTATCGTACCCCGATCCTCGCTTGTTGTTACAGAATGGCGACGGCTACCTGTTATATAAAATTCAACTTTTAGCTTGTCGGTTGTGCGATTTGCAGAAAAGTGTGAATTAAGCAAATTGGTATGGTACACTTTGTCTGCGCTTACCTCACCTTGAATGCCAACACGAAAAGCCCAATAATTCCACTTATCGCGAGTATTATTTTGTGTAGACCGGGCGGCTGTTGCTGCTTCTGCCTGGTTTAGGGATATGCTAATTCCGGATATATACCTAGTTTTTGCAATCATTGGTAACAGCCCAAGTAGCAGGCTTTGTACCAGCTTTTGCCGCTTTTCAGATGGGGTAGCTAGTGGGGAGGTTACAAACCACAAAGTGTCCCTGTAATTGACATGCTTGTTCTGCCCATAAAAGTTTAATTGATATTGAGTACCCCCACTGCCAATACCCTGAGTAGTAACTAAAACATGCGCATCTGCTGCAAAACGGTTGGTTACAAAATCCACGACAGGCACTTCTGTTTTTATAAACTGCATATCGCAGCCGGAACGGCAGTCGATAAAAACGCTCAACTTAGATGAATCTACACTTTGAGCCCTTGCTGGTACTACATACAAAAAAAGCAATACCACACTGAAAACTTTCCACATTAATTAGAGATTTTATTAAGCAAAGCAATCACCGAAGGGTGCAAATTTGATACTAAATTTGAGGTAAACAAAAGAAATACTTTTTTGTAGGAAGTGCGGCTGACTATACGAATTGAAATTGAAATAAAAGGTGACTGGCTACTTGTAAGTTAATGATACCTTGACGGCTATTTGTTTCAGTTCCAGGTAACAGAGCTCGAGTTCAAGCTTATTTTTTCCCACTCTTCCGTATCGGCTTGCCGTACTTTTTTTGCATTTGATCTTTCCGGCTTACTCTTTTATTTACTTTACTATTCTTAGCGGACTTTTCATGAAAGGCTGCACCCCGTTCTTCTTTCTTAGGCACTTTAATTTGTATCTCCTTCATGTACACTTTTGGCGTTTCGTCTTCCGTAAGTTCTGTTGATATCTCCAGGTGCGCCGGCAAGTCAGACAAGGGGATCTTTACTTTCATCAGGCTTTCAATCCCGGCCTGGCGGCTTTTTTCTTTTTCCGTGATAAAGCTAATGGCCACACCTGATTTTTCTGCCCGCCCTGTTCTGCCAATTCGGTGTATATAGTTTTCTGCCACCTCGGGTAAATCAAAATTTATAACATGGGTTACTTCAGATATATCAATACCACGGGCAACAATATCCGTAGCAATAATAAACCGATACCTGCCTTCCTTAAAACCCTTCACGGCATTAAAGCGAAAATTTTGTTCTTTGTTTGAATGGATGATGCCTGCTGCACCCGGAAACTTAGGTTCCATTTGTTCATATAGATCATCCGCCAGTTTTTTAGAGGCAACAAATACCAGCACTTTTGTCATTGCCTCATCTTCTTCAAGCAATAATGTAAGCAGGTTGACCTTCGTATAAAAGTTTGGCACTTCGTAGGCGGTTTGTATAATGTTTTCTACGGGTGTGCCTGCGGGTGCCGCTTCTATTCGTACAGGATCATTAAAATATTCATTCATCAGCGCTTCTACTTCCGGAATAAGGGTAGCAGAAAAAAGCAGGTTCTGCCTACGCGGGGGCAAAAGGTCAAGAATATTTTTTAACTGTGTACGAAAGCCCAGGTTAAGCATTTCGTCTACTTCGTCTATAACAAGTTTTTTTATTCCTTTTGTTTTATAAGCTCCGGCCATTGCCAGGTCGTATAAGCGGCCGGGGGTTGCTACCAGAACATCGCAACCATTTTGTAAGGCCAATGCTTGCGTATTAATATTAACGCCTCCATACACACCGGCAACAACCAGGTTTAAATAACTGCTTAATCTTTTCACCTCGTCTACCACCTGTACCACAAGTTCTCGGGTGGGTACTACTACCAGTATTTGCGGGCTTTTATCTTTCGCATATTTCCATTGGTTAAGGAGCGGAAGAAGATAGGCTACGGTTTTCCCGGTTCCTGTTTGCGCAATGCCACACACATCGGCACCACTCATTACTATAGAAAATACTTTTTGCTGAATAGTAGTAGGTGTTGCATAGCCAACACCATCAAGTGCCTGAAGTAGTTGCTTGTTAAGGTTTAAATCAGTGAATAACATGGAGTGTAAATTAAGCCGGGATCATAATGGAAAGGTGCGCTGTTCAAATTTTTTTATCCAAACTTGCTGGTTCCGCCACTAATTCAAACCCTAAAAGCAGGACTCATCCATTTATCGAAGGCCATTTTTTGATTTTCTCTTTTCAAGGCGCAGGATTTGCATGCTTAGTTGCGTTGTTGACAAAAAACAACACCATTGTTTTTTATAGTTATCTGTTCTGTTAAACAAAAAAAATAAAAATGAGAAGATTACCCGTCTATTTATTATTAGATACTTCAGGTTCAATGACAGGCGAACCAATTGAAGCGGTTAAAAACGGCGTACAGGTGATGATCAGTTCTTTACGTCAAAACCCGCAGGCTATTGAAACCGCTTTCATTAGCATTATTACCTTTGATAGCGTTGCCAAACAAGTAGTACCGCTAACTGACCTTGCCTCTTTCCAGATGGTAGACATTAAAGCTACAGGCACTACTTGCCTGGGTGATGCGCTGAAAGTTGTATCTACCTGCATTGATAATGAAGTAGCTAAAACAACAGCGGAACAAAAAGGCGATTGGAAACCACTTGTTTTTATCATGACGGATGGCATACCTACCGATGATTGGCAGGCGGGCCTTGAAGAGTTTAAAAAACGCAAGACCGCTTATACTGTTGCCTGTGCTGCAGGCAGTGGTGCCGACTCAAACTTGCTGAAACAAATTACAGAAAACGTAGTAAGTCTTGATACTGCAGACAGTCAAAGCATAGCCAAGTTCTTTTCATGGGTATCCGCTTCTATCGGCGTTACCTCTACCAAGGTGGAAGATGCAGGTAAAGAAGTTACAGGTATTGGCGAATTGCCTCCGCCACCATCTGAACTGAATATTGTAACCTAAGGTTACTGGTTATCTACATTAAATAATTGATGGAATGAGTGATGCCAAAGAATTGCTGACAAAGCTTTTTAAGGGTAATAATTTGGAAATACCTGCCAACAGGAAAGCCTTGTTTGAACAGTTTGTAAAGGATGAGGAAAATATCGCCGAAATAAATGTAATTACCCAAAACCAGGAACGTCTTATGGCAAAATGGAAATTGCAAAACAGGATAGCTGAGATCATGGGGCAACCTGTTCGCATTTTAAATGCCAGTGTGGGAAAATCTTACGAAGCAAAGTTTGATATTGACCAGCTTGGATGGGATGATATTATAGCCTATGAGTTTGAAGGATTAAAAGAGGCCGGACTTTGGTATGATGAAAAAACAAAACAAATTACCGGCAACCCTACACAAAGCGGTGATATAAAAATAAAGTTCAGGTTTAAAGTTGATGGCCAGCCGGAAGATGCGCCTTACAATGAAAAGGTGATAATGCTTATCATTAACCCGGATCCAAAAACTTTATGGAAAAGCCTCGAAAGTGATAAGGCTGATCCGTATTGGAAGGAAGAAGAGGTTACCTTATTTGCGCCAATAGGCGACAGGCATATTCTTGTTTCTTCAAAACGGGGACGTTCACACGCAAACGTGGGTTCTTTCCGCGAAGATGATTTTGCTTTCAAGGACCTGAATAATGGATGGAGCCTTGTGGTGGTATCGGATGGTGCAGGAAGTGCAAAATTCTCACGGAAAGGTTCTGTTATTGCCAGTACCGGTATAGTGGATTATTTTATGCAGGACACTTCCATAGAAAGCATGTCTGCATTTGATGAATTGTTACTGCAGCATAAATCGGGTGGTGAAGAAGATACAGGCCTTAAATTAAACCGGCAGGTATATAACATCCTTGGTAAAGCTGTCTTCGGGGTACATAAAAACCTTGAGGAATTTGCAAATACCCAAGGTTGTGCCTTAAAAGACCTTGGTGCAACACTAGCCTTTACATTATTTAAAAAAATGGATACTGGTTACGCCCTGCTATCCTTTGGCGTGGGTGATTGTCCCATGGCAGTATTAAATAAAGACATCACCGAAGTAACCTTACTGAATTGGATTGATGTAGGAGAGTTTGGTGGAGGAACAAGGTTTATCACAATGCCCGAGATTTTTAAGAATGAAAAGTTTGCTACAAGGTTTGGCTTTAAACTAGTGGATGATTTTTCTTATTTAGTATTGATGTCTGATGGCATTTACGATCCAAAGTTTGTTGTAGAATCAGCCTTGCCTGACATTAAAAAATGGGAGGCGTTTTTCACCGACCTTGGCGGTAATAACGAAGATGGAGTGAAAGTAGAATTGAATGCAGGAAACAAAGAGATAGAAAAACAATTGTCGCAGTGGATGGATTTTTGGAGCCCGGGCAATCATGATGATAGGACTTTGGCTATTGTGTTTTGATTCGTCATGGTGGGGATGAATGAGGAAGTAACGTCATGGCAAGGAGGAACGATGAAGCGGGTCATTGCAGGGACGAACGACGCACTCGCGTCATTGCGAGGCACGAAGCAATCTACTCATGCATTTGTAAGAATAATTGAACAGGAGATTGCTTCGCGCCTCGCAATGACGTTGCTTATTTTGCGTGAGTCGTTATTAGTGGTCACTCAGATCCCTCCTTCATCGAGATGACAAGTGAACGGGTTATGCTAGCAGATAGTAAGAATGGCTGATGTGAAATGATTAATTCTGAACAGAATTACCGAACGTACAAGAGTGTGACACAAGGAACGATGAGCGATGTGATACAGCTCGCTAAAAAAATAATAGCAACGTGAGTTATTTAAAAAGTTTTTCAAATACACCCCAAACAAATATGAAGCAGGCGCCTTCTGTTATCAATGCAGGTAAAACATATCCTTATGTTGATAATGGCGAGCCTATGCGTGGTGGAATGAAAGATGTTTATTTCGGACCTGATAAATCTTACGTGGTTGCTTTTTACCGTGATAAACAAGACTTTAATTCCAGGGAACGTTTGAAAAAATTGGTTACCCAATACTATGATAGCTTTTTTAGCCGTGATGGCGGCGAGTACTATAAAGAGATTTATTCATGGCCTACAGACATGGTAGAGGCAGAAGGCAAAGTAGGGTTGATTGTGCCTACCTATAATAAGAACTTCTTTTTTAAAAAAGGATACGCTAAAAGTGAGGGCATAAAAGGGAAAGAGAAGCAGGGTCTTTGGTTTGCTTCTGCCAAGTTCAGGAACCCCCAGTTTAGCCTGGCACTTGATGAAACTGAGCTAGGAAACTGGCTAAGCTATTACCAGATATGTGTAAAGATCGCCAGGGGTGTAAAACGCCTTCATGCCGCCGGTCTTGCTCACTCTGATCTTTCTTATAAAAATGTATTGATTGATCCTGTAAGCAAATCTGCTACTATTATAGATATTGATGGTCTTGTTGTGCCCGGCCTTTACCCGCCCGATGTAATTGGTACGGCAGACTTTATTGCGCCTGAAGTGTTGGCAACGAAGCACCTGGAACTGAGAGATGCAAACCGTAAGCATGCCAATCGCACCACAGACTTGCATGCCCTGGCGGTCATGATCTACATGTACCTTTTGTATCGCCATCCTTTAAAAGGTGGTAAGATCAATTCAATGGATACGGAAAAAGACGACCTATTGTCAATGGGGGAGAAAGCATTGTTTATAGAACATCCCACAGATAAATCAAACAGGCCAAAGCTTGACCAGGTTTCTAAATGGGCATTGCCATGGGCTGATGTTTCTAAAATGCCTTACTCAATTACAGGTCCATATCTAAAAGAATTATTTGACCAGGCTTTTATTACCGGTCTTCATAACCCTAACCTGCGGCCCAATGCCGACACTTGGGAACATGCTTTATTAAAGACAACGGATTTAATGCAGCCCTGCGCTAATAAGCAATGTGCCCAAAAATGGTTTGTATTTGATAACAGCGCATCGCCCAAATGCCCTTTCTGCGGCACATCAATAAAGGGAACATTGCCTGTGTTAGACCTCTATTACCAGTTTAAGCCCACAGTGTGGAAACCTGAAAATCACCGGCTGATGGTGTATAATAACCAATACCTTTTTCAATGGCATGTAAACCGCCATGTTGTGCGCAGTGAAAAGTTAACCGCAGAACAAAAAGTACCTGTTGGATATTTTACTTTTCACAATGGTAAATGGGTGCTGGTAAACCAGAAGCTCACTTCATTAAAAGACCTTACAGAAGATAAAGAAATACCTGTGGGAACAATGGTAGATATAAAGGACGGTAAAAAATTATTGTTGTCTGATGAAGAAGGTGGAAGGGTCATCATGATTACGATGGCCAATAAATAAAAAGCTTTGCCACTAATTGAAAACCCTCGTTGAAACCAAACCGGACTAAAAATTGATTTCGATATTGCATATAATTTTACTAAAACAAAAAACGATAAGATGAGACTTAAACCAGCCGGTATCATTGTTATTTTACTGATTATAGGTGTGCTTGCCTATTTCGCACTCAGGCCAAAGACCTCTGCAGTGGGAAATGGAAACAACACAGAGTTGCCAAATACCACGCAGGGCACTGACAGAGAAACAACGAATGCCAACACTCCCAATACCACAACTACTGCTGGCAACACAGAGGAACGCAGTTTCAATTATGTTCCTGAGAAACCGCAGAATGGAAGTTTGCGGGGCGTAGTGGAAGTTGGCGCTACAGGATTCAACTCATTTGTAATTAATATGGATGCCCAAAAACGTTGGGAAATTGTTTCGAAAGATTTTGGTGAATCGTTAGCTTATGAAGGATTGGCTACTACGGAAGATATAAGACTTGGATTGAAGAAATACCTTTCCTCTATGTTTGATAAAGGAGTTTCTAACAGGAACATGCATTTTGTTATATCATCTGGTGCACAGAAAGAACCTAAAACAACTACCATCAGCAACGAGCTGAAAAAGATGGGCTATGTAGTAAATAATGTAACGGCTGCACAGGAAGCTAAATATGCCTTTGTTGCAACCGTGCCTCCTAACTTTTCTGAGAATTCTTTTATGGTGGATATTGGTTCAGGCAACACAAAAGTTTCGTGGGATGAAGGCGGTGGCTTAAAGTCGCTTGAACTGCCCGGTGCTAAATATTATGAGAAAGACAGACAGGATGATGATGTATACACGGAGGTAAAAAACGGTGCAACCAAAATACCGCAAGCCAAGAGGAATGTAGGTTTTATTTTAGGCGGCGTGCCGTTTACCCTGGCTAAGCAACATAGAAAAGGCGAAGAAAGATACACGGTGTTAAAAGCTCCGGCATCTTATAAAGCAGCAGATAAAAAAATGGGAGCAGGGCTTAATATATACAAAGGCTTAGTTGATGCTACAAATACAGACACATTTGTTTTTGACTGGGATGCGAATTTTACCATTGGATTTTTGCTGACTTTGAACAAGTGAATGGTCAATGGTGAATAGTGAATGGGCAATAGGCAATGGTGAAAGGTGAAAAAGAGGTTATCAGTAGTCGGTTACAATTGTTGGTTGAATTTTATAAACAGATTTATCCATCTCTATTGCTTTTGTTTTTGCCTCGTTGCCTTTTGCTTTTTGCTAATTGCCCATTGCCTATTCACCATTTGCCCATTCACAATTCACAACAATATGAGTTTTCTAAAGCAATTATTAAATCCGTTTATTGAGTTTGACGAGCAGAAAAAAATGGAAGCGGCAAATGCCCAAGGGCCTTCTACACTTGTTGCTGCCACTCCAAAAACTCCTTCGCCGGTCACGCCTGCTATACCCCCGGTAAAGCCAGGTCCCTCACCTGCTGATGAAAATCCACATCACCCTCTGATTACAGGAACTACTGGTAATGCAGCAAATGCAGCACCACCAACTACTACACAAACCCCGGTGTATTCTCCATCAGGCACCATTACCACGCCTTTACCCGAGCATGAACAATATTTTGAAAAGCTGGTTGTTGAAGCCAATGCAAAAAATCCTATGTTCCAGGGTACAGATTATAAAGAGTTTGTAGATAGTAAAATAGATATTGATGATATAACCGATGAAGCCCTCAAGTACAAAACCGCCTATAATGTTTTAAAAAGCACGGGGCTTACAAAGGAAAAATTAATGGCTACCGGGCAGGAATATTTAAATCTGATTGGCCGCGATTTAAATGCTTTTCAAGGTGCTCATGCACAACAATACAGTAAAGAAGTGCGACAAAAAGAATTGTTGATTCAAAAGAAAGCAGAAGAACTACAAACCCTCACACAAAGAATAAATGCTTTAAAAGGCGAGATAAATTCTTTGTCGCAGGATATTACGCTGACAAAGGAAAAACTAAATACCACTAAAAATTCATTTTTGCTGGCTGGAGAAAATAAGCAAAAAGAGATTATCACGGAACTTGAAAAAATAGGACAATACTTTTAAGAAGAGCCTTCTTTGATAATTTACGAATTCCTTTGCTGTTGTGTCCGTATTACTGTTGGATTATTAGTTTTGAACACAAGAGGCCGTCTCCTGGTTGAGACAGCCTCTTATGAAAACCCCTGACACACTCACACTAAATATCTTTTATCTTATTTGTCCCCTGATGAGACCCAGGGGCTTTGTAGTAGAATGGACATTTACATAAATAGGATCTGCTTTTAAAGAAGCAAAGTTTGCATCATTTACAGCTATAATTTTCACCGTACCAAAATCGGCTGCATTGCTATAAAAGCCTACCAGAATCGGTCCATTAACGCCTGTGGCCCCGGCATGCACATGTGCGCCCGTTAAGGCATCAAGAACTTCAATATTTGTAACCGTTGCTTTTACATAAAGTTTTTTATCTGAAGTAAGCCTTAAGGTAGCCAACCCTGTAGCTGCTGTAGTTCCTGCGGGCACCTCGTTTGCGCCATTCAGTACCACATCTGCAACCATCTCTATTCCTATATTTAATTGTCCTCTTACAAGTCCGGCAGGAACTTGTGTAGAATGTACATTGAAGTAGATTTCATTGGCATTGTCTTTCAAACTATCTATCAGGCTTGCCCTGACTGCCGCGATGGTACCGGAAGCTGTGCTACCGGTAAAAACCGGATTTAAACCTAATATCACACCACCGCTGGTAATAACGTTACCTACATGTAAGTGAGCAGCCGTTAAGGCATCTCCGCTGGCAAGCCCGGTAACATTAATGGTATACTTAACCGAGTTATCAGACATTAACTGCATTGTAGCAGTACCCGTTTCGTTACGTGCCGGAGCAGGCACTTCATTTTTGGCCGATAAGGGAATGGTCCATTCTCTTACCACGGTCGGGGCTGGTGGCGGGGTGTCTTCGTCTTTGTTGCAGGAAATGGCTGTACAGGCAATAAATGCCGGCAGTAATATTCCATAGATGTTTTTAGTCATAATTATTTTATTAATGAATAAACGCAGCCGGAATGAAAAGGTTTGTCCGGGCAAAACAAAGGTGAACAATTAGAGAAAGCCCGGCAATAAAAAGCCCGGAATAAAATCCAGGCTCTTCTATCATTAACCTTTCTGTGCTTAATTCATCAATGTTTTAATGGAGTTATAAAGCTGGTCGCGGGTAAAAGGCTTTTCCAGGTAAACATCTGCACCGTTTTCAAGAGCTACATCTCTTGCAGAAGCATCGAAACCTGATATCATAATAATCTTGATAGACGGATACTTATCTTTTAGATAGCTGATAAAATCAATCCCAAATCCATCGGGTAGTTTATTATCCAATATCATTACCGATGGCAATTCTTTTTGCAGGTATTCATCTGCTGCTAAAAGACTTTGCACATGATCAAGTTCCATATCTTTTCCATTAAGCAAAATGTTTAGTAATAAACACATATCCCCTTCGTCTTCTACAATCAACACTTTTTTAGCCTTTGTTTCCTGTGTAGTTTCTTTCATGATTCGTCTTTTTTCTTGTAATAAATGGTATGCCCAGTATTGCGCAACTTTTCATAGTTGCCTTTTTCAAACTGAACAATTAAATAATCTTTCCAAATTCAAATAGACAACTTATTTCTTCATCATGGCAATTTCCCTTAAAATTAAATATTTGCTATGCTCTTATAGCGGCAGGTAATTATTATTCTACAATTTTAGCCTAAAAAAAGAAAAGCTGCAGCCAAATTTTTTACTTATTAAATTATATTTCTCATACTGAACACGGTATTTATAAAATTGTAGTTTTATTTCCTCTACTCTACAGATGGCGTCTTTCTTACCTAAAAAAAACATTAGTAGAAACAAATGGCGAAGCGCAGTTTTAAAGAAAGTAAAAACATGTCTGAATATAAGATGACTTGGTAACCAGCTATAGTAATTTTATTCATCGCCTGTTGTGTCACTCACTTGTACGTTCTGTTCAATATTGTACCGGGAAACCGCTTCTCCAACAAAGATCAAAAGTTGCCTCTTCTGCGATTGCAGCGTTTTCAGCGAGAAACAAAAAAGATCAGGCATTATACTGCCAATCACCAAACTCTATACCATCACTCTCTAAACTTTTTTTCTCCCTGCACCCACCAAAGAAACAACACCCAATAAACCAGCAGCCACCAATATCATTTTATCACCCTTCCAATTATTTTCTTTCATCAATCTTGCATTAGTATAAGATGCCTCTTTCGGTATAAATTTTTCTTCTTCTGCTTTTACCACTACATCCCAATCATCATAACCTTTACCGGTAAGACTGGCAAGTGTTTGCAGTTCATCATGCCTGCGTAGCTTTAAGTCTTTCCAATATTTTTTCCCGGCATCACAATCAAAATCACCGGTGGCAGGATGCGTAATTACATAACGGGCCTGGAAGCTTTCTTTGTTAGGTGTAACCTGAAACTGCAGGTCTTGCGGAAAAGAATTGCGGTTATACCTTACATGCAGCCGGGTGAAATAAACATTGTCTGAATAATCTTCCTCTTCTGCATCCACATCGCTATAATCCGCCCAGTCCCGGGTTACCCACCACACGCCTGCTTGTACCAGGTCCTGTACGGATGGCGCCGTGGCCACACAAGGATCGCATTTTACATAATTTTTTGGACTAACATCCCAGGCATATTCAAGCACCGCAACAGCTTTGCCTTCCTTTTTCCACTGCTGACTAAAAAGATTGGCGTAAAAGCTTCCAAAATTATTCTGCACAAAGAGGGGGATATTTTTTCCTGTAGGTATAGCAACCGAGCGGTAATTGGTCACTTCCACTCTTCCCTTTTTGGTAAAGGCATATACAAGCATATCCTGATCACCATCGGCGTTGGCCATACCCAGGCGAATAGGCAACATAAACTTTGGAGAGGTAAACGATATTTGTAAGGGTCTTAAAAAATTGCTGCGCAGTTTTTTCGCCTCTTCTTCATTCACCTTCACTACAAAAAACTTGAGGTTGCTCTTTATGTAAGGCTCCAACACTTCATCAGCACCTGCAGGTATTTTATAACCATTTTCAGTAAGCCATGTTTTTAACCCGGTTGATTCTTTTGCACTAAGAATTAGAATATCGTATTCACCCACGAGGTATTTGGCTTCTATTTTCACCCCAAGGTCTCTCTTTCTTTTTGTGCCGTAGCCTGTTACAACTACTTCACTCATAGCATTCATTGATTTCATTTCCATCCTGTCATACGATACCTCATTACAAGGATTCTGATCATAATACTCCACCAGCCTTGGTTTGCTGTAATCATTCAGCGTAGTAAATATTTGCTGATCCACTACTTTAATATCACGCTTCTTCAATACCACGGGCACAGGAACCACCATGGCAAAGTCTTTAAAGTTTCCTTTAAAATCGTTGTACATGGTAATTACATTTCTGTCGCCATCCCGTACAATGATCACTTGTGATGTTTTGTTCTTTAAAGTGCCGTCGGCCTTGCTTACATAAAATCCACAGAAGGCCACAGCTTCATGGCTGATCATGGCTGCCAGCAAAAAGCAGGCAGCAAGTTTTTTTAAAAAAGGTTTCATTGTTATTTTTTTAAGTGTTGAAAAATGTGGAATTCGAAATGTAGAAGAAGCCCATTGGAATGGGTCTTTCTTCAAAACCATATTGAGTAAAGGCACTAGCGGAGCAGCAGCCACTAATACCCAGATAGCGGTATTGTATTTCCATTTAAAAGCAGCGAAGTAAAAAGCAACTACAGCAATCAGCATAGCCCATATAATTCTGGCCAATGGGTGCGAAGGCGATGTCTTAGGATCGGAGATCATAAAAAAAGAAAACAGCAATAAACTACCAGTGCTTACCGAATGTATAAAATGATCCATCGGCCAATGAAGCACATACACCTGCCGCCAGTAAAGCAGGCCAATAAAAGTGATTAAAAATGCAAGGCTTACATCCAGCTTTTGCACCCTTGTTACTACAATAAAACCAAGCGTTAGCACAAAGAAAAAAATAACAGCATTAGCGCCCCATTGTCCCGGCGAAAGCCAGGCATTATCTGTAAAAAATAAAGTGGCGACAATGCCAAAAGCAGAAGGATTGAAAAAATGCTTGCCTCCAATGCGAAGTATATATTTGGAAGCTACCGTAAGGAAAGCAGCCAGCAAGCTTATTTGCCAATGCTCTGTCTTGAGGAGCAGGCATAAGGATGCTGCGCTTATTAAAACACTAAAGCCCCAAAAGCGCCGCCCATGCGGGCCCTGGAGCGGAAGCGCCTGCCGATGCTTTATACTTTCGAAGCACCAGTTAAAAAAGAGGCAACCGGCAATGCTGATTAAATAATGTATCCAGTCTGCTTGCCAGCCTAAGTAAACAATGCCATAGATTAAAAACAGTAGTTGGAAAATGATTTGAAAGTACCGTGGGTCGGCAAATAATATTTTGGAATGCATAGCAGCCAATTTTCTTTATGATGTGGCTGCCGGAGATATTACATAAAAGAGATAAAAATATTTTTTTCCGTTCACACTCACATGCACCGGCTAGCATGGTTTGTTGCATACATCCTTTAGGATATGCAACACTCAATCATTGCGTCTTTTAGAATTCATTTCATCCTGTGGGACGATTAGAAAATTCAAACTGCAGTAGCTTGCTATACAACCAGAAGAGATTGTCCCACAACTTGTGCGACAGACTGGTAAACTACCTGTTAACCTCTGATTACTGTTTTTATTATTAATACCTGGCTGTTAATTTTTTTCTAAAGGATACATGCAAAAAAGATAATTGTGAAACAAGAAATAAACGACACCAGATAAATATAAAAAACTGACTGCTGAATTATACATGTATATTAGCCTCCGTCATCGTCAACCAAAACTCTTATTATGGCCCCTCTCGCCAAGTACCTGAATACTTCGGTTATTCTTTTATTATGTGTGCTATCTGTAGCTGGTCAAACAAAAACGATTAACACAACCTACACCTACGATGGCAAGAAATACCCCTTACAAATGGAGGTTACAGATTGGAAGGCGGTATTTAAACAAAATAAAACGACCACTACGCCGTCTTCCTCCAGTTCCGCTGCTACCTCAAATTATCGCGTTTCCGGCTCACTCCGGAGGCTACAAAGAAGTAATGAGCGGTTAAGACTATCCATGCAAAAAACTGCAGACAAGAAAAAGTTTATTGATGAACAGCTGGATGAAGCATTTGGTTTATTTGAAGCAGGTGATTATGAGTCGGCGCATGCCTTGTTACAATCGAAAGAATTGCTGGAAGGTAGACACAGTAATGAAAAATATCCCCTGCTAACCTTTTTAACAAGCGCAAAGTTAGGCATGGTAAATAAAGCATTCCTGCAATATGTGGTAACCTTTTGCTATGACGATTATGATGCGGCGGGCAAGAAAATCCCTGGCACCAGCAAATCTTATATCGTTGATGATCCCGGAACGAGAACAGCGCGGTATGTGCAGGACCGGTACACTGAAAAACAAATGCTTGAAGTAGAGCTGGCCTTTTCTGAACTGCTTTTGCAAAAAAGTAAAAATGAGTACTACAACGCAGCTTTTAAAAACGAAACGGCGCTGAACCATCTCAATAAAACAGTTGCCTATTTTGAGAAGAAGGGTTTCAATAGAACTACAGACCCTTCCATTATACTCTTATACGAATCATGTGGTGATAGTGTAAAGAGCAGCCAGTTGTTTGCTGATATTATAAATACATCATCAACCCCAAACGGATCAAAATACCAGCTTTGCAAATACATCATCAACAGGGCTGCGCCGGGCAGTAGCTTATTAAGAAATGCTGTCGCAAACATGAAGCTGCTTTTGGGCGCAGCAAAGGATAATGATGAAAAAATAATTACAAAGCTGGAATTAGTAAAAGGGTACTATGCGCTTGGCGATAATGCAACAGCTATAAATCATGCCCTGGACCTCGTTATTTTATTGCCACAAAAAAGCGCAGACTATTGTGCAGTTACTTTATTATTGGCAAAAATCGAAGGAAGCCAGCAGCAGTATACATCTGCAGTTACACAATACGATTATGTTCTCTTTTTTTCTACTGATGCTGAAATGAGGAAAACAGCCTTTTCGGAAAAGGCCATGTGTTACGCAAATGCAGGTGACCTGAAGAATGCCTTGCTCACTTACCAGCAGTTGTACAAGGACTACCCGGATAAATTTACGGCCAACGAGTGTGCGGCTTTTTATATCGGCAATAAGGAGTATCCATTAGCCGAAACCCTTTTGGACCAAACACTTAAGGAAGATCCTTCATTCTATATTTCAATGCTTAATTATGGTGACCTGTTGGTAGCAAAGGGTAAACCTAAAAAGGCAAGGGAGTATTATGTAAAGGCAAGTAACCAAAGTGGTGAATTGACAGACGTGCAACTGAAAGTAATTGAAGACTATAAATAATTATTTTTCTTATAAATATCTTTTACAACTATTAAGCAGGCTCAGCCTGTCTTATTCAAACCAACTACCATGTCAAAAAAAATTATGCTGCTTGCTATTCCCTGTTTGCTTTTCCTGGCATCCAGGGCTCAAGATGCCAATCGCGAATCAATTGTTTTAAGTAATGACGGAATATTATTTGCCACCACCTACGAAAGTGGTGCCGTAGAGGTGTACGATATTGCTACAGGAAAAAGAATGTTTGAAATAAAAGGTGCTAAAAAGTACGAATACTCTATCCGCACCAGGTCGTTAAGCTTTTCGCCCGATAACAAATATCTTGCTATAGCACCAGGCTGGAATGCCCCTACCAGCGTTATGGATATTGCAACCGGCAAACTGGTTACAACCGTAGAACTTGGAGATAAAGCCATTTTCACCGGTACCGGAAAGCTTGTAACTATCAAAGAAAAACAAATGAATATTTACAGCAGTAATGGATTCACAAAAGAAAAGTCAATTACACTGCCTGATATTGTAAGCGACGATGCAAACCCCTGCACGGTTGATGCAACTTCCGACAAAATCATTGTTCCTTTATTTTATTCTGACTATGTAATTATAGATGCAGCCACCGGTGATGTGGTAACTAGCCACAAAGAAGAAACCAAGGAAAAGATTGCATCCATACAGGTATCCATGGATGCCAGCTCGGTAATTACCTGCACCAAATCACTTTTAAAAATATTTTCCATTAAAACAGATGCACTCCGGTTTAAGCTACCTATAGAAAGTTTGGGGTTTACCATACCCAAGGCATGCCTTACTGAAAGAAACATGCTGTACACTGGCTCACTTGATGGAGAAAATGTGCGTTGCATTAACATCAATACAGGCCTTGTATCCGATCGCGAAAGCATAGTTTTTGGTCCTTCAAGCGGAAGTAAAAGAGGCTTCTATTTTGCTCCCCGCTCAGGTATGTGCGCCATTTCGTACGCCAAACCTTATAAGAAAAAAGCCCCTTTCGCTTTCATGAATGTTATAACACGGGAAAGCCCCAGGACATATCTTGAGTAAAAGACGTTAAGTAGATTTTAAAACTTTGAACAGCCTGTGAAGGCTGTTTTTGTTGGGGGAATTGCTGGCTGTTAGGAAGCAGCATTAACTCTTATATCTATAAATCACCCAAATTAAGTTCAAGCCCTTATGCCTATACAGTTTACTTTACGCTATGGCAGATCTGCATGATAAGAAGACGAGGAGTTATAACATGAGCCAAATAAAAGGCAAGAATACAAAGCCTGAAATGCTGGTGCGAAAATTCTTACACGCAAACGGATTTCGTTACCGCCTTCATGTAAAAAATTTGCCGGGCAAACCTGATATTGTTTTACCAAAATACAAAACGGTGATTTTTGTTCATGGATGTATGTTCGGCTACCAAGCAAAGGTCAACTATACTTAGCCCCTTATCTTTTGGACAAGGTGCGGTAAATCAGCCTTGAACCATTCGGGTAATTCAGGAAATGAAACGGACGATTCCACTTCGCCATTTTTTAAAACAACTAATACTTTATGTTCTAACTCCGAAGTATCTACAATTTGAAGTGTATCAAACATGCCACAATGCTCATTCAGCTTTTGAAGGTTGCCGTAAAAGTTATTGGAAATAGTAACCGGATCAACATAATGGCCACCTTCTTTTGCTCTATCAACTACCCTAAGTTCCGAAATATCCGTATCCGCTAATCCAAAATAAATCAGGTGGATTGAGAAGCCAGCAGCTTTAAATTTCCGTGGTATATCCCAGGTCGCTTCATTAGTAAAATGACCTTCATAAACAAAATCCGAACTTTTTAATAAGGCTTCTTCAACAAGTGAATTAAAAGTTTCTTCAACAAAAGCAAAAGCAAGTTTTTTAGCTTCTTTAATGGCTTGGATGCCTGCTTGCCATAGCTCCCGCTGCTTCTCCATAAACAGCTTATCACCATCGAAAATGGTGCATTGTTGTTGAATGGATGAGGGAAGATAGTCAGCGCCTACGGTTGATTTTCCGGCACCGTTTGAGCCTGTAATAATGTAAAGTTCAGGCATTGTTAAACAGCCAGTTTGAACTTTGCCCTAAGCAGACCTGTTTCCTCGAAACTTAATTCACGTATCACATCAAAGTCCCGCACATTTTTAGAAAGGGTTACCAATTGAATGGAACCATTTGGGTATTCAAGGTAACATTGTGTAGAGGGTAATTCTTTCGAATTGATCATAAAAGGAAGGCCTTTTGCTAGTTTTTGACTGCGTAAACGCTTTACGGCTGCAGTGCCTTTCTTTCCTATATTTTGAAGCGTCAACATAGCCGCAATTTACTTAAATAGAGTGAGTTTTCCGAGAGAGATAGTGTTTAATAACTCACCTTATTTTACACCATGGCAGATGTGCATAATAAGCAAACGTGGAGCTACAACATGAGCATGATAAAAGGCAAGAATACAAAGCCTGAAATGCTGGTTCCTGGTTATTATCTTCTTTTTTTAAAAGCTGTAATTGAATTCGTTCCAGTTCATTCTTAAATGAAGGAAGTTCATTTTTAATAACATTCCATACAACCGGAAGATCAGTTCCAAAATATTCATGAATAAGCCTGTTGCGCATACCCTTTATTAATGCCCATGGAATGTGGCTTTCCTCTCTTTTTAAATCGTCTGGTAAATGAGATACAGCTTCACCAATCACCTGTATATCATACAAACACGCTTCCTCCGCCATAAAATTTTTACCAAACTCGTCAAACTAAAGATTGTTGGTATAAAGTTGAACATGTTCAATGCAATGAAGTATATCTTTTATGATTGCAGAAGATTTTCTATCACGCATACACAATATCCTTTTCAACAAAATGCAAGTACTCAGGCTTAATGGATCGTTTTGGTACTACATCTGTTTTTATACCAAACAAGTTTTCAATTTCATCCGCCATAGCAACGAAGTTGAGACCCATAGGACCAGTAATTTCTACAGCTATATCAATATCACTATTCTCGGTAGCCTCTCCTCTTGCATACGAGCCAAAAACACCAAGCTTCGAAACCGGATACTTCCTTTGCAATTCCGGCATGTGATTACGCAAGGTTTGCAATATGTGCTGAAGGGTAAGCATGGAACAAAATAACTACATTTTAAAGACTTTATTTTTAAGCATTTTGATGCAACTCTTAGCCGGAGTAGTTTATGCCATGCAGCTTATTTTTACATTATGGCAGATGTGCATGATAAGAAAACGAGGAGTTATAACATGAGCATGATAAAAGGCAAGAACACAAAGCCTGAAATGCTCGTTCGTAAATTTCTTCACGCAAATGGGTTTCGTTACCGGCTTCATTTAAAAAATCTGACGGGCAAACCTGATATTGTTTTACCAAAATACAAGACTGTGATTTTGTTCATGGATGCTTTTGGAATAGTATTAAAACTATAAAAAATCTCAACGTGACTTAAAAGCCAATTTCAGCTCTGATTAGTTTAATAGCTTCGCTTGCATTTGCTTAATATCTTTAGAGCAACAATAATATTAAATGGCTGAAAGAAGACTATGGACACGAGAAGAATTAATTCTTGCGTTGAATTTATACCTCAAGCTTCCATTCGGAAAATTGGATTCTAGAACTCCTGAAATCATTCACTTAGGAAATATTATTGGAAGAAATGCAAACGCCGTTTCGATGCGCTTAAACAATTTTGCAAGTGTTGATCCATTTCATCAGCAACGAGGAGTAAAAGGATTAACTGGAGGAAAAATGCAGGTACAACCAATTTGGGATGAATTCACTAGCAATAAAGACGAACTACTTTTTGAAAGTGAACGAATACTTGCAGAGAAAGAACATGTAGGGATAGAAGATAAATATGCCGATTCATTAAAAGGCATCGAACACCTTAGAGGTGAATACAAAATCAGGGAAGTAAAGACAAGGGTAAATCAAAATGTTTTTCGGCAAATTGTTGTTGCCAATTATTCTGGAAGGTGTGCAATCACCGGAATAGATATTTCAGATTTATTGGTAGCAAGTCATATTCTGCCGTGGTCAAAGAATGAAGAAGAAAGGCTGAATCCGGAAAATGGAATTTGCCTATCCTCATTGTATGATAAGGCCTATGATAAGGGCTACATTGGAATTAATGAAAGGTTTGAGGTTTTGCTGTCAAAGGATTTAAAGAAGAAAAGCAAAGAGCCCTATCACGAAAAGTATTTTTCCTTTCTCGTCGGTTCTAAAATAATTTTACCTCAAAAGTACCATCCCAGTAAAACCTTTCTACAATTTCACATGGACACAATTTTCAAAGGATAAGTTTAGAGTTAATGTACACACCAACAGCCAAAGGATATTTTTCAGGATGCGGAGGGATGGAGCTTGGTATGCTGCAAGCAGGTGTAAATGTTATCCAATCTCTTGATCTTGATGTCGAGGCAACGAATTGCATGAAAAGAAATGCCCATTACTTTTCTCACGATGTTTTAAATGTTGATATAAAGGACAAGACCGTTTTAGAGCAACCCGCAACGGATATAATTGTTGGTACCTATCCTTGCACAAAATATTCAGCAATAGCAGACATTCACGGCACTAGAACTGGCGATGATTTGTTCCTTCATTTCTTTAGACATATAGCAATAGAAAGACCGGAAATGTACATAGTTGAAAATGTGCCGGGCATGAAAAAATTTCAAGTTGTAATGGAAGCAATGACCAAATTGCCAGATTATTATGTAACTGTATTTTGCCCGGTTGATGCTTGTAATTGGTTGCCGCAACGACGGAAACGATTGATTCTATTCGGCACTAAAAAACCATACTCCATATCTTCTCCTAAACAATTAAATAATAAACCTCGGTTAAAAGATATTTTAGAAGAAAATCCTTACGTTGAAATGCCTGACTATGTTATTAGTAGGATAAATGGGAAGTATAGAGACCTTCCAATAATAGTTGATCCGGATGATCACTCTGTAATGGCTCCAACCTGTGTAGCACACTATGCAAAAGATTTAGGAACAAGGCTAGTAAAAGATCAAAAAGCAAAATATGGTTTACGTCCATTTTCGGTCAGGGAATATGCGAGGTTACAAGGATTCCCAGATGATTTTAAATTTGAAAATAGAAGAAGTTCTTACAAACTAATTGGCAATGCTGTTCCTGTAAACATGGGAGAATGGATAGGATCAGAAGCGATAAAATATTTTAACTAACCTGGTATGAATAAACGGAATTTGTGGTTTCGTTTAAGAGCCTATCATTCTTACACGCCACGTCAAAATGAACGACTATAGCCCCTTATGATAAAGTTCATAGACTTCTGCTTCGAGATCTTTGCTTTTCGGTAATTTTTCGTCGCTAATTACCTTTTTTAAAATCCGAGCTACTACATTAATCATTTCAAAGCGTTGTTGAGATGTTATTACAGGCAATTCATTACCATGAATGATTGTATTTCTAAGCTGATATAACTTATAGACTGTTTGCAAAGAAGAATATCTATCATGCTTTAAAAAATGATAGACGAAAATTGGAATTTTTAAACTTTGCTCATCAGAAACAGCAAAGATTGACTCTATGGAAATTGCCAAATCCAAAATACTGTCTATAAAATCTTCTCTTTCATAACTAAACCTCCAATACAGTAACGCATTTTGAAACCGCCTAAAATCTTTGGACTGGACCAACTTGTCCAAATGGGTAAATATTTCGCCGTGGCTATCATTAAATTCAATTAAAGGAAGGCGTATATCCGATGCGATGCCATATATTATGCGGCGACCTCTGTCAATTATTCCTTCACTTGATTTGTTTTCCTGATGATGCTCAGACATACGTTCGATTAGAAAAGGAAATAAATTGAAAATTAATTCGCACAATGCGGGAAAACTCTTTGGCGATATCTTATCATAATTTTCAAATGCAATAAAAGGAACTACTAATTCTTTATTCCGCTCGTTTAATAAGTCTTTAATTCCTTTTGAAAGAAAATATTCGTCCACAAGATTAAATTTCTCGTAAAAACTCAAAAACTCAGATGGGTTCTTCCAATATTTACTAATATGAAAAAAACCAATTTCCAGGTCTTCGTTTACAGTTACTTTATTTTCTCCCAAAAATGGAAAAATGAATCTAACCTTCATGTTCCAAACCCTTATAGTGATTTAATATTTCATCTATTATTTGATCATCAGTAAATATTTTATTTCTAACAATAGTGCTTAGAAGTAAATAGTGAGTGGCCGTTAATACATCACCGATAAAATGAGAGTCATTTATTTCATCGGTGTCTTTTCCATGAATTATACTACTTCTCACTTTATACATTTTCTTTACTATCATTGACGTATAAGAAGGCTCTAAAACGTCTATATGATATGCAGCCAATGTATATCTCAGAGTTAGTTCTTTTGAAAAACTAAAAAGTGCTTCAATAGATGAGCTACAATCTAATACCACGTCCTTAAAGTCGGTCCTTCGAATTGCATTTGAAAATCTAAGAAGAGACAGAACAAAGCGATCATTTTGCAGAAGTTCGAGGCCCTGCGATATTATTTGCAATTGTTTCTCATCGGGATCTTTAGGATATGATATGTGTGAAATCTTTTCTTCAATTATTCTACTGGCTCTGTTCTGATAATTGAATTCAGAATTTAAAGTTTGAAATCTAAAATAGAGCAAAAAAGAGATAATGTCTAAAAGGCAAACTATAGCGGCTTCTGGAATTTTCGGATTGGTATATTCAATGAAAGTAACTTCTGTAAGTGAACGATTGCCTTCTGATCCTAGATATCCGCTAAGCACCCCTTGACTTCGTGCTAAAGCATCAACCATTCCGTTAGAGTCTATACAAAATATTTTTTCCCCATTGCTTAACCTGTTTTCAAATTCTTCAAATCGTATTGTTCCAAGCTTAATATTATTTCTAATAATTTCTCTGTCTGAAAATTTTTCAGCATACATTATGACTTGCATACGTTTGTTTGAATTAAAAAAGGCTTTGTCAGCTACGTCTCATTTGTTCGTCTATTTCGGAAACGACTTTAAAATATACTTATTTACTATTTTACAGATTGAAAATAATTGCGGATTATTTTTAAATTAATAAAATTAGCCTCGTTAGTATATCAAAACCAAACTTAAAACTAACTGCAAATGAGTATACCATTACCTCACACCATACAAAACATAGCTGGTGAAAAGCTTACATTTTTAAGAACGATAATTAAAGATGGCAAGGAATACCTGGAGGTTGAAAATGAGGTGCAGCCTAATGTCGGCCCGCCTATGCACGTGCATCATAAGCAGGAAGAGTGTATTACCGTAGTGTCGGGAAAAATAGGATACCAGGAAATGGGAGGTGAAAAAAAATATGCTGGTGCCGGAGAAACTATTTTGTTTAAAGCAGGCGTAGCGCATAAATTTTGGAACGCAGGTAACGAACCATTAATAGGAAAGGGATATATATCTCCTGCCGATAACATTGCCTATTTTCTTTCAGAGATCTATAAATCGTCTAATAAAAATGGTGGCCGCCCGGCATTGTATGATTCTGCGTTTTTATTAAACAGGTACAAATCAGAATTTGCAATGCTGGAGATACCGGGCTTTGTTCAAAAAGCTCTGTTTCCTGCTGCTTTGTTTTTTGGAAACCTGCTTGGCAAAGGAAAGAAGTTTGCTGATGCACCACCGCCTTTGCCGTAGTATAAGTGGGTTACTATCTTAACGCAGTTGATTGTTTTTAGCACCCACGTGCTCTTTCCCAGGCAAAACATTATTCAATCCCTTCCCACTTAGCAACTACTCTAAAATATTTTGACTTGGGTGTATAACTTTTATCGGCTAATGATAAGTGGTCACCTTTGTTTCGGTAATATAAGCTGCTGCGCAGCAAGTGGGATTATCATAAAGGAATGCTCCTAAGATTTCCGGAATTTCTTTCACCGTTCCTTGAATCCGGGCTCATAGAAGACAGCCTGTAACATTTGCACAGCGGTAAGTTACAGTACAAGTTTGCGACGCAAGAAAAGCCCAATAGTACCACAACAGCCGGCTACAAAAAATCTTACACCACTTACTTCATCTTTCCCTTCAATATTTATGGGCTTACTTGGTTGGTTAATAACATTAAGCGCTTCAAACCCGCAATTACGATTTCCCCCTTATTTCCTTTTAAAATAAGTAACAGACTCGCCATCCTTTAGCTCCTTCATTTCCTTGGTTCGTACGTTATAAAGCTTGCAATTGAACCTCGACTTTACCTTAACAAAATAAATTCCTTTGTTATCACGACCATCTTCAATGCCGGTAATATTAAAAGCACTACCGCTCTGGTCTGTGCCTTCTATAATAGTCGTCCACACTGTATTATCCGAATCATTCCAGTGTAGAATCATTCCGGCAGATATACTATTACCGTATCGAACGGTTAAGGGATAGGCACCGGGTGCAAAAAACTTTTTAAAATCGGCTTCCGTACTGGCCGCGTAATTATAGATGAAATTCTTTTGCAGGGAAAGTGTACCCGTGCCTGGAGGATTAGGAGTAATACCGGGGCTCACAAATCCACTAAATGAAACAGTGTCTTTTCCTCCGCTTGCCCACACTACATTATCGGGCCCAACACTGGGCTCTTCAACATAATAAGGGATGCCACCGATAGTGGCTTTGAAATAGGTTTTTAATGGTACAGCTTCTACTGGTATGTCAGTCTTATATACCGATATAAGGAATTCAGTTTTCAGTAAATCCTTTTTTATGGCAAACCGGTAATTGCCAGCCGAAACAGGTATTCCGCCCGCCTTTAATGAAATAGTCTGCCTACCTGTATCGGTAAAGCTTCCGCTTCCTGAAAAAGAAAACCCGTTGAGCGTATCAGTTGAGAAAGACCATTTACCGATCCTGGACACGAGCGCCTGAGCCTCTATAATTTCGTTACCCGTTAATGATCTGCCCACTAAAAATTCACCATTATTTACTTTGTGGAAACCAGCAACATCGGGTGCCGGCAGGATGAATAGAGGGGGAAGTTCTTTGGGTGGACCAGATATTTCTTTCTCACAACCGGCAGCCACGATGCAAACGAGCAGAAAAATAAAAAAGCTATTTATGTGTTTTTTCATAGAGATAATTATTGGCCTGAACATTAATCGAAATGTTTAAAACATGGCCAATATATAGCCTTATTCATTTACATCAAACTGCTTGCACCTTTCCTTGGTTAGCGGGGTACCAGCAAGCAGTGCTCTCTTGCATTTATGGGAAACCTTTCAGATATTTGGCCGCCTACCGATACGACTCTTCCAATAAAGATTTACAATGCATAACACCTATAAAAATGACAATTAAAAAAAATCCTGCAGCGTTCGTTTTATTGTTTGCTGCAGTCTTCTCCCTCAGCAGTTGCTTAACATCAAAAAAAATGGACAAGTTTGTTGCCCAACATTACAACAACGAACTTCCAAAACTTGCCAAAAAAAAGAAGGCCGATATAGTAGTAATGTCTACTGTGCCTTCGGCAAATTCTTCAATATCAACTACAGTTCATAAAACAAACAGTTTTTTGCCCCTGATCGTTTACTGGCAATATAAACACCGACAAAATTGTTCCCTCAATTCTGCCATTGCTGTCACAAACTTTACCAACACGATAAACGCTACAGCAACAAAGGGCTTGTCGCAAAAGCTCAATAGCAACAAACTCGAGCTAACAGTGGAAGAAGCTCCTTCAGGCTTTTCTATGGTGCTTAACGAACACATGGTTTGGCTGGTGTATGCTTTCAGTTGGGCCAAAATATATATTGAACCTGACTATAAGGACCTGGTTGTTTCCTACAAAATGTTGCAGGAAGATGGGAGCTTAAAAACAGGAAAAATAATTGTTAAGAACACCGATAAGGCTAAAGGATTGAGGTTCTTTCAATCCTGGAAGTCAGCTACATCAGAATATTTATCAGACTATACTGCTAATCTTACAACCATGACAAGGTCATTTGTTACCCAACTGACAAACGAACTTTAACCGTGGTTTTTTTCCGTTGTATAAAATAAAAATCCTGATTCATCAATGGTTAATATAATGGCTGTGTTAATCAGCCATGCCAAAAATTTACTATTCAGTAAATATGTGTACATGACGTGAGGTAATGGATCGCCGTTTGAAAATGATGCATCAAATTAATATCAAAGTATCTATCGCTTTGTTGCATTGAAAACATTTATAAAACAAGTTAAATAGTATGCTTTGCTGCATAACTATATCTTACATATGATTAGTCAGGATAATAGTCAAGCTAATGCCTGATTTTACCTCATGACATTTACTTTAACCACTCTTTGCATTCTGCGCATGTTGCCACTTTCTGCAAACTATCTCTACTCATCAATAATGTACCCCTTTCCATATAATCAAGTTTCCATAAATTACAATACTTAATTGTAGCCCCTTACAAATGATACTGAAATAAGGCTTGCAATAACTAACTCATAAATTTTAATACGCCAATTATGAAAAGACGTGTCTTCGTAAAATCATCTCTTCTTCTTTCTTCTTTAACCAGTTTAATGCCGGCAGAGGGTAAAGCCAACGCCAAAAAAACAAAACAGGAGTTTTATGAATTAAGGGTGTACACTATTAAAAACGAGGCCCAGGAAAAAATGGTAGAAAATTATTTTCAAACGGCTGCTATCCCTGCCCTTAATAGGTTAGGCGCTAAAAATGTGGGTGTTTTTAAAGAACTTAAACCGCAGGGGCAAACAAAAATATTTGTGCTTATTCCTTTTGCTTCGCTTGACGATTTTTTAAAAGTGGAAGAAAAACTTTTGAAAGATGGGGCTTACCTGCAGGCAGGTAATGCTTACTTAACGGCCTCTGCAACCGACCCTGCTTATGATCGTATCCAAAGCTCATTGCTCAGGGCGTTTGCTAAGTTGCCAAAAATAGAAGTGCCGCAAAATAAGCCACGCATTTTTGAACTGCGCCGTTACGAGAGTGCTACGGAAACTGCAGGTAAAAAGAAAATAGAAATGTTTAATGATGCGGGTGAAATAGATATTTTTAAAAGAGTTGGTTTAACGCCTGTATTTTTTGGAGAAGCACTGATAGGAGAAATGCGTCCCAACCTTACCTATATGCTTACCTACGATGATATGGAAGAACACGACCGCAACTGGAAGACATTTATCAGTGACCCTGAATGGAAAAAAATAAGCGGCATGCCTGAATATGCCAATGCAAGAATCGTATCACGCATCACCAGCACTTTTCTTGTACCCACTGCTTTTTCACAGGTTTAATGAAGGTGCTCCAAAGCCAGTCAGGATGCAACACCGGCCTCTTTCTATTGCAGCTATAATTCTTTAATAAAAGAGCAGTCGTTTCAAATTGAAACGACTGCTCTTTTATTTACCTATTCCTTCTTTTATTCATCTGGTGTACTCACATTTACTTGTTACAATCCCTGTTGTAAGCACAACCGAAACCTTCTTCTGTGCAGCTAATGCCGCCACTTTCCTTATTTTCCCATTGTGCTGCATTGGTTTAATTCACTTTTTATAAACTTGACAGGAAGTATTCCAATTGTATACTTATCAGGATAGCCATCAATAGATGAGGGGATAAATATTTATTCTGCCCACTGCTACCTTTGCCCCCATGGATTATTTTAAGAGGCTGTTGCAACTGTTGCAAATTGAAAAAGAAGAGGACCGAAGATCTTATAAAGAATTTGCAGAAAAGATGCCGCTGCCCGAGCGGAGAGCAGCCGGAATAAGCTGGTACCCTATTGCCATAAAAGATACAGAAACTGGCCGTGGCGATTACTTAACCGTGGAAGTGGAACGCACCACGCACCTGGACATTATTCATAACCTTCGGTTTGGCATGACGGCAGCGTTGTTTTCTAATCATAATGCTAAGCATGACCGTGTAGAAGGAACCATTTCCTACATAAGTGGCAACAGATTAAAAATTGCGTTGCGTACGGATGAATTGCCCGATTGGTCACGCAATGGCAAGCTGGGCATTGATGCTGTGTTTGATGAAAATAGCTATGCAGAAATGGAAAATGCATTAAAGCTGGCGCCAGTGATGGCAGAAAAAAAAGAAGCGGCGGATTTAATCAAAATACTTACCGGGGAAAAAGACCCATCATTTAACCCATCTAATCCACCAGTAGTTTACTCAAAGCTGAATGCTATGCAACAAGCTGCGACTCTAAAAATTCTTTCAGCAAATGAGCTGGCTATAGTGCATGGGCCGCCTGGTACTGGCAAAACCACAACATTAATACAGGCCATTAAGTTGTTGATACAACAGGATCGAACGCAGATTTTAGTTGTTGCACCAAGCAATGCAGCCGTAGATCTGTTAAGTGAAAAATTGTCTGACGAAGGATTAAATATAGTTCGGGTAGGCAATCCGGCCAGGGTTTCAGAGCAATTAATGACTTTAACCCTTGATCATAAAATGTCGAACCATAGTAGTTCTAAAGAAATAAAACGCCTAAAAAAACAGGCTTCTGAGTATCGTGATATGGCTCAAAAATATAAGCGAAGCTTTGGGCCGCAAGAAAGGGAGCAACGAAAGGCCCTGTTTGCAGAAGCACGTAACCTTAATAAAGAAATAGAACGTACCGAACAATACATCGTTACTGATGTATTGTCAAAAGCGGAAGTGATTACAGCAACACTTGTTGGTGCTAATCATTACACCGTGCGACATCTAAAATATCATACAGTAGTGATAGATGAAGCAGGCCAGGCATTAGAACCCGCTTGCTGGATACCTATATTGAAGGCAAAGAAATTAGTAATGGCAGGCGATCATTGTCAGTTACCGCCTACCATTAAATCTATGGAAGCAGCAAAAGGCGGGTTGATACATACACTAATGGAAAAATGTGTAATGCTTCATCCAGAAGCCGTGGTACTGCTTGAGGAGCAATACCGCATGCACCAAACCATTGCTGGTTTTTCCTCCGCCGAATTTTACGAAGGGCGATTAAAAGCCCACTCCTCGGTTGCAACGCATTTAATTTCCGGGGATGATCAGCCACTCCTTTTTATAGATACAGCTGGGTGTGGGTTTGAAGAAAAGCTGGAAGGCACCAATATCTCCAATCCGGAAGAAGCTTCGTTTCTAATAAAGCATTTGAACTATTTTGTGAATGGCATAAAAGAGGAGTTTACCACTATAAACTTTCCACGCATAGCTGTTATTTCTCCTTATAAGCACCAGGTAGAACTATTGAAAGAAAGCGTTGCTTCTTCGCCCGATTTGGAAGAAGTAAGAAGCAGGATTGCTGTAAATACCATTGATAGTTTTCAGGGCCAGGAACGTGATGTTGTTTACATCAGTATGGTTAGAAGCAATTCTGAAAATATTATTGGATTTCTTTCCGACATACGCCGTATGAATGTGGCTATGACCCGTGCCAGGAAGAAGCTGGTTGTAATTGGCGATAGTGCTACGCTTTCACAACACCAGTTTTATACCGATTTTATAACCTATGCCCAGGAACATAATGCTTATAAAAGTGCGTGGGAGTTTATGGATGTGTAATCATTTCAACAAGCTTCTTAGGTATTCTAGTGATAAACCAATAACATTTTCATCCACCTTTACATCATTAACGGCTATAACCTGAATCATGCATTATGGAAATAGGCATTTGTACGTTTGCTGATGTAGGCACGCATCCAATTACAAAAGAAACAATAGCCCCCTATCAGCGCCTTCGCAACCTGATGGAAGAAATAGAACTGGCTGACCAGTTAGGGCTTGATGTATTTGCTGTAGGCGAACATCACCGGCCTGATTATGCAATTTCTTCGCCTGCAATTGTATTAGCCGCAGCGGCGGAAAGAACGAAAAGGATTAAACTATCTAGTGGCGTGACCGTTTTAAGTTCGGATGATCCGGTAAGGGTGTTCCAGGATTTTGCTACAGTAGATCTTTTATCAGGAGGCCGGGCTGAGATTATGGCAGGACGAGGTTCTTTCATCGAATCCTTTCCTTTGTTTGGTTATAAGCTTAATGACTATGATGAACTTTTTTCTGAAAAGCTGGAAATGTTGGTACAGCTTACCAAAAGCGAAAAGATTAGCTGGAAAGGAAAACACACGCAAAGCATCAATAACCTTGGCGTTTACCCAAGGCCTTACCAGGAAAGATTGCCTGTATGGGTAGCGGTAGGCGGTACACCAGAATCAGTGATTCGTGCGGCTGTTCACGGCCTGCCTATGACGCTTGCTATTATTGGTGGCATGCCAGCCCGTTTTGCACCTTTCACAAAATTATACCGCGAGGAATATAGTAAGGCCGGGCATGATATGAACAAGCTTCAGCTTTGTATTAACTCTCACACCTATATTGCTGATGCCTCACAAGCGGCAGGCGATGAATTTTTTCCACCTTATGCCGAAGTGATGGGACGTATTGGAAAAGAACGCAGCTGGCCAGGAATGGACAGAGCACGGTTCAATGCTTCTGCCGGGCCGCAAGGTGCTTTACTGGTGGGCAGTCCGCAGCAGGTGATAGATAAAATATTATACGAGCATGACCTGTTTAGACATACCCGCTTTTTAGCTCAAATGAGTATTGGGGCTTTGCCACACAAACAGGCATTGCGATCAATAGAATTGTTGGGAACAAAAGTAGCGCCCGAGGTAAAGAGGTACACCAATGTAAATGACAAGTAATTGGAACATGCTATGTATTATGTTGAACAAAAGAAATGATGGCATTATTGATAGTACGACAAAATAGGCGTATATTTGGTTAAATTGTCGCAATGAGTAAAAATGTAAAGAAACCAGTTTCTTCTATAGTGAAAGAAAGTGCCACCGCCTATAGAAACAAAAGCAATCCCCTTTATAAAGCTCATGGAAGTACGAATAAACAAGATAAAAAAGCAGAAAAAGATGTCACAACCGGGGAAAGAAAACCTTCAGTTCTTAAATTATCAGAGCCGGAAAAGAACGATGATGCTATCCTTATACGTTGGCTTGGCGGAACATTATTGGTGCCACACCCCATAAATTCTCATTTTGATTTATTTCATGCCGGATCAGAAGGCATTCCTAAAGCCTCGGTAGATGAATTAGCCACTCACCTTGGCATTAGTCGCAAAAGCATGGCTGAAGATATTTTTGACCTTTCGGTAAAAACCCTTGAGCGGAAAGCTCCGGGAGATAAGTTGGATAGAAGGACATCTTCTCATGCACTTGAAATTGCCAGAGTAATGCAACATGGGTTTGATGTTTTTGAAGATGAAGAAAAACTCAAACGTTGGATTAATAAAGAAAACAGGGCATTGAATGGCCTGAAGCCCGTGGCCCTTTTTGCTACACTAACAGGCCTTAATATGGTGAATGATATTTTAGGGCGGGTAGAAGAAGGTGTTTACTCATAATCTTCTACATGTTTGTATACCGCATTGTAAAAACATTGGCAAGAACAAATGATTTAAGTGGCACCGGCGCATTCAGAACCGGGGGCCGCTGGAACAGCAAGGGTACTTACATGCTGTATACCAGCGAGAATAGCTCCTTAGCATATTTAGAAACCCTTGTCCATTTTGATGAAACCGAATATCCCCCTAATCTTTTTATTATTAAGATCAGCGTAAAGGAAAATGCTCCACTATTTAATTTACCTGAAAATGCCTACCCACACCAGTGGAGTCAATTGGAGCGATTACAAAACAAAGGACTTGGTGATAAATGGATGGCGGATAAAAAATTTCTTGGTGTCAAGGTCAAATCTGCAATAAATAATGCTGAATTTAATTATTTGCTCAATCCACTATTTCCCCGATTTCATGATCTGGTAAGCATAGTTGATATAACACCCATCAAATTGGATGAAAGGCTGGTAAAATTTTAAATGAAGCCAGTTAACCACAAATTGCCTGACTACGCATTAACATAAGTCCTTCAAATTTTGCATGTACCTTGTCCTCAATTTTTGGGGGCTTTCTTTCATAACTCTTTAGATGAGCTTCAAACCTTTAGAACAATAAAACAAAAATATATGTCAGGAAAAAACAAAAAACAATTTGGTGTTTGGATGGATTCGCAACATGCAACTATAGTAGGCAGGGAACAGCTGGATACAGGAGACTTTGTAATATTGGCTCATGCAAAAAACAGTGGACACGGAAGCAATTCAAGTGAACATTCTGCTAACAATGCGGAGAAGGGATTACAACAGAAGTTCTTTAAAGAAATTACTTCTTATATGCAAAATGTAGACGAGATACATGTAACAGGTACTGGTAAAGAACAAGAGCAGTTCATCAACTTTCTGGCAGAAACGCCGCAATTTAAAAATGCAGTGGCCAAAGAAAGCACATCAAATAAAATGAGCGATGAGAAGCTTGTTGAATATATTAGTGAAGAGTTTAAATGATTTTTGTAATTTATAAATAATGAAGGCTGTCTGGTTTAGGCAGCCTTTATTATTTTGTAGCATTCCATACATATAAGCATACTTCCATGTCATGCCTTAATTATCAATGTGTGAGTCCTGGATTCTCACCAGCCTATCTCCTTGGCTCAGCCCTGTGCTAATGCAGGGAGGAGCATCATGGAGTAATATAGAATTAATCCACGCCGTGTCCGTAGCTAAACGCAAATCCAAAATGAGACACGGCTAAGAACCAAGAGTTATTAAAATAAATGCCAACGTTCATATTCTCTCTGCATTTTGTACAACCTTTACCTAATTCAAGCAACCGGAATTTGGTAAATTTGAGTTATGGAAAATCGCATCATAAATATAGACCCGCAAATATTAGGCGGGACACCGGTTTTTTTCGGTACACGCGTGCCAATCAAGAACTTGTTTGATTACTTAGAAACCGGGGAAAGTATTGACTATTTCCTCGACGACTTCAGCGGTGTACAAAGGGAGCAGGTTATAAAACTGCTTGAGATGTCTCAAAAGCTTATTGAAACTTCGTCAAATATTCTGCATGAAAATATTGCTTGACGAATGTGTGACCAAACACCTGAAACCACACTTGACGAACCATGAAGTTTATACAGTTCGGGAAATGCAGTGGAGCGGTATCAAAAACGGTAATCTCATGGCTTTATGTGTTGAACATGGCTTTGATATACTGCTTACTATTGACAAAAATTTACAGTACCAACAGAATCTCGATCGCTATTCAATTTCTATTATTGTTCTTAATAGCGCTAGCAGTAAGGTAGAAGAACTTCTTAATTTTCTGCCAACCTTTACTGACAAGTTAAGGACATTTGAACCACACAAGACTTACTTTCTTGATAAATAACAGTGCGCATATCAGCAGTGGCTTGCCCATTAGTTACTAACAAGTAACAGAAGTGCATTTGTTCTTTTATCAGTATTGTAACTTAAAATGCTACAAATACGGCTCAACACCCTTTTAATCAAGACTAATGTTCTTAATCTTATAAGCGCATCTTCTCGAGCCGGCAATGATATGATCTACTCTTTCTATAGAAATTCCTTCACCGAATATCTCTTTAAAAGTGGCCAGTTCGGCGTCGCATAGATCACTGCATCGCTGGGCAGCGGCACAAATAGGGCAGTGATTTTCAATCAATATAAATCCATCTCCATCCTTATCCCATTCGGCAAGGTATCCATCCGTATTTCTTAATTCAGCTAGCCTCGAAATTTTTTCTTCCAGCCCAGGAATATTTTTCAACGCATCAATATATTTTCCATTGGCTTTTTTTTCCCTTAATGCAATTACCTCATCAAGGGCATCCTGACCTAATACTTCCTTTATAGATTCTATAAGTTGTACACTTAATTCCGCATGGTTGTCGGGGAATCGTGTATTTCCTTTTGAAGTGAGGCTCCAGATTTGGGTTGGCCTGCCCACGCCCTTTGATTCGGTGGTTACCTGCACCAGTCCTTCTTCTACCAACCTTGTTAATTGAAACCTGGCCCCTTCGCTGGTGATACCTAATTCTTTCGCTATAGTCACGGATGTTTGAGGACCGCGGGTCTTCAAACATCTTAAAAACTTGTCAAAAGAGGTCATTATAGCATTCATATAATTTTCCAAGTTGTTACTTGCTTTATCAAATATCGTAACTTTGCGGAGTTCTCAAACAAGACCGTGTATAAACTTTAAGAAACCTTTCTTAGAGGTCTTTTAAAAACTGCTTTTACCGCAGTTAAAAGAAGCAAGGCACGCTAAAAAAGCAATTATGATTACCGTTTCTGATAGAGCTAAGGAATATATTACCCAACTGATGGCCAGCCAGGCCAGTACACCTGATAGTTTTGTGCGGGTAGGTGTTAAAGGTGGCGGCTGTTCCGGGTTAGAATACCAGCTAAATTTTGATAACCAGCTAAAGCAGGGTGATGAAGTGTACGAGGATAAGGGAATTAAAGTGGTGGTAGATTTTAAAAGCCTTCTTTATTTATATGGGACCGAGCTGGATTATTCGGGCGGCCTGAACGGTAAGGGCCTTACGTTTATAAATCCCAATGCTACCAAAACCTGTAGTTGCGGGGAAAGCTTCTCGGTTTAAATATTAAAAAGCCAGGTGAACTGCAGCATTTAATGCTGCTCACATAAATGAACTTAAACGATTAATGGAAAATAATAGCAACGATATAATTGAGCAAATAGCCGAGAAGGAATACGAGTTCGGGTTTGTGACAGATATCGAGATGGATATAGCTCCGGCAGGCCTCAATGAAGATACTATCCGGTTTATATCAGCAAAAAAAAATGAACCGGAATGGATGTTGGAATGGCGCATGAAAGGATACCATGCTTTCTTAAAAGAAAAAATTCCTACCTGGCAAAACTTCGATCATCCACCAATAGACTTCCAGGATATTTCTTATTATGCTGCTCCAAAAAACAAAAAAGTTTACAATAGCCTTGATGAAGTAGACCCTGAGTTGCTGGCCACTTTTGCAAAGCTTGGCATTCCTCTTAACGAGCAAAAAATGTTATCCGGCGTTGCCGTAGATGCTGTTTTTGATTCAATTTCCATAGCCACCACTTATAAAGAGAAGCTTCATGAATTGGGAATTATCTTTTGTTCATTTGGTGAAGCGGTTCAGGAACATCCTGAATTAGTGAAGAAGTTTGTTGGATCTGTTGTTCCTCATTCAGATAATATTTATGCTGCCCTGAATACGGCGGCTTTTTCCGACGGTTCCTTTGTTTACATTCCAAAAGGCGTTCGTTGCCCTATGGAATTATCTACCTATTTCCGTATTAATACCAAAGGCACTGGTCAGTTTGAACGTACCCTGATCATAGCTGATGAAGGAAGTTATGTTAGCTATCTTGAAGGTTGTACCGCCCCGCAGCGTGACGAGAACCAATTGCACGCAGCAGTGGTTGAGCTGATTGCGATGGAAGGTGCAGAAATTAAATATTCTACCGTACAAAACTGGTACCCTGGCGATAAGGATGGAAAAGGCGGGATATTTAATTTTGTGACAAAACGCGGCATCTGTAAAGGAGCCAATTCAAAAATTTCGTGGACGCAGGTTGAAACGGGTTCTGCCATCACATGGAAATACCCAAGTGTAATTTTACAAGGTGATAATTCCGAAGGCGAGTTTTATTCTGTTGCCGTAACAAAGAATAAGCAAATAGCCGATACCGGGACTAAAATGTACCATTTAGGTCGTAATACCCGGAGTCGTATTATATCCAAGGGAATCTCAGCAGGCCGCAGCCATAATAGTTATCGTGGACTGGTGCATGTAGGCAGCAAGGCAGACAATGCAAGAAATTTTACCCAATGCGATTCATTGCT
>JAYULK010000074.1:0-39633 GCA_043763635.1 Chitinophagaceae bacterium
GGTTTAGCATATTATGTAAGCTATAATATAATGCTTGATGTTAATGCAGGTAAAGGTATTACGCACAATGCTGCTGATTATTTTTTTACAACCGGCATTTCTTTTAGGTTGAAATAATAAAAAATTTCCCCCCGCATCTGGCGCAAGGTACTGTCATAGAAGCCAAATTATTTTGATGTTATTTTTATAAATTTGCCTCAAGCTAAAGAAGGCATACGGTGATGCTTAGACGGATGTTTATCTTGTTTAGCCAAAGTAGGAGAAGGCACCAGCTCTGCATCTCCGATGTTTTTGATTGGTTTTCGTCTACAAACTCCTGATCATTTTGATGAACTGCAAGGCAATATAAGAGCGTTCCCTCAATTATGATGGATGGGTAATTAGATTACGACAAAATGTTGTTTTTTAATTACCCTTCATCAAACCAAAAAATTAAATTTGTACGAAATGAACAGTGTTATGACAACAGCAGCAATCCGTAAAAAACTCATCACCTATATAGCTGATGCTGATGAAAGGAAAGTAAAAGGCATGTATCTGCTTTTTGAAGAAGAGATCGAAAAAGAAAAAGAGTTTGTACTTACCGAAGAACACATGAAGATATTGGAAGAAGAAAAAGAAAAACACCTTAGCGGTAAATCAAAATCATATACTGTGCAGGAAGCTACAGAAATCGTCAGAGGGAAAAGAAAGCTCTAATGCACCCACTTATTATAAAGCCCCGTGCCATAGGAATGGCCAAGAAAGCTTTCGACTGGTACGAACAGCAAAGCAAAGGACTGGGAGAAGTATTTTTATCAGAACTCAATAGCTGTTATAAGAAAATAGAAGCGCAGCCTGCTTTTTACAGCAAAACAGAAAAGAACTTCCGCCAGTTAAGATTAAAGAGGTTTCCTTACGTAGTGGTTTATGAAATACTGAAAAGCGAAGTGGTTGTTTTTGCTGTATTCCATACAAGCCGTAATACCAAGTATAAGTTCAAAGGCTAACACACAGAACCCCACATCTGGCCGCAAGTATGCCGTAAAGCCTATTGTGCTGATGGGTACTTGTGCCTTGCTTTACAGCAGTGATGAACCCTAACAAGCAGTATCTTTCGTAGGGTAAGCTTTATGTTGAAATAGTGTTCCCAAAATTTTGCACGATTAAATAATACAATGGCATTCCTACAGTAATGTTGAAAGGGAATGTAATGCCTAAAGCCATGGGAATATAAAGCCCGGGATCAGCTTTGGGTGCTGCTAAACGCATGGCTGCCGGAACCGCAATGTAGGATGCACTGGCTGCCAGAATTGCGAAAATAAACCTGTTGCCGGGGCCATTAACAAACAAACCGCTTAGTGCTGCTACAATACAACCGTTTATCAATGGGATAAGGATTGCAAAAACTGTTGCAAACCATCCATATTTCTTAAATGCTGAAAATCTTCTTGCGGTAACCATTCCCATTTCTAAAAGAAATATGGCAAGAAATCCTTTGAAAATATCTGTTGTAAATGGTTTGATTCCTTCGGCTTGTTTGGTGTCGGCAATTAAGCCAATAATCAAACTTCCTAAGATCATCAGCACACTTCCATTAGTAAAGGAATGTTTTATTGTTTCCGTTAATTTTCCTTTGCTGCTGTCTTCCGAATCAAATTTTATCAGCAGTATCACTCCCATAATTATAGCAGGCGATTCCATAAGTGCCATCACAGCAACCATGTGTCCTCCATAGTTTGTTTTCTGTGCTTCAAGAAATGAAACGGCTGCTACAAAGGTTACGGCACTTACTGAACCGTAAGTAGCAGCTACTGCACCGGCATCGCTGATGCTCATTCTGCGTTTTAAAATAAAAAAGGTATACAAGGGAATAATGGAGGCAATAGCTCCTCCAAACATTAATGAATAAACTATTTCGGTAGTAAAACCACTATGCGATAGTTCTTGCCCGCCTTTAAAACCAATGGAAAAAAGTAAATACAGCGAAATAAATTTGCTGGAAGATGAAGGAATTTCAAGGTCGCTTTTTACTATAACTGCAAAGATACCTAAGACAAAAAACAGTAATGTCGGATTAGTTAGATTGGAAATTAAAATTTGAAATTCCATTGATAGATCTTCTTGTGTTAAAGGTAAGTTCTACTACGTGATTGATTTCTTTTATAGTAATTAGCCCTTTTATTAAAATTTTATTTTCGATTATCTGGTGCTCAAAAAGATTGTGCTTCATTATCTCATTTGCCTGATGATTGATAATAAGCCGGGCTAATTTTATTTGTTGTTCTGCCATGCTTTCCTTCTTCATCACATCAGTATAATTCCTTTTCAATAAGGTTTGAATTACCGTTTCAGAGTAGCTGTCATAACCTAATCTATGTTTTAGGGCATTGTTAATAAAGCGGCATGAAGTATCGCTTACAATAAAAATTTCAGCAATATTTTCACGGTCAATAAACTCTTTTACAATTTGTAGATATTCTTTTTCCTGAAATTGAAAAACAGCTCCCATAGATGTAAGGAAGAAAACATCCTCACCATACCTGTTTCTGATAAAATTTTCTATGCCTGAAAAGGGACACACTAAAAAGAGTTTAGGACGCATTATTATCTTATTTTTCAAATTTTAATTGTTTGCCTTTATCGCTTTTATTGAAAGTTCTATTGTAATAAACCACCTGTCTGTTTACAAAGTTTGTGTCGGGCTGCATTTAAATTTGCAGCTAGTAAAAGGCAATCATTGGCGTTTGTATGGGAGGTGGGCGCATGTTAAACCTGGTCATCTATCATTCACTGGAATCAATTCATCTTTCTCCATTTATAATTTCATCATTGAAGATGTTATGTTAGTGCCAGGCTCTTTGTAAGAGTGCAGCTATTGCTTTATTGTACCGGGCAGCAATTAAAAGTTTAAGCCCGGCCAATAACTTATGGCTTCAATTCAAATTTTTGTTCCAGTTGATGTAAGGCTTGCTTTCCCTTTGATTTTTTACAAAATCAGTTTATTACAATTATCGATTCAAGAGATACGCCTTTTGGATTTGCTTCTATGTGCTTTCGTGCTTCAAATAGATCTTTTTGTATTTGCTTTATTCTTGATTCTCTCATTTTAATATCCTCAATATTCTCTGTATCCTTTATTTTATTCTCGTGATATTTAATTTTAACGTGGGCAAGTTGCGTAATTAAGTCAATGCCTTCTTTACTGCTAAATGTGCCCTTTAAAAGTTGCAGATTCATTTTTATGTGTTTAATAGTTGTCTGGTATTATTGTCCTTGTCCTAACGAATAGCCGGCACGGCCATCAAACGTGTACAAATTTTCAGTTTTGATAGCATCAATGTTTTCATTGACTGCATTTTTCAAAATTTCAATAATGGTTGTTTTATCTATTTCAAAACCTTCAACTGGTTTAAAACGGCATCTCCAATGATCTGTACAAAATGTTTCCTTAAAACCATCGGGCCATACTTTAATACCCCGGTTTGTAATCATAGAGAGTTGAATATGGTTACTTTCAATTGATTTTACCTTTTCTGCCAGTTCATCAGGGTTTGTTCCTGCCCAATGCACAAACACATCTACACCAACGAGTTCTTTCTTAGCTGCAGGTTTACGCTTGTATTTTGGCAGGCTTAAAGCGTAATTATTGGAGTAAGAAACAGCTTTCAAAATGGATGGCTTGCTTTCGAGATTGGCGATTACTGCTTTTGCAAATTCTTTTGTTCCTACTTTTTGTTTGCTTACTCCTTCTTTAAAAATGTCGTTGGTATGAATACCATCTTCAATAGTCTTAAGCCATGCGTTCTGAATCTTTTCTGCAACATCTGTTTGCCCTATATGTGTTAACATCATTACCGCTCCTTGCAGTAAGCCGGAAGGGTTTGCCGAATTTTGTCCTGCCCTTCTAGGTGCTGAACCATGTATGGCTTCAAACATGGCACACTCTTCACCAATGTTTGCCGAACCTGCCAAGCCAACTGAACCCGTTATTTGAGCGGCTATATCGCTTAACACATCGCCGTATAAGTTGGGCATTACAATTACATCAAATGCTTCGGGCGTATCGGCCATTTTAGCCGCACCAATATCTATTATCCAGTGTTCGTTTTCTATTTCAGGATATTCTTTTGCAATCTCATCAAACACCTGGTGAAACAAGCCATCAGTTTGCTTCATAATGTTGTCCTTAGTAAAACAGGTTACTTTTTTACGATTTTGCTGCCTGGCATATTCAAAAGCATAGCGCACTATTTTTTCGCAACCCGGGCGGCTGATTAATTTTAGGCACTGCACCACTTCATCTGTTTGCTGATGCTCAATACCTGCATACAAATCTTCTTCGTTCTCTCTTATGATAACCATGTCCATGATGGGATGTTTGGTTTTAACGAAGGGGTGCAAACTGTTACAGGGACGCACATTCGAGTAAAGACCAAGAAACTTTCTCGTAGTAACGTTTAAGCTTTTGTAACCGCCACCTTGCGGAGTAGTGATAGGCGCTTTTAAAAAAACTTTGTTTCGGCGAATAACGTCCCAGGCTTCTTTTGCTATGCCTGCAGTATTGCCTGCCAGGTAAACTTTTTCGCCTACTTCTATTTCATCAATTTCTATTTTGGCCCCTGCGGCCAGAATAATTTCAAGGGTTGCATCCATAATTTCAGGACCAATTCCATCGCCTTTTGCTACTGTTATTCTTGTCAATTTTTTGGTTTTATTTGTTAGAGATGGCGCAAAAGTGCTGATTGATATTCATAAGCTATCATTTATCTTTGAAATGATTAGCATAAAATAATCTTATGAACTATACTTTTAACCAGCTTCGGATTTTCTTAAAAATTACACAAACGCTAAGCGTGACAAAGGCTGCAGAAGAGTTGCATCTTACCCAACCTGCCGTTTCTATCCAACTAAAAAATTTCCAGGACCAGTTTGAAATACCGTTAACGGAAATTATTGGAAGAAGAATTTTCATTACTGATTTTGGAAAAGAAATAGCTGTGGCTGCCGAAAATATTTTAAGCCATGTTCATGCAATAAACTATAAAACTTTAGCCCACCGAGGGCAATTAGCAGGGCGTTTAAAAATTTCGGTCGTGTCAACAGGTAAGTATGTAATGCCGTTTTTTTTATCCCCTTTTTTAAAACAACACGAAGGCATTGAATTGATGCTGGATGTGACTAACAAATTAAAAGTAGTGGAGAGCCTGGGAAAAAACGAGGTTGATTTTTCGTTGGTATCGGTATTGCCTGATACTTTACAAATTGAAAAAATTGAACTGTTGGAAAACAGGTTATATGTAGTAAGCAATACAATGGAAAAATTCAAAAACAAGATGTATGATAAAAGCATTTTTAAAACGCTGCCCTTAATCTATCGGGAACAAGGTTCGGGCACAAGGCAAACGATGGAAAAATTTATTCTGAAAAATAATCTGCCAGTGCGAAAAAAAATGGAGCTGACTTCAAACGAAGCTGTAAAGCAAGCAGTGATTGCAGGTTTAGGTTGTTCTATCATGCCATTAATTGGAATTAAAAATGAATTGCAAAATGGCGAGTTACAAATTATTCCTGTAAAAGGATTTCCAATAAAATCTGTTTGGAATTTAATTTGGCTTAAAGGAAAAAATCATTCGCCTGTTGCGCTCTCCTTTTTAGGTTATATAAAAAAAGAGAGAGGAAATATTATTAAGGAAAAGTTTGAGTGGTTTGAAAAATATTAATGAAAGGTACTACCCCTAATAAATCAACCTCCTCCTGTACCAGGTACAGACGGGTATACTATCATTGATTCCAGACCTAATTTTTTGGCACCGTACTCCATCCCTTTTTACAATTTTGCATAGCATAAAATTATTAATGACGCTACCGGGTATTAATAGTTGAGGAAACTAACGTGCAACCAACAATCCCGGTATTCAATATTACTCTTCAATAAGGATACATAATGACACTAGAGGTTTTATTTCTCTTTACTTTTCCTTAACATTTCAACGATAGGCTTAAATTGCTTTCTATTACTTCATTTAAAACTAAAACGATTGCCATGAATCGAAACTTTACTGCAGTTTCCATTTGGTACAGGTATGTACTTACTTTTTTTCTTTTTACATTTTCACTTTCCGTCTTTGCACAGCAAACGATCAGGGGAAGAATAACTGATCAGACTTCATCTAACGCATTATCAGGAATTAATGTGGTTGTAAAAGGTACCACAAGGGGTGCCATCACCGATGCGAATGGTAATTTTCAAATAACAGCTTCTCCGGGAGAGGTGTTGGAAATTAGTGCTGTTAATTATGAAAAACAGCAAATAAAAATAGGCAATTCCTCTACTATATCAGTGGGCTTAGTAACCAGTAATTCGCAATTAAATGAAGTAGTTGTTATTGGTTATGGTGAAAGAAGACGGAAAGATGTAGTAGGTGCCATATCAGCAGTAGGTGCTAAAGATATTCAGAAAAGCACTGCGCTTAGTCCTGAAATTGCGCTTAAAGGCCAGGTTGCTGGTGTGAGAGTGACCAACGGCGGAGATCCTACCTCCAGGCCAACAGTTCAAATTCGTGGAGTAAGTACTTTCGGTTACCAGGATCCTTTATATGTAATTGATGGTATTCCAATTGTTGAAGGTGCAGGGGGCAACTGGAAAGGTAGTAGTGATCCGGGAAATAACGGAACCTATCGTACCCCCGTTAACATTTACACTTTTGTGAATGCTAATGATATTGAAACAATGACGGTTCTTAAAGATGCATCAGCATCTGCTATATACGGAGTTAGAGCCGCAAACGGTGTAATACTTATTACTACTAAAAAAGGCAAAGCCGGAAGAGCAAGAATTGATGTGGATGCCTCTTATATTACACAGAAAGTTCCTAAAAGATGGGATGTACTAAATACCCAGCAATTTGTAAAATTTTATACAGATGCATATAATGCCAACCCAACTGTTTCTGGTGGCAATCCTGTAGCAATAGGTGCGGGCTCGCCAAGCAGTACCGCTTATGGTCCTTTTTGGGATCCAGCAAGTCCTCAGTATTTAGGTAACAGCCCTACTTACGATTGGCAGGATGCTGTAATCAATAAAAATTCTGCTATTAAAATTTATAACGCCAGGGTAAGTGGCGGCACCGAAAATACCCGGTATAAATTTACTGCCGGGTATCAAAACTCAGACGGGCTTTTTATTGCTAAAAATGCTGAAAGGTACAACGTCGCATCTGACGTTAGTTCTAAGCTGAACAAGTATATTGAGGCGGGTATGAATATTGCCCTTGTACAGGAAAAGATACGTGATAATACCAGTAATCTTGGGGTATTCGATAGACGTCCCTGGCAGCCTATTTATGATCCTTTAGGGTATAGAGGTTATGCTTCCTCATCAGCGGTAACTGGTTCACCCGTTGCAACAAGCGGACTTGGGTTACCTGTTATGCCTAATTCTGGCTTTATCCCCACTTATGGATTGAACACAAAGCCTAATCCATTGGGCAGTGCAGCCTCTAATGAGACCAGATATGTAACCCAGACAGTTTTAGGTACGGGTTATGTGCAGGTAGAGCCTATAACTGGCTTGAAAATTAAAGCTTCATTAAATGGGCAACGTTATGTAATTACAAATACCGGTTTTAGCCATTTTGATAGTTGGCGTTTCAGCCAAACCCCAGGTAATCCGTATAGTCAGGTTGCAGTCCCGGTTCCCGGAACTACACCTAATTATTTTAGTATAGGTGAAGTTACTACAACTAATATTTTAAAAGATTTGCTTGTAAATTATAATAAGAGTATTGGATTGCATAATTTCTTTGTAACTCTTGATGCATCACAGCAAAATTATAACGCTGTACAAATCTCTCAACAGTTTACAGTTAACACACTTGATCCGGCGCAACGTTATATTGACGGAACTCAGCAGCGGCAGGCTATTTATAATAGTATTGGTAAGTATAGCCTGATTGGGTATATGGGAAGGCTAAGCTATAATTACAATAGCAAGTATTATATAGAAGGTGTGGTTAGAAGGGATGGTTCTTCACGCTTTGCACCTGAGAATAGGTGGGGTACGTTTGCATCAGGGGCAGTTGCATGGCGTATTTCACAAGAAAAATTTATGAGTTCAATAAGTTTCATAAACGATCTTAAACTTAGGGCTGGTTATGGTGTTCTGGGTAATCAGGAAACTACTGGTGGCTGGGCTTATCTTTCCAATCCAAATGTGAATCCCCACTATTCGTTAGGCAATGCAGCTTCTGGATTTGGGCCTATTCAGGCGGGGGTAGCATATACAAGCTTTCCTAATTATGATCTGGAATGGGAGCGAAAATACACTACGAACATAGGTTTTGATGCGGTACTATTTAAGAACTTAAATGTAACCTTCGAATATTATAAAAATGTAACAAAAGGTATTATTCAAAGCGTTTCTTTATCTCCATCGGCAGGATTTCAAAGTAATACAGATATTAATATTGCTTCTGTACTTAACCGCGGTTTAGAACTTACTGTAGGGTATAATAGAAACGTGGGGAAAGTTAATTTATATGCTAATGCAAATTTTTCAACCGTTCATAATGAAGTGCTGAGCTTATACCAAAATCAGGCGGACCGTGGTGCTGGAAGGGAAGTAGGGCTGCCGCTTAACTTTTTATATGGCTATCAGCTTGGTGGCATTTTTCAAACTCAGGCAGATATAGATAAGTGGAAACTGACGAATAAGGATGCAGTTGGAACCAACAAACAAGCTCCGGGTGATATGTATTTTCAGGATTTGTTTGGCCCCGCTGTCTCTGGTACAACTGACAAAAATCCGACAAAAGATGGTACCATCAATGACCAGGATCGTACCTATCTCGGTAACACTATTCCGGGATATACCTATGGATTTACTTTAGGAGCTAATTATGCCAATTTCGAACTTTCCGCTTTTTTCCAGGGAGTAGGCGATGTGCAAAAAACTGATCCTTACCGTAACCAGGATATGGGAGCTAATGGAGATAATAATGTTCGTACAAGTGTGTTAAATGCCTGGACTGCTCAAAACCCTTCTAACACATGGGCAAGAGCAGTGAGAGGAGACCCTAATTCCAATCGTCGGTTTGCTGATTATATGATAATGAATGGCGATTACTTACGTTTACAAAGCCTTGAACTTACTTACAGGGTGCCTAAAAATATATTGGATTATACTAAAGTTTTCCAGGGGTTGAATCTCACTTTGGGAGGACTTAACTTGTTCACTATTACAAAATATACAGGGCTTGATCCTGAAAATGATAATACACCTAATCCGAGGCAGCTAATGGTTAGATTAACGGCTGCATTTTAACGGTGGATTATTAAACTAGCAAAAATAATAAAATGAAAAAAACTATAATAAAAGCAGGAATTGCGGTAGTGATGATTATTGCAACTTATATTTCCTGTAACAAGAAATCGCTTGATATACCGTATGCACTACCAAGCGAGGAAACTTCTTTTGCAACAGAGAATGATTTTCGTACAACTCTTATTGGCGTTTATGCTACTATTACAGACTTTTATGCTTCTTCTGGTGGAGGAAGAGGTGGGGGGTTTGCTGGGGAAGCAAGATTGCTTCCTGGTGATGAATTAACAGTTGGTGACAATACAGCTTTTGAAAATTTTTCTGGTTTAAATCCGGGAACTGCAGCTATTTCTCAAAATTACACAAGTGCTTACACTATGATAGGTAGGGCTAACACTTTGCTTGAAAAGTTAGCCTCTGCTACTGGAGTATTTACTACACCTAATTTGCAGAATACAATCAAGGGTGAGGCTTTGTTTTTAAGGGCATGGTGCCATTATATGTTATGGAATATGTATGGTACGGCACCGGTGAGGCTGGAGAGGGTTACCCAAGCCTCGCAGTTACTAGCATCCAGTTCAAAAGGGACGGAGTTATTGGACGCGTCAATTAAAGACTTGCAGGAAGCCGCTGGTTACCTTCCAACTTCCTGGGATGCTGGAAATTTAGGCAGAGTTACCTCTAATTCAGCCAATGGTTTATTAGGGAAATGCCTCACATTTAGGGGCACTGTAAATAAATCAGCAGCTGACTATCAGGCTGCGCTTACAGCATTTAATAAAATAGGTGCGGGTGTAAAGCTTGTTCCTAATTTTGGTGACAATTTTGATTTTAATTTTGAAAATAATGCTGAGTCTTTGTTTGAATTTCAGGCAGGTATTGCTCCGGTTAATCAAAATCCCTGGCTGGCAAATGATTTCGGTAACCTAGGGGTAAGTGGTACTGTTTTGGCCATGTACGATACTACTAAGGGAAGAAATTTCGTAGGCCCTAGTTATTACAGGCCTACCACAAAATATAAAAATATTTTTGAGGCTGGTGATCCCCGGTTACCTATTTCTATTGTTGATAATACAATTGGAAAATACGTGCTAAAAGGGAAAAATGCTTACGATCCTAAGCAAGGCGCCATCTCAGTAAACAATTGGAGAATATTCCGTTTTGCAGACGTAGTTCTTTTAAAAGCAGAAGCTACTTTGCAATCTGGGGGCAGCACGGCTGCTGCAATTGGATTTATTAACGAGGTGCGTACAAGAGCAAGAAATATGGTACCGGGCGGCCTTATGCCTGCTGATTTTAGCACTGCTGAAACAGACAAAGCTAAAATTATGCAGTGGATAATGGATGAGCGTTTGAGAGAATTAGGCGCTGAAGGAGAACGTTGGTTTGATTTAAGACGCTGGCATCTTGCCGGGTTTATTACTTTGAACAATGCTTTTTTTAGTTCTACAGCCCCACAGTTCATGGGTTTTGAAGGGCAAACCCCTCCAAATAAATACATTTTCTTTCCTATACCAAGTTCTGAAACTGATAAGAATAAAAATGTAGCACAAAATCTGGGTTACTAGATAAAGTAAACATACTATTGTACATTATAAAAAAGGATTGCACTTCTTTAAAGAAGTGCAATCCTTTTTTATAGGTAATGCTCTGTTTAGCTAGCCTATATTAAATGGAATAAACCTGGATCATTAAAGTTCTGTCCCTGTCTTCATCAAAATCCTGATCTTTTGTTTAGCAACCTTATTTAATTTATGAAAGTGATGCTATGCCGTTTTTATGAATAACCGGGAGATAGAACAAGCATTGAATTAATAAACTATTCTTTACCATTCAAAAACCCATGCTTTTACCAGGAAAAGCAGGGGTTTCTATTTTCGTTCTTAACAAGGGAAAGGTTGTCGGAATATTTAGTCTTTTTTAATCCAGCCATGTAATTGTAACCAGTTCCTGCTACGATCTATCCACTCTTCTTTTGTATTTTTTAAATGAAGGCCAAATCCATGATTGCTTCCGTCATAAATATGCAATTCTGCTGGCACATTGTGTTGGCGCAGCGCTAAATAAAATTGGATGCTGTTTTGAGGTAACACACCATTATCATTACTTCCATGAACAAGAAACGTAGGCGGCGTTTGATCAGTTACCTGCAATTCATTTGAATATTGTTTCAATTTTTCTTCAGTTGGGGTTTTCCCAAGAAGTTGGTCCGCAGAACCCTGGTGAGCAACCGGCTTCAGGAAGCTAACGACAGGGTAAATCAGCATCATGAAATCAGGCCTAACGCTTGTGTTTTCTTTATTAGGAATGACTACATGGTTATAATGCGTACCCGCTGTAGAAGCTAAGTGCCCGCCAGCAGAAAATCCCATAATGCCAATTTGAGTAGGGTTAATTCCCCATTCAGCAGCTCTTTCTCTTACAATTTTGATAGCTTGTTGCGCATCCTGTAAAGGTCCAATTTCCCGGTTTACCATAGTAGCATCTCCGGGTATCCGGTACTTCAGTACAAAAGCCGCCACACCCATTTCATTAAACCGTTTAGCTACTTCCGATCCTTCTATATTTTCCGCAACCACCCAATATCCGCCTCCGGGACAAATGATAACTGCCGTGCCACTTGCTTTTCCTTTAGGTGGCAAGTACATAGTTAATGTGGGCCTGGATATTTTTCCAATAATTACAGTTCCGTTTTTGTGTACCACTCTTTCTTCTTCGTCAGGGCCAGGCTTACTGTTTGGAATGGAATCTTTGTATAAAGGAATGACTGTTTGAGCACATAAATCATAGGTAAGCAAGTGACTCAACAAAAGGGTTAAGAAAATTTTTTTCATGGCAATTGATTAAGATAAGATGGGTAACTTTTGTGGTTAATATTATCCTTCTAAAGTTAGGCATTCAGCCTGCACATATTTAAGCTGCAAAGAAATATATCGCTTCTTAATGCTATGCTGCTAAGCTGCTATCATACAGGCAGGTGAAAAAAAAGCCCCTAAATACGTTGCTGGTTCTTTCCGAATTATCTTAGTTTTAGAAAGGAAATCAGTTGCACTTTTTTATAAGATGATAAGCATTTTAAAGCCTGCACTATTACAATTAACAGCTTCACTATTTGCCATTATGAGAAGAACTTTTAACGTACCGTTTTTTTGCTGCCCAATAACAATAATGAGGCTGGGCTGCATCTTAATGATCATTGCTTTTTTGCCGGCCTGCAATTCCAAAAAAACATTATTCCAACAAATCTCATCCAGCCATTCTGCTATAAAATTCAATAATAAAATCATTGAAAATGATACCCTCAATCCATTGGATATGGAATTTCTTTACAATGGTGGAGGCGTAGCTGTAGGCGATTTTAATAATGATGGCCTCCAGGATTTATATTTTACGGCAAGCACTGTATCGAACAAATTATACATCAATAAAGGTGATTTTGAATTTGAAGATGTAACTGAAATTGCAAGTGTGTCCGGGAATGGACAGTGGAGTAACGGCGCCGCAATTACCGATATTAATAATGATGGATTACTGGATATTTATGTCTGTGCTACTCTAAAGAAAAATCCGGCAGAAAGAAAAAACCTGCTTTATGTAAACCAGGGAAAAAATAAAGGCGGTACGCCGGTTTTTAAGGAGATGGCCGCTAAATATGGGCTGGCGGATACAAGCCATTCCGTGCAGGCGGCTTTTTTTGATTATGATAATGATGGTGATCTGGACATGTATTTACTAACTACGAAGCTTGCCCAAAGAGATGTGGCCACATTCAACAACAATAACATTGATACCAGCAAAGCAGATCAGGACAAATTGTTCAGGAATGATTGGAGTGCTGCCTTACAGCACCCGGTATTTACTGATGTTTCAACAGAAGCAGGAATTACCCTTCCGGGATATGGGCTAGGACTGGCGGTAGCAGATATTAATAAAGACGGGTGGAAGGATATTTATATTTCCAATGATTTTTATGAAAGTGATGTTTTATACATCAATCAAAAGAATGGATCATTCATTAATAAAATTGCAGAATGCATCAAACACACGTCTCAAAATTCCATGGGAAATGATATTGCAGATATTAATAACGATGGACTGGAAGATATCATGACAGTTGATATGAACCCTGCAGATAATTTAAGAAAGAAAACAAACATGGCATCAAGCAACTATACTATTTACCAGAATATGATGTGGGGCAGCTATACTTTGCAATACGTACGCAATACTTTGCAATTGAACCAGGGCCCCAAAATTCTGGAAAATGATTCTGTGGGCGAACCTGTTTTTAGTGATATAGGATTTTATGCCGGCGTTGCAGAAACCGATTGGAGTTGGAACCCTTCGATAGCTGATTTTGACAATGATGGCTATCGGGATATTTTAATTACCAATGGTTATCCCCGGGATGTAACCGATCATGATTTTGCTGCATTCAGGGCAAGGGCTAATAATGTTTCTAAAGACAAATTAATTGATCAGATCCCAATAATTAAAATTTCAAATTATGCTTTCAAAAATAAAGGCAACCTTCAATTTGAAAATATTGGCGAAGAATGGGGAACAAATAATTCTTCTTTTTCCAATGGAGCCGTATATGTTGATCTGGATAACGATGGTGATCTTGATTATGTGGTTAATAATATAAATGATGAAGCTTTTGTTTACAGAAATACCATTAATTCAACGGATAAGATTGCTGCAAATTATTTGGATATTGTTTTCAAGGGTGATAAGAATAACCGCAATGGCCTGGGTGCAATAGCAGAAATATATTATGAAAATGGCCAGATGCAGGTATGTGAAAATAGTCCGTACCGCGGTTATTTATCTACCATTGAAGCAAAGGCACATTTTGGATTGGGGGTATTTAAAAAAGTAGATTCAATAATTATTAAATGGCAAAATGGAAAAAAGCAAAGGATTGAAAATATACCAGCCAATCAGGTAATCATTGCTGATGTAGCAAAGGCTGAGAATGCCGGGGAGCATAAAGAGATGCATAATGCAAAACAAGCATTTTTTACAGAAGTCACGTCTTCAGTCAACATAGATTACCAGCACAGGGAAGATGATTTCATTGATTTTAATAACGAACGGTTATTGCCGCATAAATTATCGCAATATGGCCCCGGCCTTGCATCAGGTGATGTAGATGGAAATGGTTTTGATGATATTTTTATTGGTGGCACCGGCGATTATCAGGGGAAATTTTTTCTTCAGCAAAGCAATGGCAGGTTCAGTACAAAAGAGCTGCCTTTAATTACAGGGATTGATGTACGCTATCCTGAAAATATGGGGGTTTTGCTTTTTGATGCTGATGCTGATGGTGATTTAGATTTGTATTGTGCTAATGGCAGCAATCAGTTTGTACTCAACACAAAAAACTACCAGGATCGTTTGTTTATAAATGACGGCAAGGCTAATTTTCATTTAGATACTTTGGCGCTACCTCTTAACCATGTAAGTAAAAGTTGTATAAAGGCATCAGACTTTGATAATGACGGAGACTTAGATCTTTTTATTGGAGGCCGTGTTATGCCAGGTAGCTATCCCATGCCCGTCTCCAGCTTTATTTATAGGAATGATTCAAAGAATGGCCACGCAAAATTTACAGATGTAACCGCAACGGCTGCTAAAGAATTAACGAATATTGGAATGATTTGCGATGCGGTATGGACAGATTTTGATAATGATGGCTGGACAGATTTAATAGTAGCCGGCGAATGGATGCCTGTAAGCTTTTTTCATAACGCTCGTGGCAGGCTCGAAAACATAACAAGAAGCTCGGGCATTGATTCGGCCAGTGGATGGTGGAACAGCATTAGTGCCGGAGATTTTGATAATGACGGAGATGTGGATTATATAGCGGGTAACCTTGGGCAAAATTCGTTTTATCGTTCAAGCAGTACACATCCGGTTAATATTTATGCAAAAGATTTTGATAATAACAAAAGCATTGATGCCATTGTCAGCCTTTTTTTGCCCGCTACAGATGGCACGATGCAACCCTTTCCAGCTCAAAACAGGGATGAGATTGTAGAACAATTGCCGGTACTGAAAAAGAGCTTCCTTACATATAATGCATTTGGCAAAGCGGGTATAAACGATCTGTTTACACCAGAGCAATGGAAAGGTGTGGTAAAAATGGAAGCAAATGAATTCCGAACCTGCTATATTGAAAATAGAGGAAAAGGAAAATTTAAATTGCATCCACTTCCGCCCATTGCGCAGACAGCCCCAGTTTATGGCATGGTAGCAGATGACTACAACGGGGATGGCAAACTGGACCTTATTTTATGCGGTAATGATTTTGGTACAGAAGTTACCAATGGTCGTTATGATGCACTCAATGGCTTACTGCTTTTAGGCAATGGGAAGGGCGGTTTTGCACCGCAGTCTATGTTGCAAAGTGGTATTTTTATTCCGGGCGATGCAAAAGCTTTAATAAAAATAAAGGGTGCGGACAATCATTATTTGTTGGCGGCTTCTCAAAACAGGGGGCCATTAAAAATATTTAGAAGCAGGGCAGATCAAAAATTAATTTCTTTATTGCCCGCAGACAAGGCAGTGATCTATACTTACAAAAATGGCTTAAAAAGAAAGGAAGAACTTTATTGGGGAAGCTCATTCCTTTCACAATCTTCCAGGTTTATAGCAGTTAACCCCGCTATCAGCAATATTGAAATAATTGATAGTAGAGGCCAGTCAAGAAATGGTATGAAGTGAGTAATTGAAAAAAATCATCTAAACTTATGGCTATAAAATTCAAGTCTCAACTTCCATGTATTTATTTGGCGCTCATTTTTTTTATGTTCAGTTCGTTCCAGCGCTCTGGTGATCAATATAACACTTGACTTTGGCGCCAAAGGTGATGGCAAAACGATCAATACCCTGGCTATTAATAATGCCATTAAAACCTGCCATGATGAAGGTGGTGGAACTGTATTTATTCCGCACGGCAATTTTGTATCGGGCACAATGGTTCTTCTTTCTAATGTTCATTTGTATTTAGGTGGCGGGGCAGTTATTTCAGGAAGTAAAGACACATCAGATTATCTCTCTCTGGAAACAAGGTTATTTTCCACCGAGGGTTATAATCGTTATGGAATGATCTATGCGAAAAATGCTAAAAATATTTCTATAACCGGTGAAGGGGAGATCAATGGCAATGGTACCTACTTCATGAACAGCCTTGATAAAGCAAAGCTGGGCAAAGATTATGACAGGAAATTTATCCGCCAGGGAGAAGATTTTATGAAGCCGGGAACAGTGTTTGAAGATGGGCCTTTAACTTATCCTTTTCGCCCCGGTTTGCTGATGACTATTTCGCATTGTGAAAATGTGCAGATAAAAGACATTACTATAAAAGATTCACCTGAATGGACGGTGCGCATTGCCGATTGTGATGATGTAAAAATAACCGGTGTCACCATCAGCAATAACCCGCTGCTACCTAATAATGATGGCATTCATTGTACGGTTTCCAGCAATGTAATTATTGCTAATTGTACTATTGTTACAGGAGACGATGGTATAATTGTAACTGGTTTTGGTCGTGATGCTTCCCCGGAAACTAAAACAAATACATCTTTCCTTTATGGTAATAAAACCGGTTATTCGGAAAATGTAACGGTAAGTAATTGTATTCTTTCTTCACGGTCTGCCTGTATAAGAATTGGCTATGGCGATCACCCTATTCGTAACGTTGTATTCAGCAACCTGGTTATGTATGCATCCAACAGGGGTATCGGTATTTTTTCCAGAAACAACAGCTCTATAGAAAATATTCACTTCTCAAACATAGTAATTCATACACGCATGCATTCTGGCCATTGGTGGGGAAAAGGAGAGCCTATTCACCTGTCCGCAGTTAAGAATAAACAAGCTGGAAATGCAGGAAAAATTAGAAACATACGCTTTTCTGATATTACTGCTACCAGCGAAACGGGTATTGTAATACAGGGAAGTAAGGAAAGCATTATAGAAAACATTTCAATGGATAGAATAAAGCTTACCATAAATAAAGGGAAGTACACAGACAGCTATGGTGGTAATTTTGACCTGAGGCCTGCCTATCCTATGAACATCGCCATCTTTAAACATGATATACCAGGTGTATATGCGCAGCATATCAGCAATCTTAAAATTTCAGGGTTTGAATTAGGTTGGGGTAGTGGCCTGCCTTCTTTTTTTACAAATGGAATAGAGCTAGACCAGTTTGCTGATGTAACAATTGCTAACGCTGATATTACCCCCTCTTCTAAAGCCGCCGGTTTAGCTGCTATTGTGTTAACCAACGGAACGAATGCATCGGTCATTAACTGCAGCACTAAAAAAGGATTCCAGTTGGTAAAGAAAACCTATGTTCAATAGCTGATTTAGGTGCATGTTTTTTGCTCAATGCTCTATCAATTATGGCAGTAATGCGGTATAAAAAGAGATGATTATTCCTGCTAGTGATCTATTGCCCTGGCCTGTACTTCCAACGTCCTTATTTAATATTTTTAAGAATCAGGAAAGAAGGATTTTTTTTTCCAGTTGCATCCGGGGCGTTCAAATTAAAATTTCCAAGCACAATATCCGCCTTTCCATTTCCATCAAGGTCTCCTGCGTCCATTGTAAGCCAACGATGGGATGACTGTGGTAAAGAATAGGGTTGAAAGTCAAAATTATTTTGGTTTTGCAGGTAAATAAATCCTTCAGCATTTGGTGCTTTTGGATTTGGAAAAAATGATATAGTGGCTATGTCCAGATCGCCATCACCATCAAAGTCCCTTGCCAGTGCTTTAAAGCAACCATGTATGGGAAAAAAATATTTCTGTTTATAGTGACGTGGCCCGTAATTTAAAAAAATATAAACACCGTGATAAGGTTTTAAGATGGGAGAGTAATCTCCGTTATCGCCGCAAGTGTAAAGAATATCCGGATTACCATCGGCATTAAAATCTGCAAGCTCAAAAGACGACGACCCGTAGACGGGAGGAAAACGCAATAACACCTGCTCATCAAATGTTCCGTTTCCTTTGTTGGTGAATAGAAAAATGCCTTCCTCGCCCTGGGTAAACAAAGCAAGTATATCTGGCAGGCCATCATGATTATAATCCTGCACAATTGCTTTAATAGCACCAGGTGCAGCACGCAAAACATGTTTACTAAATGTCCCCTTTCCCTTTCCTTCCATCCATATAAGAGCTCCTTCAAGGTTGCCAAATTCGCAAATGAGGTAATCGTTTCTTTTATCCTGGTTAAGGTCTGCTTTTATAATTTGAACTGGTCTTGCAAGCCTGGTAATAAATGAGGTGGGTTTGGCAGGGTGGGAAGCTTTATTCTTGATAAAAGATAAGCGTTGAATGCTGCCCAGTTTTGCATCATTGGGATGCATATATCCCATATTGCAGGCTATTACATCATTGGCATCAAAGCAAATGTCCACTACCTGGCCACCTGCATAAATCGAATCAGTGAGGACTGCTTGCTTGTTGAAAAAAAGTATCTTTTCTGTATAAGCATCTGCAATAATTAACCGGTGATCTGCAACCGAAGTATCTATAGATACGAGGCTTGTAGCAGGTACCATATAATGTGAAAACGGAGTCTGAATGGTAAAGCCGGGTATGCCTTCTTTTATAGCTTCATGACGTGCCTGTAGCGGTAAAGTGTTTGGTGCACTGAGTACATAATAATTAAGTATATCGCCCCATTGTAATGTATCGAGCAATGGTGTTTTGGGGTAATACGTTTTGCTTATGTTTTCATCATCTATACTGGATGGATATTGCTTCCCCTTAAATTCAAAAATACCTAAACGTGGCGCCATGCCGGGCAGCACTCCTTTCATCCATGTTTTTTTATCAAGAAGAGATGGATCGGGCAGCAGGTGACAAGAACCACAGTAAACGGAGGCAAGCGCTTTGCCTCTTTGCATGCTGGAATCTCTATAACTATTATCGGTATCGCTGTAGGAGGAGCAGGATGATATAAAAAAAAGGTAAAGAAAAAAAACAGAAAGCAAAGCCATAACACGAAGAAGCATTGTCATAAAATTTTTATTAAGATCAGCTACCGGTGATGCGGCAGATGGTAGCTTCCCTTGCTGTGGTTTAAACTATTTTCTTATCAGCCATCCGGTGGCATCCAGCCAATTTTGGCAACGTTCCATCCACTGTTCTTTGGCTTTTTTTAAGTGTAAGCCAAAGCCATGTCCGCTTTGCGCATATACATTCAATTCTACAGGTACTTACTTTGCTGATTACTTGCGCCCCATCATTTATAACCACGGTTTCTTCATCTTTTATGTTTGGTATGCTATCCTTATACAGCGGTAGCAACGTTTGTGCCATTGCTAATGATGGAAGCAGGTAAAGAATAATAATATAGCATGATGTTTTTTTCATTGCACTGGTTTGGGATAAAGATGGTTTTATATTCAGTCTGGTAATAAATAAGGCTATTGCAAACGCAGCCACTATAATAACCAATATTAGGCAATTAACCCCATCGTAAATTTTTCTATAAGCATTGCTATGGCGAAATAAAGGCTCAACAATTTTACTGAAGAAAAACCAGTAAAAATTCATTTCTTAGCAAAAGCATAAATAGAGCTTCTTAAAATCATTGGCTTGCAGCAAAAGCAAAAAATTACATTTAATAGGATAACATTTTTATGAAAATACTTCTCGTTTGCTTCGTCTTGAATTCGTTGTTTGTGAATGCTCAGGTTAATCTCCAATACAGGCAAAAAAATAATATAGATGCGGACTGGAAGTTTCACGCAGGTGATGTAATTGGTGCACAAAAAGCAAGCTTTAACGACAGTAGTTGGCGCATGCTTCATCTTCCGCATGACTGGAGTATTGAAGGTGAATTCAGCCGGGCTAATCCCGGGGGATCATCGGTTGCATACCTGCCCACAGGAATAGGCTGGTATAGAAAAGTTTTGGAAATGCCTGCAAACAGCAAAGGGAAACATGTCATTATACAATTTGACGGTGTTTATATGAACAGCGATGTATGGGTAAATGATCATTTTATTGGAAGATATCCAAATGGGTTCAACTCTTTTTATTATGACATTTCAGAATTCATTCGTGGCGGTAACAATACAATTGCCGTAAGGGTTGATAATTCAAACCAGCCTTCTGCACGTTGGTATCCCGGGTCTGGTATTTACAGGCATGTATGGCTTACCATTACAGACCCCTTGCATATAGAACAATGGGGTTCCACTGTTACCACAAAAGAAATAACCGCAAAGGAGGCCACCATACAGGTTGCAACAAAAATTCGCGTAGGGCCATTTCCGCGAACTAAATGGTTTTTCCTGGAAACCGATACATCAAAAAACAAGCGTATAACAAAGCGGTGCAGCCTCACTACAAAAATATTTGACGATCAAAATAATCTGGTGGGGCAAAACATCACCCAAATAAATGTGGAGGATTTTTCTAAACAGGAAATAAAGCAAGAGATAAAAATTACGAATCCTGATTTATGGTCGCTTACCACACCAAAGCTTTACAAGGCCTATTCTGTATTGGCAACCGATTCAGCACAGGTAGATGATTGCATAAGTAGTTTCGGGATAAGAAAAATTACACTTGATCCTGTTAAAGGGTTTAAGATAAATGGTAGTGCAGTTAAGGTGAAAGGTGCATGCATTCATCAGGATGCCGGTCCGCTCGGGCGGGTAATACCCCGAAAGATATGGGTACAGAAATTACAGGTGTTAAAAGATATGGGCGCTAATGCAGTGCGTAATCATTGTGCTAACTCACCAGAGTTTTTTGATGTATGCGACAGCATGGGTTTGTTGGCTTTTAATGATGCGTTTGATGAATGGTCGGATAATTTTGAAGATACCAAAAGCGAAAGCCCGCGGGGTAAGGTTGAATATGGCTACCATAAATATTTCGATCAATGGGCCGAAACAGATCTTCGGAATTTTATCCGGAGAGACAAGAACCACCCTAGCATTTTTATATGGAGTCTTGGTAATGAAATACCTGAACAATATCTGCAAACAGCAGATGCTACCAACAAGCTAAAAAACCTGATCAGGATTAGCCGTGAAGAAGATCCTACCAGGCCTACCACTGTAGCTTTAGAAGGCAATGTTTTAAAAAAGCTCAATAATAATTTTACGGATTTGGTTGATGTGGCCGGGTTTAACTATGTAGAGATGAAAAACCCAAAGGGGCGTTATGCTGCTTTTCATAAGAAGCATCCGGATAAAATGATCCTGGGTACAGAAACATATTATTCGCTCGGCAACTGGCTGGCAGCAAAAAATAATAACTATGTTATTGGTGAATTTGTGTGGGTTGGGATTGATTATTTAGGGGAAGGAGGCAGGTACCCAAGTCATGGGTGGGAGGACGGCCTTATAGATATAAATTTAAACCCAAAGCCTGAATATTATTTCAGGAAAAGTTTATGGTCGGATAAGCCAATGGCTTACCTGGCTATTGGAGAACCCCATACCAATGCTAAGTATTTTTGGGATATGTGGGACATGCCTAATGTAAAATCCACCTGGAACTGGGAGGAAAATAAGGTTCAAAAAGTGAACTGTTATACCAACTGCGAGGAGGCGGAACTGTTTTTAAATGGCAAGTCGCTGGGCATAAAATATATGAAGGATTTTGAAGATCAGATTCTCAAATGGGATGTAATGTATGCTCCTGGCACATTAGAAGTTATTGGCAGGAACAAAAGTAAAAAGGTAACGGTCTTTCAACTGGAAACAGTAGGTAAACCTTCAGCTATAAAACTTACGCTTAAAGAAAGTATCCTGCCGGTGAAGAAAAATGACATTGCTGTATTCGACATTGAAATTGTGGATGATAAAGGCAGAACAGTTTCTTCTGCAGATAACCTTTTATCTTTCGAGGTTAGTGGCGAGGGATATATGGCGGCCAGCAATGCTAATCTGTCCGACTCAACTTCTTTCAGAAGTAATACCATGAAAGCTTTTGGAGGAAAATGCCAGGTGTTTGTTCAATCATTAGATCGTATGGGAAACATTGGCCTTACTGTGAAATCCGAAGGTCTTGGTACTGCTTCTTTAAAAGTGCCTGTTCAATAATTAGTAGTAAACATGTGGCAAAACACAGGATTGAAAATTATTGCCGATACAATATTGCAGGCCTCGTGATAAGGAGCAGAAGGAGAAATTTACAACAAACGTTTATTGATTAATTGATAAAACCCTTGCTTATAGCCTTTGCTTACCGGTATCAATACTTCTCCTATTTTCACTCTGTCTCTTTCAATGGAAGTTATCTTATCAATAGAGATGATATACGAATTATGAACCCTTGAAAATTTCGTTGGAGGTAATGCATCAATGATTTTTTTGAAGCTGAGTAACGTCATGATGTTTTTCTTTGGTGTTACGATTTTTAAATAATCTTTCAAGCCCTCAATGTACAAGATTTCTGAAAGGTCAATCTTCTCCACCCGGTATTCTGTTTTTACAAAAATGTAATCAGTCCTTTCCTCCTCCTTAGAAATTGAAGAATTATATGCTTTATGTGCAGCCTGGTAAAAGCGATGGAACGAGTATGGTTTTAACAAGTAATCAATCACGTTAAACTCGTAGCTTTTAATAGCATAATCAGCATGGGCGGTTGTGAGTATAACCAAGGGCGATTTTTCAAGTGAAGCCAGAAAATCCAATCCGCTAAGCATACCCAACTGAATGTCGAGAAACAATAAATCAATTTTGTTTTCCTTTAAATAAGCTGAAACATTTATAGCGGAACCAAACGTTTGTTTCAATTCTAAAAAGGCAATCTCTTTTATAAAATCTGCCAGCTTTTCCTGTGCAGGTGGCTCATCTTCAATAATAATACAATCAAGCTTCATTATGATGTATTGTAAGTTCCACAATAAATAGTGTTCCCGCAGGTATTACGTGCAAATTGTAGCGATTAGGATAAAGTACGTCCAGTCTTTTTTTTGCCAGATCAAGCCCGATCCCTTTTTTGTTATTAGTGGAAGCGGGTAGATTTATTTTGGTGTTTAGGGCCGTAAAAACGATTTTATCTCGTTCTGAGCACATAGCAAAATTCAAGATTGCTCCTTTGTCGTTGACCGGGCAATGAACAAAGGCATTTTCAATGTAAGGCAAAAAAAGGGCTGGGGCAATCATTATACTATTATCCGCAATTTCTTTTTGGAAAATACAAAGCTCCGGATGCTGCAGCCGTTGCCTTTGTAAATCAATGTAATCTTCGATAAATTTTATTTCACTTTCGATGGGCACAAGCCCATGACTTGTTTCATACAATAAATACCGCAAAAGCGAGGAAAGCTTAATAATTGAATTAGACGCCTTTTGCGGATCTTTACGAATATAGCTGTCTACGTTATTGAGAACATTAAAAAGGAAATGCGGATTCAACTGGCTGCGAATTAAATTCAATTCAAGGTTTTGTTTTTCGGCCTTAAGCTCCTGCTCTTTCCGCTTTTGAATAAAAGTATAGTGAAAGCCCTGGAACATAATCCCCGAAATGCTGAAAAAAAGTACAACGGGCAACGCATAATAAACAGGATACTCAATGCTGTAATTTCCCCTGTGCTTGAAATTTTGTTCGAGAATAAAGAAATATAAAAAGGCCGTACTTATAAAAGATAAAATACTGCTGAAAAACCATGTGCGTGAAAAGTTATTATAGATGTATCGTTTAGACAAATGAAACTGCAAGTAAAAAGAAAACAATCCTGTTACTAAAGTTACCTGGGCAAATACCCATTTATTTCGCAATTCTATTCCGGGCTCTCTAATGGCAAGAGCAAGCATCAATAAAACGGCACACCACAACAACAAGTGGACAAATATGATTACTATTTTTGTTGACACGCTTTAATTATAAACGTAGCACTTACTCTGCATTTGGGATTAAGTGCGAACAGGGATGATGCTGTTAGTTACACATCCATACAAGCGAATATCGTTTAAAATCCCCTTCTTTATAAGTTATCAGATTTTTAGTAATCTGATAATTTTTACTGCCGAACGGAGTATAATTGAAATATAATAAATCATCGGGATTCATAGCCGTTATAATTGTCATTACTTTAGTAGTATTGTACGGATTTACCCAGCCCGCTAGTAAAGCATACCCTTCACCTTCATATTTTTTTTCTCCCACAATACCTTCTTTTGTAAGTTTAATTGGAAGTTGTGAAAGCATTTCAGCTAAAACCTTATTCCCTAATGGCGTTCCGATTATCAGAAGATTATAACCTGATAAATCCATCTTGACTGCCGCCGAATCTTTCACTACGATAGCTTTTTGTAAGATAGTGTTACCCGCAATGACTTTTTCCTGAATAAAAGTTTTAAGCCTATTGTCTGCTGCAATATCTTTTTCACTGGAGGATAGGATAATCATAATGCTGTCTTTATTAAATACGTCTCCTATTAAAGGGATATGTTCTACGTCTGGTTTTCGTATCTCCTCTGTCTGTGCCATCCATTTATCAATATCCGATTGCGTTATGCTTTTAAGCGCATGTACTATTTGTGGCATAAAGTCTTCAAGCGTTGGGTATTTAGCTCTGTTCTTTTCATATTCTTTTAGAGCCGCAATCAAAGGATTTAAGTAAATCCATCGCTTACCCTTTTGGTAGCGAACAATATTTAAATCTGCATAATCCTCGCCGAACTTCTGTGCAGCCAGACGGCAGGCTACGGCCTCTGTCAGGTGTTCTTTTACAACAGCTGGCCATTCCGAATATGCCTGTGACTGCATGCTTAGCCTGATTGGTTCGTGCAAGTGTGATAATGATTCGATTTGGCTTAAGTAAGGTTGTTTCTCTATGGCAGGATTGGCAAATGAGTGACCGAACTCATGCCATACCAGATTATATAAACTTACTTGATCAAAGGTGGGAATTCTCATAAAACTCTTTTCAGGCGAAATGACAGCATACAATTCTCTGCCCTTTTTTGTCTGCATGCGGGGGCCAAAGTTGCCCCATCCAAAAAAATTAAGCACCAGATTAAATTGTATAGCTTCTCTATTCTTTACTCCATAGTAATCAAGCACCCTATTCTTTTCCTTAAAACCTTCAAAGTTGAACTTCAAAGTAGCTAAGGAAATATTATAAAATTCAGCATTGCTGTTAAAGAAGTGTATGTAATCCGTTTCCTCCACAAACTTTTGAAGGTATAGTCGGAAAGAATCAATGTATAAATTTTCCCTGTCAAAATAGGTTACGTCTTTTCTCCATTTGAAGTCATTCGTAAGGTGCAGCAAGAACCAAATAGGGGCATCAATTGCGTTGAAAACTTTTCCAAACTTTAGATTGCGTTCTGCAAAAGTGAATAAGGGATGGCTTTTATATTTGGCAACTTGCTTATCAACTTTTTGCTTATAATCAATATCTACATAATTAATCATAGGCATACCTATGCCAAGTACAACGGCATGATAGAGTTCGATCCGGGGATCTATACTAAAAACAACACCTCCATAAGTTGTTGCAAATGTTTTGAATGTTTCTTTGTTTCTATTACCCGGATTGCCAAGCACTCCCAGTGTGGTACAGATAAATAAACTTGGCAGTACAATCTTAAAGAAGAATCTCATTTTTGTTATTGTTTTGAGACACAAATTGATAAATTAAAAGATTCTCAAAAAATGAAATCGACTATTGAGCAAGACATCTATACCGATAACCCAAGTTTATCGATACTTGGCGTTAATCGAAATACACCATCTGAGGTAATGGTATCGTTGCCGCATCTGGCGGAAGGTGAGAGAAGAAGGGAGCTGGCTAAAGCCTCATTGGGTGCTACCTCCGCTATTGCCATCAAGTAGGCTTAATGCAATACGCTTGGGAGTGGCAGAGGGTTAGCTATTTAAAAGTTTTTTATATCAGAAGAATATTTGTGGCATCAAGCATGTTTAAGTAGCTGGTTTTATAACTTCTAGTAGTAATGATAGGATACATCACCTTATCTTCGGAAAGATTAAAATATTAAAACCGTATGAATAGATTATCCGGCAAAAATGTATTGGTTACTGGCGCCTCACAGGGCATTGGAGCAGCTATTGCAAAAGCCCTTATTGAAGCCGGCTGCCATGTTTGTATGCATTATTTTCATAGTGATGAAATGCCAAAAGCTTTGCAAAAAAAAGCAGAAGGTATGGGGCTTAAAGCCTGTATTGTTCAGGCCGATCTTACCAAAGAGGAAGAGGTAATACGTGCCGTAAAAACAACGACCGATTTTTTGGGTTCGATTGATATCCTGGTTAATAATTCCGGTAGCCTTGTAGAGCGCCGGATGCTTCAGGATGTTGATCTATCTTATTTGCAAACTGTGCTGGATATAAACCTTAAAACCATGATGCTGGTAACAAGGGAATGCTTACCGTTTTTTAATCAGTCAGCCGGCAGCAGCATTATAAATATGGCATCCCTCGCCGGCCGGAAGGGAGGCCACGCCGGATCGCTGGTTTATTCTACTGCAAAGGGTGCGGTGCTAACATGGACAAGATCGCTTGCCGGAGAGTTAGCACCCAAAGGCATTCGTGTAAATGCGGTAGCACCTGGGTTTATTGAAGGCACAAACTTTCATGAAACGCATACTAGTAAAGAGTCAGCCGAAAAAAACATCATGGAGATTCCTCTTGGCCGTTCTGGTTGTCCGGAAGATGTGGCAAGGGCTGTTGTTTTTTTAGCAGGCGAATATGATGGCTTCATTACCGGAGCTACATTGGACATTAATGGCGGTATTTATTGTGCCTGATTACCTATCAAAATTTACCTAAACAGCTATGGAATTGGAAGCAGATCCGATACGTAAACTTAAAATGCGTTGGGTTATGATTTCTTTTGCTTTTTTAGCAACTGTATTGAATTACCTGCACCGTTTGTCGTTTAATTATCTTTCATCCGAAGGGTATCTCCGCAAAATAATTCCGGATGACACTTTTGGTTATATAGCTACAGCCTTTTTTGTAGCCTATATGCTTTCAAATGCCGTATCTGGTTTTATCATTGATAAATTAGGCACACGGATAGGTTATTGTTTGTGCATGGCTTTCTGGACAACCGCAGGTATCCTTCACGCAGTGGCTATGGCGCCCATTCATTTTGGCATCTTTCGTTTTCTGCTGGGTATTGGCGAGGCCGGTAACTGGCCGGCAGCCCTTAAGCTAACAGGCGAATGGTTTACACCAGAAGAACGGTCTACGGCTACAGGAATTTTTAACAGTGGCGCAGCAGCAGGCGCTATCATTGCTCCGCCTCTCATTGCCTACCTGGGAGCCAGCTATGGTTGGCAGGCAACGTTTGTGGTTATAGGTCTTTTAGGATACATCTGGCTGGCTGCTTTTTGGTTTACTTACTATACGCCGGAACATGCAACCCGGGAGGCAAAAGCCCGGACAGTGCCTGCAAAAAAACTATTGAAATCACGCTTTGTTATCAATTTTACAATAGCCAAGTTTTTCATTGACCCGGTTTGGTATTTCATTACTTTTTGGATAGGCCGCTACCTGGCAGATGTTTATAACTGGAATATGGCAAAAATCGGATGGTTCGCTATGCTGCCTTTTATTATTGCCGATCTTGGAAATATTATTGGTGGATATTTCACACAGTTTATAATAAAAAAAGGTGTACCGGTACCAGTGGCAAGAAGAAGGGCTGTGGCTCTTTTTGGTAGCATCATTGCAGCATCGCTTCTGGTTGGTCCTTTTTTAATTAATGGTGCAGGTGCCGCACTGGCGGTGCTTGCAATGGCAGGCTTTGGTTATGCCGGGTTCTCTGCCAATGCAATGGCGTTCACTCCGGATGTAGTGCCTAAAAGCGCCACCGCATCTGTATATGGAATTGCAAGTGTGGGTGCAGGTTTGGGAGGCGCATTTTTTCAGTCTGCTTCGGGAATAGCGGTAAAAAAACTTTCTCTTTTGTATAATTATACTACAGCTTACCAGTTTGTATTTATTGGTTATGGGGTGATGACCATAATAGGATTGTATTTTATATTATTTCGCCTCGGCCCTTTAACGCCTGATAAAGCATTGCACGATTATGTACATACCGGAGCATAATAAATAGGAGCTGATTCTTTGGCAGATGTAATTTTGAGTCAGGAATAGGACAATAATTTTTATAAATAATTAATTGTAACATAATGCTGAAGCAAGTCTCTCATCATGGCCGTTATTGCCTCTCTCTTTTAAATGTGCTTTGCCTGTTTGTTGTTCTTTGTGCAAGCTGCTCTTCTCATCAAAAATTAGCAAAGAGAGACAGGGATAATTTTTATGTATCAGGCCGTTTTTTATATTCTCCCGAAGGTGAGAAAGTAATATTGCGCGGCGTCAATAATATGAATGTAGTGTCGGACAGAACAGGGGAAAAAGTTTTCCCTGAAATAACAAAAACTGGTGCCAATGTAGTCCGCATCATGTGGATGTTGATGGGTGGTGGTGGAGACAAACTTGATATCGTGATAGGTAATTGCATCAAGCATAAAATGATCCCGATAATAGAGCTGCATGATGCCACTGGCAAGTGGGATAAATTGGATACAGTCGCTAATTATTGGGTTCGTCCGGATGTTGTTGCTGTAATAAAAAAATACCAAAAATATTTGCTGCTTAATGTTGCAAACGAATCGGGCAATGCAGCAGTAACAATGGAAGAATTCAGGTTGAAGTACACCTCAATTGTTCAGAAGATGCGGGCTGCAGGCATACATATTCCTATCATGATTGATGCAGCAAATTGGGGTAGAAATGAGGAATATCTTTTAACCAACGGGCCGGCTTTATTAAAGGAAGACCCGGAACATAACCTAATATTTTCCTGGCATGTTTGGGACTCAGGTATTAAGGAAACCCGGATAGAATCTGCTATTGATCGTTCTATTGAATTAAACATCCCTTTTATTATTGGGGAGTTTGCACCGATGGAAGTTAAATGCAAATGCTGCATTCCTTATAAGTACATTTTAAAGTATTGCCAGCAAAAAGAGATCGGGTGGATGGCATGGTCGTGGGGGCCTGGCAATAGCGATTGTGCAGCGATGGATATGACGAAAACAATGGCCTTTGAAACACTATATGACTGGGGATTAGAAGTGGCGGTTACGGATAGCAACAGCATTAAAAATACTTCTGTAAGGCCAGCCATTTTTCAATAATGAAACAAATGAAGAAGCAACAGTTTTTATCAGTACTTATCTTTTTTTTAGCCGCTGCCGTAAGTGCCCAGGAGCCGTCAACAGACTGGTTCCCGTTTCAACCTACGAGCAACAATTTCAAATCGCGTATAAACATGCAAAGTTGGCTTAGTGCACCGGCAGGTAAATACGGCTTTGTGCAAATGAAAGGCGATGATCTTTATTTCGAAAATGGCAAACAGGTAAAATTCTGGGGGGTCAATATAGCCGGCAACCGGCCTTTTCTCCCGAAGGAAGAGGCTGACAAGTGGACGAATTTTATGGCTGCTTATGGCATCAATGCAGTACGTTATCACAAGTTTACCTGGGATGCCACCGATGGCGTTCATTCTACCCGGCTCACAGATGAAAAGTGGAAGAACTTCGATTACTTTAATTCTGTTTTAAAAAACAAAGGCATTTATTTTGGGTGGTCACATATTTATGGGCACCGGATTAGGCCGGCAGACAGCAGCCGCTTACTTGCTTACAAAGAAATAGCCGACACAAAATTTCCCTGGTCGCATATCAATGGCTCCACTGCCTCTTTAGTAAATTTTGCAGAAGACTTGCAGGCGTTGAATATTGAGCTTACGGTAAATATGCTGCAACACAAGAATGGGAAAACCAATTTACGCTATGCAGATGATCCTGCACTCCTCTTTGTAGAACTGCAGAATGAAGACAATATTTTTTGGGCTGCTATAGAAGAAAGTTTAAAACAAACCCCAACATATCGCAAGCTACTGTGCCAGAAGTTTTCCCGCTGGCTGAAAACTAAGTATGGCTCGCAGCAGGCGCTTGAGAAAGCCTGGGGTAAAGAGCTGTTGCCGGAAGGCCAAACGCTTGAAAAAGAAAACATCTATCCACAGCCAAATCATGGATTCTTTTCCGGTGAATCGGAAAGAGCGTGGAAAAATAAAACAGCATTGCCGAACCATGTTACAGACAAAGCAAATTTTCTTGCAGACGAACAAATAAAATTCTATAACAAATTTGTTGTTGCCATACGTAAAACGGGGTATAAAGGATTAATCGTCGGCAGCTGCTGGCAGGCCGGAAGCGGCATTGCACATTTATGGAATCTTTACTCAGATGCACAAACGGGTGTGGTAGACAGGCACAATTATTCGGGCGGTGGCACAGGACATACATTCAAAGCAGGAAAGGTTAACAATGAGGCAATGGTAAACGAACCTGGAAGCGGTTTATTAAGTACAGGGTTTCAGCAGGTAAGTAACCGCCCTTTTTTTATTTCTGAGTGGATGAGTCTCATCCCAAATGAATGGACAGCTGAAAGTTCACCCATAATAGCTGCGTATGGCTTAGGCTTACAAGGCTGGGATGGATCTTTTGCCTTTGCTATGGACTACGATCATTTTACACCAACCATTCAAAGCGGTCATGGCGTGTATAATGTTACTTCTCCTACACAACTTGCTTTATATCCTGCGCTGTCTTCTATGATCTATCGGGGTGATGTAACGAAAGGAAAAATTGTGGCCGACCGTAAAGTAACAATAGGAGACCTTCAAAAAGGCAAGCTTCCTTTTTTTGAAAAAGTAGAACAGGAGTCAGATGTAAAAAAGCTTATGGCCACTGTTCCACTTGCTGCATTGGCAGCAGGCAGGGTAGTGTTGTCGTTTGATAGTTTAAAAAGGAATGATGAAGCCATGGACTATAGGCAGTTAATTGATACCACCAATCATACAGTTGTTTCGTCCACCAAACAATTAAAATGGTATTACGGAAGCAATAAATTTTTTACCACTAATACAGGTGGCACGCAGGGGTTTGTTGGCTTTGCCAAAAATAATTTAATTGACTTGCAGGATGTACAACTCAAAACCGGGAATGAGTTTGCCGTAGTATTTGTTAGTACCCTTGAAAAAAACAAGGATATAAAAAACTCGCGGAGCATTTTAATTACCTGCATGGCACGTGCAAAAAATACTGGCATGAAATATAATGAGGATCATACCCAACTGTTAGAAGTTGGTAAAGAACCTATATTACTTGAACCGGTTAATGTATCGGTGACCTTAAAAAATAAGAAAAACAGTAAGGTTTATTTGCTTGATCATTCGGGAAACAGAACAGGCAAAGAAGTGCCGGTTTCGAACGGTAAATTTTTATTAAACGGGAGCATTTATAAAACAATATATTACGAGATCGTTACCCAATAAACCATCTATCTTGTTATTCAATTAAGCTATATGAAGTCATTTTTTATTTTAGTCGTTGCTATTTGTTTTTCTGCATTTTGCACAGCTCAAAAAACATGGAAAGCTATTTCACCCGACAAAGCTTTGCAAATTGTAGTAAAGGAAAACAAGGGTACTTTATCTTATCAGGTTTTTTCGGGTAAAGATGAAATAATAAAGAAATCCTCTTTAGGTATCACAAGCAGTGATGCTGATTTTTCTACCGGGCTTTCGTTTGTGAGTGCAGCTTCCAAAAAAATAGATGAACGTTATACCTTATCCATTGGTAAACAAAAAGCCAATCATGCACAAGGCAATGAAACAGTCATTTCATTTAAAGGGAAAGACAATACGCCTGTTCAAATTCAACTTCGTGCTTACAATGATGGTGTGGCATTCCGGTATTATTTCCCGCAAGTAAAATCTTCAATGGAAATTACGGGGGAAGAGACTGAATTTGCCATGCCTGTTGAAGGTAAAGTATGGGTGCAAAATTATGACCTGCCTACGCGATATACCCCCGCTTATGAAGGTGTTTATCAGAATGGAATACCCATAGGGACTAATGCTAACGATGCCGGTGGATGGGCTTTTCCTGCATTATTTCAAACCGGGCAACATTGGCTAATGCTTACAGAATCAAATCTTACCAAAGATTTTTATGGATCTAAATTAGATTCCAATTGCAGCAATGGTGTATATAAAATCAGGAGGCCTCAGCAAGGAGAAGGAAATGAAACCGGTACATTAACTGCGGTGGCAACAAAGCCCTTCTCCACACCATGGCGTGTAATTATGGCAGGCAAAAAACTGGCAACGATTGTAGAGTCAAACCTGGTGTATCACCTTGCGGCCCCTAATACTTTAGGCGATGTTAGCTGGGTAAAGCCTGGCCGTTCATCGTGGAGCTGGTGGGGCGACCATGACAGCAGTAAAGACTTTGTGAAGCTTAAAAAATTTGTAGACCTGGCAAAAGAAATGGGCTGGGAATATTCTTTGGTAGATGCGAACTGGGATATTATGGAAGGCGGTACCATAGAGCAATTGGTAGCTTATGCAAAAACCAAAAATATACGCCTGATACTTTGGTACAATTCGGGTGGTCCACATAACACGGTTACAGAAAGACCCAGGGATATAATGAATGATGCTGTCAAGAGAAAAGAGGAATTTAAGAAATTAAAGAAATGGGGGATAGCAGGAATTAAAGTAGATTTTTTTCAAAGTGATAAGCAAAACATTATTCAATTATACCATGATATTATAACAGATGCCGCAAAGGAACATATCATGGTCAATTTTCACGGGTGTACTTTGCCCAGGGGCTGGTCAAGAACCTATCCCAACCTTGTAAGCATGGAAGCCGTAAGAGGTGCGGAAAATTATGGATGGGGAAAAGAGTTTGCCATCAAAGCACCGGAGCTGAACGTTATTTATTCGTTTACACGCAACATCATTGGTCCGATGGATTATACACCGGTTACCTTTTCAGATTATGAATGTTGCAAGCATACAACTACCAATGCACATGAATTGGCTTTAACAATTGTATTTGAATCTGGCATCCTGCATTTTGCTGACCGGGCAGAGCCTTACCAGGCGTTAGATGCACAGGTTAAAAATTTTATGAAGATCGTGCCAGTTACCTGGGATGAAACGAAATATATACAAGGAGAACCAGGCAAAGAAATGGTATTGGCAAGAAGAAGCGGAAGCACCTGGTATGTGGCAGGTATTAATGGAGAAAATTTGCAGAAGAGCCTCTCCCTTCAATTACCCTTTATAAAAGGATCATCTTATAAGGCCTCCGTTTTTACGGATGGCAGGCACAGCAGGGAAATTGCCAGCAGTGAAATGAACTGGAAAAAAGGAAATCAGTTTGATATAGGTTTGTTGCCAAATGGTGGTTTTGTATTAGTACTGCATCCGATAAAATGATAAATGGTTGGTATAGTTTAGGGTACGTTTTTTTCCTATTTAATTAGCTTCTTCCAGCCTTGTAATTTGAAACAGGTCTTTTCCTATAATTATTTTATTGATTCATTGTTTTGTGAAGTTCGATTGTTCCTTTTATTCTTCTATGTACAACATCAAGCTCAATATCTTTCTTCTTTTAATTTGTCCTTCATTTTTGCCATGCTGTAATCAACCCGATACTTTGCTGAAAGCAATACCCGCTTCACAAACCAATATTCATTTTACCAATAAACTTGAAAATTCAAACAATCTGAATATCATTAGTTATCTGTATTATTATAATGGTGGCGGTGTATCTATTGGTGATATTAATAATGATGGATTGCCTGATGTTTATTTTGCCGCTAATAGCAAAGGGCACAATAAATTGTATTTGAATAAGGGAGCTTTTGAATTTGAGGATATTACAGAAAAAGCTGGCGTAGCAGGCGTTGCAGACTGGTGCAGTGGTGTAACTATGGCAGATGTAAATGGCGATGGTTATCTGGATATTTATGTTTCGGCTGTAAGTAATTCTTTTGGATTAAAAGGATTCAATCAACTATTCATTAATAATGGTGCGGCACCTTCAGGCAATATAAGCTTTACTGAAAAAGCCGAAAGCTATGGGTTAAACTTTTCGGGGCTTTCCACACAGTCTGCTTTTTTTGATTATGATCATGATGGCGATCTGGATTGTTATCTTTTGAATCATTCGCAAAGTCAAACTTCAAATATTCCTGATACAATAAACAGGAAAAAGCATGACGGAATCACAGGCGATAGGTTTTATAGAAATGACCTCAATACACCTTCCGGTAAGTTTACTAATGTTACCGCACAGGCGGGAATCTTTCAAAGTAGCCTGGGCTACGGTCTTGGCCTTGCAGTAGCAGACTTTAATAATGATGGATGGGACGATGTGTATGTAGGGAATGATTTCTTTGAAAATGATTACTACTATGTGAATAATGGTAATGGCAGTTTTTCTGAAAGTGGTGCGAAGCACTTTAATCATTACAGTCGTTTTAGCATGGGTAACGATGTAGCTGATTATAACAATGATGGACAACTTGACATTATAACTGTAGACATGCTGCCTTTGGATGAAAAAATACTGAAGACGTATGGCAGTGATGAAAATCCTGATATCTATAAATTAAAGCTTCAGAATAATGGGTACCAGTATCAATATTCTAAAAACTGCCTGCAACAAAATAATGGCAGCGGCAGCAGCTTTAGTGAGCAAAGCCTTCTGAGTGGCGTATCTGCAACTGATTGGAGCTGGGCCCCTCTTTTTGTTGATTTCGATAACGATGGATCAAAGGATCTATTCATTACCAATGGCATCGTAAAACGTCCAATGGATCTGGATTATATTAGTTTCTCCAATAGGTACAGGGAAACAAAAGGTCTTCAGGATAAATCTGTTTTAGAAATGATGCCGGATGGTAGTTCGTATCCTTTTGTTTTTAAAGGTGATGGTAAGTCGCGTTTTCAGGATGTAAGTAAACTTTGGGGCACACAAAAATTGAAAGGTTATTTTAATGGTGCTGCGTATGCAGATTTGGATAATGACGGCAATGTGGATGTTATTATCAATTCTATAGATGCACCTGCAACTATTTTAAAGAATACTGCTCCCAAAAAAAACTTTTTATCAATAGAATTTAAGGGGGCAGGATTAAATACAAATGGCATCGGCGCCAAAGTATACCTATTTCAAAATGGCAAGCTGCAATACCAGCAATTGATGCTCACCAGAGGATTTGAATCTTCATCAGATGCGAGGCTTCATTTTGGACTGAATATGGATACTAATCTGGATAGCCTTTTGGTGGTTTGGCCAGATCAAAGTTTTCAGGTGCTCAAAAATGTACAAGCAAATCAAAGAATGGAACTTGCTCAAAAAAATGCTTCGGGAGTATTTCATTATGACAGCTACTTTAAGCCGGTATCGCCTTTATTAAAAATATTGGATAGTAACCTTGTAAACTGGAAGCATAAAGAAAATGAGTTTAACGATTTCAATGTGCAGTACCTCATTCCCCATGCCCAGTCAACCCGCGGGCCTAAGATAGCAGTAGCAGATATAAATGGTGATGGACTGGACGATTTTTATGCCTGTGGTGCCAAGGAGCAACCGGGCACACTGATGATACAACAAAAAGGCGGGACTTTTATTCCAGTTGATACAAGCCTTTTCGAGGCTGATAGGCGATGCGAAGATGTGGATGCTGCTTTTTTTGATGCCAATGAAGATGGCTTTGTTGATCTTTATGTTGTGAGCGGCGGTAATGAAATAGCCGGCGATAACCCGATGCTGCTCGACAGGTTATATTTCAATGATGGGAGGGGCCATTTTTTAAAATCAGCTAAAAGTTTACCCGCCATCTTTGAGAATAAATCATGCGTATCTGTAACGGATATAGATAATGATGGAGATCAGGATATTTTTGTAGGCCATCTTGCCGATGCCAATGCTTATGGAATACCACAAACCTCCTACCTGCTAATCAATGATGGCAAAGGTGTTTTTTCGTTAGCCAATGAAAGCACCATTGCACTTAGCGGCATTGGAATAGTAACATCCTCAGTATTTGCCGACATCAATAAAGATGGCTGGATAGATTTGATTGTTGCCGGAGAATGGATGCCTGTAATCATATTTATTAATAAAATGGGCCGGTTCAAAAAAACAATCTTACCCAAGTCCACCGGCTGGTGGCAAAGCTTGTTTGTTGATGATGTAAATGGAGATGAACAATTGGATATTTTGGCGGGCAACTGGGGATGGAACAATAAATTGTGGAGCGGTAAAAATGGCCCCGTAAAATTATATGTTTCGGACTTTGACAAAAACGGCCGTACTGATCAATTACTGTCCTATACAAGCGAAGGGAAAGAGTATCCTTTTTTAGCCAAGGATGAAATGGAGAGAGCATTGCCCGTGCTGCGAAAGCACTACCTGAGGTATGCTGAATATGCAGGCCAGGAAATGGCGAAAGTATTTAAAGGATATGTCGAAACTGTTACCCCGCTGCAGGCAGAGCGATTAGGATCGGCTGTTTGTTACGGTAATGGAAAGGGAGCTTTCACCATCAACGACTTGCCGGATGCATTACAGTTGGCACCCATTTTTGCGTTTCAAAAAATACAGGCTACTGCAAAAGAAAACAGGTACCTGTGTGCCGGCAATTTTTACGATGTGCTGCCTTATGAGGGCCGTTACGATGCACAACCGTTAGCCATATTTAGTTGCGAAAAAAACAATAATATTGCGGCTATACCACAAGCAAATCTTTCAGCTGTAAAGGGACAATTCAGGGATATTAAAACATTGCGTACTGCTAAATATGGAAGGGTTATAGCTGCTGCAGGTAATAATGAAAAGCTTCTATTTTTAAAACAATAAATCATATACTGGTCCAGATCATTTTAAATAACAATCATGAAACTTAACTATTTACAGCTAATCATCATTGCTTACCTGGGTTTATTTTCCGGTTGCATTTTTACGGCAAAAGCTCAAAAAAATACAGGGCCAACTAAGGTCAAAATTCAAAAAAAGGGAAACGGTTTTTCACTTCTTGTAAATGGAAAGCCCTATTTCGTTAAAGGTGCCGTTGGCTCTGATTATTTGGAAAAGCTAAAACAATACGGTGGAAATTCTATCCGCACCGGAAGTAAGAAAGAAGTATTAGATAAAGTGCATAGTTTAGGATTGATGGCTCTTGTAAATCTGCCGGTAAGGGCGGAACGTGATGGCATGAATTACGATGATACTACTGCAGTTAGAATGCAGCATGACAAGGTGATGGAGATCGTTAGAAAAACAAAAAGTCACCCGGCTGTAATGATGTGGGCATTGGGTAATGAACTGGATTTTATTCAGGCGAATGTAAAATTGCATTACAATACTAAAGTTTGGAATGCTGTAAATGCACTTGCAAAAGAGATTCATGCTATTGATCCTCATCACCCGGTAATGACCGTAGTGGGCTCGATAAATAAAGAAAAGATCAACGATCTTTTGAAGCAATGCCCCAGCCTTGATTTATTAGGTGTTAATGAATATGGCGACTTACTAAAAGTTCCGGAATGGTTAAAAAAATACGGGTGGAATAAGCCATATACTGTTACCGAATGGGGCCCAACAGGTTTTTGGCAAGTACCTAAAACACCATGGAAAGTGCCGGTTGAAGAAACCAGTAGCATGAAGGCAGCTAAGTATAAAGAGCGTTATGAAAAAGCCATTGCGGCAGACAAAAATTGCCTTGGTTCTTATGTATTTTTATGGCGGCAGCACCAGGAACGTACTCATACCTGGTTTGGTATGTTTGATGCCAATGGTTTGGAAACCGAAGCCGTTGATGTGATGCAATATGTATGGTCAGGTAAATGGCCTGCCAATCGTACACCAGGTTTAGATTCTGCAAAACTTGAAAATAAAAATGCGTATGCGGGCATTTATCTTCAAAAGAGTAAAACTTATTCCGCAGAGGTTTGGGCTACAGATTTAGAAGGTGATGCTCTTCAATATACCTGGGAAATATTAAAAGAAGGATCTGATTTTCCTTACGGTGGCAACGGTGAAAAGAAACCGGCAGCGCTAAAAGAGTTGGTGAATGATAATAGTAAAAACAAGATCAGCTTTACTAGCCCCGACACAGAAGGCGCTTACCGTTTGTTTGTGTATGTATATGATGGCATGGGCAATTGGGCTACAGCAAACCTTCCTTTTTATGTGGCGCAATAAGTAGTTTTCTTTGAGTAAAGGTGTATAAACAATGATTTTTTTATATGCCTTGCACCATGCTCTTTTAGGGTTCTAGCCGTGTCTCCTTTCCGGCCTTGTGCGTAGCAAGGACACGGCGTTATCATTTGCAGCGGTAGTTTTTTATCTTATCTCCTGTCATTCAAAACAGCCATATCGGAAAAGATGGAAAGGGAAACATGGCTAGCACCCAGGCAGAAGGAATTCTATTAAGCTTCTGTTGTGTCACTCACTTTTACGTTCGGTAATGCTATGCAGCATGTCGTAACTATCAATAAAATTTATTGTGGAAAGGCTCAGATTCCAGACACTTTCCTTAGCAATGAACTTCTGCGAGAGTAAGACAATTTGCTAAAAATTAAAAGTTTGCTGGATGACTTAACTATTGCTCAGGTTGTATTTGCGCTACTTCACTTTCCGAGTTTTTGGATGAGTTAGAATGTAAGGTTTTGAAAAAAATGCTTCCTTTGATAACTAGTATCATGTTAACTTAATTATGTCGTATAATTTATCTCTTTATCAACAAAAGCCATGATAAGGTATAAAGACACGCTGCCAAGATAAGACAACGATCAACTGAGTGCTATAATCATTAAAGGTTATCACAGCAAACAACAATTTCGCACCTCTTATACTTTATTGAATTGTTACGAAGGTGAATATGGCGAAAAGACGATCAATGTGCAGGTTAGCTTAGTTTAGCGCACGCCATAAAGCATCTTGCATTAAATTTATATTGCCGGTGACAATACGGGCAATGGCGTAAAAGAACGATCCGGATTTTTTATGCGGATGTTAGTGATGCCATACACAGCCCATCGCTTAACAACATCAAGGGCGTAGTATACAAAAAGCTTAACAGTATAAATTTCAAACTAAACTGAATGATTTTATAAGACCTTAGCCGCTATTCTTCCACAATTGAAAGTAAAAGAAATGAGGTACTTCCCTATTCTGCTCTCAGTGTTTTTTTTATCAGCTATGGTATCAATGGCACAAACAACCGATACTACGTTGCCTCGTGTGACAGTTTCAGGAAATAAGTTTATGGTGAATGGCAAGCCTGTTGTCTTCAGAGGCCTGGATGCAAGCGACCCTGATAAGCTGGAGCGAAGCGGGCATTGGAACAAAGAATATTTTGAGATGGCAAAAAGCTGGGGCGCCAATATTATCCGTTTCCCGGTACATCCTGCTGCATGGAGAAGCCGGG
>JAYULK010000075.1:0-2635 GCA_043763635.1 Chitinophagaceae bacterium
TCACTCATGAAAGTTATAAATGCAAAAGCTAAAGGCAAGAAAACAGTAGCGCCCGTAATGAAAGTGGTACACAGCAAAGCAAAAGATTTGATGGAGCAACTAAAAGCCAGCATTGAAACGAAACGCAAAAAAGCCTCTTAGATATGAGCCTTTCCGATTATAAAAAGAAAAGAAAATTTAATAATACTCCTGAACCGGATACGGCTGTGAGGAAGGGTAACAAACAGTTGTCCTTTGTAATACAGCGCCACAAAGCCAGCCATTTGCATTATGATTTTAGGTTGGAAATGGAAGGTGTTTTAAAAAGTTGGGCTGTTCCAAAAGGCCCATCACTAAACCCTGCAGATAAAAGGCTGGCGATGATGGTAGAAGACCATCCATACGATTACAAAGATTTTAAAGGGATTATACCCGAAGGAAATTATGGTGCGGGCATTGTGGAAATCTGGGACAATGGAACTTACACTGCGTTAACGGATGACAAGAATGCTGATCAGGAGAAATTACTGAGAGCTGGATTGAAAGCGGGCAACCTAAAAGTTGTTTTAAAAGGAAAAAAATTAAAAGGAGAATTTGCCCTCGTAAAAATAAAGAACAGAAGCGGCAATAAAGAAAATACTTGGTTACTCATAAAGCACAACGATAAATTTGCGACTGATGCTCAATATGACAGCGAAAACGAAACGCCAAAAAACTCTCCCATTAACAAAGCGCTTGCTGAAAAAAAGACTGCACCTGTAAAAAAAAAGTCCGGTACAGTCTAAGAGCAAATCCACAAAAGATAACTGACCCCATAACGCCTATGTTGGCTAAGGAAACCGATACTGCCTTTGACAGTGCAGATTGGATCTACGAAATAAAATGGGATGGCTATAGGGCCGTCGCTGAAATTTCTGACAACAAAATAAAATTATACTCCCGCAATGGCAATGACTTTGCACAAAATTATCCGATAGTAGCTACCGCAATTGAAAGTATAAAACATGATGCTATTTTAGATGGCGAAATAGTTGTCTTAAATGAAAATGGCTTTCCTGATTTTCAAAAAATTCAGCATTATTCTGAAAATACACATTTAGCTATTTGCTATTATGTTTTTGATTTAATTTCTCTTGATGGCAATGACGTTACACATTTACCCTTAACGGACAGAAAGGAATTATTGAAATCGTTGATCCCAAAACATGATGTGATAAAATATTCGGATCATGTAGTTGAAACAGGCATCACTTTTTTTGAAGCAGCTGTTAAAAATAACCTGGAGGGCATCATGGCAAAAAAAGCAGATAGTGCATATGCAATAGGCAAAAGAACAAATGATTGGTTGAAGGTTAAAAACCATAAACCTGCCGATGTAATAGTCTGCGGATACACCGCACCAACCGGCGGAAGAAAACATTTCGGATCGCTTGTGTTAGGAATAATGAAGGAAAACAAACTAGTACATGCAGGCCATGCAGGAACAGGCTATGATGATAACATGCTGCAGACGGTTTTTAATTTACTGCAACCGCTGGTGCAAACAGCATCTCCTTTTGCAGAAAAAATTGTTACAAATAATAAAGTTACCTGGGTAAAACCAAAAATTATTTGCGAAGTAAAATTTACCGAATGGACAGCTGATGAAAAACTAAGACACCCGGTTTTTTTAAGATTACGAAATGATAAAGATGTAAAACAAACAAACATGGAATCGCAAAAATCAATAATAAAAAAGGCAAGTAAAATAACAACTTCGGCAACAAATAAAACGACTCTAAAAAGCAGTGAAAAGTTTTTGATTAAAGCAGGAAAAGTTTCTGTAGAAATTACGAATCCTGATAAAATATATTTTCCAAAAGACAAGGTTTCCAAGAAAATGGTAGCTGAATATTACCAGCAAATTGCTCCATATATTTTGCCTTTTTTGAAGGACCGTCCGGAGTCTTTAAAAAGAAACCCTAACGGAATAAATGATGATGGTTTTTTTCACAAAGATGCGGGTGAAAATGCACCTGATTTTATCAAGTCTTTTGCAGTGTATTCTGAGTCATCGAAAAAGGAAATTGATTACATTATTTGTAACGATAAAGCAACACTTGCATACCTCAATAATTTAGGTTGTATAGAATTAAATCCCTGGCATTCCACCATCAAATTTCCAGATAAGCCAGACTATATGATCATTGATATTGACCCTTCAGAAAAAAACACTTTTGACCAGGTTATCGAAGTAGCAAATGCATTTAAAAAAGTTTTAGATAAGGCTGGTGCAAAAAGTTTTTGTAAAACATCGGGCGCATCTGGGTTGCATATTTATGTGCCAATGAAAAAGAAATATGATTATGAAGAAGTAAAAAACTTTGCGCATTTATTATCGATGATGGTGAGTGAAATGCTACCTGACTTTACAACGCTTGAAAGAAATTTAAAGAAGCGTGGCAACAAAAAAATATACCTGGATTATTTGCAAAACAGAAGTGGGCAAACCATCTCTTCTGTATATTCTTTGCGACCAAAAAATGGCGCTACGGTATCCATGCCATTATACTGGAAAGAAGTAAAAAAAGGATTGACGCCCCAACAGTTTACCATTTTTAATGCGGTACAAATTATAAGCAAAAGAGCTGAAATTTTTAAAGGCATATTGGGCCCT